>NZ_CAIY01000090.1 GCF_000350105.1 Richelia intracellularis HH01
AATTTGTAATAGTAAAATACATATTGAACTATCTGACCACATATCTAATTGTAAATACTAATACTTGATTCACATGGCGTTTTATTTTTACAGTAAGACTATCTTATGGAAAGTTTAGGATTATGAAAATCTAACGACTAAATTGTACAATTTAAGTTAACTAATAATCATATTAATCTTTTTAAGATTAGTAAACAAATTTGCAAAGATTCAAGTAGTAAATTGCTGATCATATTAGTATATCTCAGTAGATATTATAGTGATAATAAAAATATTTTTGTAGAAGTATTTATCTATTCATAGACTAACTAAATTTAGAGTGAAAGCTAGTGAAATATTGATACTGAATATACTAACTCAATAATAGTATGATTTGTATCATATCCATAGTTTCTATCATCAGCTAATAATTTAGCTGATGATAGAAACTTCGCATTCAGTAATTATATAAATAAAAAGTTGCAGTTTTTTGTATAAAGTCGATATATTGATAGCTAGTCTAAGTTTTTGATGTCAATCAAATCATATAGTTTAGTTTATCTATCAAGTTATAAAGTAAATTAGTAATTATGTAATAAATTCCACCTATTTGATTTCATAAATTAATAATAGAGCCCTTGAGCTATATGTCTATACTTATAATAGTGAGTATGATTTATTATTTTTTTAATTTTGATAAATAAGATTTT
>NZ_CAIY01000089.1 GCF_000350105.1 Richelia intracellularis HH01
AATTAGAACACATAAAATTATCTTTGCTATAGTTTATTTTTCATAAATCTTTGATGCTTATTACAACCATATTAGGGCAGCTTTTTATGATTATTGTGTTATCTTATAAATAACGGGGCAATTATAACTTAATTAATGCCATAATATAGTGTATTTTACAGATAATTTTAAATAGTTTCAGCACTTAATAGTGATTAATATACTAATAATTCTCATATTCATATCAAATCCCCAAGTGACATTTATAAATGTCACTCAATTGATTAATTAGAGATAATAATTATTTCCTAGTTTACTAGATCATTTCGTCCATTAATATTGAGGTATGGTAGTATTTTACATTTAAAAAATAATTCTCAAGATTTTACTAGTTAGGATTTGTAAGTATATAGGAATATATTTATTAAGTAAAAATTGCCAATTTTCTTACAAATTTTATTAGCATAACGTTTATAGATTTTGATACTTTTTTCTAATCACACTATACTGTTGATAGTAAAATATTGAATAGTAAATATTCTCATCTGATATTAGACAGAATAATCATAATACATAAGTTCAAAGACATTATATTCTAGCTATTTGACTGAGATATAAGTATTCCTCATTATGAAATATTTTGAGCTCTGGCAAAGGTTTCATAGAGAGAATCAACAATCCGATTTTTTATTATTTTCTCTTATGAATGAATTTTATCAGCAAGATAATAACGAAAATGGCTATCTGAGAAGTTTTAATGAATACATTAATCTTAAAAATTATTTAATATTTTTCTTAACAATACCAGATAAGAAATAGTTGTATTGACTCAAGATAATTATCTTAAATTAATACAAAAATAAAATTCATTCTCTTTATTATTTGATGAAGCTAATTCATCTTTCAACATCAAGTGATGATATGTATAAATATCTAAATTAATGCTCAATAATGCACAGATTAAAAGCCCTGATAGGCTTCTTTAATCGTTCCTTATCTTAACAATAGTTTATTTATACTTCTGAAAATTTTTGTCCATGTTTGCAATATTATCTGATAATTATCAATATCTAGATCGGGGAAGATATTTATACCTTAATTCTTTTTCTATTTATTGAATTAATTATGTAAGATACATATAAATTAGCATAACCATACTGCTATATATCAGAAAGTATTATTATATTATTTATGGTAATAACTCAGAATAATTTATTTCGAATAGTATCATATTTCCTATTACTACTATAATTTCTTCGAAGATATCTAATCAATCATCGGGTTTTAGTTTTTTCTTACTCCCAATAAAGTATTAAACTTGATATTAAGCTGCAATTCATTTGACTTTTATATTCAGAATACTATTATAATCCTGACATTATTATATACATTTATTCAAGGATAGAGAGAGTGCTATACTTTACTCAGTAAATGAATTTACAGTTACCCTAACTGGTTTCAATATATTAATTTGGTGAAAGTAGGTTTTCACTATTGAATTACTTCTATTCGCATCCCCACATGAACCTTGCTGTACAAGGAGGCCACATCACCATTGCGCATTCTTAAACACCCATGAGAAACTGGGTTTCCTACCACATGATTATTTGGGGTTCCATGAAATCCTATATGACTGTGCCCATCTGTCCAAAAACCAATCCATCTTACTCCTAAAGGGCTTCTTGGTCCAGAAGGAAAAACTTGGCCTGTAATCGGATGTTTCCATGCAGGATTATATTGCATATGCATAATTTTGAATGTTCCTGTAGGTGTTTCCCATCCCTTTTTTCCAATACCAATAGGATAGCTAGCAATGACTGTTTTTTGTTGGTAAACATACGCCCGGCGGTCACTTAAATCGACAATAACGTGAGAGCTATTTTTCTGAAAGCTCTGATGTCGATATTGTTTACCAATTACCTGTATATTAAGCTTTTTCGAGGGTTGAGGTTGTGGCTTTACCTGGGGGATTTTACCCTTATTACTCATTATCGTTTGAGAATGAGCATCAGCTTTCATAGAGTTATTAATCCGCCAATGTGAACTTAAAATCCAGGCAGCCGTTGAGAGACAAAAACAAATAAAGGTTGTTGTTATAACTTGACTTCTTACCATCAATCTTTATTATTATTTACACCCATTTAAATCACTCAGTACTTAGAGTACTAAATAGTTAACTTTGCCTATTGGTTAGTCGGCTTATTTTACACCATTTTCTATAAAAACTTTTATACAGTAACTTTTTTATAGATTTTTGGGCTTATATCACTAGAAATTTACAAAATTTTTACCGTTTTCTCATAAAACTAAGGTTGATTATGAATTCTAATCAGAATAAGTTACAAGCAAATGTATAATATGCTACTTTCTATACGATCAACAAATAACTAGATAATTGTTTTCAATACTATGTAATCTAATAAGTAATAAAATAATTATCAGTAATTTTTGGGTAATAAAAAAAATAGTGGTAAAAGTTATAAAATGCATTTGAAAATAAGATATGTAAATTAATAATGAAATTGATATGGTCTACTATTTTGGAAAGTCTAAAAATATTAATCAAGATGATCTTTATCTTTTTACTGGGTATTCAGACTAAAATATATTCTCGCTTAATTTATACGAGGCTAAGGGTTAATCTTTCTATGGAAGTATAGATTATTCTAAAATATAGTTAAAAAAAAGAATAAACATTTATAAAAAAATTATTGGGAAGAGATTTGAAAAATCAAGCATTTCCTATAATTTTTACTAAAGATGATATACTGTGATATTTTCAATTTTAAAAAACATTATTTTAAAAACCTTAAAAGCTTATAGCAGCTTATCATTTACTATTATATTTACCTAACCCAAATTTGATTTACGGGTTTATTTTTATAAGTGATTATGAAAATAAGATTCCCTATTATGATCATAATAGTTATTTAATGCTGGCAAATCTCCATTTGGTAGTAAATTTGAATTATTTCCTTTAAATGAGAAGCTAATATAAAGCATTTTTTTAAAGCATTTTTAATTTACTGGAGAGCAACGATAAACATCACTTAATATTTTAGGGAATTGATTAAAATTTTTATCCTAAATAAATATAAGATTAAGCTGAATCATAAAATTAATAGGTGAGAATTATCAAGATCATAATATTTTTCAGATAATTTCAAAATTCTATAATTTTAATGTAAAAGTTAGAGCTTGAAATCAAAATTTAATATTCTATTTGAGTAGAACATTATAAAGATAATGAAGAAAATAGCTTTAATATTGTCACATGTAATTTTGAGTTTAGAATAGCTTAATAAAGCTTATCCAAAACCATGATTAATTTTCGCAGATCTAGTTAATAATTTATATAAATTGCCTGAAAATAATGAGTATAAATTTATAATTACTTTATGGACAAAGAATTACTAACATAAGCCTACTAAGTGGACACTCAATTATTGCTTAGATAATGAAACCTTCATAAAAGTGATATATTCCAAAATAGGAATCTAAATTATGAGGATAAAAATATGATTAAGTGTTACAGTCAAGGATCCGTCACTTCTATAAGTAACTTATCAGTAATTAAGATGTCTAATGACAAAAGTATATTTCGAAGTCAGTATGATCTATGAATCAATCTATTACTGTATCCTGGTCGACATTTGATATCAGGTTCCCGGAAAGCTCATTACAAATTGAAAAACTTTCCAACCATGATCTTATTTTGTGTTGTAAAGCAGGATTTAGGCCAGATCGTGCTTTATTTGCAGAGCTTTTGCACCGTTACCAATCTCAGGTTGATCGGGTATTATATCATCTTGCTCCAGATTGGTTAGATAGGGCAGATCTGAACCAAGAAGTATGGATTCGTGTATATCGAAATATTAATCAATTACAAGAACCTGCTAAATTTAGGAGTTGGCTAAGCCGGATTGCCACAAATCTTTTCTACGATGAATTACGTAAACGTAACCGATTAGTTACTCTTTTATCTTTAGATATTCCCCGAGTAGTAGATAATAGAGAAACATATTGGGAAATAGTAGGCAATACTCCGGGTCCAGAAGAAGCTTTAAATACCAGAGAATTTTATGAACAATTGAGAGAAGCAATTATTGGCTTGCCAGAAGTCTTCCGGACTACAATCGTTCTTAGGGAAATAGAATGCCTAGCATATGAAGAAATTGCTGAAATTACTGGTGTTTCCCTCGGGACAGTCAAATCAAGGATAGCTAGGGCTAGAAGTAGACTTCAAAGCCAACTAAAAACTTATTTAGATATATAGTTTTTTATTTTATCTTTTTTGCTTAGGAAATATTCTTTTAACATTAATTTTAGAGATGAGCTCAGTAAATTTAGATAAATTCTATTACAGAATTCCGAAGTTTTATCCCATTCCCAGCCATTCAGCTATATTACCCATATAATATAAGTAATGTTGTTAACATGGATGCTGATTATTGATTTTATGACTTTTCTGCCTGGCAAAATAATAAGCAATTAGGCAATATCAGTACTGAATATACCTATGGTTACCAGGTGTTATTATGGATAAGTCAAACTTTGATTATTTCGAGCTGTTGAGTACTTATTTGTACGGAGAAACAACCCCCCATAGAACACAAGAAAGTTGGGCAATGGCTAATAGAAGATCAAAATGCACAGGGCTTATATACCAGATTACTAAAAATCAGGCAGGGTATTCATAATCTACCCATACCGCCACAAAAAACATACAGAAGATAAAGTCAACAAGTTATTTACCTATTTTGTACTATTTAAGGATAATAGTTTTTGGCAAGATAATAGCAGTTATTATTTGTACGATCACAGTTATAGCTTGGGTTATCGAAAGAGAAACACTCGTAAAACATGTCACTAAACAAAAATATTTGGAGCAGTCCCAAAAAGGAAAAAGACCAGTCCCATTTTATTCTTTGAAAGTTGCTGTTAATTGCCCCATTTTTTGTATTCCCAAGATAATAACAAAATTAGAATTGAGACTAGAAAAGGATTATTCTGCCAGTTTACATATTCATATAAACACTAATTTGGTTCAAGAGTAGTACAGTATTCATGTATATTTTTTTGCTGAATTTACCGTCAACCCGGAATACTGCTAGTTTCATGATGGTATGATATTTTTTATTAACTTATACTCTTAGATTATGGGAATACTGGGGAAGTAGTTTTAATTTTATTATTTAGCTTTAGTATAATATATATAATTGCTATTTTGTATAGTGGTGACTAACTAACCTAATTTATTTATCTTAGGGAAAAATTGATTCAGCAAAGTTATTAGCGTATTCTTTCAGATATTAACTGTTTTCAACCTATGAGATGATTAATCCTGCATTTGCGCCTTTGATATGGTTTTTAGAAATTATAGTTTTTCTAATGCGTTTAAAATGATAGGTGGCTACATCACTAATATTAAGTTAAATTTGAAATCTAACACTGCTCAGCTATATAACTATAACCAAGCAAAACTACTAATCTATAAAGATAATTAAAAACCTATAAAATTGAGATTTTCTAACTAAATAGCCTTTACATTCTCAAAATTCTCAGGATTATATTTTACTTTTTATTAAGATAAACAAACTATCTTTGTAAAGATTAATAAAGCATAATGAGATTTTCAGACAACAATGTCGATTTAGAAAATTTTTGGATGCTTCCTATACCCTCAAAAAGGGTTTTGTACCCTAACATATTTTTCTTCAGAATATATCCAATTACAGTCAAAATCTCATGTAAGTAATAATTAGTACATTAAGAAGTTATGCTTCTATTCTTTCATAAAAGACTAATTAATTATGATATTAATATCATTAAGATTATGTGTAATTAAAAAGCCTTCAAGCAAGAAAATCACAATATTCAAGTACTACTCTTATACCTATTGGGATTTTTGCTCAAAGTTGGGGGCATAGGCCTGGAGAAGAGAACTAACTTGTAGTAATACTTCATTACCTGTATTTTTACCCAGTGCCTGACGTTCTGGGAAGAATTCTGGACGTTCCAGATGACAGGAAATAGCTTCCCCAACGTGCTTGTTAATTAGATCGCTCAGTTCATCTTTAGCTTTTTGACGTTGATAAGTTGCACCCTCTTCAGTAGTAGCATACAAAGGGGGTAGTCGATTTAGAGCATAAGCCGCGATATCTCCTAAATCTAAAGTAGTTTCACTAGTGGCTTCAATCTCTGCCACTCTGGCGGTTGCTTCAGTCACCACTAACTCTTCCATAACATTAATGAACTGTTTTCTAGGAATAGCTACCACTTCACCAGTTAATAATGCTCCCATAAGTCTATCTAGAGACATGTATTCTTCTATGGATAGTTCCGAAGCATAGTCGCAAATGCGTCCAACTTCTGCCTCCATTGTTGGGGTTAGATAGCCGTCCTGGAGAGCTTGTCCAACAATTTTTTCTATATTCATAATATCCATCTGTTTACCACCCAAGTGAGGTAAGAAGTATACTAATCGAATTTATTATCTGCAAATAATAAACAAAAACCTATTATTTACTATTTGCTCTTATAAACCTATGGCATAGGGTTTATAGCCTTATTATTAACATAGAAGCTCTGGGAAAATGGTGAATAGTATAAGCCCTGATAAAACCAATTATGCCAATTCATTAAAAACTAGCTTTGACCATATCACCCTATTTAACGTCAATATAGCCCAGTTCTATGAAAATACTACTGCTCTTTGGATATGATCTATGTCAATAGTTGTTGCTGTGACCTGAAACTCTGGAGATACTTTCCCCAGCAAGACTACTTGGTTCGAACAGTAACTGGTGCAATTACTAGTAAACTGGACTAGATACTCTAGTATAATCAAAACCACAGTGAAAATAGCCCTTTGCAAATTTACCATTATAGTGGGAGTGAACACCATAAATTTTAGTTATCTATTTTCTATATTGATCTTGAAGTCTTACAAATCCAAGGTTTTGATGGTTTTATAAGAATTGAAAGTGTATAACCAGCTTAGTTTTTTCATTTTTCGCCTGCAATCTAGACTTATTAACCTTACAAATAATGTACTTTATGGAAAATTTATTATTTTTCAAGGATATTAATACTTCTTTTTGACTACCTACCACTGTTAATTTGTCATTTCCCTAGTTTGTCTGGAGAGATTATAGTAATTAACTCTAGATAAAATTACTAGTGAAAAGTTAGTAAATAAGACTGAATAGATTTGCTAATTTAATTTATAAATCCTAGGAATAATGTTTGCCTAATATTTACAAATTAATAGGATAAAGATTAGAAATGCGATGATTTAAATCATAATTTATATAGCAGTTTTGAGTTTTTAATGTATTGAAGTTTAATTAGTATAAGCTATGAAGATAATGATAATTAATAGGT
>NZ_CAIY01000088.1 GCF_000350105.1 Richelia intracellularis HH01
ACATTTGGCTTAATATCTTACTTAGAAAAGTATACAATGAATTCATTCTATATATTTGCATAATATAAGTTTTTATCTTGCTTAAAAGCATACAAATATAATACTTAATATATTCAGTTCTCTACTCCGCATACTAGTAACTCTTGATTTATAACTAGTCTAGTATTAGAAATTATTCCCATATAGCCAATAGTAACTCATGATTTTTTAGTCTTTAATAACTATAATAATTTAGCCCAATAGAGAAAAACTTTGGCTTTGATAAGACAGAAAGTATGGCTCTATATTCATATCTTAGATCATATTTTAACTTATTTATTAATATAATTTTTAATTATATTAATAAGAGTCTATGACTCTATCATAACTATTGCTAAATCTAATTATTAATTACAAAATAGCAGCATTGAATTTTCTTCAAATTGAAAGATAATATTATACCCTTCAATATTTTATATATTTCATTCTACAGTATTTAGTTTATTGACTAGCAATAGTAGAAATGTGTTATTAACCATATCTGCGCTCCTAAGCACTATTCTAACCATATCTCCAATAAATGTTGCTTATGATATTCATCAGAAGTGATTAGAACAAAAACTTTTCCCAAATTGATATCAGTAATACTAGTAATAGTAATTTGACTAATTATTTTAGTATATTTTCTAAATTAGATGCTGGATTTTTTTGTCAGCTGTTATTATAGCCATAAGTATATTATGGTTATTTATTTCTAATTTTCTAGATTTAAATATACGAATTAATGCTGATGTGTAGTTTAGTATTCATTCTCTATTATAATATTTTAATTTAATTCTATAATTTTTCATATACGTATTATTGACAAGTGTTTCTAGTTGATATGAGAGTGCAAATCATATTTTAATGATGCTAAATAATCCCCCCAATAAATTGACTATTATATGCCTAGTATTACTTAACTCTTATATCAAAATTAATAATAAAGTTATTCCGGATTATGAATTCTATGAATATAGCCTTCCTATCAATTAATTACCGCCTAATGCTCTCTCACTTATTATTTTATAAAATATCTAAAATACATATGTTATCTATTCTTATTACTTTGCAATTTCAATTTATTTTATATATAATTTATGGGTAGAAATTCAAAATACAATACTTATATACTCATCTAGTATATAAGTATTGTATTGATAGTTATTAATAGAATGCTGTAATATAGCACTAATTTATTGATAAAAATACAGATATTTTCCTAAGAGAGCATTTGTGGCCAATTTTTTTGCTACAAATCATCTGAGCAAATATTAAATTTAGATGTGTAGACTCCCTCATATAAATTGCTTAAATTTTAGGCTTGAGTTCTTTATAGATAATTTGGTATACCTAATTATAGAACATATTATTCTATACAATATTATTTTTTTAAACAATTAATTTAATACTTTATCCTGATATCTAGGTAATCAACTAATATTATGATATTGCTATAATATAAATTACAATAAAAGTTTAATAGCCATATAATACAATGCTAGATATAAAGCAGGAATTAGAATAAGAGCACTTAATGTAGGCAATTAATGAACTTATTCTAGAAGTCTTTAAAACTCTATGAGGAAACCTGAATACCAATCTTATATACTACTAAATAGTATATTTTATTGAACGTTAAGTTACTTTCTACAAAATATATAGACCTTAGTTATGCATATACTCCATTCAAATTTTTATATTCTGTTATGTGCCAAGTTTCACTTAGCATTTAACTTACAAGAACTTCCATATAATTATAATTATTACTTAGATTTATTTCCGAATTTATAAATAACATAAATAATAAGTGACATTAAATATTCTTCATTCAGGTAAAAGGAGATAATATTATCAGAGCAAAAATTAAACTGTGCAGAATAATTTATTAGATATTTTCATGAGATCAAATAAACCATGAATTATGGAGTTTAACTTCCTAAATATCTATACAATCAAGAATTTGATCATTTGAGTAAAATACTTATATTTATTGGTAAATTCTTAGTAGTTAATTAAAGTAAGGAAGATTATATTAGTTGTAAACAAGATAAATCTAGGAAAAGTTTATAAAAAATCTATATAAACATGAATAAAAAGCAGTAAATATAGCACATGGCATTCATGTTTATATAGGTTTTTATTAGTTTCAACTTGAATAACAGCATAGTAATAAATATACTAATTAATATCGTATAATAAGGTCTAAAGATAGGCAATCAGCTAAAGGGTGAAAATAAAAAAATTACTTATTTAATCATGCTTAAGTTCTTGAAAATGCTTTTGCTAAACTGAAAATCTATTGTGGGGTGATGGGTATTCACTATAATTGAGAGTAGGGACTTTGGATATACTTGCAATGCTAACTGGTAATAAATTAAATCACTACTACTTTAGAATAGCATCAAATAAGATTTACGAACAAATGAGGTGGTGGGATTTCACCTTAAACTTGAAGTAGATGTAATGGTCACTTTTTTAATGCATACCGTAACTAACATAAAAATAAAACAAAATTCCTATCAGGAATAATACACAGGTTTTTTTCGTGTAGCACTTGTACTGCTTAAGGTTCTTGATACATGTCAATATTGAGTGACCTTATATTCTAGACATCTTTAGAATCAGCAATAGGCTAAAAATATTGATTGCATTAGTTATAGTCATGATATAAAAATTCTATCACTGTATAAATAGCCCCTAGAAAGTTTGAGGAAATTAGAAGATATATTTTTAATCAGAAATTATATTCTAAGCTAAGGGATATGAATATTGGCTTATAAGCACCATAAAAATTATCATTTCTCCTGGAGCAAATAGATACTTCACATATTGATGTGATTAAGATAATCCAGATTGATAGACTCTGTTCCGTACTTAACTTTTATTGTTACCATATATTAGATATTATATTGTTACCTAATACACTTAATTGTATCAATCAGCTATCACCACATGATAGTTTTTTAGGCTAGCATTAAGACTGAAAAAATAGACCCTTTGTAAAGCATTTGATGGTATTTGGGAAGAATTAGTTTTTATTTTGAGTTACTTGGCTATAAGAGTTAACCACTTAAAATTCTTATAGTTCTTATTAAACAGCTCCAAAAAACTGATTCAAGAAAATCATCCTGATATTTTTTGAAATGCTTAGTGGAATGGGAGTTCTAACTAATTGAGCTGCTCAAAATATTCTGAGTCCCATACCCATAAATTTTTAGAAGAGGTCAGATAAGCACAGAAAATAATCTTATGTGTTCTGTAACCAGAAGTGTCATAGGGTATATTTACTTATGCTAATTGAACAAGCTAATTTAAAAAGTATTATAGGGCCATGATTTTCATTAGAATTACTACCACCATCTTCTAACAAAAATATCCTATTCAAGTAGCAGATGATTCCTCCCTAATATACTAAAAAATTTCAGAGGATAGTAGTTCGAGGAAATTCGCATGGCAGATATAGTAACCTTCTATTTGCAAAATTTGGGATAATTTATCACGGAGAATTTCCCCAAAATACCTGTATATAAAATACAAGGATAAATTAAGTAGATAAACCGTTGCAATAAAATACATATGCCAGGAAAGTAAAAATACTAGTAAACAATAGGTAGTTTTAAGGGAATAAAATAGACACAGTTAAAAACTATGGTTTTGCATTTTTGCATCATAATTTTTCAGGTCGGTTGTTCAATATTCTTTACATATTGCAACATTTAAACTGACTTAACCGGGCATTGTAATTTGTACAATGCAGCTGTGATAAAGATTTTTTGCATACTCTGGCTCTCTTGAAAAATATTCATGAGCATTTCTATTTCTGTGTTGACTGGACTGCTACAGGTCTTACCCCACCTGCGACCCCAGCTATATTTCAAGGCTTCCCTTACAGCTCTCTCTCATGCAATGGAAGATCAAGTTTTAGCAGCAACTTTAGAGCAGCCATTGATAATAGCGAACTTTCAAAGGGAGCGTTTTTACCGTCAAGAAGCACACCGTTACGAGCGTTTAGCACGAAAAAGCAATCATATTTATGTGTTATCTGCTCCAGAAACAGATTTTTTTGACGGCTCTGACTATTATGAGAAAGTTCCTTTTGAACCAGATGACGCCTTAGCTCAAGAATGGCATTTGTTAGTACTGGCCCGGAATTATACAACTTGTTTAATTTGTAGGGAATGCCTGGGTTCGATTGCTAAATATCAACACCAAAGACATTTAACTCCAAGCATGGATGCTGATGCAGCCAGAAGATTTGAGGGTATTTGGACAGCAGATAGGGGAGTAAGCCTAAAAGCGGCAGAGTTACTTTTGGATAGGATTTTGTTGTATAGACCAGAACTATTAGGGAAAATAGAAAAAACAAGGCAGAGATTCGGGATTGGCAGATTAGAACGTGATATGTCAGAACAAAATAAAAGTGAATTTGTTTATGATATTGACACAGATCCTTTTGTTCAGCGTTTAATTGCTTATTTACAGGCTAGTCAGTACAAATTACATAAGGCATATCGTTCCCTATCAGCACAAACACGTAAAGAACGCTTGGTGAATTCTATAAGTAGTACAATTAGACGGTCTTTAAAGCCAGAAGAAATTCTGAAAATTGCAGCTAGGGAATTAGGAAAAAATTTGGAAGCTTGTAGGTGTTTAATTTATTGCTCTCAAGAACATGATAGCCAAGTAATAATCGAACAAGAATTCCTAATGCCTGGCATCTTACCCGCATCTTATCAACCCTGGAAACTAGCAAATAATCCCCTATTTGAGGAGATAGTCAAGACAGAAGAAGGGGTTTATATAGTTGATACCATTCATGATCCTCGAATAAAAAAATCTAAAGTACTGAGGTATATAATCAAAAAATTTGGTATTCGCTCTTGGTTAATGGAACCAGTACTATATCAGGGAAGACTGCTAGGGGTTGTGGAATTACATTACTGCAATAAGAAACCCCGTGAATGGTACTCAGGAGAGTTAGATTTAGTTCAATCAATCGCAACTTCTGTTGGAGCAGCTTTAATTCAAGCAGAAGCCTATGCTAACCTGGAAAAACTAAATCACCAATTAGAAGCTCTTGATCGGACTCGCAGTAACTTAATTGCTATTACCGGCCATGAATTACGTACACCCTTATCCACTATTCGAGTTTGCTTGGAAAGTCTTGCCAGTGGTCCAGAGATGCCTCCCGAATTACAACAGATAATGATAAGTACGGCGTTAGAAGACTCGGAAAGAATGCGGAAATTAATTCAAGATTTCCTAACCCTTTCTAACTTGGAAAGTGGTAAAGTCGAATGGCATCCAGAACCTCTGAATTTGCAAGAATGTATTGATTTAGCTCTCAGTCAGGTATCCACCCGTGCTGGTAGTGGAAAACTACCCTCCATCGCCACAGAAATTCCACCTCAATTACCTCTGGTGAAGGCTGATGGTGATTGGCTAGTAGAAGTACTTGCAAAGTTAGTAGATAACAGCTGCAAATTCACCCCAGTTACAGGAGCAATAACAATCAATGCTCATAAAAATGGTAGTCAAATGATACAAGTTTGTGTTACAGACACAGGCAGGGGAATTGAACCTAACCGTTTAGAAACAGTTTTCGAACTGTTCTACCAAGAAGAGGGCGCTTTAAGGCGTACAGTCGGTGGTACAGGCTTAGGGCTGGGAATATGTCGTCAGATAGTGAATAACTGGGGTGGAGATATTTGGGCTGAATCAGCAGGAAAGAATCAAGGTAGCCAGTTTTATTTTACTATTCCTATGGTTTGGCTGTAAGGGGAGATAAAGAAATTAAAGATTGGAGATGTAGAGTTGAAGTTAATAGTTGCTTCGAGAAATACTGCAAACTATTACAGACTATGACATGAACACAACATTAGATGGTATGCAATGTTAGTATGCCGTAAAAACGTTCTAGTGAACAGTTATGACACTTTCTGGAGAAACTCCCTTGTTTGGTGGTAGCACTGGCGGTTTGCTAAAAGCTGCTGAAGATGAGGAAAAGTATGCAGTTACTTGGACCGGTAAGGAAGAGAAGGTTTTTGAGATGCCTACTGGTGGAGCTGCTGTTATGCATAAAGGAGAAAATTTACTTTACCTTGCTCGTAAAGAGCAAGGTTTGGCTTTAGGTACACAACTACGTAAATTGAAAATCAACGACTATAAAGTTTATAGAGTTTCACGTGGCTCTGACACTTTAATTCACCCCGCTGATGGTGTCTTTCCCGAGAAGGTAAACCAAAGGCGTGAAAAGGTACGTTTCGTACCTCGTAATATTGGTAGTAACCCAAACCCATCACAAATTAAGTTCAGTGGTAGAGCGACTCATGATGCTTAGTGTATAGTCTCAATTTTAACTATGAACTGTAACCCAGTTTGATTTATTTTCTGGCACCAAGAAATTATATCTATCTTGGTGCTTTTACTATCTTGGTGCTTTAAATCAATATACTAAATGGTTTTCATAGATATCCTGTTGCTATGATTCCCAAAATATATGAAAAGCTTTATCCAAATTGGGTATTTACATCTTTTCTCTTATTCCTTTATCTGTCCATATTTGAAAAATAGGCTTTGTTAAATAACAATAATAATATTATTATTGTTATTAGTGAATTGCCTCAGGGTAATTTTTTTAGGAATAAAAACAAGAAAATAAATATTAATGTAAGCTAAAAATCTTTTTATCATTCTTCAGTGAACTCTGCATTATCCAGGCAATGAGCCTTATATTCTTCTTGTAACATTTCAAAAAAATTGCTAAGAATTGGCTGGAATTATTATTTATCTTCGACAAGTTATTCTAGGTGAGTTTACAAAAAATAAATAAATTCTTATGATTTCTCTTTCCCATAATTTTTCCGAGTTTTCTAATTTAGCTTAACAAGTTAATTTCATTCCTATGTATCAAGAATATTGCAGATTTAGATCTTAGATCCACCTGTATCTGCCTCATATAAAGTATGTGCAGGAAAATCCTACAGTATTTATTGGAATCGGTATAAGATGGAGAAAACGGACATTATAGTCTACTTAGTTGTAATGCCTTATGGATTTTGTCAATACAATGTGAAAAATTCCAAGGACAAAAAACAGGGAATTACTGTGCTGTGCTATCCAAACCTACCGTAATATTTCTCAAAAAAATTTTGAGGGTTATCCATTTACAATTTTGAATACCTATCTATATTAGAGCTCCTAAACAAGTAAAGTTGACCTAACTACTCCTAGGAATTATTAGGTTATTTGTTTTTTGAGCTTATGTAATGAATTAATTGGATTGAACCACAAGTACCAATTTATCCTCCAGATCATATTCCTGATGGTTTTTGATCAGGTAAAACACAAAATTTAGGTGATTTCTTATAATGAATAGGTTATTTTTATGATAAGTAGGTTGTCTTTGCCCCTTTCATCTTACAAAACTACCCTCATTTAGAAACCGTCAGATAATAAAATAAAATCAGAGTAGCTTTACTCGAGAATTATTTTGCAAAAGCGTGAATAAGGCTACAGAATACATAAAAGCCAGGTACATTTTTCAAGTAGTCATCTCTTAAAAGTTATCAACCTAATTCAGAGGGGATCCCTTTACTACTTACTTGGATAAATTAATCCTTCTACTTACATGGCTTATTTCCGCTTCCCCGAATAGCAAATTGTTGGTTCCAGTCAGGAGGTTGTGGTGAAAGCCAAATTAGATGAAACAATATGGTTGCAACTGTTCACCCTAACGCAGTAACTCGTCCTTGGAGTAAAATTTCTTAAGAAGACAAATCATTGGCAGAAAATTTACTTCAAGACCCCAAAGAAACTGCCTAACATATTATATTAGTGGACTTGGGGCAAAATGATTTAGGTAAGATATGTTCTAGTAGAAACATCACAGTAAATGAACTGATGGTTGTATAAGGTTATTCGCATGTTATGCATATTGTTAGTAACGTGTTTGGTAAGCTAGCTCCACATAAAACAGCCTGGGATTTCCTCAAAACTTAATTTTCCTGCAGATACAGTCAGCAGTTGTGTATCCAAAGTTTGTGCCATAGAAATAATTCACGAGTTAGAGTCATATCGCCGTGGTTTATATTTTGGGGTTTATAGATACTATGATTTCGAAGGTCAGTTAAATAGTGCTATAGCAATTAGAACTATGGTAGTGTGTAATATAATACAGAGATAGTTACAGATTCCGAACCCGGAAAAGAATATGAATAAAGAATAAATAAGGCTAAGATTCTTTTAGAAGCAATTCGTTGTCTATACTGAATTATGATTTTTGGATATACTATCATTTGACTAATAGTTAGCTTATGACCCCATTAATTGATCCCCATAGAATATCCTAATTTCTCAAGATGTATGATGCAGTTATATCTGTATCTGGTTATTTAAAAGATTAATAATATTGCATTATATTTGACTATGATTTTTACGCTAGTTAATTCAAGTCTAGTAAATGACTCTCAGACTAGATTTTGGAGGATATTTGAAAAATACATTAGGTTTAAGGATTTATACCAATTAATCTGTTATTAAATACAAAATACAGGAAAGTATCAAAACCTCTTATATTTTGCATCAGAAACCATAGTCTTTGAATAATCTCTGACACATTACAAATAAGCCAAAAGTTTTATCTAATACATAGTATTTAGTTTGATATATAGCATTTATCAACTTTATATCAGGCAGAATTATTACTCTGGGTTGACTTCGAATAATTGCCTACATCAGCCTTCTGCTGAAATCATATGGCATTAATACCATGTATCATAGGTCTCTAGTGAGAGAATTCAAACACATGATATATGATTCAGCCTCAAAGTACTTATAAACTAATTATGTTCTAATATTTTGATGGCTAATGAGAAAACAAAGCCACAATCATAATGAGTTGATTAGATCATGTCCACAATTTTATAAACCCCAATATTTTTATTTTTCCCAACTTTTATTACGTTAGTTATGATCCTACTGAGGTATCTTAAATAAATCAGTTAATCAATTAATTATAACTTATAAAGGATACAGTTTCCTAAAAGTTTATACTTCAATTCTAGTTAGTCTTATGAAGTAAATCATATATACACTTATATACAATATCTAATGAAAAAGTTGAATTTTGTCTTATGGCTTTATTAGAATTCCCTAATTTGAGTGTAAATAAAATTACGCGAACAGTAGGTAAAAAACCTCAAGCTGTATTTTTTCTTATATTCACATTACTCATTATGGGAATTATAGCCTCTAGGTTAGCATTTCTACAGTTGGTAGAAGGTTCTAATTATAGGAAAAGAGCCGAAGCAAATAGGGTAAGAACAATCCTGAAGCAACCAGAGAGAGGTAATATTTTTGATAGAAATGGTAAACTACTGGCAACTACCCGTTATCCCCATTCTGCATATGTATGGCCTATGGCCCATACTAGGCCAACATGGTCTAAAGTTGGCCCCTTACTTTCCCAAATTCTTAAAATTCCTCAAAAAGAAATAGAAGAAGTATTGCAGGAAAAGGGTTACAATGTTGAAACATTAGTGAGAATTGCTCGCAATTTAAACCTAGAGCAAATAACTGCTTTAAAAGAGTATGAAAACGAACTGCAAGACGTAGAGATTCATGCAGAAGCAGTACGTTACTACCCTCATGGTAAATATATTGCTCACGTAATTGGATATACAAGAGAACTGACAGCTGAGCAACTAGCAAAAAAGAAAAAAGATGGTTATCGTCTAGGGGATGTCATTGGTCAACAAGGTATAGAAAAAACCTATGAAAAGATTTTAAGGGGGGAATGGGGTGGCCAACAAGTTGAAGTTGACCATAGAGGTAGACCAATTAGAGTATTGGGAGAAAAGCAGGCAAAATCAGGCAGGAATATTAAATTAACCCTGAATTTGGATATTCAGAGATCGGCAGATAAAGCTCTAAATGGTTATAATGGGGCGGTAGTTGTTATGAATCCCAATAATGGGGCTATTCTGGCACTGGTATCTCATCCAACCTTTGAACCCAATATTTTTTCTGAGCAAAGACCTTCACCTAAAGCACTGCAAAATATACTGTCTGGTAAATCTCATCCCTTGGTAAATCGTGCTCTTAGTTCCTTTCCACCCGCTAGTACTTTTAAAATAGTCACTACCGTTGCTGCCTTGGAATCAGGGAAATTTTCCCCCAAGACTATTCTACAAACCTATCCTTCTCTAACTATTGATGGGACTAACTTTAGGGAGTGGAACCGTATGGGATTTGGAGCAATAGGTTTTAGTAAGGCAATAGCAATGAGTAGTGATACCTTTTTCTATCAAATTGCCCAAATTATAGGAGGTCAAACTTTAATTGATTGGGCTCAAAAATTTGGTTTTGGTAAACCTACAGGAATTGATTTAAGTGGAGAATCAAAAGGCTTGGTTCCTGATAAATATTGGAAGAGAAGAAAATGGAAAATGTCTTGGACTGTAGGTGATTCGATTAATATATCTATTGGGCAAGGAGCATTATTAACTACACCTTTACAGGTAGCAGTAATGTTTTCCGTACCTGCTAATGGAGGGAACATCGTACAGCCACACCTGATTGATATTAATAATAAAGTTACAAACCATTATCAAGAAATTAAGATGAAACGAACTACACTGAAGATCTTGCAAGATAGTCTTCGTATGGTAATTACAGAGGGTACTGGTAAAGGACTTAATAGGCCTACAGTTCCACCAATTGCCGGTAAAAGCGGTACTGCAGAAGCATGGAAAGGCAAAGTTAAACAAAACCATGCTTGGTTTGGTGCTTATGCCCCGGCTGATAAGCCAGAAATAGTAGTAGTTGCTTTTGCTGAACATGCTGGTGGTAGTGGTAGTAATGTTGCCGGTCCTATGATTTTACAAATTATGGAAGAGTACTTTCGACAAAAACTACCTGGTAAAGATAAGAGTTTATTGGAAATATCAGATAACTCATAGAAAAGCTCTATCAGTATAAAAAGTAAATAACTAGTAGAGAGTAATGCCATTAGTAATATGAATAAAGTCTACCCGCCTGAGTGAATCACTATGAGGATTTATCAGCTATACAAATTTTAAAAATCAAACAGATAAGAGTGAGTACAAAGTCTATAATTTAGTGATCTATAAATGTGATATTGTCTTCGCTCCTAAGGGGGTCAACATGGTGGGTATCAACTAAAAACTCTCTATAAATCAAAACCTAAATTCTGATTTATAGATGATTCTGTAGGCTTAAAACTTCCAAAACTATTTATTACACTATTTAAATGATCACAGTAGAAAATATTTAGGTGGATGATGATCTTAAGGAAGTACTTCTCTTACCATAGGGAATAATTTTTTTATTAAATTATTCAATTAGTTTTAATATCTAACCAAACTAACTGCTTTACATAAGCTAAAAATATTGGGTAATATGGCGTGCTTATGCTTGGTGTATTACTTGTAAGCAATTATTCCAAAACTATAGAGTTATTGACAAAAACATAAAATAATTTTATTTATCCTACTATAACCCACCGAGCGATTAGCCTAATACTCTCTAAAAGATAGTCCAAAAAATCCGAGAGATTTAGACTTCATATGAACTTGCTATATACTAACCGTTAAAATTCACTCTCTGGAAAATTTGAAGTAACAATGAATATCTTGCTATACTGTTTTCCTTAAAAAGGAAAACAAAAATGAGCCAAAGAAAAACCCTAGCCCATTTAAGAGTTCAAAATAATTATGGAACTCTTTTAAATTCATTAGACCACTAAATTTTACCAATGCCATGTAGTCCTAAGATTACACCTGCTCCTAAAATATGGCCTAAAGATGTAGTTGCTAATAATCCTGGTAAACCCATCCCGCCAAAAAATTGAGAAAACGGTAAAGCAGGACCTGAACTGGGATACTGGACAGTCAATTTGGCAATAGCAATAGCAATTATATTACACACAACCATTATTATACCAGTGGTTTGACCCCATGGTAGAGGTGTGGTTGCCGTAGTTACTAGTGTGGATAATATCAACACCACATATACTCCTAAAACCTAGTGTCTGATGGTAAATACTAATAATTACTTTGTACCAGAGATTATCAATATAAAGTACATGTGTGCATCAATATTTAATATTTATTTATCGTACTTGATGAGTTTATATGTTGTTCTGAAAACAAAAATTGGAAAATGATTGAAGTAATATAGTTATCATAACTAATTGACATAGCACTTAATTTTAATATTTTAAAATAGATCAAACAGCCTAAAGTTCCTATATGTTGATGATCAGACTATTTTTTGCATAAACCTTATATAAGTTTTACTCCTAATTAAAGTTACAATTCACCCACGAATAATTTAAACTCAATATAATATTGCCAATTATCTTGTTTTGTTATGTCTCCGAGTAAAGACTTCTTACCACCAGCTCTTACTAAAATTGTCCAGCGCTTTAAAAGGGCTAAAGAACCCAAACAACGCTATGAACAGTTAATTTGGTATGGACAACGTCTCCAACAATTTCCAGAAGAACAAAAAATACCGGGAAATAAGGTTCCTGGATGTATTTCTCAAGTTTATATTACTGCTTTCCTTGAATCAGGAAAGGTAATATACATGGGAGACTCTGACTCTCAGTTAACAAAAGGGTTAGTAGGATTGTTAATTGAGGGTTTACAGGGCTTATCACCTGATGAAATCATACAGCTAACTCCAGATTTTATTCAAGAAATAGGATTAAATGTCAGTCTTACCCCTTCCCGCGCGAATGGTTTTTACAACATTTTTAAGACTATGCAAAACAAGGTACTAACTTGCGGGGTAGAAAACCTGCCATTTCAATAGGTGCTGGAAATAAATTCAATTCAAAATTCATAGTCTTACAGGTTTAATGATGGCTTATTTATGATTTCTAGAGCAATATTCCCCTAATATCTAAGACATTAACAATAAGATTAGGAAATAAAGTCACTAGGTAATTAAGAGGTTCAACCAAATTCAAGTGGTATATTAATTTCTCTCTAGGTTAAAATGCCAGTTCTCCTCCCACAACCTCCTATCATGATTTCCAACATTCTAGTTTCTGCTTACAACCTTAATCTCCTTCTAGAGTAGGCTGAGATTGGAATTGCTTACTAGAAATTGATTTTAGCACTTACATGCTAGGACGATATGTCCCTAAAGATATGATTGTAGAACTAGTAGAAATATAGGAATAACTTAAATAATTAGTGATTGAACCAAGTTATTAATCACTCTCTAAATAACCTAAATTTCCTTTTAGAATTTATATTCTACTGCTATATTTACATGGAAGAAGCTGAATATATACCAAGTGTGTCAGACACCAAATTTTCAAATAACTAACACTTAGGAGACAGATTTATTCCTATCTTCCTTATTATAATAAATCCTGATGTAGTAAATCTAAATCACGGTTTTTAGGACTTATAAATCAATTATTATTGATAGTATTGATTGTCATAACAGAAAAATTATCCCTCAACAAATGTCTAACTTTAACATGAGAACCAACAGCAACACTAGGGTGGGCCATCATATCTCCCCTAGTTATTTAGTAGATATGTACGGAAAATTAGATATGTATGGCAAGCTTCCAGAAATAGCGGAAAAAATATGCCGTTATTACGTGCTTAACTCTAAAAATAATCAAGACTTTCTGCAGGTATAAGTTATATAAAAGTGTATATAGTGTTAATTGATGATGTTAGAAAATATTGTTAAAAGCCAAAATTCACAGTCATTGTTGTATTAATTTCTGCTTATGATTTAGTGTATAGATACTCTTCTATTTAGTGAAACTACTTTTACCCATTTCACCTGTACCCAAATTCATGAACCTGGGCGGTGCCAACCTGTGGTTATTATCATACAGGGATGTGATTCAACATAATTTAAGACTTATACGGTCAATGGTATATTCTTTGAGGGTAAAGAGTAATTTATAAGATAAAACAAGGAATCACAAAAAAAAGAAAGGAGCCTTCTCAAAACAGTTAACGAAGTCAGAATCACGAAAATAATTAGAAGCTATATCATAACTTCTACTAGGACTATTCTGCCACTAGAATCCAAACCCTTCAAAACTATCTACTCTAAAACAATAGGTGAGTCTAATACTTCCTGTATTAGACTTCTAAATTCACCCTTAGGACATCCACCTTTTACCTCACCTATGATTTTAAACTCATCTTCCGGGGAGTCACAGACAATATAAGTTGGCCATCCCATTTTTGACTTATCAGGGTACTGACTCAGTAGGATTCTGCGATATTTGCGATATGTTTCTATATCTTGCATTTTTACATCAATAAAATTCAAACCCAATTCTTCTACAACGCTCCTATCATAGAAGGACATTTTGTGGCATATGCCGCATTCATCTGAGGAAAATTTAATCACAGCTAATTGCATAGGGGTCTGTTACTCTTAAGGAGAATAATTGTTTGTATAACAACTCTATAAACACAAAAGTGCTTAGGCACTTTTAACAGGATTTAACTATATTATCAAACTAACAGCATAACTACTCTCATAAATGCACAACTTTATTTCAAAATCCGACTTAAGACTAAAATGAACTGAATAAGGACAGGATTCTTTTTTTATAGATGTTTTACCAAATAGCACTTTGCAGTCTATTACAACTATGGAAGGTATGCTGACCTCAGTCCTCCTGTGTCCAGTACACAAGAATATAGTAGGGTCACTCAAATAGGATTAGTTCAAGTAAATTTAATGATTACAACTAACTTATCAGATAAATTCTCTAGACTTATTAGTATTATCCGGATATATTAGAGATAGTCATCAGGCTATTGAAGTAAATTGAAGAAAACCCCCAGCCTATTTAATCTGGCTGGGGAAGTAAGTTATCAGGGCGCATCTACCATTACATTGTTCTAAGTATGTCCTTATCGTCCGGACAACTTTTCTAAAACTCTTAGAAAAGTTGGCTTTAACATAAATCTCCCCTAGTCAGTGTGAGTAACCCGGATAAATTGGCTAGTATGACTTACCTAATACTAAAATCTTCTGGGTAATCTCTTCATTTATGCGGATAAATATTACTATAGGGCTCTTATTTTGGTGAAGTACGGTCAAAAAAACCCCCAGTTAGAGTAAACCAACTGGGGGAATGAGTTATCAGGGTGCATCTACCATTACACTGTTCATTAAAAATCTATTGCCTCCGGACAAAGTGAAAAAAATAAAAGCTTTAAATTGTGATTATAATAAAAAATCTTTCAATAACTATCTCCACAATAGCTTTTGGGCTCTAAAAGGAATTATTAGAGAATAATCACGGTTTTAAGTTAAGACAATAAGAATTTATAAGGAATTTGGGATTTTTTAAGCATGCATACTTGTTGTCAAAACTTATGTGACTAATTACTAAGCCAAGTTACCCAAATAGTCTGGCAAGTAAACAGTTTCCCTATGATTCTTACTTAGAATGATTATTCTGCAGATTCTGTAGACTGTTGTAAATTCCATACGGAAATAGTCTTAAGAGGCCAAATTGTTATTTGGTCATCTCCTGACAATATTAAATTAATCTAAATTCAAGTTGTTAATATTCAACAGGGATGTTGAGCTTTCCATTTATTCACCTACAAAATTCTGCTTTTTATATTACCCGCTTTTCTAGACTGATTTGACTACAATTAAAAAGTTATAAAACATACAACAGGCTTTTCCTCAAAGTTCTTAAGCCTTCTGGTTATGTGCATAGCCTAAATGTATCTGTCAATTAATTTTCTACTATAACAAACAGGTTATAGACCCAATCTCCATGGTATAGAAATCACCATTATTTTTACTGAAGATGTGCAGTTAAAGCTTATTTTGCTAATTTCAATTGAAAGATTCTAATGTCTGGATAAATTGTGAAGTACTTCTATTAGCAGAATAAATGGAAGATTGAAACATTTAGCACCCTTATGAATCTAAAGTATCAGGAGTATTTAAATATCAGCTAAAATTGATCGTGTTTCTCATCAGATTAAAGAGGTAAACAGGAGAAGTTGTGGCCCAGGAATTTTATATTTCCGTAACCCCAGTGGCACGGAATGACTACTTGGTGCGTACGGAGAAAGTGGCACCTGGAGTACCTTTGGCAGAAGAATTAGTGACTTGGTCAATATCTGATTGGTTGGCTACTGCTGAACAATTAATGAATGACCCATTAGAGTCACTTTTGCAAGAGGGAACAAATATACATAGGAGTCGTGCAGAAAAATAAATGCTAGGAACTCTATTAGTTTGACTACTCTAGGCCAGACACTTTACAGTGCCTTATTTCAAGGCGCTCTCAGGGATAGCTTAATTGCAGCACAGGGAATTGCTCAAAATCAGCAACAATTATTGCGTCTGCGCTTGGGGTTGAAAGATACTACATTGGCTCGTTTACCTTGGGAAGTTATGTACCAGGAACAATCACCCATTGCAACAGGACCATATATTGCTTTTTCTCGCTATCATAGTGGGATGAATTTGGTATCTCCTTTACCTTCAAGTATTATGCCAAGCAATACGGAGATAGAAGACATTAATGTACTAATGGTAATCGCTTCTCCTAATGACCAAGTAGGTCTGGACTTGCTTAAGCAAGAAGCTAGTAAACTCAAAGAAGAATTCGAGCATCAGACTAATAGAAATGTAGAAACTTCAGTCTATGGAAAAATTCAGGTTACTGTTCTAGAACAACCTGGAAGAGAAGAATTAACCCAGGCCTTGGAACAGAGAAACTTTCAAGTACTCCATTATTCTGGTCATAGTAATTTGGGAATAAATGGAGGAGAAATATACTTAGTTCATCGAAATGGGCTGACTGAAACTCTAAGTGGAAATGATTTAGCTGGTTTACTTGCAAATAATAATATACAAATGGCAGTATTTAATTCTTGTTTGGGAAGTTATGCAGCTACAAGAAATAAAGATAGTGGAGAATCTAGAGAGCAAAACCTGACGGAAACTCTTGTGAAACAGGGTGTTAAGTGTGTATTAGCAATGTCGGAAAGAATTCCAGATGAAGTTGCCTTGACTTTAGCACAATTGTTTTATCGTAATTTAAGTCAAGGTTATTCAGTAGATTTATGCGTTAGTCGCATGAGGCAGGGTCTTATTTCTGCCTATGGCTCCCATCAAATATATTGGGCTTTGCCAACTTTATACTTACAACCAGAGTTTGATGGTTATCTTTGTTCAAGGGTAAATTCGCCGAAATCAGAAGAACTATTTAGTGAGTATAAACCCCGATTAACCAATGAAATTATATATTCCCAAGAGATTGGTACTAAAAAATTGCCTTTAGACGTTACGGAGCTTGCAGATATTACCTTACATTCTTTAGAGTGTGACTGCTTGGGAGAAGAAAATTCGGGTATTTTAGATTTGAATAATAATGGAGATTATACAACTATTACATATCCAGAAGATACTGTTATGATTTCGGATTCATTTAATCAATTATATACACAGAAAGCCACCGGGGATGAAACAACGATTCTACAGGAATTGCGACAGTTTCCCAAAAATATTAATATACAAAGAGAACACACATCTACAAGCCTAAACCATGTAGATGAAAACAACTCACCCCAGGAAAAAAAGGAGAGTTCCTGGCGGCAAGTATCAATACAATTACAGGGAACTATTAATGGTATTGATACAGTGTCCCATGATAATTTATATCATACTGATAGTATCAGAATGGATCAAATACATACTGTTCCAAAAAGTTATAATAGTTCCGGAGAAAAATCACTTGGGGGATATGTAAACCTTAAAATCAGTCGAAAAAGTATTATTAGTACGGCTACCACAGGTATGATCACGACTTTGCTGGGTTTGAGTTGGTGCGGGCAAAATCAACAGCCAAGGCCACGAGATTTTCTCCCATTAATACCCAGTTCAGCTCCACTAATTACTCACCAGTTTAATATTAACTTAAAAACTTCTGCTACCGGGATTATTACCTCATATGCAACTAAGGAATTCACCCAAGGAAATTTAAAATCAGGGCTAGAAGCAGTAGAAGAACTGTTAAATCGGAACGCACTCAAGAATGCCCATGCTGTCTTGAGAACAGTAGATACAGAGCAGGAAGATAGTCCATCTCTTCACTTTCTATGGGGGCGTTTAATTTGGCAACTCCTGCAAAACAAAGGGCAACTTCTAAACCAAACTAAAATTTTAAAATACAGTGTTGATGATGCTCGCCGCCATTGGGAAAAGTCTGTAGAATTAGATTCAAATTCCGTGCTATATGCGACAGTATTAGGGTTTGCTTACTACGCAGAAGGAGATTTGAATAGAGCAAATGATGCTTGGTTTAAAGTCTTAAATTCCATATCTAAAAGCAGTAATACTAAGATTCCTAAAACCGTGATGCTCAAGGATGAGATGATACTAAATCCCCTAACAGCTTACGCCGGTTTGTCTCTGGGTTTATATAAATATTCATATAAACATAAACAATCTACTGGCCAACAGAAACAATATTTCAATGAGGCAGTTAAATTGCAGCAAATGGTTTTAAAACGGGACCCAACAAATTTTCAATTAAATGAACTAGCAAAAAATTGGTTGTGGTCAGAGGATACCATGAAGGATTGGGAATACCTTCTTAAACAAGCAAGTAGTCAAGGCTAAACACATCTGAGTTTTCTAATAACTTTAGATTGTAGATTGATATTAACAGTATTTAATAAATAGAAAATAAATTGTAAGTATAGATTATATAGATACGTTAAAAAGTATGTGCCTATAATAAAATGTCAATAAATTCTAAGGAATAATTATGATGGAAAACCTCAATGTTGTTGTGCATTTTGATAAAGAAAGTGTAAATAGTTAGGATGAAAATACTTATTATAATCGCTGTGATTGCGATTTGTATAACTTACTAGTAAGTTTTGGTTTGCCAAGCTCAAATCAGAAGTATTTCCAACCTAATATGTTGAGAGGAGTTATTTGAACTGTGATTTATCTGATCTGCGGCTAGAGTCTTCTTTGGGGTTACAGTAAAAATTGTTGAATATTATTAACACAAATTAATCATGAGAGCTTTTTCACTTAGCCTAGAAGGTAAATTAAATTATGTTAGATGTGGACAATCACATGATTGCCTTGATAACAAACCAAAAGCTTATCTTAACTGAAATTTTCTAAGACCACATACGGATTGAAACCTTGGCATTTAAGTAGATAAATTCCTTTCTATTTTCAGATTTCTAGTTTTATTATAAATATTCAACTATGAAATTACTTGTTCATCTCAAGATTTAATTTTAAGCTCAAAACTTATAAATGATAGTTTTTCCATTTGCATATAGCATAATGTTTAGGAGATATATCAGATATGTAGAATAGAAGTTTTAAAAAATACCAACTGATAATCGTAACTGTACAGCAAGGGCGGAAATTAATTTAATCAACCTAGAATATAATTTGTCAGCATTATACATAGGGAAATTTATGAGGAGTCTAGCTGTTTTAAAATCCAATCAGGGACTTTATTAGTGATTTTGTCTTCAATATTACCCATTTTTCATTACTATCCTTGTTTGCTTACTAAATAATCTTTAATTACTTACCTTAATAACAAGTTTAATATAATCCTTAGTCCATACCCTAAACCCCAATTATAGGATATATTACAGGGAAAAAATCAGAGTTACATAATAAGTATCCGAACATAAACTGTGATTGCAGAGTGGATAATATTTATGATTATGCAATACTAAATATTTACCCTTGTTATATATGAGTAAATTATAACAATCACTGATGAAAAATATGGATAATATTAGCTATCAATAATAAATATACCCATGTTCTTATATCTCTCCAAATTATTACCTTTATTATTTTATCCCCTTGGTTTCGCCTGTATAAACTTATTTATAGCCTTGGTACTCTTAGCAAAGAAGCCAAAAACTTCTGCTTTTTTTATTGTCTTTTCCTTAATACTCTTACTGGTGACCAGTAATGCTTGGATCTCTCACCTAGTTGTGCAATCATTAGAATGGCAGAATCTGGGGGTAGCTGATTTACCTGCAGCCGATGCAATTGTAGTACTAGGAGGAGGAACAAAATCTGCAACTTTTCCAAGACCAGGGGTTGATTTAGCAGAACAGGGTGATCGTATTATTTATGCAGCGCAACTGTACCGTCAAAAGAAAGCTCCTACAATTATACTTAGTGGTGGACGTCTTGATTGGCATGAAAGTATTACCCCCGAATCAACAGATATGGCAGTGGTTTTAAACTCTTTTGGTGTTCCCCAAAAAGCTATTATTGAAGAGCCTAATTCCCTAAATACTTATCAAAATGCACGTAATGTCCGTAAGATAGCAGATAAAAATGGTATAAAAAAATTATATTAATTACTTCAGCCGTGCATATGCCGCGTTCTCTGCTGATTTTCAAACGACAAGGCATGAACGTTATACCTGCACCAACTGATTTTCTGGTAAGTGAAGAAAAAATACGAGGACTTGGAATTACACCTAAAGCAGCTATCCTAAGTTTAATACCTGATGTAAATAACTTACATGAATTGACTCTTGCCTTAAAAGAGTACTTAGGAATATTAATTTACTATTTGCAAGGCTGGTTATGAGAATCACTCATTCTAGAAATTTGCTAAACAAACTGTACTGAGTATTAGTCGAACTGAGTCAATATTCAGGAGAAAAAACCTTATATATTTGTTTTTGTCATTTCCTTGCTATGTATCTGAACAAATGATGGTGGAGTGAATCTCATTATTTTCAATCCACCACTAATGAAGACTTTGGGCATTTCTGGAATAAGATAAAATCTCCAACTCATTTTCCCGTAAGTGAGCCTTAAAGTTTCTGCTGAACTTAACTACAATTGGCAAATTGGCACTCACAGGCCTACCCTGCCATTGTGTGGCTATTTTTATCACTTCACCCTCAGAATTTTTAATATCAAAGCTTTCACCTCTATGTTCGGGATGATGATAAACAACTACAGAGGTTTTTACACGAACGCGGTCACCTATCTTCATAGCCAAACTTGCATCTAGTATTTGTTCTCCTAAAACAGTATCCACAGTCATCCTCCAATAAATTTACTTACATTACTGACGTTATTTACACATAAAGCTTGTAATGATAAATGCTAGGGTTATAACCTCCTTTTATTGTTAAAGAACCATTAGGAATGACTATTATTTACTGATCAAATAAGTAAATATAACCCATATAGCCACAATTATAAGTCTATAGTATTATGGCCATGGGAAAACAACTAATTAATTACCCTACAGCACAATATTTTTACGCTTTAAACCGCAAAAAATAACTAAGGAAATCAGATTTTTAACTCTTGCTTTTTCCTATAGAAAAATTTACACTTTTATATTGTTGACAATGTTCAACGTAATAAATTTGACTTATGGTTAGGTGGTTATCTTAAACTGGAATCATAAAATAGTTTTGCCTAGAGCTATTACTATAGCATCTTCACTCTAGTTTTTAACATTAGTCAATTCGAAGATTAATTTCCCTGTTACCATTACTTCGTATATAATTACCTACCTTTGAGGTCATTTTCTCAGAGAACTATATTACATGAATATAACAATCCAAAATTTTTAATAGATGTCTGCCTTGTCATCATAGTGATGTTTAACAAACATAAATATTAGAGGATAAAAATCAGTTTCCAAATATCTTGTGAATTAGTTGTTATTCCTTTCCCAGTAGGATTTTACGCCGAAGTAAATGTGCTAAAGCTGTAATCATAATTATTGTTTGGTTTTTCACCATCTTGCCAAAGACTCTATATATTCTCGTTATGACCTAACAATTGTCCAGGACTATTTATAAGAAACATAGTAATTGTCTTTCTTTTTCTAAAATCTTAATAGCCTTACTTTGGCAATAAGCCACTTGATTATTAAAACTAACCCTTAAATAATCTATGGATACATGAGTATTTATAGATTCTGGGATATAAGAGTCGAAGGACGTAACAAAGCCTTCACCCTAGCTACTAAATTAGTATAATGAAAAAGGTTTGACCAAGCATTTGCTTTAGTGTCCAGTTTTTTCAATACGATTATATCAAGTGTATGTTTGGCAGTTAGGAGTACTATGGGTGTTTTAGGAACCTGATGTCGTGACCCTTGACAAGTTTCTAATTCAGTTTTTCTTGGTAAAATTTAATAATATTATATACAGTACAAGTAATATTATATACAGTATAAGAGTCATACTCTTCGCTACTGATTAATTAGTTCAAAGTTTATGTTAGTTCAGTTTTATCATCAGTTAATAAAATTCTTATGGCCTTAACTGTAATCCAAACTCCAAAGCAGTTTAATTATATAAATTATTGCTGTTAATGGAATATACTACTTTCTATTATGATAATTATACTGTATTTCCCTAACTGCCCTAATATATGCTTACTGTTGCATTACCCAAAGGTGGGCTTCTCAAGTATGGTATTCACCTTCTGAATAATTTAGGTTTAGATTTTAGTGCTTTTTTAGATGCTGGCAATCGCCAACTACAAATAATTGATGGTAGTGGTACTGCAAAGGGATTATTAGTAAGAGCACAAGATGTTCCTGTGTACGTGGAATACGGTCAAGCTCAATTGGGTATTGTCGGTTTTGATGTATTGCGGGAAAAGAATCCACAAGTTGCTCATCTTGTGGATTTAGGCTTTGGTTATTGTCGAATGTCATTAGCAGTAAGACAATCGAGTTCTTATCAGTCTCCTTTAGATTTACCAGCCCATGGAAGAGTCGCATCAAAGTATGTTAACTCTGCCTACGAATACTTTCAGCATATAAATCTACCTGTAGAAATAGTACCCTTGTATGGTTCTGTGGAATTGGGACCAATTACTGGTATGTCAGAAGCAATTGTTGATTTAGTATCAACTGGAAAAACTTTGAAGGAGAATGGACTAGTAGAAATTGCAACTCTATACGAAAGTACTGCTTATTTAATTGCACATCCTCTTAGCTACCGTTTAAATGAAGATAATTTGAGTAACTTAATTGATAAAATACGAAAATACACTGAAGGCTGATGATTAATATAAAACTCTATCTTACAAGAATAATGTTTAACTCCCAAAAGCTCAGAAGAAGTTTATAATTTGTCTTTAACAGTATGTAATGATAACATATCAGTATCTAAGCTGGTAATATAACTTTAATAAAAAAATCCCCATTCGAGAAGATTAAGCTCAAAACTGTTAATACTTAACAAGTTGAGTGTTGTCCTGAAAGCCAAGTATTAATATTTTAACAGGTATATGCTTTCTTACTTGGTGATTACTATCTATGTTGATAAGTATATCTGCATTTGTAATTCGATAAAGAAAATCTAAGACTAGTAATAATTATCAAAGACTTACAATATTGTGGGATTATTTGACTCAAGTTTAAACATCCATAATTTAGTTTCATAGAGAATAAAGTCTACCATAAATACCTTATCCTTTATGAAACTAAATTAGTTTGGGATTAGGATGTTTTTGGTTTACGTAGTTGTTTGGAGGCAATTGGTCCGAGGATCCGATTTAAAATACGTAATTGTTCGGCTGTACCCATACAAATTAATGTATCTCCTGGCATTAGAATAGTATTCCCATTAGGGCCTCCAATGAGTTTTCCATCTAAACGGCGAATTGCTAAAACCAGTGCACCTGTTTGTGGTCTTAATTTTGCGTTGTGCAACGTTTGGCCTACTATTGGACACACGGAGGGGTCTAGAAGGAATTCCTCCACGTATAGTTGTCTATCTGTACCAGAAATAATTCCATCTACAAAGTCCATTACCTGGGGTCTGAGTGCTGCTGATGCCATTCTTTTACCACCGGTAATATAAGGTGAAATGACTACATCTGCGCCACCTCTTTGTAGCTTTTGTAATGCTTCTTCTGTACTAGCCCTAGCAATTGCACGGATTAAAGGATTTAATGTTTTTGATGATAGAACAATATACAAATTCTCTGCATCAGAAGGTAAAGCGGCCACAATACAGGTTGCTTTTGCAACCCCTACGCGAATTAAGGTTTCATCTAATGTGGCATCCCCCTGGTATATGGTATAACCTTCTTGTTGTCCTTTTTGTACTCTTTCTAGACTAGAATCAATAACTGCAAAAGGAACTCCCTCAGCAGCAAATTCCTTAGCAATTTGACGCCCTGTACGATTAAAACCACAAAGAATATAGTGCTCTGATAATGATTCCATTAAACGTTTTTGTTGTTGGAGTCGAATACCTTCTTGAAAATAGCCTTGGATAACTGCTTCAGTAAATCGGTTAACAATATAACCAATGCTTATAACTCCCATTAAAATTAAGGCAATAGTGAATAGTCTGCCTCGATTGCCTAGAGGATGGGTTTCACTATAACCCACAGTTGCTAGAGTTATAATAGTCATATAGGCAGAATCAGCCAAAGACCATCCCTCCACTAGGCTGTACCACAAAGTGCCAACCAGAAATACTCCTGCTAGAGCGACCACTCCTGCCATCAATTCCTTCTGAATGAGTTGATATTTCCGCTCAAGACTTGAGTACACAGTTGTTTTCTATACTGGGAAAGACAATGAAGTTTACCGATTGTAATATATAAGCGACAAAAGTAAGTGCTATTGAATTTATACCGATGAATTTCTTATAACAACAACTCATAGTGCTTGTTTAGCATATACTCACTGCCATGAAATTACTATTGTAGTAATTTGCTCTTACTATATCCTACCTAGTTAACAAACTCTTATATCTGTAAGCTACCACGATGGATTTATTTTAGTTCCATAGTCATAAATTTTATATGTTAAGTATGTTGTTTTATTAAGATAATCACTTAATGATGTCTAATCATATTATATTTTTCTTCTGCAATTTGGCTATTTCTTCCTAAGTCTTACCTGTATATTTTCGAATAACTTACGGAATTTTCCCAATCATTGGTTTTGCAACTACAGCCATTTTAATCAATTTAATAATCGCTTTACCTTATCCTAATTTATTTTTTTACCAAAAGTTTAAAGTATTACGGCTAATGCAAAGTCCAACAATAGGATCCCCTAAAAGGATCTGGACGCATAGTAGCTTGAATAAAATATTTCTCATAAAATGGTTTATGGTTTTCTTATAGGATTACTAAAATAGGTCCCATACTTGAAAAAACTGAGAACCTTGCATTAACAAAAAACTTGCTATTGGAGTATCCTTTCTGTCTGTTAATGTATGAAACATGGATGGTTATTATAGGACTATGAATTGTCCCCTCAAACACCAGAGTTTCCGTATTTCCTACTATAGGCTGACTCATAAATAGGAATACCAGTACATTTTTCCATCCATATAAACCCTTCAAATATACTCTTAGACTTAAAAAAGCCATAGATGGGCTGTATAGATTTGTGGTCTCTTTAGGGAGCTTTTTCCCGATATTGAGTGTCAGTAATACATATTCAGCAAAAATCTTGATTCCTAAATATCACTCAGTATTTAATGACCATAATAAACCCTAGCATTGCTAAAACCCATATTGTGCAAATATTTATTCCATTTACGAGCATCTGAATACTGAGTAAAAGGTCCGACCGCTACATGATGTCCCAACCTATGGTTTCTGGTATTAATTCCCCAATAAAACCCCGTATCTTGTCGAAGACGATTGGTTATATTAATTGCGTCCTCGGGAATACTGGGAATTACCACGTAATAGTAACGAGAAACGTCTTCTTTAACTCTAGTAATCACATCATTATTGGTAATATCTTGTCTTATATTAAGATTAAAAATTTTAGTATTACTGACTCCATAAGCTTCTAGTTGTCTAATTCTTTTTTGAGCATTGGCATATTTACCAAATACACCAGCTTGAATAATATATCTTCCTTGAAACTGACGAATATAAGCGTTAGGTTCTAACTGCCTCACTTTTTGAAGGGTTTGAGAGTTGTTGCTATCCACATAAACTAAATAAAACTCTGATTGTTCAAAATGTTCTTCTGGTGATTTATTCTTAGATTCTAAATACCCTTGACCATATCCTAAAGATTGACTAACTTTATTATGAAATCCTGGACTAAAAAAATTACTCACTTCTTCATACGCTTGTGCTATAGCTGGGTTGGAAATACCCATAACTAAAGATGCACCCAGTAAAAATAATGGTTGAACATAATTGGGAAAAGTCATAGTCTTAGTTTAATGTTTGAATTAGACATTAAAGTTTCCTAATTTGTTAATTGTTGTAGTACAACCCAGTAAAATCAACTAAATGAGTTAAAGATTATCATACAACCCATTTTGGGTTTGCATTTGCAACACTGACACAGTGTTAGCTTAGAAATATCAACCAAGCAAAATATACAAGATAATGACAAAGGTCGTAGTTGGACTTTCTGGTGGTGTTGATAGTTCCACCGCTGCTGCAATTTTGCACCATCAGGGTTATGAGGTAATAGGCCTTACACTTTGGCTAATGAAAGGTAAGGGACAGTGCTGTTCTGAGGGAATGGTTGATGCTGCTTATATTTGCGAACAATTGGGTATTTCCCATCATATAGTTGACATCCGAGAGTTATTCCAGACTCATATTATCGATTATTTAGTCACTGGTTACAGCAAGGGTATTACTCCTTTACCTTGCTCAGAGTGTAATAAAACGGTTAAGTTTGATGCCATGATTAAGTACGCCCGAGAAAAACTAGGAGGTAAGAAAATTGCGACTGGTCACTATGCAAGAATCCACCATAATTCTGAAACTGGCCGTTACGAATTATTAAGAGCTTTTGACCGTAATAAGGACCAGTCATATTTTTTGTATGATCTTTCACAAGATTTATTAGAAGTATCAATATTTCCACTGGGAGAAATACTAAAAAGTGATACCCGCCGTTTAGCTCATGAATACGGTTTGAAAACAGCAGATAAGCCGGAAAGCCAAGATTTATGTCTAGTGGAAAGTAATGGTTCGATGAGAGTATTCCTCAATAAATATCTTGCACCTGCGCCAGGGAATATTGTAGATACAGAAGGAAAAGTCTTAGGAAAACATGATGGGGTTCAATATTATACTGTTGGACAACGCAAAGGGCTGGGAATAGCTGCTCCCAAACCTCTATATGTCATAGCCTTAGACACGGTAAATAATCGTGTTATTGTAGGTGACCGCACCAAAGCAACTCAGACAGAATGTGTGGTGTCTAGAGTAAACTGGGTATCAATAGCAGAACCATTAAGATCCATTCGTGCTGAGGTACATATTCGTTATCGTTCTGCACTGATTCCAGTTACTATTATTCCATTACATGGGCTTCGTGCGCGCGTAGTATTTGACACACCTCAATTTAGTATTGTCCCTGGACAAGCAATTGTTTGGTATGAAGACAATAAAGTTTTGGGAGGAGGGATTATTGAAAAGTTTAGTCAGCCATTTGGCTTGGAAAAAGTCTAACTTTTAGTATAAAAAAATATTGCCTATTTTTCTTGATAAGGGAATCTAATCATATTCCGGATACAATTTCCGGATACAATTGCATATGGAGAAACAACATCTTGTATTATTTTGCTTTCTAAGAAATTTTTTTATTCGGTAATATTTGCAAAGGTTTAGGGAATAGTAATTAAAATAAATACACTACTGATTATGAAATAATTTTTTATCCAATAAAACTATAGACATTTTCCTATAGTTTTAGGAATTGCATTTAGAAGGTCTTTTAAGACTCAGACATTTTTAAAGGAGCTATCTAAACATGTACTATTAATAAATAGTACACAGCATTGTTATAAGTTGGTTCAATAAACTCCATAAAGGTAAGTCAAAAACACGCATATATAATACAAATGTATGGAAAATTTAATTCCTGGATATAGACTTGATATATACATATATCAAGTCACTGTGCAGTCATGTTTATGAACTAAATATTTGGTGTTTTGTCTTAAGGTGACGATACCATAGTAGGTTTTACCTTGAGACTCTCTCCCATAGCAGACTTACATAATCATTAACATTTAAAATATCAAAGTTTTAATAGTAGTTATTCAAGATATACTTCAATAATTAGATACCTGAAATTAGCTGTGATAGATTTCATATTTAGAAACGAATAAAGATAGCATATAAATGCTGGTATGTTAACTATGCATTTCCGCAAATTCTGATATAGTTAAAGTAACTCTATCATCCGTTTAAATTTCGACATCATAAAATATACATATTTATATATCTGTAGAGTCTTTAAACTTTGTTCCATCAGTTATTTTTATGATGCCCTTCATCTATCCAACTGATAAATATGAGTCTTCTTATTTAGTATTAGTTAGACTGAATACTTATAATTCCTGAAATTTAAGTTTGATTTTAGCTAGGTTGCCATTGTAGAGACTATAGGCATCAAAGCTAAACATTATAACTTAGACTACAAACAGATTATCAACGAGTTCAAAGACAAGTATTAATCGTACTCAATCAAACAAAACTAGTATTTTTATAACCATATAATGATTATTTAGCACATTTTATAAATTACGGTGTTTTCTATTCAAAAATATTGAGTAAGTTGGATTAAATATACTATTTTTAGGGTATGAATATCATTTATAACTGTCCCATCTATTCTATTTTTTGTGAATAATATTCTGGTATTACTTCCTCTTTAAGTGATTTCTACAAAAGTTATTATCATTCCCCACAAGATAAATATTCATAGGCAATAATTTGTGGAATAAATGCTTGTAGTCTATTTTCTATATTTTGTTTCGGAATTACTACAAGATATTATAATTCTACTGTTTCTGCATCGCTATATAAATCGAAAACCAGTATGTCTTTGGTCTTCTAATATTTCGATTACCCTTTCTAAAGAACTTACTAATTAACTTTATTTTAAATCAGATTAAGTTATTATTGATTATTTTGCATCCAGGGAATTTACACATTTACCATCCATAAGATATCACATCTATAACACCTAACTTAAGCCAATAAAGGAAAATCAAATACTTTTGATTTTCCTTTATTGGCTTATATTTCTCTCTATGATCATGTTTATTCTGATCCCTTTTGGAATATTGTAGTATCTGCTGCTCTGATGATGTTTATAAGTATTTTAGGATAAAATACTTATTTCTTAATATTGTTTTACTTGTTAGTAATCCCATCATTTTTTCCGCCCAATAATTCTTTTTATTATTTGCTTTGTCTAAAACTGTGGCAAGTTCTTACTTTCTAAGTAGTAGCTGTTTCCTTGTTGTATATATAGTGATTATTGGAGCGTATCATTTTTGTCATCACCCCATTGCCTGTCTCCTTAAGTTTTGTCTTCTCTGAAATATGCCATACATCTTCCAAACTCTCCCAAGATGGGATGAATGGAGGTATTGCTAAAGAACAAGCTGCCCATTTTCCCTTAACAGGTGTTCCTAGTTGTTGACACACCCCCCCACGTCTTCCTTCCGGCTTGTAGTGGCGACAATACTTACAAGCTGATGTTAGGGGTCTTATTATCTTCATATTTTGTAGTCCAATATAAGAACTATACTTATATTTATCACTGTGTTTTTAAATATAAATACTGAATAATTTCACAAATCACTTTTTTGTATGGGCTGCAGCGATCCCAATCAAATTATTAACTTTATATTTTTTTAGTTTTGTGTTATTTATGTCAATAGTTTGATCGTGATAATCATAAATGCATAATTTAAACTGATGCGATTTAATTCTGATTTAAATTTATTGGGTATCAAAGATTATAAATATATAAAATAAATTCCTTAATATTTAGTGTTAATAGCTAGAAGTTGAGAACTTAGAGTACCTAGGCTCTTTTTAAGTGAGATTGGTTGATCCAGAAACCCTCCAAATAATCAATGTTAGATTTATTTCGAAACAAAATAGAATGAAAAGTTATTGATAATCTTTGAATAATGTTAAGCATTAAAGTGATACTAGCCCAGGGTATACTAGTATCGATAATCATAAGTTTCAGTGGAAACATCTGTCATGCTTACTGCTACTAGATGATTAATTTTTCATTTGATATACATAATAAAAGTAAGTTTTTTAGATAACTGAAATCACATAATTTTAACTTTAATAATGATGTCTTTATGTACAATTTTGGCACGATATTTGCATGATAATACATCCCTACATTATCTAATAATAATGAATAAAATCGCCCTATTAAGCGTCCATAATCATAACTATTAAATTTATGATTCTTGAGATGATTTACATAGTTAAAAGTTTAATAACTATTAAACTTTTAACTAGCTGGTACCACAATTATAGGCAAAGGATTACATGGACTTATTTCTCCAGCTTGCAAAACTTTAACCTTTGCTTCTTTTAGTTGATTTATATTTACCCAGAATAGTGTGTCATTATCCGATGAGCTTTGTATAGAACTGGGACATACCCTAAAACGAATGTTAATACCCCCAGAATTCAATACACCTGGTTTTTTATCTATAACCTGAAGCAAAGTGTTAGTGGAAACTGACTTCCGTTCTGTAAGTGCTGTGCGTTGAGTTGTTCGAACCACCCATCCCAACTGCAAATTTTCCACAGTACGAGGTTTTTTAAACAGTACAGGTTTAGAAGTACCTATACTAATTTGAGGATATGGATTCATTATTTTCCAAATTGAAAGTCCTAGCATAAAAGCCATAATTACTAAAGGGAAAATAACTAAAAGTTGCAAAAGCATTTTAAATCTTCTTCTACTAAAATTACCAATAGTTTCTGCCTGATGTTTTTGTTTACTACCTCTTTCTGAAATTATGGTTGATAAATACGATTGTTGTTCTGTTCTAAGTACAGTAGATTTATCAATTGGTGTAGTATTTACGAATTCAGTATTTATGTGATTAACTGGTTCAGAGTGTTTAACTTGACAGTGAATTACAGCTACGGTGACATTATCATGACCATTGTAACTATTAGCTATTCTTACTAGCGTGTCAGCAACATCATTAATTTCCAGCTTATTCATTAATAATGGTAATATTTCTGTCTCCCAGTTTTCTTCTACCCTATCAAAGTCACTTAAGCCATCAGAACACAATAGAAACACGCTATCTTCATCTAAAATAAGGCTTTGAGCTGTCGGGTTGAGAAAAATGCTAGGGCTCATTCCTAATGCTTGTATTAAAGAACCTGCATCATTTTTGTGTGTTGCTTCCCGATATAGTGTATGACCTAAGCAGACTTCTCTAGAAGCAACATCATCATCTAGTGTGACTTGATAACAACCTTGGAGAGTAATCAAATAAGCACGACTATCTCCCACATGGGTAATGTACATTTCATTACCTACATGTAAACCCATTACTAATGTAGTACCCATGCGCCGTCGACCTTGGCGATTTTCTCTATCATTTTGCTGGCTGATTTGATCATTAGCATTATTAACAGCTTTTTCCAAGTCCATATTTGCTATATATGAGCCTGTATTTTTTATAGAAGAAGATTGTATATACTCTGATACTGCTCGCTGTATTGTTTGAATTGCAATTTCAGAAGCAATATTCCCCCTTTCATGACCACCAATACCATCACAAATAATCGCTGCAGCAATATTTTGGGGATGATTGGTAAGAGTAGTACCACTGGGAGGATAACAAGCATCCTCATTCCTTTGGCGGTGAGGGCCAGTATCAGTCTTAGTCGTAATCGTGATATTATTGATTTGTGACTGCCCAATAATAGATATTCCTTGATATAAAATTTTAATTAATTCTTCGGGGGAAGAAATTTTTCGTTGAATTAAATCTTCTATAATTTGATTAATTAAATTTATGATTGTTGGTTTACTGGCAGGTACAAGTCGCTTCCAAAATTTTCCCAAGTCAACTAATCTAGGAGAATTGAACTGGTTATCAATGTGTAAGTCTAAGAGTCTGACTAGAGACCCCTCCACCCTTATTAATTCGGATGTTAGCAAACTTGAAACCACGCCCTCATCAGCTAAAGGTCGCCATAGTTTGGCAATTTGCAATAGCCAATTAAGTTGTCTCATCGCGGATACATTACTCCAGGCAGTAATTAAATCACTGTGAAGCTTGACTTGCTTTAAATTATTATCTCCCGTATATAGAGGCGGTTTTTCTATAAGTAATAATTCTGTTGATGATTGCTTTGGGGATAATTGTAATACCCCATATACTTGGGGGGTATGTAAACGGTAAGGAAATAATCTTAAGTAGGGACGAATTGCTTGTAAAGTTTCTAATTCTGGAGATTGGGGTAATAAAGCAGGCTTTGTATCCAAAAGTATAGATGGTTCTATAACAAAATAACGCTCGGCTAATAATTCTCCAGAATTACCCTTATTTTTGACGTCTCCTGCTAACCACAACAGACGCTTGGGTAGGTAGGCAGAACATTGCTGACAAAACTTGTGAGTCAACAAATTAGATGCTTGACATTTTGGACAGTAGAGCATTATCCCTTCATTTTCCATAGTTTCCCCACTGCTCAGCAATTTGCATATTTTTCAAAGGCAATTTTCGTGAAGGTATGCAAGACTGTTATCCTTTAGTTGATATATCCAATCTTGGATTATGATTCTAACCTTTTGACAAAACCAGATGCTAATACTCAGAATCAAATAATTTTTTATGATATTTACCATCAACAGCTAGATAACAAATCTCGTCATTTATTTATAAATGAATTTATTTTAATATTAGTGGCAGGGTTCATATCCTTCAACATAAATTTTCTGTACATTACCGGATGGGATGTCTTTTCACAAGGTTTTAAAAGCCTATGAATCATTTGCCATATCTATCAGTTAAAAAATTTATAAAAATAATTCAATTAATTCTAAATATTTTGTGTTTGTAAAGATTAGACTTCAGCTACAAGTGGTAAAAATAAAGTTCTCATATAAACAAGCATATAAAAGTTTACCTTCTAATATATTTTTTCTCTCATGTTGAGTGAGGTAAACCATGGCTATCTGTCTGCTTCCTAATTTTTTCAACTACCAAAATTCAGAAGGATATATTTATCCTGTATATGATAATGTTTACTTACCAATTAATATGGAACTTAATATATGAAAAATATTTGAATGGTTCTTAATTTTGATGTCTATAAACTGCTCACAATACAAAAAAAATGGAATATTTTTCTGTTATCAGCAGAATTATGATCATTGATAATTAGCAATGCTTATATACTAACATTAGTATATTTCCAAAGTTAACAGGCTGAATTTTTATTTCCGAAACTTTTTCCGAATAGAAATATGTTATTTAATTATAGGAACTTTTACTTTATAAATTTTCCGTAATTTTTCTGCATTTTGAAAGAGTAGTTTCTGAGTGTGTCTCTAAAAATTATTAACTTTTATAATTATAAACCTACAGTAATTAATGGCTAAGATGAAACTATAGGCATTAATTACTCTTATAGTAATTATTCAATAACTATCTCCAAAACTAGATATAGCTTACCACTACTTTTGTTGAATAACATGATTTTAAATCTATAAAAACCTTATAAATAATAAATAATTATTACTAGGTTGCTTAAATTTCTTGGATATAAAATCAGGAGCAAAGATACTAGCAATTAATACCACTCTGACCACTAATTCAATACCTAATACTAATACATTAATACAATTAAACAAAAATGAGAAAATCTTATCTAAATGCGGATATAATTAGGTTAATTGTTCAGATAGTTGACTAATCATTAAATTACACTATATCTAGTATTTTAAATAAATAATCTCGATAAAAAATTAATTTTTAGGATCAAGAAAAAACTAATAAATATTAAGTTGTACTTTTACCCTTAATACTGCTTAAAAGAAATCAGTAGCTAGAAAATCCCAAAAGTGCTCATTTGTTTTTTCGTGCCGACAAACCATTATTTTCCCTTGAATTAGGGAGCATGTAGTTAGGCTGCAGAAAACCCCGTATTTTTCTACAGAGATAATGAAAACTATGGATACTAGCTTCTGAAGGATTCTCAGAGTAAACTTTTATAAAGCTTTTCCAGAAGAAACTTGAGGTAATCCCATACTGTAGTTGTTGACACTAGATGATAGGTTATAACTTATTTCGCCTTTTTGTAAAAGTGATCGCACATAATGTTCCAAATCTGATCCGATACGTCGGAGATTGTAATCAGTCAATTCCACATTACTTGATGCTTCTACTAGTTCGTCAAATTTGCGGTATACCTTTTGTAGGGTATCCTCATTCCAGTTAAATTCATTATCTGGATCAATATCCAGTGTCAGAACCTGATTGCTAGGAACTAATTCTCCACCTTGGTTTATTTCTGCTGCAAAGACACGAATATGGCGGGTTGTGGATTTCAGCAACATAGATTTGTCCATATACAAATGCAATCCATAAAAGAGTAGTTCGACTTCACTGCAATCATTGTAGACCCTATTGTTAGACTTAAATGCTTCTTCCCCAATGGCTTTGTAGGTTCAATACAACGTTTATATTTTTATGAGTATTAAATTTAAGCACATTAATTGAACTCATTCATGTCAAGAAACCATCACAATTTATCAAAATAGAAGATAATTATCCCTTTTAGTCTCAAAATCATCTTAGGCTTGTTTTAGTAGATATCTTAATGTCTTGCATTAAAAACTATCTATGGATTCAAATTGTAAATTTTGATGCCTGAATGAAGTTCTACTTCCTATTTAAGTAAAATTCAGAAAAAAATTACATGTATATCCTATACTCAATTAACATTTAAAAATGAATTACCAAAGACAATAGCAATTTTCTAAGTAGTGTTTCTTGCGTATAGAATATGATACTACTGTAAAAAATAAAACTATTGTTGACGTGAACATAAAGTTACTGTAAAAACACTTTAACAAGCAAAAGGAACTTCTTACAGAAACTTTATTGTAAGGAATCGGAAACACTGAATAATAGATATATCTTGTTTTAAGATTGATTGGTTCAGTAGTGTCAAAACCCAAGTAATGAATATTTAGCTGGAGGAAAAAAATAGGAGCCCGAAATGGAATACCATTTTTGTTTATTAATTGATAACCTGGATTAATTCATAAGATATTTTGATTGGCAAGATAGCCCCTCATTCATATGACCACTTAGTAAAGGAATTAAAGAACATGAACTCTAAAGCATTATCACCTCAGGCTAATCCTATTGAAGTAGGGGTCTATGAATGTGACATTCATCTCAAATTTCGATTTATTGAAGAAAGAAGCCTATTAAGCGACCGTGACCAACTTTTGCAAGTTTTGTTAGAAATGATTACGGATGATTCTGATGAGTTTTTAGATATGTTAGACCAGGTAATTAAGGTCAGAGAAGCATCAGAGCTTTCAGCTTCACCATCAATGAGAAGGCAGCTCATGCGTTTACGCAATTCTGCAGACAATAATCAATAGCGAGTTACATTTATATATTCACAGGTATATATTTATATTTATATATTCATAAGTATATATTCATAGGCACCCTGATCCGCTATGTAATAGTAGGTGTTTCCAATTCACCCGTATTCTTCTCAAGTAAGCCTGGTTTTTTATCATAACTTCCACAAATACAACATGATTTAAGTCAAACCCAGTTAGGGGTTTATAGGAAGTGCCTACGGTTTTTTATTCCCTTTCTACTATGTAGATAAAGGCAGGAGTACAAAGGTAGATGAAATTTATTATAAAAGCTTATAACTAAGACCTTTTATAAATTTATCGCCTGACCGTAGTAAAAAAACCGAGTATTTACTAATTAAGTCATTTCTAACTTCTTGGAATGATTGAGATCATTAAATATATTTAAGTTCATTAATTGAATTTCATAGCTTCCAGGATTTTAGAGAGTTTATAACTGGTTTTTAAGTACATTACTATTTAAAAATAGTTTCATGATAATTGTCTAAGTATAAATTCGTAAAATTTGAAGAAGGGGTTTGCACAACGGAGTCAACATTGTTTTTCTATGGAAACTGTTTCATTCGTTAAAAATCAACACAGGCTTTCATCATTTGTGATCTATCAATTTAAATTTAATGTTTGACCACATTATTTTGTGGTTATATCTCCAGATGGTTAAGAAAATACCAGCACTAACTTTACAAGGAACAAAGTCAGAGTAATGGGTTAATGGGTTGAAATTTTACAACCCTATTTGTTTATGAAGATGATTTGACCACCTAATCAAAATAATGACTCTGGGATTCATTATTAGTGAACACTCAAAAAAATATTGCCGTTTTTAATTTAATTATGATGTTATGAGGATATTATATTGCATGATTTTACTCTGAAAAAAGCATTTTTACAAACTCAATACTATTAAATTAACTCTCAATTTTCATTTTGTAATATTGTTTTAATTCATATCTATCAGACTTTTTATAGGTAATATAAATTAGGAATATTCTATGACTATTTTTGAGACCCAGAAAATTCCAAATCTATTTCAAGGGGAAGTATTATCAGGTAGACTTGCTGCTATATATTTCATTCTCACCAAATCTTTGTTTATAGGCTTTCAGTGGATTTGCCCTAAGTTGAGTGTCAGCTGCTAATTATTTTTTAGGTTTGGTCCACTTGTTACGATAAGAGTCTGATGTTCGTTTGTCCGTAACTTAAGAGTATTAAAATGCTAAAATACTTTATGAAATCTTCCCACACGGTTTAATTTTAATTTTTGTCATTGCATAAATTGAGGTCCATATGTATTAACTAAAAGGCTTATCACATTTGAAGTTATTATGAAAGATAGAATTGTTCTCCTCTAGACAGACTACAAGTGCAATTGTACTTTTTGCATTCCACCATTTTTACTGGCCATTCTAGTTAGTGTGAGGATGATATTTTTTCATCATTCAGCATTCGAACATTTATAACCTTAAATACTTAAAATACGATTGATTAGAACCAGCCAATTGATTCTCTTATATAATTCGCTTGTACTAGTTATTTCCCTTCTGTTATTTTCAGTTTTTCATTCCAAACCCCTGATTACTTTAAGTTTATATATCCTTTTCGAAAATAAAGAAATTAGGATATAGCAATTGCTCAAGTTACTAAAACTACGTGAAATGTAGTTAATTTGCCAGACCATGCTCTAAAGCAAAGCGTACCAACTCTGTACGGCTATTAGTGCCAGTTTTACTGAACAAACGACTAACGTATTTTTCTACATTTCTTACGCTGGTATCTAAGCGACGAGCAATTTCTTTGTTCATTAAGCCTTCTGCTACCGAATTTAAAACACTTTGCTCTCTAGGAGTTAAGTCAATTTTAAAAGGAGCAGGAGACTGGGAAATAGAAGTGCGTTGGGTTAATAATGCTTTTATTTGTGCAATTTGGTTAGCAAGTTCGGTAATATCTGAGTTTTCCCCATTCTCTCGAAATACAGCACCTTTTTTCACTCGTCTATTCAACAAGTTTTCCACAATTGCTATTAATTCCTCAGGATCGAAGGGTTTGGGGATATAAGCATCCACACCTGCCTGATAACCTTGAATACGATCATTAGTCATACCTTTAGCAGTTAAAAATATTACTGGCAAAGATTGAAATCGCTTATCCTCACGCATCTGTTTGAGAAACTGATAGCCATCAACCTGAGGCATCATAACATCTGAGATTACTAATTCAGGTGTCATCTGTTGCAACATCTCCCAACCTTCACTTGCATTGCTAGCAACTTGAACATTGAATCCACTTTCTTGTAAATATTCTTTTACGGCCTCACGTAATCCTGGCTCATCGTCCACCAGTAACAATTGTACTGACATTTAACCTCTCCTTGATGCAAACTTTTATTTTCTAATTTACCTAAATTTGGTTATTTATATGGTAGCTACTTCATGTAGAGTTGAGTACATTACTTGATGAAAAGTACAAAAACACATTGATTAATAAGTATGAAGATAATTTTGCAGAGATAATTTTCTTTAAAAAATCTAGTGGAGTTATAATCGGGATTTAATAAGTAGCAAGTCAGATAATAAATGCAAGGCAAGCTCAGTCAAAGCTAGCTATAAAAACTTCTACAATCCTCAAAATACAGTGATAAATATACACAATTGCATTTTGCCTATAATAGACCTGATATTTATTAGATTCCAAAAATAGTACGATGAAACTTATCCTTTATAATAAAAAATAAAAACGACTGATATGTCAGTTAATATCATTAATATTTTCCCAACTTAAGACTACCTATAATTTAGACTATGAATAATCTTGTGGAATTCCAAGATGCTTTTGATGTGATTATTGTTGGTGCAGGCCACTCAGGCTGCGAAGCAGCCTTGGCAACGTCACGTCTTGGCTGTAAGACTTTGCTACTCACACTTAATCTAGATAAAATTGCTTGGCAACCTTGCAATCCTGCAGTAGGAGGACCAGCCAAATCTCAAATAACTCATGAAATAGATGCGTTGGGCGGGGAAATTGGCAAGATCGCTGATTGCACATACCTCCAAAAAAGGATACTCAACTCTTCACGTGGTCCTGCCGTGTGGGCTTTAAGAGCACAGACAGATAAGCGGGAATATACAGCAGTAATGAAGTCTATAGTAGAGAACCAAGAAAATCTTAGTGTCCGCGAAGGAATAGTAACAGATTTGGTACTAGGTCCCAATGATGATGTAATTGGTGTCCAAACCTATTTTGGGGCAGCTTTCCGGTGTCAAGCTGTAATTCTTGCAACGGGAACCTTCTTGGGAGGAAAAGTTTGGATTGGGAATAAATCCATGGTCGCTGGTAGGGCAGGAGAATTTGCAGCTATAGGATTAACTGACACTTTGAATCGTTTGGGTTTTGAAACTGGAAGGCTTAAAACAGGAACCCCAGCACGGGTAGATAAAAGGTCTATAGATTATAATAAAATGACACCCCAGCCTGGGGATAAGGACTTACGGTGGTTTAGCTTTGATCCAAAAGCATGGCTAGAAAAAGAACAAATGCTTTGTTATATGACCAGAACTACCCCAGAGACCCACCGTTTGATTCGGGACAACTTGCATCTTTCACCAGTATATGGGGGTTGGGTAGAAGCAAAGGGTCCCCGTTATTGTCCCAGCATAGAGGATAAAATCGTTAGATTTGCAGATAAAGAAAGCCATCAAGTATTTATTGAACCAGAAGGTCGGAATGTCCCTGAATTATATATTCAAGGGCTTTCAACAGGTCTACCGGAAAATTTACAACTACAACTTTTGCGTAGTCTTCCTGGAATGGAAAAGTGTATAATGCTACGTCCCGCCTATGCTGTGGAGTATGATTATTTGCCAGCAACCCAATGTTATCCCACAATGATGACTAAGAAAATATCTGGGTTATTTTGTGCTGGACAGATCAATGGAACTACAGGTTACGAAGAGGCAGCAGCCCAAGGAATAGTTGCTGGTATTAATGCTGCACGGCTAGTTAGAGGAGAAGAAATAATTGTTTTTCCCCGGGAAAAAAGTTATATAGGCACGTTATTGGATGATTTATGTACTAAAGATTTACGTGAACCATACCGTATGCTGACCAGCCGTTCTGAATATCGTTTACTATTAAGATCAGATAATGCGGACCAAAGGATGACACCATTGGGTAGGGAAATAGGTTTAATTTGTGATCGCCGATGGCAATTATTTAAGAAAAAACAAGCAAATATTGTAGATGAGAAACAGCGTTTAAAAGTGACTCGAGTTAAAGAACATGAGGATATAGGTAAAGCAATTGCCAAAGCCACTGGGCAATCTATCAAAGGTTCTATTACCCTTGCAGACTTGTTACTTCGTCCAGGATTTCACTACGTTAATCTGGAAGAGTATGGATTGGGTAAAGCTAATCTTGCCCATACGGAAAAAGAGGGGGTAGAGATAGAAGTCAAATATTCCGGTTATCTTGCCAGACAACAAAATCAAATCGACCAAATTACCCGTCAGGCTCACCGCGTTCTGCCTAATGATTTGGATTATGAGCAAATTGATACTTTATCCAAGGAAGCACGGGAAAAACTTAATCGTGTAAAACCTATTACAATTGGTCAGGCATCACGTATTGGTGGAGTAAACCCTGCTGATATTAATTCTTTAATCATATATCTAGAATTAGGTAAAAACAAAAAACAACAAGTTTTTCAAAATTAACTTAATATCAAACTTCATTAACTATAATTATAGTGTTGGGAAAATCATTATGATGAATAACACAAATCATAAAATAGCTATTAATTAATAATATCTATAAGACTAATAAGGTTAATGCTTTTTATAATTAGTTTATAAATACAGGAAAAAGCTAGTTAATCGCAACTCCACTTATGGAAAATCAACTTAGTATCAACAAGAATTAAAGTGATTCCCAGGTGCTAGGGTTTTGAACTATTAACTGCCCCTAGTACTAAAAGAATAAAAAGCCATGTCACAATCAAACAGAACGTATCTAACCATTCCCAAAACATCAGAAGAACTAATTTGCAGTGAGCCTTGGGCTATCGAAACTTATGCGGATTATCTGATGGACGAACTTTTCGCTGATATTGACAAAATTCTTGATGGTAATAAACTCCCGAACCAAACGGTTTTAGCAAATCAAATACCCCAATCAACACCCCAGGTAACATCAGTTCTCTCTAGCAACCACAGTTATACAGATTTAAGGAGCCGTCAAACTGATGTTAACCAGTCATTTCAGCCAGCAAGTGCTAATTTGAAAAGACGAATCAAAAAAAGTACTTTCCAATACAAAGGAGGCATCCTAGTCAGAATATTGTCCTTAATTATTATAGTTGGATTAGGAATTACTAGTATAGTCTGGCTATGGGATTCTGGAAGGCTTAACCACCTAGAAAGTCTATTTTTGCAAAAAGTTATGGAAAAAACGTCTAAGTAATCCAAACCTAATCAAATTACCAAAGATAAAGTGTCATTTGATATATCCAATTACCTACTGGATACTTTGAATGTAGTTAAAAGTTCAAGATATAATAAACACCTGCTCTTGATCTTGATAAACTAAGGGTAATTAGGTTTATTATCCCAGACAGCTAGTAAGGACACAATCCCCAATTATAAGCAAATAGTAATATTCTTTTAGAGAATATTACTCTAATATATCAAATCTTTTTATTAAGACATAAAATACCTGGAAATGCTTCCATACCCAGAAAAATATAATGCAAAATAATAATTTAGCTTAAGCTTTGCCTTCACTATCTCTGCCTTAAGATGATTTCAGCTAAAATGCTATAGAATGGGTAGAATTTCCCTATTAATCTTAAAATAAACACAAAAATATTCACTTAGGATATTACGAATAGCAAGCAGTGAATCTAAACCTAGCAAATCTACATGTGAATTAATTAGCATTTCCTACCATTGTAAGCATTGTTCATGTCTTGAAAAAACTAATATAAACATATGAACAATCAGCTGCTATATTTAAAATCAAAGGATTTACGCAACACCTCTAAATTTGATTATTTAGGTAATTTGATGTTTTTAATATCATCAAGGCTCATCCTATGGTTAGTTTACCATCACTATGGTGTCAAACCTCTAACTATTCATGATTGATTGCTTTATTGACTATAATGTTATAATAATTTGTTTTTATCTACTGCCTAGTTAGCTTAAGGACTAAAGTGGGTGCCTTATATTGATAAGGGGGAAACTACACTAATATACCCCATAGGATTAAGTCTTAACTCCAATCGTAACTAGATAGAAATCATAAAATAGCAAACAATAGACGGAAACTTGATTTGCAAGTAAACAGCATGACTGTTAGAATCCTGACTTTTGCATTAAAATGCTGAACTAATTGACCATTGGTAATGTGAGACTTACAGTTCGATTTTTACTATCCCAAACTATCCAAGCAAACTTTGGATCTAGATCAGTTGGATCATCTGTAACTTTAAAACACAGCTTATTACTTTCCCTTCCTTGCTCAATTGCAAAATCCGCATTTTGATCATATATAACCTTGAAACCCCTATCTCGAAGACAATATATTACCCAGGCTTTTAAAGGTTGCCTGGCTGGTTCATAAAAAATAGGTGGCTTTTCAAACACTTCTACTATAACCTTATATATTTGCATCATAGAATTTTAAATTACAGAATTTTAGATGTTAGATTACAAATAAATATTTCCTTATTTTATCCTTATTCCTTTACCTCTTTCATTACTAACCTTGTCAAAGTAGCAGCCATAATTGCAGTAGTTTGACCTGTAACTGTAAAGACTAAAGCTTCTCTGTAAATACGCTGTGCATTATGATGGCTATAATTGGCTGCACCACCAGAGACAACAACTGCCGCATGAGAAATGCGATTTGCCAGTTCAATTGCCCAACTTCTAAGATGCATTTTTTCTGAGAATTCTGTTTGTGAGTTTTTTTGTGCTTTCCTGATAGCAGCACGACAATTTGCCAGCTCTTGGTGCAAAAATACAAAAGAATCAGTAATAAAAGGCAATGATTTTTGTTGTGATGATGCGGCTATTATATTTAATCCTGCAATTGCACATCCTGTTGCCAAAAAACTAGCAGAAAGAATATTGCTCTTATCATTATCATTCATCCAACCTGCAGTTTTCGTAAAAATCACCTGTTCTACAGGTAAACAATAGCCGGATATATTACTACTCACTGTATTTGTAGATGTCATCGCTGCAAGCTTTGCTGGTTGGGAAAATTTTATCATTCCACCTGTAGATTGTTTAGTTTCCCTAAAAGGAATAATGCCAAACACTGAACCTCTATTAGGTAAAATGGCAGCTACGATAAATTCGGAAAATATACCATATCCAGTTATCCAGGGAACAAATCCATCGAGCTTATATCCTCCAGATATAGGCAAGGCAGTGATTATTGGTTTACCAGTTCTCCGCAACTGTGAAAACCCCACACCCAAAAAACACTTATTATTCCTTATTTGGGGTAAATATTTTTTTTGAGTTGGGTGTTTGCACTTGAAACAACCATTCTTACAGCACTCTGATGTTGAGTCTGCAAAAAAGCTAAAGCACCAGAATAACTGGCTACTAGTTCTTGGAAATCAGCAAATATTTCCCCACTAACCTCTATTTCCTTAAAAAAGTGGGGCAAATAGAAATTTAGCAGCTTCAAGTCTCCTAGACCCTTCAATGCTTTCGATAGTTCTACGGAACTAACATCTATTTCGTTTGCTAAAGTTCTTACTTTCTGTGACAAGTATAATTTTGCCTTCTCTAAAATCGGAGAATCTATATGGGAAAACACTGGCCAATCTCAATTCCTCACCAAGTATAGATAACCCCCCCATAACCAAAGAATTACTTTTAGTTATGGGGGGTTTCAATGTTGCAACAAAAAGTGAATTGCTAATAACAACTTAACAGCTTTAATATTGGTTTAAGGTTAACCTAAGGTTAAGCTTTACCTGATTGTAATTACTCATAAACATATATTTCTTGACTTCATGCAAAATAGTATATATAAGAATTCGGTTAATTTTAGGATTTAGTGTAGATCTTAATACTCTTTATCTACAGTTCAAGGGGTGTTACTTGCAGTTATATTTAGCAACAATTAATCCAATCCCAGAAGTTCATTGATACTCTAAATCCAGAAATTCGCAACCCACCATCTGACTCATTCCAACTTCTGCTAGAACTACGGCACATATCTGGTGTAAAGTTCCAAGAACCACCACGTAACACCCGACGATGATTATCTCCACCAGTTTCCCAAACACTACCATCATCAGGTGCGCCTTGATAGTCCTTATGCCAAGGATCAGCACACCATTCCCATACCAAGCCATGCATATCATACAATCCAAAAGCATTGGCAAACTGGAAGCTACCGACAGTAGTAGTTTCGTTGCGGTAGTAACGAAGCTTTTCATAATTAGTGTTGCAGTTAGCCAATTTATTCGTAATGGTTTCCCCAAAGTTAAATGGTGTATTAGTACCAGCACGACAGGCATATTCCCATTCTGCTTCGCTTGGCAGACGATAATTTTTCCCAGTTTTTTGTTTTAATCTGGCACAAAACTCACAAGCTTCGTACCAAGATATATTTTCTACTGGCCGATTAGCACCCCTAAATTTCGATGGGTTGGGGTGTAAGTTTTGTTTAACTGGAGGCAGAGCTGCCACAGCTCGCCATTGTGCTTGGGTGATAGGAAATTTACTGAGGAAAAATGTTTCTACTGCAACTTGATGCTGGGGACGTTCGTCGGCATCTCCTTCTGTAATAAGCGATCCCATAGTAAATACACCACCAGGAATCAGTACCATGTTCACAATTATATTATTACCCAACTCTTCAGTAAAAAACTTTGCACTGCGATGACTCTGTCCAATTTCATTGCCATTAATATCGACTGTTACTACATTATATGTAAAGATTTGCAACCCGGATCTATTAGATGGGGTTTCTCCTGACCCAGCCACTCTTATTATTTCTGATTCTGGGATTATTTCTGATTCTGGGATTATTTCTGATTCTGGGATTATTTCTGATTCTGGGATTATTTCTGATTCTGGGATTATTTCCGGTTTTTTGTGAGGTAAGCTGTTATTATTACCTTTTAATTCATATAAATCTTTTAAAACGTCCTCTGCTGATTGATATCTTCCACTGGGCAAATGTTCTAATAATTTATCAAGAATTCTGCCTAATCCTTCACTAATAGTTATACCCTTTTCCAGCAAGATTTCTCTCCAAAACCATTGGGCAGTCATAGGGTCATACAGGCGGTCATGAATTTGTCCATAACTATCTTGTTTTGGTAAGCTTTGGGTGATCATGCGAATGCAAGTGACACCCAAAGCATATAAATCGCTGGCTTGGCAGGCAAAACCTGCCATCTGTTCACTAGGAGCATAACCAATAGTGTAAACTGCTGTTGCCTGCCTTGCTAAACTGGTTTGTGTTACTTGTTTAGCTCCTCCAAAGTCAATTAATACGAGTTTCTGATCACTCTGGCGACGAATAATATTTTCTGGTTTAATATCCCTATGGATAACATTGTGGGCATGGACAAATTTCAAGACAGAGCATAAATCAGTAATTATTTCAATAATTTCTGCTTCCCCGAAGGATCTAGTTAGGAGTTCCTGTAATAAGGTCTTTCCCTGAACAAACTCTTGTACTAAGCATAGACTTAATCCTTGTTGGAAGTAAGCCAATAATTTGGGAATTTGCAGGTGTTTTTCACCCAATTCATATAGATGAAAAGCTTCCTCTTTAAATAGCTCTGCAGCTTTTATTCTTGCGACTGTCCCTTCCACTTGGGGAAAAAACTGTTTAACCACACAAGAAGCATTTAATCTATCTACGTCTTCTGCAACATAGGTTTTGCTAAACCCACCTTCTCCAATTAGAGAAAAAATGCGGTAACGATTCCTAAGGAGGATGCTAAATTGGCTATACCCGCAGCTATTACAGAAGTTATTGCCTTCCGGATTGAAGGGATTCGAGCAATGGGGGTTTTCGCAGATTCGCATAACTAACGGGATAGTGCATTATTTCCACTGTTAGCCCCAATATTTTTAGATACACAAATATATATTCAATTTACTTAAAAATGGATTATACTTATCTCGGCTTTGATATAAGAAGCAACAAGACAAACATAACCATGTCAGTTAATTTTCATTATTTAATTATTTGCGGCTTTAAATCTTCATCTAAGAAAATACTACTGAAATTATTGAGCGCCGTCAAGGGCAATAGTGTGGAGTTAAAAGGAGTGTTAAGAAAAGCAAAGATAAGTTTTTTCTTAATCTTATCTCTACTGATTGAATAGGTGCTTAATAGACTGGTAAACCCCAGTGTATAATTCTCTGTTTTAACCAACCTGTAGAAATATAATTTGTGAGGGCACTATTCACTTTTTGTCTAAGTTCATCATACTGCATCCCCTTAGGCATAACTACAGATAATGGTTCTGTAGACAGCTTAGTAGTAATTAAGTGATACTGGGGATATTCTTGCACCCAACCTGCCAGAACAGAACCGTCTGCAGCAAAGGCGGCTATAGTATTATTTTCCAGTAGTTCCTTTCCTTGTTTATAAGAACTTACACCTACTAGCTCAGCATTAGGTAGATAAAACTTCAAACTGGCAATAGTGCTGGAATTATTTAAGACTCCTATTTTTCTAGTAGCTAGGTCTTGTAGACGCTCCAGGGAGGTATCTTTGGTGACTAACAAGGTACCATCTAAATAATAGGGAATACTAAAGCTAACAATCCTTGACCTTGAAGTTGTTGAAGTGACTCTAGCAATTACCAAATCAACTTTATGATTAAATATCATAGGCAAGCGATCACGATTTGCCATGGTTACTAATTTCATATTAGCGTCCTTTCCCAATAAGTCTGTCGCCAACCTTTGGGCCAAATCAATCTCTAAGCCTTGCAAATTTCCCTTAACATCCTTAAACGCTAAAGGGCGCACATTGTCTTTGACTGCTATCCTAACATAGGACCGGTGTTGTATCTCTGACAACTCATTAGCCGTTGCTGAGTCTGGAATTAGCATTAATAACAAGGCAACAATTAATACCAGGATAACTGCTGTAGAAATTAGTAGATGCAACTGTGATAACACATTATCCTGCTGATTAAGTAGGCTTTTTAAGCACTGGCTACCACAACTAATCATATTAAAAACCTGTTATGCCGGCAATATACTCATATATATAACTATTGACACTACTGGACTCTGCTTGCCAATTCCGCAATCTTGCTAAATCCGGCTTGGTCAAGTGCTGCCATCTGTGCCAACATTTTACGGTTGAGTTGAATGTCAGCTTTCCTTAACTTACCCATAAACTTACTGTAACTCATGCCATGTTTATGTACAGCAGCATTAATCCGGACAATCCACAGGCGACGAAAATCACGTTTGCGTTTTTTTCGATCACGGTAAGCACTCCGTAATGCTTTCATCACTTGCTGATTAGCTGTTCTAAATAGAGTAGAGTGAGAGCCACGAAAACCCTTAGCTAATTTGAGAATTTTTTTGCGACGCTTCCGAGCAACATTACCGCGTTTCACCCTTGCCATATTTGTTTCACCCTTGCCATAGTTTTATTTCTAATCATTAATTAATTTATAATAAGTATGGGAGCATTCCCACTACATTGTCCATATCGCCTTCATGGACAACTACCATTTTTGACAAATTACGTTTTTTATTAGAAGTTTTATGCTCCAACAAATGATTTTTAAAAGCCTTGCGACGGATAATCTTTCCGCTACCAGTAGCACGAAATCTTTTTGCTGCAGCCTTGCGAGTTTTGAGTTTAGGCATAAATAAATTATTTTTCATCTTAACACGGTCCCTGATTATAACACTGCATGTAAGTTAGGCATATATATTTATAACAAAATGGCCATGATCAGAAAAAGGAGTATTCCGTAAAAATCTAGAGATAAGTAAAATAAACAACCATAACCATTAAGCAAACCAATATTTTTAATATGCTTTGCTTAACATTCATTTCAGAGCTTGGTTTTATACCTCTTGCCAATATTTATTTACCTCATACCAGTACAATCCACCATTTATTGAGTATTTTTATAAACTAGGATACATTTTCGTTATAATTGTGTTGTTAATCATTAAATATGGCTAACGCGGGAAAATCCAGGAAAACAAATAGCAGTCACCGGAACTTTATTAGTTAGATCTACCTGAGTCCAAATCATATGCCTTCACCATCAGCTGGCATCTAAATAATTAATTATTTATAAATGGGCTACACATGGAAAAGTAACAAAATTATCCTTATAAATAATTAATTTGAGGATGTTAAACCACCGACTATTTAGTTGTCATTATAAACCCAGATACCAAACACTGCAAATCTCCAGCATGTAATTAATTGTATTAGAATACTCTCTCATTATTAATCACAATGATAATTATTCGTAAGAATACCAGCGTTCCAGTACAAGGGTGTGGTTATTCCGAAAGAATATTTATAGGGTTAGGGCATTCATTATTAATCCCACTAGAAGATTATCTCCGGCAGTTGAAATTACCAGAAAAAAATAAATACTGGAAAGAGAAGAGAAGCTGCTAAGAAAAAATCACCTCTAATATCAATGGCCAGCTTATCTTGAAACTCTGGTGAGCAGAATAATCAATTAACTAACTTAAGTAAGGTTCCTAAAACTTCTGCGCTGAAATACTGATGTTGCTATGCTAAATAACAATCAACAAAATAAAATTAGTAAGAGTGTAAACATCTCAAATCTGGAAAGTTAATAGACATCCATAAAACAAACGAGAACAGTAGAGCTATACCTTTAATTAATTGCAAATATTCTATAAATTTCTTAAGTGCAAAACCCAAGGGGTTAATTTCTCCAGTGGTTTATAAAGGCTTATAAAAGTCATTTGCCTCGTAGCCATATGTTCAACATACACAAAATTATATTAATTCAAGGCTTATCATTAAGTTGAGCATGACATTTTGTATTGCTTCGTCGTTACTTTAAACCAGTATTTGTACCCTGCTTGCCAGTAGCCAAGTGTACGCTGACAATTCTACCACCCATTTTCTGAATTCTTTGCTGCTCGCCAAACCAATTCTCGTAGGGTACTAGTTTAGTAAAGTATGTATTTTGAAGTTCCCGCTGAGTACGAATTCGACTCTGGCTAGGTACGCAGGCAGTGACCTTAAACATCCGCATAATAATAAAATATCTCCTTAACTTTAGTTTGATTAGTGAGCGTAAAACTTAATGATTGTGTCAACACTTTTACTTTCCCCAAGGCCAGAAATCAAGAATAAACTCTAGAAACCTAACACTTGTTCATAAAATAATAAATATATTTCTAGACAAGCAAAAAAGCATCCCAGGACTCACCCTTGACTTCCAGTCCCAAAACTACTTAAGTTACACCTAATTAATTAACTAAGCACAAGCTACAATACTAGCTCAAGCCGGAGCAGATGTAATCAAAGTAAACACCCATTTCTTTACCAGCATCAGTACCTACCAAGCTAGCAGTTACTTCTTTCATAGACTGAATGGCTTGTATTGTGGCACCAATTGGAACGCCTAAGGAATTGTATGTTTCTTTTAAGCCATTGAGCACACGTTCATCCAATATGGAAGGATCACCAGCCAACATTGCATAGGTAGCATAACGGAGGTAATAATCCAAATCGCGAATGCAAGCTGCATAACGACGAGTAGTATACATATTACCACCAGGACGAGTGATATCAGAGTATAAAAGAGATTTTGCCACAGCATCCTTGACGATTACAGCCGCATTAGCATTTATGGCTGTGGCTGCACGTACCCTCAACGAACCGGTTGCAAAGTAACCCTTAAGCTTATCCATCGCACTATCGTCCAAGTATTTACCTTGAACGTCTGCGGAATTAATAACAGAAGTGATTGCATCTTGCATGTTCTTATTTCCTTATGTCTAACTCTATTGCTATTCTCGTATATCAGTGGATAGCAAACAGCCATCCTATGACATTGCACCAATAACGTAGTCGAAGTAAGAACCTGCTTCGGCGGCATCTTCCCCAGACATCATGCTAGAAGCTACGTTCTTCATTTCCGCAATGCCCTGAGCTACAGCATCAATGGAAGTACCCAAGGACTTGTACATTTCCCTTACACCAACTATGCCAATTTCTTCGATGGGAGTAACATCACCAGAAACCACACCATAGGTTACCAAACGTAGGTAGTAGTCCAAATCGCGCAGACAGGTAGCAGTCATTTCTTGACCATAAGCATTACCACCAGGGGAAACAATATCTGGACGTCTTTGGAATAGTTGATCGCCAGCTTGTTTGATAATCCGTTCCCGGTTGTCAGTTAGAGATTGTGCTATCCGTAGGCGACTCTCGCCACCTGTGACAAAACCTTTTATTCTATCTAGTTCTCCAGGGCTGAGGTAACGGGCTTCGGCATCAGCATTCACGATAGACTTCGTGACAATACTCATTAATGGATTCCTCCAACAATCATGAAACCAGAGCTTAATAGCACTGGTGAGACTTACAAGACTTTATTAAGCTTTCCTCAATTTTGCCCCAAGTACAACATTGACATTAAGTTAATATTGTTTATGGTACAACCTCGAGTGTGCCTGGGTAAATTACACAAGCATTTCTGCTTACTGCCTTCCAGCAAATATTCTCGGTCATTCTGCTGAGCATACATGAATATTCTTAATAGTTTGTAATATTTTCTTCTTAAGAATGTATCAAATAAAAACAGAGAATAAAGAAACTATATTAGAGAATAAAGAAACTATATTAATGTTAGGAGCAAAGTAGCTATATTAACTTTGCCCCCTGCGCATTTATTTATTACCGTTTTGGTTAGACTTTGTTAGTTAACCGTTTGTATATATTCATTGCGTTTATAGGGAACCACGTCTTTGCCAAAGAATTGGTTGTACTCAGGAGAATTTATAAGCTTGTCAACGACCTGGGATAAATCATTTTCTTGAAGTAATATCTGATACTGATCTAACTCTCCAGGGATGATTGGCATTCTTCCCAGTAAATGACAGAACAAAAATTCCACTACTTTATTTGGTGGATAAGAGCTCAAGAATTGCTGATGGTAAATTGCCGATTTAACTAAAGTTGCTACAAACTCACATACTGTGATTTCACGATTGCATAACTTTGTTTCCATTTCTATGATCCTCATCGATAGAGGAACTTCATCACACCAAAGTCCTAACACATGTGAGTAAATAGCATTAATTGCCATCTCAATCTCTGATGATGAACTATTAACAGTTACTCGATGGATCCGGACTTTTTCGGATTTATCCCCCATATAATTGCTGGAATGAGAGACTGTGATATTTGCAATTGCCTTTTTTGTAAGGGGCAATTTTGAGCTGTCAATTCGAGGCTTGATGTTTTGAAAACTAGGTACAACCACATTTTTATTTTGTTTATTTAGTTGGTTATACAATTTTTGTGTGTTGGGGAAGTTTGCTGCTGGTATTGTTAGAAAACGGTTATAAGGAACTGTATCTTCGCCAAATGCCTCTACATACTCAATACTACTAACCATGGTGCGAATAAAGGCACGAATACCTTGGGTTGCTAGTATCTGATTGTATCTGCGAATTTCTGCCTGATTTAAAGGGGCTCTTCCTAAGAAATGTTTTGTTCCTAGTTCAATTACCTTAGTGTTCGGATATGGAGTGTAAAAATCCTTCAAATATAAACTGGAGTAACCTAGAGCCTCAATAAAGTCTTTAACTGTTATTTCCCTATTACTGAGTTTACTTTCTAAGGATATAAACTCCTTGGACAGGCTTATATAGGGAGCAATATCTCGTTCAAATACTTGCAAGTAGGCTGCACTGACAAGTCTTCCAATAACAACTTTATCGTTAACCCCAGCAACTAACTTGAAGATTTTAGTTTGTTCACGCTGCTTCGAGACCCCTTGACTGATCCGGAATTCAATATGGGGTTCTATCTGTATGTCCTGAGGTATACCCAATTCAAAAAATCGAGGTATTTCTTTCTTGGACATAGAAGTAGCAATGTCATCACCAATAATCGAGCCCACACGTAGCTGGCGCATTGCCAAACCACCGGCTGTTATATAACGTTCGTAAGGAACAGTATTTTCACCAAATGCCTCCGTATATTCCTGACTGCTGATAATCATATCTACTAGTGCATAGAACCCCTTCCTAGCAGAAATATCAAAATATTTGTTGGTTTCTTGTCTGCCATAAGTGGGACGCCCTAATAACCTACGGTGGATGTACTCCACTGCCTTCATTACATATAATTTATTCCAATATCTTCCCCGAAAAGCATCAGATTTAGCTAAAATGCGTACAAATTCCTTGACTGTAATATCACCATTCTCCAGTCTGGCTTCAGGTGATGACTGACGCTGGTAACTGTACACCTCAAAACCGAAAACTTGTATGTAAGCAGCCTTAATTACCTTTTGGATCCAGTCTTCTGAAAACTGAACACTTGAATTATTTCTCCCAGATAACTGTTCCAAACGGAAAACCTTAGCTCCCAAACTTCCGGGGTAATTTCCTCGCGCCTTAGGATTGCTATTTTGGTTATTAATTCCCGGACCCCGATGAATAAGTAAACGCTTGGTATCTTTACCAAAAAATGCAGGACTACTGCTGGGATTGCGAGTCTCTTTCGGAAAAATAGCCCCAAATTGTATTTCTAAAGGATCATTACCAGAGCCATAGGGATGTTGATCTGGTAGAGGTTGATTATAAGCTGCAAAGGTAGTGATAAATTGGGGTATTTTGCGGAAAGGAGCACTATAATTAAAAAGATCTTGTTGTTGTCCCCAATTACGGCACTCCTGAGCTTCTTGACCCAAGCCTCTCAAGTAGGGAACAGTTTCTTCACCAAAATAATCAGAATATTCTTGAGAGTTGACCAAAGCATCAATTAAATTTGGTAAACCACCATTAGAAACAATGGAGAAGTATTTTTGTAGTTCTTCCCTAGAACTTGGACCTCTACCCAAGATATGGCGGAAGGCTAATTCCAGAGCACGACTATTAATAAATGGTTCATAAAATTGTTTACGGTAAAGGGAAGATTTACCCAAACAACGAATAAACTCCCTCATGGAGATATCACCATTTTTTACTTGGGATTCCAGATTTGAGATACCTAAGTGATAAGCACGGGTAATATCTCGCTCAAAAATTTGCCGATAAGCAGCTTTTATTACATGATTTTTATCATTTGTAGATAGTCCTGACTTCATAACAAATTTCTGCCGTCGTTCTGAGGCATTAAAATAAGTCTGAGGTAGAGTTAAGCCTTGTTGGTCAGAAGAATAACGTTGTCTTAGCTTATCAGAAGGTCCTGGTACTTTGAATTCTGTGATTAAAACATCCATGTACTGCGTCAGGATATCCACTGCTTCTACATCTTTCTTGAAATAAGAGATTGAAGCAACTTTAATCTCTTGCAGAGCAACTATGGTTGCTTCTATAGAACAGGCATTTCCAATGATGTCCCTTAATCCCCTAGTATTCACTGAGAGGATGCTGGTGTCTCCAGCAATAATTGCATATGTTGCATACCTCAGGAACCAGGACAAATCTCGCAAACTTTTTGCCATGTTGTCTGGACCATAACGAGATATGTTAATCGGTCTAAAAGCAACAGGTGTAATACCACCACTTCCAGAAGTAAAAATAGAACTTAGATTACCAAAAAATCCACCCCGAGATTCTACATAAGTAACAGTTCCTAATTCCCTTGATGTTGGTAGGCCTTTACCAGCCATAGATATAGCCATTTCCTGTTCTGGTTCCCTGGTCCTTTCTAAAAAAGACATCGGGGATCCACCCGTAAAAATTCGGTTTGCAGCACGAGAGATAATGATTTCTGATCTATCTGTTAACACCTGGGCAATTTCTAAACGTTTGGCACCAGATGCAAAATATGTTGCTAACTCCTGCAACTCCCAATTACCCAAAAAGCGGTCTTGTTGCTCTGCTTGGGCAATTTTTGATACAGCCAAGGTTTGATATAGTTGCGGACGCGCAACTGGGCTTCCGCCACTTGCCTTAAGAGTCATTAGATTTCTAGAACCCCCATTATAATGAGTTAACATCCTAAACTTTGGGACACTTTCAGCCTGACAAATGTACACTTGCTATAAACTAATAGTGATGCCTTAGAAAAGCTCGAAGAAAATGAACCCAGTCAGATTTCAGATTAGAACGTTTTGAGTTTTCTCTGGGCATTTATTAAGAAGTATGTAGAAAGTTTGATATTTGCATTAAGTTTTTAGGAGATTGAGATGGAGGTTTATCTGAAAATGGTTATGGTTCTCGGCTATCTTAACTAGTTATCAGTAGTCATCTTATTTTTTAATGGCTCAATAATTTGAGGGTAGAATTTAGTAACATCCCTTGTCTTGTTTGGATTTAATTATAAATGCAGCGATTACATTACACCTTATACTTCATTGGATAGTAGGTGAAAATTAAGAATCAAGAGACAAATGATGAATAATAAACTCGCACTTATTTACCTTAGTATTCTAGTTACCTTGTTAGTATTTATTGCTGTTGGTGTGTTTCGTCAGGTCTTTAAGACCCACAGACGAGAAAGGTCTTTTTCCAATTTGCGTAGAAAGTTGGAAAAAAAGAAAGGTAATATACAGGATTACTATACACTAGCCAGTATCTACTCGGAAAAAAAGTTATACTCCCAAGCTATACGGCTTTTCCAGAAAGCCATTAAAATAGCAACGGATGATGACAAAGATCATATTTTCCTAATTTATAATGGCCTGGGCTATACTTATTTTGCTCAAGAACAGTATGACTTGGCAATTCGTCAATATAAGGAGGCCATAAAATATAAACCAGATTATGTTAAAGCATTAAATAATTTAGCTCATGCATATGAGAAGAAGACGCTTATAGCTCAGGCATTGGAGACATATGAAGAAACTTTAAAATATGATTCAGGAAATGTAGTTGCTAAACGTCGTGCGGAATCACTTAGACGCTTAGTCTCTGTCTAATAAGCTGCAATTTGCTTGATAACCTTTGCTTTGCAAGCACTTAAAGGACTTCAAAATATAGTCTATAAGTAATTATACTGAGATTAAGTTATGTATTCTGTCTTGTAAGAGGTTGCTGCATATAGATAAAATAGATAAATAAGCAGCTACCCTGCCCTCATGATTCGGGTTAAACATAAAATAATAAGCTTTAACTAATCAACCGGATGTATAGCCGGATGTATAGTTTTACTAAAAGTCTATAGTTTATAGGTTATAAAAGTTTTCTTATATTCATAATTATATCCCGGCACTTTTCTATAAATAACTAAGTGCTTGGCTTATAAGCTTATTGTGCCCTATTATAGTAGGATTATACTAAACTACACTTGAAATAATTACTGACAGTCACAGCTTAAAAATCACAGCGATGGTAAAAGTCAGAGCCTAGGTTCTGGTGATTTTATAGCATCATAGCTAAGTAAGAAGTAATGAAATTTTGATTCAAAAGAGTATATATCACTTTGAATAAGTGATCCCTTGGCATTAAAACTAAGATTTTGTTTCATATTAGTAATAGTAAGTTCCTAATATGACTCTAAAATCCGGTCTAGATTAGAGGGTTACATGAAAATTTATATTCGTTACTCTGGCCAATATCGGACATATAGCCTAGACCCCTGTCTTCCTAAAATAACAGGTAATATTAACTTTCCAGCTGATCAATTTCCTTTGGTACACCAGCGGTTAAAACTTCGTTACTATTAACTGTTACTAACACATCATCTTCAATACGAATTCCAATACCAACCCAACGAGGATCGATAGCTGGTTGACCCTCTGCTGGCTCAGTATCATGACTAATATATAGTCCGGGTTCCACTGTTAAGACTTGGCCTTGCTGTAAAATTTGTGGTTTGTATTTTCCATACTGATAAATCCCCACATCATGTACATCCAAACCTAGCCAGTGTCCAGTTTGATGCATATAATATGGTTTATATTTCCCCGCTTCAACTAAATTATCAACATTTCCCTTTAAAAGACCTAACTCTACTAAACCTTCTGTTAGTGAATAAACGGCTACGTCATGGACTTGGTTATAGGAATTACCAGGTTGTACTTGGGCAATTGCTTGTTTCTGAGCCCTTAAAACTATTTCATACAAAGCCTTTTGCTCTCCCGTAAACTTCTTTCCCACAGGAAATGTACGGGTGATATCCGAATTATAGTAACCATATGAACATCCAGCATCAATCAATAACAAATCGTGATTCTGCATTTGGCAAGTATTTTCTATATAGTGAAGTATGCAGGCGTTTGCTCCAGAAGCTACAATAGAAGGATATGCAGGACTACTTCCACCCCGTAAACGAAACACTCGCTCAATTTCAGCTTGAACCTCATATTCATAGCTTCCTGGTTGGGCTATTTTCATAGCATGATTGTGTGCCTCTACTGCTATTTCGGAGGATTTTCGCATTAATTCTAGCTCAGCCTCACTTTTTATCAATCTCATGCTATGGAGAATAACACCCGTGTCCTCAATGGCAAGTGGGCCAGTACCACGTTTGGAATAGGTATTTAATAAAACTTGATAATGATTGATAATAGTTTCATTAAATAAGCGATCACGTCCCAGACGATAATAAATGCGGTCTGCATTTTCTAAGTAATAAGGTAACTTTTCTTCCAATTCTACAATTGAGTAAGCTGCATCTGCACCATAAATCTCTCTCGCTGCATTTACTCCACATCGATAACCACTCCAGACTTCTTTTCCCCGCTCCTTGGGTTGAACAAATAACACAAATTGGTGTTCTGAGTGGTGAGGTGCTAAAATTGCTACTGCTTGGGGTTCATTAAAACCAGTCAGGTAAAAGAAGTCACTATCCTGACGATAGGCATACTCCACATCATTATGCATTACGGCAATAGGAGCACTATGAAATATAGCAGTACCATTACCAATTTTTGACATAAATGCTTTACGGCGCTGCCGATATTCTGTTTGCATACCTACCTGAATGTTTAGACTTAAGATATTGTAACTCCTAGTCTTACCTATAAGGCTTATTAAGTTAAAATAAGAGAGGATAATTTAATACAGGTAAGACTTTCGATTTAAAATCGAATCTTAGTCTTGATATGGATGACAAAAACTTGAATCTTAAATCACTAAATTACTAAGAAATAATGCAAATACCTAACTTATTAAACAGTTTATGATACCAGTGTGGCTACTCAAGCTTCATAGAAATTCCATAGAATGAAGTACTCCTTGAAGTAACTTAATACTCTATTTAACACCTAAGTACTTTTCAGTAAGCCCCTCTAAGGAGTAAAACTAGTGTGTAAAATAGTTACCATATAGAGAATATAACTTTTAATCTAGGGTTGAATTAGGTTAAAAGTATAACCTGGGCACATACTTAGACGTCAGTGAAAACCATTCACTTGCAAACTGTCATGAAAAACTAAACTTCATATTGCTCATAAGCAGTAACAATCCTTTGTACTAGACGGTGGCGAACCACATCTTTTTGAGAAAATTCACAAAAGGCTATTCCTTCTACATTCTTTAAAATCTTTATGGCTACACTTAAACCGGACTGCTGATGGGGCTGTAAGTCAGTTTGTGTAATGTCTCCTGTCACCACAATACGGGAATGAAAACCCAAGCGGGTCAATATCATTTTAATCTGTGATGCTGTGGTATTCTGGGCTTCATCTACAATTACAAAAGCATTGTCAAGGGTACGGCCTCTCATATAAGCAAGAGGAGCAACTTCTATTATGCCCTTTTCTATAAGAGATGGCAACTTTTCTGGGGCTATAAATTGATGAATGGCATCATAAAGCGGACGTAGATAGGGGTTGATTTTCTGTTGTAAGTCTCCTGGTAAAAAACCCAATTTTTCCCCTGCTTCGACCGCTGGTCGAGTTAAAATCAACTTTTCAAATTGATTGTTGAGTAGTGCTTTTACTGCAATAACTACAGCTAAAAAAGTTTTACCTGTACCCGCAGGACCAGTGCAAAATGTCAAGTCACTTTTGCTAATAGCTTCAATATATTCTTTTTGGCAAAATGTTTTAGCACGGATTACTTTACCCCTTCGAGTTTTTGCCAAAACTCTTTTTTGCAAATCCTCAAGTTCTCCCTCTCTATGAGTATTAAGAGCTTGATAAGCAGTCAAAATATCTGCGTTAGAAATAATGCTGCCCACATGCCAGAGATTTTCCAATGTTTGCACCAAATTCATGGCAATCTCCATCTGTTTTGGAGTTCCAGAAATCAACAACTCCTGACCCCGTAATACTATGTTTGCTCCTGTCAGATTACAGATAATTTTTAGATTTTCTCCTGCATATCCTGCCAAAGCGATCGTACTATCGATACTTGGTATTTGAATTGTTAAGGCAGCTGCCATATTAAGATTTTCAATTTTCTGAGAAGTAGTAAATTTGAAGGAGCTAGAAGTGGAAAGTTATAAGTAGAAGACTAGAATTCCTCCAAGTTTTGTCTGCCTTTAAAGGCAAAGATTATAAATGATTCAGAGAAATAAAAAAGGAACTTGGAACAGATCAAAAATTTTCTTACTTAGCAATAAGTATAGTAGAAAAATCCTATGTTCTGTTCTCCTCATATCCTTTGCAATAACATCTTTAGTGTTATTGCAAAGGATTATTTTCCTTGCCAAAATGAGGAAAATAATTAGGCTATTTGCACTACATAATTACGTATGGCACTATGGCCGATACATACTTTCCTAGACGGAAGCTTTTGTTAAGACATCTAAAATAAGCAACAGCCTGTGATTAATGGGAAGCTTGTCTAGCAATGCTTCCCAATTCTATTGTTGTTTTTATTTTGATCGTGACGATTTTTATCCTACTACCAGACATCTTATCTTAACTACTGAGCTACAATTATTTTCATGTTTATTGATTACCTGAAAACTGCTCTTATCCAATGCAATAATTTCTTCTGCAGCCTAAGTATTCTGTTTATCTCATCTAGATACTCCTAGTTAATAATATAAATTCCGGAAATACTAAAAATAGCCAATGCAAAAATCCCAACGATTCTCAGATAGTTATCTAAAATAGTCAGGATATACCTGCATTTTGGGCTATTTTGACTGACTTCCAATTATTATGTTGATGTTGCGCTGACTTCTTTAAAGACATTCGCTTTTTCCAGAATCCGACGGACTGTATTTGTAGGATGGGCACCTTGTTGTAGTCGCTTTACAATCCCAGGAATATCCAAACGGACTTCATCTGTTCTAGGATTATAAAAACCCAATTCTTCTAAAGGGATACCATCACGACGCGCAAGACTATTGATAGCAATAATGCGGTAGCTAGGTTCTCGCTTTTTACCATATCTTTTCAGGCGTAGTTTAATCATCTTAAGAAATTATATTCCTGTGTTTTTGTGTTATATCTCATTATCTTAGAGACGAAGAAAGTTAATTAGTTGTATTCATCTTTCTTTCCATATAAACAAGTCTAATGCTTTTTAAATTTTATTGGGTGGGTTATTTGCTAAGTTTTGGGCTTTTCTATCTCATAACTTATGCATAAGGGTATGGATATACAAGTTCGTACCTTAGCATTTACTGAATAATAAATACCATCATTTTTTAAAACTTATACCCTTGTATTTTGGGATATTAATTTAAAGATTGCCAAAACCTTTTTTCTTTTTGGGTTTCTTTTTAGCTCGAACATTACTATTATAACCTCGCCAACCAGGAGCCCTAGTATTCCCTGTTCCAACAATAGAATTATTACTCATCCTATTACCAAGCATCCCAGGAATTTTAGACAGGTCTCCCTGTCCCATTTTCTGCATCATTGAACGCATTTTTTGAAAATCACCTACGAGCTTACTCACATCCACATCCTTGTAACCAGAGCCTTTGGCAATACGCTTGCGGCGATTAGGAGAGCTAGATAAGATTTCGGGGTTGTTGCGCTCTTCTATAGTCATAGAATTTATCATTGCTTCATAACGTTTGAGCTGAGTTTCTCCCTTCTGTAGTTGCTCATCTGTTAATTTATTCATCCCAGGAATCATTTTAATTATTCCCCCCAAAGACCCCATATTCTTTAGTAAGCGCATTTGTTTGAGGAAATCAGTAAAGTCAAATTTTGCTGACAGAATTTTTTCCTGCATTTTTTCTGCATCGGCAATATCTATCTCTTCTTGAGCTTTTTCTACAAGAGTCAAGACATCACCCATACCTAGAATTCGAGATGCCATACGTTCAGGATAAAAGGGTTGTAAGGCCTCTACTTTTTCACCTATACCTACAAATTTAATTGGGGTTCCAGAAACGCGCCGTACAGATAGAGCTGCCCCACCACGGCTATCACCATCAAGCTTGCTAAGAATAGCACCAGATATTCCCACCTGCTTATTAAAAACGTGCGTAAGACTGGCTGCCTCCTGACCAGTCATGGCATCAACCACTAACAAAGTTTCATGGGGTTTAACAGTCTCTTTTATGCGACTTAATTCCCCCATCATGTCTGCATCAATTTGTAAACGTCCAGCAGTATCAATAATTACTGTATTTATACCTTCTACTTTAGCCTTTTCCACACCTAGACGGGCAATATCAACAGGATTAGCATCACTCCCCATATCAAATACAGGTACTCCTATTTGGTTACCCAGGGTTGTTAACTGATTGATTGCTGCCGGTCGATACACATCAGTAGCTACCATCAAGCAACTACGATTTAATTTATGTAAGTGCAATGCAAGTTTAGCTGTAGCAGTAGTCTTACCAGTCCCCTGCAAACCAGCCATTAGAATAATTGTGGGAGCAGTATCTACTTCTATGAGGGGAACATTAGTTTCCCCCATTACCGCAACCAGCTCATCATAAACAATCTTAATAAATTGTTGATCTGGACTGATTCCACTAATCACCTTAGTCCCCTGTGCCTTTGGTTCGACCTCAGCAATAAATTCCTTGACTACCTGGAGATTCACATCCGCTTCCAATAATGCGCGGCGTACATCCCTCAAGGCATCTCGAATATTTGATGGGGAAATTTCATCTTGGCCCCGTAGTTTTTTCCATGCTCCTTCTAAACGCTCAGCTATTGAATCAAACATAATATGTTTACAGTTATTACAACAAGTAAAATAGGGGTTCGCTAGTGACTTAAAAGTCTTTTAAGGGGGTTTTTGCCCTTTAAGAGTCTACTTATTACAAGCTTAGTCTGTTTCTACTAGCCTTCAACAAATAAATAGTAGGATAATAAAATAAAATTAAGTTTAGATAATCCAAGTAAATTGCTTCAATTATCTTTTTTAAATGTAGAATTGTGTTATGGTAACCAAGTATAAACATGGCGGCATAGCCAAGTGGTAAGGCAGAGGTCTGCAAAACCTTTATCCCCCGGTTCGAATCCGGGTGCCGCCTTCTCAAGTGGGTTATTTCAACCTATTTTTTGTTAAAAGGCATAAATTGTAACAATTTGTATTCTGACCATGAGATAATGGAGTATGAGGTATTTCTCCATTATCTCATGGTCAACTAGAACCCCATAGCTTTAGCTACAACTTCAACTTTCATCTCAACCCCTTTTTGAAATTGACTATTGCCATGTTTCATGGCCATTTCTGGGTCTTTTAAACCATGTCCTGTTAATATACAAACCACTGTCGCTCCCGTTGGTATTTCGTCTTTCATCTTTAATAATCCCGCTACAGAAGATGCACTGGCCGGTTCACAAAAAATACCCTCTTCTGAAGCCAGAATTTGATAGGCATTTAATATCTCTGCATCTGTTACAGCATGGAAACTGCCTTGGCTTGCATCTTTGGCAGCTACTGCTTTCCCCCAACTAGCAGGATTTCCAATCCGAATGGCTGTAGCAATAGTCTCTGGTTTCGTTACAGGTTGACCATTTACTAACGGTGCTGCACCTGCAGCTTGAAATCCCATCATCTTTGGTAAGCGGTCACATTTCCCAGCTTGAAAATATTGGCAGAATCCCATCCAATAAGCAGTAATATTACCAGCATTACCCATAGGTATACATAACCAATCGGGAGCATTGCCCAAAACATCTACTACTTCAAACGCTCCTGTCTTTTGACCTTCCAAGCGGTAGGGATTCAGTGAGTTTACTAAGGTAATGGGATAATTATCGGCCATTTGTCGTACAACTCCCAAGGCCTGGTCAAAGTTACCCCTAATAGCTATAACTTCGGCCCCATATAGTAAAGCCTGTGCCAACTTACCCAAAGCGACGTAACCATCAGGAATCACTACAAATGGACGCATACCACCCCTTCGTGCATAGGCAGCGGCAGCTGCTGAAGTGTTACCTGTACTTGCACAAATTACAGCTTTTGCTCCTTCTTCCTTTGCCTTTGAAATTGCCATAGTCATACCCCTATCTTTAAAACTACCAGTAGGGTTAAGACCATCATATTTTATATACACGCTTACTTGTCTACCAATCCTTTCTGCCAAAGTGAAAGAAGGTATTAGTGGCGTGTTACCCTCTAGTAAAGTAACTATTGGGGTTGTTGTACTTACAGGCAAATACTCACGATAGGCTTCTATTAGTCCAGGCCAAGGTTGGCATTGGTATTTTTCAGCAGACAGACTCAAAGTCACAGGATGTATAACAGCTATTAGCTCTAACTGACAACGTACTTATAAACATATCATCAGGGGATCCCAAATGTAGCCATCGGGAAAATATATTGTTATTTATTATGAAGTACATTGGCGATGGGTTAATAGTAGCTATTTTCAAAATCCTGCTCATCCTAGACTTTAGGTATACGAATTAATGCTTAAACCTTTTTATTCTTAGACCAAACAGGTGTTAATTTTATTTTGCAGAATTATAAAAATGCCGAGATAAAAATGCCATTTTTTACAAACTAACTAATCAATCATATAAGTAAAAACAATTTAATACCAGCTGATACAACTTAAACTCTAGGTTATAATTGAGTGTTGGACAGTGTGAGTTATTTTGCGGAGTTCGTTGTTAAAATGCACATGTCTTATATTTCCTCTGCTAGCTCTAAGCAAAAAGATGGAGCTAATAAACTGCATAAGTCTATCTATTCAAAAGAACAACTTGTTAAATTTATTAATTTACAAGCACAGGTAGATTACCTGTTACAGAAGTTGCAAAGTTTACAGGAGCAAAAGTTGGCTAACCAAAAACAGGCTAATTGATTCTAGAAGACTTAGATTAACTCAACTTCAAAGTCATTATTCTTCAAGTTTCAAAAATTGATTGTTTTTAGATAGGGACTTGAGAGACTAGTAATTTGAGAGAGTTTTAATTCAAATTTAATATTAGGATATTGAATTATTTATATTTACTCTGTTCCATATTTTAATAGCTATATGGTTTAAATTTGTTATCAAGAATTGACAACCCTGTTGGGAAATGAGTCAATAAAATAATGTAAGTAAAAGTAATTAATTCAGAACTTAAATTTGAATTCAATATACCAATTATGTCTGTGAAGTTCATTGCATACTGTTGCTCAATAAAAGTTATATAATCCAGTATAAATATTGAATCTCATATCAATACCCTCGTTTAAATTGTGACAAACCATAATTTTTGTTGTTATCTATCCTGAATTCTTACTGTTTCATTTCTTATGTAATTTGTTGACTATAAGTTTTTATAGATGATTGAAGGTACCAATAATTCTTTATTGGAATACCCGTCAAAAGTATTTTGACGGGTATTCCACCCTTCCTTGGTTTAATTAATGTATATATTTTCATGCTGTAGATTTTGAAAATTAGTTTTCTATTATATTCGTAGAATAACATCCAGGGTTTACGGATAAATTTTTTATCTCTTTCATATCAAGTAAATTCTAACTTTACAGCACCGGGAAATTTCCCGGTGGGGGCCTATTTCTGGAAGTCTTAATTCTAATTATATTAGTATTGTGTTATTCTCCTTAAGAATATTAACCAGAAACTAAAAATACAGCTACAAGATAAAATGTTTAGAAAGGTAAATGTTTTTTTGCAAGTTCTCAATAATTTTTGTAGCTCATATCATCATTTGTGAAAGGATTTAAAGGAAAATTAATTTTTGCCTGTATTAAGGTGAAGAATACTACAACAAGTATAGTCTTTTTCTGATTTTTCTGAAATTTGTTTAACTTTTTGCAGTAGGAATGCTGTCATCTAAAGTGAAAAAAATATAAACAAACCTTATAATAACTGAACTAAGTCAGGATTCTTGAATAGTTCATAAGAACTTGAAGGTTCCTCAATGACTATTATCCTTTAGACTAAATTTTGTATTCCCCAGCAGTTTTAAAGTCTGGAGTTTAGGCAAAAGTATAATTAGTGGTAAAACTAGTTAGGTTTTCAGCTCTAGTAAAAGGTGTTAGCAATAACCACATAATTAAGATAAGTAATATTTCTTATCTTAATATGGTTCCTCAATTTAGATATCAATATTAAAAAACTACTGCAGTAAAACTATTCCGGGATAAACTTCTGGAATAATTAGCCTAGCCAAAGAAGCATCGTTATATTACATCAGTTTGCGAAAGTTTAACTGTTATAGCGGTAATAGCTAGCTCTGTCATAATGTTTATTTACTTATAGGATGTGATTATTTTAGATTTAACCATGACATTGTTCCAAAGTTTATATTATGTGTGTCGATTCTGTATAAATTAATCAAAACAGTGGGAATAAGCAATTGCCAAAATCAACATTCGCGGTATAAATAAATATTTAACAGATAGCAGATACAGCTGGTCTTACACTGCTAATAGCACTTAGGAGTTTTGGTGATGCTTCAGTTTCGTATTCAACCAGATAGTGAAATTCCTTCTTCAACCCAGCTGTTTAATCAAATTAGATTTGCGATTGCCTCTCGGCAATATCCACCCGGATATAAATTGCCAAGTACAAGGGCACTAGCTATGCAGACAGGGTTACATCGGAATACAATTAGTAAAGTTTATCGCCAGTTAGAAGATGAAGGCTTTGTTGAAAGTCTTGCTGGCTCTGGTATTTATGTCCGTGCCCAGGGACATGAGGGTGGTAGTAGATTACAATCTCCTGTTTTTAGACAACATCCAGAAGCCTATAAAACAGTCCAATATGCACTAGATGACTTACTGTCACAGGGTTGTTCTCTAAATCAAGTACAGGGAATATTTTTAGCTGAAATTGATTGGCGTTTGCGTTGTAGTGCTAGGGTTTTAGTCGCAGTACCAGCTACAGATATTGGTGCAGGTGAATTAATGATTGATGAATTGGAAGAATCCCTACAAATTCCCGTTCAACTAGTAGTTATGGAGGAATTAGCCGCAGTCCTTAACCAAACTAGCTCAGCTACTGTAGTCACTAGTCGATATTTTATTGGAGAAGTTGAAGCACTCGCTGCTCCCAGGACAGTTAGAGTAATTCCCCTAGATATATATGACTATGCTAAAGAAGTTGATGTGGTTAAAAGTATGCCTCAAGATAGTTGTATTGGAATCACTAGCCTTAGCCCTGGAATTCTAAGAGCTACGGAGGTGATTCTCCATGGTTTACGTGGAGATCAGTTACTAGTGATGACAGCACAGCCGAAAGATAATTACAAACTCAAAGCAATTGTAAAACGAGCGCAAGTAGTCTTCTGTACAGATCCCTCTAGTTTTAGAGCTGCGCAGGCAGCAGTAAATGATGCCCTTGAAGATATAATTCGCCCACCAAAATTAATTCGTTGTGAAAATTACATTGGTACTAAATCTATTAATCTTTTGAAGCGGGAGCTGGGCTTAGGTTGAATATACTACAGAATAAATACTCAATAATATGGCAAAAAATACACTTAAGCATTCCGAGATAAAAAATCTTGTACTATTTTGCAATAAGTTACAGCATCTTCTAGCATCGGAAAGTGACCAGTTTTAGGAACTATGGCAAATTCTATTGCCTGACTTAGACTTGCTGCATGTTCTCCCATTATAGCTGGAATAATCTGGTCAAATTCTCCAGAAACCAATAGAGTGGGCACTTTAAGTCGGGCAAACTCCTGGGGCATTAACTTGGACTGCTCTTCACTAACAGATGTGAAAATAGTGCCCAAGGCAGCATTATAATCTGCACAAAGAAAATCCTTTAAGAAGTCCTTACGTTCTTTGATAGGAATGGAACGATGTAAGAACCTTGCCATAAAGATTCTGTCAACTAAGGGAATTTTTTCTAACCACTTAGGACGAAATTTGACGACATAACTGCCAAACCTATGGAAAGCAGTAAATGTCTTCTCATCATACTTAAAAATGCCGCTACAAGTCAAAATAGCTCCCTTGACCTGTTCTACATAACGATTAAGAAATAACGTGGCAATAGAAGCCCCCATTGAATGGGCAGAAATATAAAATCTTTCTATTCCCAGATTACGAACCAATATTGATAAATCACGAGTATATTCTTTTAAATCATAGGAAAAATTGATTGTATCTTCCCCACATTCTGCTATAGAGTTAGAGTTAGTTTGAGAGCGTCCAAAGCCCCTCATATCATAAAGCAAACAGTCAAAACTTGGAGATAGAACTCTAGCAGTACTCTCCCAATATCTAGCAGAACCAGCCCAGCCGTGAACAAATACCATTACAGGCTTTCTGCATCCTAAACTCTCTGATGGCTCTTTAACCCACTCATAGTAATGCTGAACTCCACGAACATTAATATAGGACATTTTCCATTAAAAGCTCATAGACGCATAATAAATTTTTCCTAGATTAACCGGAAAGAATTTTGACTGAGTGAGTATAATAGCATAAATAATACATACAACAATAAACCTGAGAGGATTTATTGCAATAAAGATTTTTATTGCAATAAATCCTCTTCTTTACACCAGCGTAATAAAAAGTTAGTTTTGTAAAATTATAAAAAGCCTGAGAAACCAATCTTATGCAGGCATATAAAAGCGCCTTGCAAAAAAATATTTCACAATAGCTAGTCAGTCATCTCAATAGGAACAAAAAATCTACCTTACAATCTACCACCGCAATAAATTAGTGGATTATCTTAGACCACTTCTGTTTCTATCCTAAGCTGACTCTGGTTTAGGAAGAGAAGAAGGATGCATAATCAATTCAGCAGTAGAACGTTTCTCTACCATTTCCTCCGTTATTGTACAAATTGAAACGTCCTTACGGGATGGGAGCTCATACATCACATCTAACATTAACTCTTCTACGATACCCCGTAATGCTCTAGCACCAGTTTTGCGACGATAAGCCTCTTGGGCAATTGCTCGCAATGCTTCTTGTTTAAACTCTAACTGCACATTATCCATGTTTAGGAGTTTTTGGTACTGTTTAACCAAAGCACTGCGAGGCTTGGTTAAAATTGACATTAATGCCTCTTCATCCAAGGGATCTACCACTGCGACCATAGGCATACGTCCAATAAATTCTGGAATCATCCCAAATTTAACTAGGTCATCTGGCTCTAAACAACGTAGCGTATCAGCAGCCCTCTTTTCCTTAGACTGTCCTTCTCCTGAATGGACAAAGCCAATAGATTTTTTTCCAACTCTTTGATCTACAACTTTCTCTAAACCAACAAAAGCTCCACCGCAAACAAATAAAATATTACTGGTATCAATTTGAATACAATCCTGGTAGGGGTGTTTACGACCACCCTGAGGTGGGACATTAGCAACTGTTCCTTCTAGCATCTTCAATAATGCTTGCTGCACACCTTCACCAGAAACATCCCTCGTAATGGAAGGGTTCTCGCTCTTGCGAGCAATTTTATCGATTTCATCAATATAAATAATCCCCCTTTGTGCCTCTTCTACATCTAAATCTGCTACTTGCAAAAGTCGTAAAAGTATATTCTCCACATCTTCCCCCACATATCCAGCTTCCGTGAGGGTAGTAGCATCAGCTACAGCAAAAGGCACATCTAAAATTTTTGCTAGAGTCTGTGCCAACAGGGTTTTACCACAACCAGTAGGACCAATCAGTAAGATATTTGCCTTGTGCAGTTCTACACCATCATCTGTACTTTTACAACTACTCCCTGGGGATTGAGCTAATGAGAGTCGTTTGTAATGATTGTAAACAGCAACTGACAAGACTTTTTTAGCTTCATCTTGACCTATAACATGTTCATCTAAATATTTTTTGATCTCTCGCGGCTTGGGAATTTGATTTAATGAAAGATTTGCAGAACGAGAACGACGCTTCTGAGGAGGTTCTGGCTGTGCTGCCGGCTGGTTGGCGGCAGTGGTAGTGTCCAGTAACTCTTCATCGAGGATTTCATTGCATAAGTCTACACATTCATCGCAAATATAGACTCCCGGTCCAGCGATGAGCTTACGCACTTGTTCTTGGGACTTACCACAAAATGAACATTTTAAATGGGAGTCGTACTTAGCCATACCAGCCTCTTTATTACTAAATGGAGACATTTTCTCCAGCAATGGGCAAATTCCACTGGGAAGAAATAACCTTATCAATCAAGCCATAATTTTTTGCTTCTTCCGCCGACATGAAGAAATCCCGGTCTGTGTCTTCGGTAATTTTGTCTAATGGTTGACCAGTGTGATGAGCTAGCAACTGGTTTAATTTTTCTTTATGGTAAAGAATTTCTCTAGCCTGAATTTCAATATCAACAGCCTGACCCTGTGCACCACCAAGGGGTTGGTGAATCATAATCCGGGAGTCGGTAAGAGACATCCTTTTACCAGCTGTACCAGCTGCCAATAAAAATGCCCCCATACTAGCAGCCAATCCGAAACAGATGGTAACAACATCCGGGCGGACTTGTTGAATTGTATCATAAATTGCCATCCCTGCTGTAACAGAACCCCCGGGGGAGTTTATGTATAGTTGAATATCTTTTTCTGAATCCTCAGCATCTAAAAACAGTAACTGGGCAACTATGGAATTGGAGATATTATCATCAATGGGCGTACCCAAAAAAATAATGCGCTCTCGGAGCAGACGGGAATAGATGTCGAATGCCCTCTCTCCCATTCCAGACTGTTCTACTACCGTTGGTAAAACACCATCACTACTGGCAATTGAGTTGAACTCCCATCGAACTGAACTCTGTAATAGATAATTTTCAAACTGCGATCTCAACATAAAAACTACTTAACAAAAAAACAAAGTGGAGACAATAGTCCTGTTATTATTTAGAACAATAAATTTGTTGTGGTAAGACAAGACAGTATACATGGCCATTATGACCTATATTAACCACCTATTCTTCCATTCAACAAATCTGCTCATATACTAGTTAACGCTCAAGGACATATGCACTCTCATTGTTCAAGGTAACTCTAAATCATTCTAAATTGCCCTAAATTAACATTTTAACAAAGTTATCTATAGCCATTAGCTAAAGATAACTACTTCAATTACTATCACTTATAATTGAGCTATCATGGCTTACTACTGGGCTTCTTTTTCCTCTACTGCTTTCAGGGAACCTTCTGGAACTAGTTCTATAGAAGAATGAGACATAATCCAACTCATGATTTTATCCGTAAAAATCTCGTTTTCTACCACTTCTCTGAGTTTACCTGAGTCAATATTCTCCTCTGGGTAGTCCTCTTTTAGTGCAGCAATGCGAGTACTTATTTCCTCCTCTGAAGTTATGAGAGATTCCCGAGTAGCAATTTCCCGTAATGCAAGTGATCGTTTAAGCCTTTCTATGGCTTCTTCACGAGAACGCTCTCTTAATTGGGGAATAACTTCCCTGGTAAATAATTGTTTGACGTCTAATCCCTGTTGAGCCAGCTTCATAGCTGTTTGAGTTAACATGGAGTCAATCTCTTGCTCAATCATGGTAGCAGGCAAATCGACCTCAACATATTTAATCAACTCAATTAATAAGGCCTCATGCTGATTAGACTTGGTTTTTTCCTCTGCCTCCTTACGGAAACGTTCGGCAAGAGAATCCTTCAATTCTTCTAGAGTATTAAATTCACTGACTTCCCTAGCAAAATCATCGTCCAATTCCGGCAGCTCTTTTTCTTTAAGTTCTTTGAGGGTAACTGTAAACAATGCCGACCTACCAGCTAAATTCTCATCAGCATATTTGCTTGGAAACTCAGCTATGATCTCTTTTGTTTCCCCTGAATTCATTCCTACTATTCCAGTAATAAATCCAGGAATAAAATTACCTTCCTGTAAGTCTACCTGAAAATTGCTATTTTCCCCGCCGGGAATAGGTGTTGGCTCTGATTCTTGGTCATTACTATCATCTTTTGCCAGAACTCCTTTAAAATCAACAATAGCTACATCGCCTAACTGTGCAGACCTATCCTCTATGGGAATTAGGGTAGCCATTTGCTGCCTTTCTTGATCTATTACTAGATTAATCTTTTCGGGGTCATACTTGATCTCCTCGGCTTTCACAGACAAGTTGTTATATTGTAATAAATTTATTTTTGGAGGTATATCTACAGCCGCTGAGAAAGTAAAGGACTGACCTGGTTGATAACTGACAATTAATTCTTCAAAGTCAGAACAAAGCTGAGGCTTGCCAATAATGGCAATTTGTTCCTGCTCTATTGCTTTTTCAATTCCGTCCTGAAGCATTTCTTCTAATGCTGCAGCCTTTATTCGATTTGTACCCAAATGTTGTAATAATATTGGCCGAGGCACTTTGCCCTTACGAAACCCAGGAATTTGCGTGGATTTAGCTAATTTCTTAACCACTTGTTCATAGGTTTGCCTAGTAACTTCCGGAGTGATTTCTATTTCTAAGCCAATTTGGCTTGCTGGGAGTTTTTCCCGGGTGATTTTCATAACTATTACTCTACTTACTGACTATAATTTATATGGTTTTTGAAAACAAACACTTATAGGAATTTTAAGGAGAATTTTGCATTGTTGGCAAACTTCTAGAATTTTCTGATTATGTTTTCAGAGAACTACTATCTTAAAACTAGCTTGAGACAAGCAAAATAGAATCACATAATATGTGGGTTCAGTTTATTCTTCATTATGGTTATGGCAGATTTGATATGGCTATTATAGTGAGATACAATTAACAACTTATTTTCTACTAATAGAGATAAAAGCCTACTAGAGATTAGGATATTAGTGATAAGTATATGCTCAATTCAATTCTGATCTAATTTATCAAAGATATGTCTCGTTATATTAAAATTTTGCTGTTATATCCACTGCTTAGTTGCTTTCCGTTAAAGTATCATTTTTAGTTAATCCTTATTTTTGATCCTGTGTTAGAGTGAGCCCATCTATTTAAAAAATACCTAATAATAAGTGCTATTTTATTGCTCACCTACTCAATGAATGAAGCAAGAACACTCGTAAAAAAATACCCTCAGTACATTGGAATATATCGTACCAGTTTACAACTATACCTGTCAGGGAATCTTTTCTACAGTTTTACGTATATCTCATAAACTTCAGGTTACTTAATTTTATCTTTTCCCTTTATTCTCATTTAATTCCCATGATATGCTGGTGAACAGGTGTGGGAAGAGATAGACAATGTGATAGTTTTTATCTCATCGCTAATAAACATAGGCTTACAAGTAACGCCTTATACCACTAGTAATTCTAACTAATATGCAAAATTCATTCTACTCATTTTTTTGCAGTGAAAACATATACTATAAGAGTCCTAATTAAGAATGAGGAAATTTTTGATGTATGCTGTCTGGTTTAGACTAATTACTATATAAGTAATTTTAACAATATCGGGGGTTGTATTTTTCACGAGTTTCTGCAAGGTTTATTTTGCTTGCATTTCACAACAAAGAAATATCTTAACTAGGATAAGGAGAAACATTTACTATTAGGACGTCTGCAACATTATTATTAATTTTTAATTAGTAAAAGTAGATTCCTATAATGATTATTATTAAGTGATTCTGTATCGTTATCCTGAGCAGTTACTGTATATGTTGACGAGTGGATACACAATTACAATTTGATTGAAAAACCCCTCATTAACTTTAAATTTATTTTTAGTCCCGGCAATTATCAACTTCAGTGATAAATGACGAAAATTTTAACTTAGAAGGAGAAGAGTGTGGCTAAAAATTATAACATTGCTATTTTAGGAGCTACTGGTGCAGTAGGGAAAGAACTACTGGAGCTATTAGATAGCAGGGACTTTCCTGTTGCGGACTTAAGACTTTTAGCCTCTAACCGTAGTGTAGGGGAAAGGTTAAGCTTCAAAGGAGCAAATATTCTGGTTGAGGAAGCTAGTGATCACGCCCTGAGTAATGTGGATATTGTCTTAGCAAGTGCAGGTAGTTCCATTTCTAAAACCTTAGGACCTATAGCAGTGGAAAAAGGGGCAATTGTGATTGACAATTCTAGTGCTTTTCGTATGTCTCCAGAAGTCCCCTTAGTAATCCCGGAAGTGAATCCCAATGCAATAACTAAGCATCAAGGTATTATCGCTAATCCAAACTGTACAACCATTTTAATGGCCTTGGTGGTATGGCCCTTACACCAAGTACAACAAGTCAAACGTATTGTGGCAGCAACTTATCAATCTGCTAGTGGTGCAGGTGCAAAGGCTATAGCAGAGGTGAAAACACAAGCCCAGGAAATTTTAGAAGGTAGAAAACCAACTACAGAGGTATTTCCCTATCCTCTGGCTTTCAATTTATTTCCCCATAATTCACCATTAAATGACTTTGGCTATTGTGAGGAGGAAATGAAAATGGTGAATGAGACCCGTAAAATTTTTAATGATAGTAATATCAGAATTTCCGCAACTTGTGTACGGGTTCCCGTACTGCGGGCACACTCGGAAGCGATTAACCTGGAGTTTAATGAACCATTTTTTTCAGATAAAGCCAGAGAAATTTTAAGCCGCGCACCTGGTGTTAAATTAGTAGAAGATTGGCAAGCAAATCATTTCCCTATGCCCATAGCAGCCAGTGGCGAAAACGATGTTTTAGTCGGAAGAATTCGTCAGGATATTTCCCACCCTTGTGGATTAGAACTATGGCTGTGTGGAGACCAAATTCGTAAGGGGGCTGCGCTCAATGCTATACAGATAAGTGAATTACTAGTAGAAAGACAATTGGTTAAAGGAGCAAAACTATCGATTTCCAGTTGATGGTAATAGTGTTTACTCCACAATTATAATTAAAAGTGTCAATAAGAGTAGCACCTTTGACAGACAAAATGTCAGACGAAATGTCACAGTAAACCCCTCCAATCATTAGATACAAATCAAGGAGGGAATTTAGGAGTGAAAAAGGGTGGTATATTTTGGTAGAGTTCTAACCGCAATGATTACACCGTTCGCACTAGACGGTAGTGTTGACTATAATACGGCTGCTGAGTTGGCATCATATTTGTTGAATAATGGTACAGACACATTGGTAGTTTGTGGCACTACAGGTGAATCGGCTACTCTTACCTGGGAAGAGGAGTATCAACTATTTCAAGTTATTCTAGAAGCAAGCGCAGGTATAGGTAAGGTAATCGCAGGGTGTGGATCTAACTCCACTAAAGAGGCAATCATGGCTACTAATAAGGCTGCTAAAATAGGCGTGCATGGCGTTTTACAGGTTGTTCCTTACTACATTAAGCCACCACAAGAAGGACTATATGAACATTTTAAAACAATTGCCCAAGCATCTCCAGAACTACCACTATTGCTATACAATGTTCCAAGTCGAACTGGACAGAATCTAGATGCTGATACTGTTGCTCGTTTAGCAGAAATAGAAAATATTATTGGTATAAAAGAGGCAAGTGGAAATTTAGACCAAGTCAGTACAATTCGTCGTTTGGTACCTGCAGAATTTCAAATTTACTCTGGTGATGATTCCCTGACACTTCCCATGTTAGCCATTGGGGCTAATGGGGTAATCAGTGTGGCTTCCCATCTGGTAGGAAAAGAATTACAACAGATGATTCAGACTTTTAGTGAAGGAGAAGCCCAGCTTGCTAGCCAAATACATTTAAGACTTTTCCCTCTATTTAAGGCATTGTTTTCAACAACCAGCCCAATTCCAGTCAAGAAAGCGTTAGAAATGCAAGGCTGGAAAGTGGGTTCTCCTCGACCACCACTATGTGAGATGCCATCAACAACTAAACAAAAATTAGAGAATGTATTAAAAGAACTCAATTTAATTTATACCTGATTTTTTGCATATAAGAGATTCGAGTACTGATGTACAACCTCTAGCCAATAGTTGGTGTTCCTATTAACATAATTCACAACAAATTTATGATTGCATCTTCAATCACATTACCCCATTAAACACTGAGTTATAAGTTGGCTATTTTTTAGACAACTGTATCCAAATTGCTGTTTTTAAATTGATCACGATTTTTTTTGATTACTTATTTGCAAACTTATTAACTACTATTCAAGAATAACCTTAGGAGAAAATGGCTAAGAAGGAAAATAAATCTACCCTGAAAATTATTCCCTTGGGAGGCTTACATGAGATTGGTAAAAATACTTGTGTTTTCGAATACGAGGACGAAATTCTTTTATTGGATGCTGGATTAGCGTTTCCTACAGACGGAATGCACGGTGTAAATATTGTTCTGCCAGATACAACTTATCTACGAGAAAATAGTCATAAGATCAAAGGGATGATTGTTACCCATGGTCATGAAGACCATATTGGGGGTATAGCTTTTCATCTCAAACAATTTGATATACCGGTAATTTGTGGACCTAGACTGGCAATGGCTATGCTGGAGGGTAAATTGGAAGAAGCGGGAGTACGTGACCGCACAAAAATAAATACAGTCATGCCTAGAGACATAGTCCGTATTGGTAAATCCTTTGTAATTGAGTACATACGGAATACCCACTCTATGGCCGACAGCTTTACCGTAGCAATTCTTACTCCACTAGGAGTAGTTATACATACAGGAGATTTTAAATTCGATCATACTCCTGTAGATGGGGAGCATTTTGACCTGCAGAAATTAGCAGAGCATGGGGAGAAAGGGGTACTATGCCTTATGAGCGATTCCACAAACTCGGAAGTAACCGGATTTACCCCTTCCGAAAGATCAGTTTACCCCAACTTAGAGCGAATTTTCTGTCAAAGTGAAGGACGATTATTTGTTACTACCTTTGCTTCAAGCGTACATCGCATCAATATGATTTTGCAGTTAGCAGAGAAGCATAATAGAACTGTCTCAATAGTTGGACGTTCTATGTTGAATTTGATTGCCCATGCACGTAACCTGAATTATATCAAGTGTGATGATAACCTACTCAAGCCATTACATATGGTAAGGAATTTACCGGACGAGAACATATTAATTTTAACTACTGGTTCTCAGGGTGAACACATGGCAGCACTATCTCGAATTGCGAGGAAAGAACATCCTCATATTAATATTAGGGAAGGTGATACAGTAGTATTTTCTGCTAATCCAATTCCAGGAAATACTATTGCTGTTGTCAACACCATTGATAAGTTGATGATGCAGGGAGCAAAAGTAATTTACGGACGTAACCAAGGAGTGCATGTCTCTGGACATGGATGCCAAGAAGATCAAAAATTGATGATTGCTTTAACTAGGCCCAAATTTTTCCTGCCTGTTCATGGTGAACATCGGATGCTGGTAAAGCACTCTGAAACAGCTCAATCTATGGGTATACCCCGGGAAAATATAGTAATTATTGATAATGGTAATATAGTAGAACTTGCTGAAGAATCCATTAAAGTTTTAGGAAAAGTACCTTCAGGGATTGAATTAGTCGATACATCTAGTTCTGGCATGGTGAGTGCAAAAGTGCTTCAAGAAAGACAAGTCATGGCGAATGAAGGCATCGTCACAATTGCTACAGCTATTGACTGGAGTGGCAAGTTACTTGCAAAACCAGAGATTCATTTGCGGGGTGTGGTAACTTGTATTGAGAAATCACTACTACAAAAGCTAGTACAACAGCGCATTGAAGAAAGCCTCAGTTTACATTGGCAAGAATTATCCCATTGTGTTGATAATGGTGATTCTGAAGTTGACTGGAGCGGATTAGAAGGAATTCTAGAGCGAGAGTTAATACGTTTTTTAAAACGAGAGCTACAGTGTCAGCCAAACGTAACTTTATTGATACAAATTCCGGAGGCTCCCGCAGCCAAGGTAACTGATGGGAGAAGAAGACGTACTCGAACTACAGCACAAGTAGCTTCATAATAATGAAGTCAGCCGTAGAAAATAAAGAAATTCTTCATCTTCTCTGGACACTCTTCTAAGTAGATAATTTTAATGAATTATCAGTTTTTTAGACTGCCATATTTGTTTTTCTGAATATATTTTCCATTTGTTCTCCAATAAAAGCCATGAATTCATTGGGTTTTATCCTAAATAAATGAAAGTTATTGGGGAACAAAGACACAAAAGAATTTTAGCAACGAGATAGGATAACTAATAAAATACTGGATAGGTATTAAACCTAATAAAATTTCATATGGACAATGACCATATTATATGAAAATTTCTCAATCCTTATTAGTAACTTTTTGCATTATCTACTAATAATAAACAAGTATCATTACAACCCCAATATATATTTAAGGCAGGCAGTATAAGTCTTAATGATGCAAGAACTAATGGAAAAATAGCCATGTATTTTATTCTGCTTCAAACTTTGCCCAAAATTTGACTTAACATAAACTTTGTCCAAGTTTATGCCATGCTCAATTTGATTACTGGGTAAAATGATAGAAGAAATATTATATAAGTGATAGAAGTTATTTTTGGATAACAACATAGCATTATTAGATAATAGCCAAGTGTGAATATATTACATAAATAAAAAATCAATGATAATTTTTGCTGTTTGGGTTTGATATACCAAGTAGAATATAGTTAATTCGAACTAAAGTTTCTCTTTTATCTGAAATCTATTTGACTGTATTTATATATAAAATACAGAAGTATATGTCGTAGTATATTAGAATGATTTAAGTTATTAATTAACAACAAAAACACTATTGATACAGTTTTCCTCTTTTACAATTCCTTTTCGGGTATGACATTAATTATTTAGTAGACTCCCATTTCAAATTTTTCCAATTTCATAATATTTAACCATCTTTACTAGGATTTTATAAATCGACTACAAGTTAGCTTTGTCTTATACTTTGGTATCTGTTAGATGAGTATAGATAAACCCCAGCATGAGACTTGTTATTATGTATAATGCTGCTCATATATCAAAGTGCAACAACCACAGGCCTTTTCGAAAAGTTAGGGTGAGGTATACAAGCCCTATATTTAGAAGATTATTAACAATGGGGACTATACACTATTTCTTATTTTTCATCTATTGCCTTTTCTGCCATTGTTTAATTGCATCTTGGGCTTTTTTATAAATAGGTGCATTTTCTGGCACTAAAGTAGCAGTTTGGATTGCATTTTTTAGTTGACCTCGATTAGCTCTTTTTTGGGCGATATCTAAAATTTTTTCGCTCCATTTAGCAATAGATTTTTGAGCATTCTCATAACCCAACTCTCCAGCAGATATTTTTGTTGCTACTGCAATAGCTCGATTATATGTAGATGCTTGTCTATTCTTAATTAGTAGTTTGGCTGCATCAAGCAGGTTTTTGTTGGTAAAATACTCTTGTGCTTGAAGTTGCCATTTTTTTACGGCAATCTGGACTTTAGAATACAAAAGATTATCCTTCGAGATTAATTTGGCAGCAGCAATTGCAGTACCATATTTTCCACGTTTAGCACGACCTTCTGCCAAGTTGAAAATCATCAAGCTCCAAATCTGGATATTTTCCTGGGCCTCTTCATACATTGCTTCTCCTGGTTTAATCTGACGAGCAATGGTAATAGCTTGATTCAAATCAGTTGCTTGGTCTTTATTCAATGACATTTTTGCCAAACTTAATAGTGCTTGGTTTTGCTTTTCTGTATTTGAGGTAAGAGTGTTTTGGGGTTTAGAGGTAGCAACAACAGATGGTGGAAGATTTGTACCCTTAAGCTTAGGCAGCATTTTCACATCGGTTTGTCTTTGACTAAAATTTATATCGCCAGAATTATCTTGTTGTATCCCACCTTTATTACTTTGAAAACCAGTTTGATTACGAAGTATAACTGCTACTATCAAACCCAAGAATACTAATGTACTTGCTCCCCACAGCAACATTTGTTTGCTAATAGAGTTTTTTTCTTCTCGTTCATTTTTTAAGATAGGTTCTGGGAATTCCTGAATCGCAGTAATTGGATTAGGAGATTGCCTAAATTCGGGAAATTGTGGTAGATGTGGTGGTGATACTGGAGAAATAGAAGTTTCCACATTATAATCACTTTGATTGGGTTGCCAATTTGTATAATTTTTGAAGTAGTTTTCTTGTAACCTTGGTGCAGCTTTGTCTGTAGAGAATATTTCCCCAGAAATATTTGTATTTGTCGATTGAGCTTGACTAGGTTTATTTTTTAACTTATCTATACCCAGGACTTTAGAGATACTCTCAAGTCCTGGATTATCAGAACCAATAATAGTTACAGGATTTTGCATTGGTCGCCAATAATGCTGACACATTTCTGGAGTTCGAATACTGAGGTAACCTTCCAAATCGGTAATATTCCTACCATATCCTGAGTATAAAGCTTCTAGAAGAGCAGCAGTAAAAAAACCATGGCCTAGTTTCCGACTTTCGTGGGAAAACTGCTCTGGTTGGCAAGAAAGGATAGTAGAAATTTTTAGTTCTTGGGCTAAATCTATAGTTTCTTGTCCCACATAATTATTACCCTGACTGCCAAAAGTCCGGTTGAAATCAAACAGAACAAGAGAATTAACACCAGTAATTTGAATTACTTGTAATAAACTACGTACATCAATTCCAGTTTCCTCAATACAATCAGAATTACCAGCAATGGGCATTATGTAATCTTTTCCATTTTGGTTGACTCCATAACCACTGAAAAAAACCCAAAGTTTATCTTGGGGCTGCCAATGAGATGCTGCTAAGTCTTCGACTAATCGCAGAATATTATTTTTAGTGGGATAGGTAGATCTATCTCCAAATGGAGCCGAGGTATCTGTCATTAACAAACATTTTTGAGATAGAAAACCACCTTCAGTAACCAAATAATCCCTGAGTGCATCAGCATCTGCTTGGGCGCAACCTAGGGGCTGAAAAAATTGGTATTGATTAATGCCAATAGTGATCGCCCAGTTGTTTGCCATGGCGCTGTTCTTAAATAGTAGTTTGCTGAAGTGAAAATTGTAACGGTTGGTTTTGCAATTAAAACAAGACTAATCGAGTCCTTGATAGTCTAGGTGATTATGATTCAACCCTAGATTAACTGAATTTTGCATTGGTTAAATTGCCAATTAAAGTACTTCCACTAAGTTTAAATTTACCAATTTGATTTAGAAGTAAAAAGGTAATTAGTCGGAAATATAGATGCCAACCATTACAAACTATCTCCTTGCCAACGAGGAGGGTAGGAGAAAGTCTTATTTCCTTTATGCCATCAATTGTAAACATAATCCGGAGAGGTGCTAATAGATTTAAGCTTATTTTTGTTTATTCCTGCTATACCTATGCAGTTTCTCTTAAAAGGAATTGTAGCTCAGATAGAATAAGCATACATAACTAGGACTAACCTATCTCCATAAAAAATCGAACAAACCCTTATTTCTCTTGACTAGAAGTAGAAGCAGTTACAAGAATTACTGTTCAAGGTAGTTGCAACCAAGATATTTTAATAAAAATATATCCATAGTTTTCTTGGTAAATAAACACAGTAAAATCTTTATAAAAAGAGCCATTAATAACACAATTAGCTCAAAAAATTAAGTGTTAAATACTACAATTTTGTCATAATATTAGTTTTACCTGTAAGATACAACATAGCTTATGTAAAAACATATAAAATAAACATTGATTAGTCATATAGTACACTTGAATAAGTGTATCAATAGCTGGTTCAGAAATTGTACATATTTGAAGATGGGAAATATGCTTACCTATACTTTGCATTAGGGTATATCTATAATCAGATAACTTTTGACCTTAATATTAGTCTTCTGCAGTAAGGTAACAACTTATGGAATATTCATAAGCCATAAATCAAAATCAAGCGAGTAGTATACCCAATAAAATGATCAATGATAAAAATTCAACCTAGCAAGAAAGACAATCTAAATAAATATGGCAACATACAATATAGTAGATTTTTAGGAGTATAACTCTTGGATATGCCAGGGGAAAAAGCTAATCTTAATTTATTAGATAATAGTAATTACTCTAGAAGCACAATATACTTCTGAAGTTTTACTTAACACTAAAACTAACTTAAATGTTGTTTGTAGAAATATTGATATTTTTTCCTTAAGTATAGAGATTCAGATTGGCTTTCAAAGGATATTTGGTACATTGAGAGGTTAACATCCAACACTAAATAGAACCTAGCTACCTTTGCCTTGAACATTATCTACTTTGTTTGCCTTATTAATCCTTGTGTATTTGATTTTACTAAACTTTTCCCATTTACTCAGCTCATAATAAAATCAGGCCATTTTAGCATCACAACAAACTAATAAGTCTCAACACACTAGTATTTATTCTAAAACTAATATGAATTATAGAAGGCAAAATTTCCTGGCAAAACCCACCATACCATGAACATAATAACTATGTTTTGCTTTTAAAAGCATAATAGTATATATCTATAACTTAACTAATTCTATTGATATTGACTTTAAGTAAATTCAAGTAAACCTATTATAAAATAAACTAGGATTTGAAGCCTAATCACAAACCATAGAGTCTTTAGAATATTTTAAGCAATGCAAGATTTTTTGTTGGTTTGGACTAGCTTGGTACTGTAACACTTATACGTGGATAGATTGAAATCACAGAATGAATTTAACAATCTCCATTTGACAGGTTTCTAAAAGCATTAGATGAATCTAAAAGGTTATCATAATAAAACTAAACTTATTTTTCCCTATTATCTCACCACAAACGCAATAATAGCATAGAATAATGAAGCTGTAAAAAATTGTAATGTCTGCTGTCATGGCTGTTCCTAAAAAGAAAACATCAAAGGCAAAACGAGACCAGCGTCGTGCTCACTGGAGACGTAAGGCCGGGTTTGAAGCGCAAAAAGCTTTATCTTTGGGTAAATCCATTTTAACTGGACGTTCTACATTTGTTTATCCTACAGAGAAGGAAGAAGAAGAGGAGGAATAATTTGGGCAATAGTTACCAGATTAAGATGTTAGGGTATATTGAAGTATTTTCAATGACCAACTCTCGCTTGTTTGTGTTTCCAATATTCTTCTCCCATAAGTTGTAATAATTCCTGGGCACTGACAACCCCGATTTCTATCTAAACAAATATTTATGGCAGGCCAGTTTAGCTAAGAAGTTGGGGAACCCTCAAAAAGTATTTAAAAACTTATTGGAGGTAAAAAATCATGCTATTATAGTGCTTAGGCACTATAAATACTAGTTGATTATAATAATGTGAAAAAGTATCCGAATCTTTTGGCTAATAAGCTATGGTATTATACCAAGGGTTAATATCCGAAATTCTTAAAACACTAGTTTGTTACCAAAATTTATGTAATCAAGACAAAGCTATCAATTTCCTCTAATTAAAAAAACTTGGGTAATCCCAAGATAGAATTCATTATTAAACTACATAAAATATTTTTCTTAAGATCTATATAGTTTTTATTGAGGTTGTTACCTATTATTGAGTAATACTTGCATTTAAACTAAAATAAGTTATTTACATATTCTAATATCACTATACTTTTAATACCTTGACTTTAGGTAATTATCTCAGATGAGTTCCTAAAAAATTTCATTTCTATCTAATTCAATTTTTAGGGATAATTAGATCCTACAATAGTAAATTATCATGCTTTCAAACAAGTAAAATTCTCACGATAGTTATTTGTATTTAGTATATATGCATAGTCCATAGCCGTAGAGTTATTTAGGTAATTCATGGACTCGTGAAACTCTTACTAATTAACTTTTAAAAAAAGATATATTTTTACCCAACTAGTTTTTAACTGAAATATTCGACATCTTTGCTATATAATTTTATCTAGGATTATTTATGACTTTATCCCAGTATAGATTTTAATGTAGACTTTGATTCAATAATATGGACTAACAATTATTGTAATTAGATATGTATTGGATAAGAATTAAAGCAATAGACTTTATTTAGTAAATGTATACCTAGCGATTTTTATTATGAGAGAGACCTATTTCCTATTCAAAACTTTAGTCTCAATTTTACCATTAGAAAATAATGATTTTTGGAATAGTACCAAATTAACTAATAAGTTCTAATACTCAGAATAGAATCAATCAATTTTTGAGAATATGGCGGATAGGTATTATTATGGAGAAACATTTTTATGGATTACTTTATAGGAATTTACGAGAGTTAACAAAAATTTATAATTGTGAATTAACACTTACTTTTTTCTCTAAAAAAGAACATTATAAGGATTGCTTACAATGAATAGTTTCTGACTATTTTAGAAAAATTAATATGTATATTAAAACAGAGCCTAGGAGAAAATCACTCAAATAACGGGTTTCCTTCGTTGAGAGGTTTCAGTATAAAGTTTCTATCAGATACTATAAGATATTTAATAGTTAAGAATTAGTGAAATTAATCAAAAAAACAAAATAGTAAAGTACACATAAAGACTTCAGCTAAACTATTTTATATTATTCCTAGTTAATTGATTTGAAAGTCATCCTAAGGTTTTTACCTTTTCTAGAATTAGTTAAGCTAAATTTATTATTAAGCCTTAACATGTATTAGTTTAAATTAACTAATACATGTTAAGGCTGTTTGGCCTCATTTATAATAGCCTCAGTTTCTAGCAAGTATCTAAATCCTATTGTCTTTAAAATTTAAGTAATCGCTTTAAAAAAGCTATTTTCCCCTGGTAGGGAGGATATCGCCAATCAATATCCAACCATTGAGGGTTTTTATATATACTTTTGTAGTGAGAAAATGTATCAAAACTTGCCTTACCATGATATTTACCCATACCACTACCACCAACACCTCCAAATGGCAAAGATGGAAGGCTAAAATGCATCATCGTATCATTGAGGCAAACTCCCCCTGATGTGGTTGACTCTATAACTTGCTTTTGAAGAGTTTTGTTACGGGAAAACAAGTACAAAGCCAAGGGTTTAGTATAAGAATTTATTGCCGCGATTGCTGAAAAAATATTTGTATATGTGATTATAGGCAAAATAGGACCAAAGATCTCTTCTTGCATCACATCATCTTCCCATGTAATAGAATCTATTACTGTTGGAGCAATATAGAGATCATCTCGATTTATTTTTCCTCCAATAACTATTTCTCCTGCTTTTAATAGCTTTTCAAGTCTGTCAAAATGTTTTTTGTTAATAATTCTGGCATAGTCAGGACTAAGTTGAGGATCATTACCATATGCTTTTTGTAAATGTTGTCTCATTTCCTCTAATAAATCATCTTTGATATGGTAATTCACCAACAAATAATCTGGTGCTAAACAACTTTGTCCAGCATTCAAGAATTTTCCCCAAGTCAGACGTTTAATAGTTTGCTTAATATCTATATCTGCATCAATAATACAGGGATTTTTCCCTCCCAACTCTAGAGTTACTGGCGTTAGGTGTTTTGCTGCAGCTGTCATGACAATTTTGGCAATGGAAGCAGAACCTGTAAAGAAAATATAGTCGAATTTCTCCGCGATTAGGTTTTGGCTAGTCTCTATACCTCCTTCTACTACTTTTATATATTCCGGATTAAATTTGTTTGCAATAATTTCAGCTACCAAACTGGAAGTATGAGGAGCTAGTTCTGACGGTTTAATTACAGCACAATTACCTGCCACGATAACACCAATCAAGGGCATAATTACCAACTGTAATGGGTAATTCCAAGAGCTAATAATCAAAGTAACCCCCAATGGTTCTGGGCGGACTATGGCTGATGCTGGTAGTAATTGCCAAGGTACTTTTACTTTTTGGGGACTACTCCAACATTTGAGGTATTTGAAAGCATTATCAATTTCTTTATTAATAATAGTTATTTCAGAAGTAAAGCATTCCAACATTGGTTTATGTAAATCCAGTTGTAAAGCCTTATAGATTCTGCCTTCACTATCAGCAATTAATTGTTTAAGCTGCTTTAATTGTTGCACTCTAAACTCAATATTACTAGTATTCCCGGCAGCGAAATATTCTCTTTGTTTGCAAATAATTTTACTGATAAAAGTGTTAGATGTCATACTTACTCATCCCTGTTCTACAGGTAAATTAACGGTAAATATACTACTTCTACCTGGTTCTGAAGTTACTTGAATACTACCTTGATGTGCTTCCACAATACGACGAGAAAGATATAATCCTAATCCACTACCTGAACGTTTATGGTTTCCAGGGCGAAATCTCTCAAATAAGGTGGCTTGTTCATCCAAGGGTATACCCTTACCTGTATCAGCCACTTCTATGTTTATATAATCATCTCTATGTTTAGACGCAGTTATTTTTAACTGAATAAAACCACTATCGGTGAATTTAATGGCATTACCAACCAAATTAGTAAATAGCCGATGTAATTCCAAGCGGTCGCCCATTATGCTAGTGTTGAAATCATTTATGTATTCAATATTTATACTTAATTTTTTCTCTTCTGCTAGTGGGATTAACCCATCAACAACTTCATTTATTAGCTCTTTAATCTCAACTAGTTGAAAGACTAGATTTTTGCGTCCTGCTTCAAAACAATAGACTTCTAATAAGGTATTTACCATCGAAAGCAAGTTATTATTACTACGTGCCATAATAGTCATTGCCTCTATCATAGATGGTGATAGTTCTCCTAAAGCACCTTCTAGGAATAATGACATTATGCGTTCTGCCGCAACTAAGGGAGTACGTAAGTCGTGAGTAAGACGAGATACAAAGTCTTGACATTGGCGATCGATTTCATCTCTTTCATTTATGCTATGTTTCAAACGAACTAGTGATCTTACCCTTGCCAACAATTCATCTACTATTACTGGTTTTCGGATGAAGTCATCTACATCCAAGTTTAATCTATACACCACATTGGATGAATTATGAGCAGTAATTAATAAGATTGGCACAAATGATATATCTGGATGTGTCCTAATTCTTTCAGTGACTTCATAGCTATCTATCCCTGGCATCATCGCATTAAGTAATATTAGGTCAAAAATAGATGTAGTAATTTTTGCCAATGCAGCAGGGCCATTATCTGTTGCAGTTACGGCATAACCTTCTTCCTCTAAAATGGTTTTGATGAAAAAAATATCGTCAGGAGAATCGTCTACAACTAATATTTTATCAGTAGGTGATACATCCATGAGGCATTTACCCAGAGGACAATGATTTTATCATGTATATTAAAGCATTAAGTATGGAAACTCACTATACAGAAACCATCATTTCACAGATGATAAGATGTAATTTCTTAGAGGGTAATTATTATATATTAACGACTTTAAGTTTTTATAGAGAAAGAAATTTCTTATTTCGAACAGTATAAATCTGCTATATTTGCAAGATAAAAATTACTGGGGTGTATTCCTTTCAGTCAAGTCATACCACAAATTGGGCTGTACTAAAGCTACCAGAGTTGAAGTTATTCTCAGAAATCTGTAACAAATAAAATTAATAGCTTCAACAATCCATACCACGTAGAAATAGCTAAGGTTTTCCTAGTCAATAGTAGCTTCCATAATATCTAACTTCTGATTCAGCCTAATTTACTACTTTGTATACATACTATTTTAACTTAGCAATACTAATTTTATTAGTTAATATGAATTTCTAAAAAACGCTCGCGCAAATTATATCTCAAGTACATACAGAAAAATAATAGCTATTTATAATCCTACTAAAATTCTTGTTAACTGATATCCTGAGCTTCGTAGTACTATTCACCTGCAATAAATTTTAGTGTTATTCAAGTATTGGAAATTGTAAGGTTAATACTCCTAAAACAATATCAATGAGAGTACATGAGCATAGACATCACATATCTAATTTTTTATGAATTCATATTACTGAATAGAGTTGCTGTTATAGCGAATAATAGTTTAACCGACATTCTCCACTGTTTAGACTCATACATATAGCAAGTGTCACACTTGCTATATATAAACTTTGATTTCAACACAACTTAATTAATGATTTCTACTCCGAATAGTATGTAAAGCCTTGATGTGGTAATTAAGAATTACCAAGAAATTATAATAAATATTCAATTAGTAGTAAAAAGAGATATGAACTTTTATAAAAGGTTTTTTACACTAGATAGTAGCAAGATATAAGCCCTAAGAATAATTTTACAAAATGTAATTATGCAAACATTTTATATATTAAACTATATTAATTGGACACAAATTAGGCAAGGTTAACTTAGCATGAATTTTTAGCTTATAATACTAAGACTATTACATTATGTACAAACTAATTATATAATTAGTAATTGAGTAGATTTCAGAAATAATATTTACTCTAATTCGTATTAGGGAGAAATATATAACTAAGGAAAATAATGCTAAAATATAAAGCTGTACTCTAGGCTATAAAATTAGCTATAGTTATTATCCCAACTTTAAACTTACGACCCAAAGATAATCAAAATAACTTGATATCTAATAAAATTACCCAAATAGGTTTGCTATTTATTCATGCAGCAATTATAGTATTAAACTATGATTTTCTCAATAGGAAAAAATATAATAATGCTGATATTAACATATGAAGGTTCATTTTCAACAAGCTGATATTCCGAGTTAAATGGGTAAAAAATCCCTAATTCCTAACCTAAGTCTTGAGCAGAGTTTTCGCTGTTAGCCTTTAATATATTGAATTGATACAGGAGTAGAATTTGATAATTAGAAAGATACTAATCAATTTTCTCATTAATGTTGCCAGGTAACAAATTCCATGTGACAATATTTATCAGTGATATTAGTTTTTAATCTAAGCAGAAAAAACTTTGGGTAATTTATCCGGATGCAGTGGAAAACAGAAGTATCAGTGAAGTGGAGAGTTTAAAAACAAACATCTGCTCATGCATGCTTTTATTTTACTTTTCTTTACTGCTTTAATTGTAACACCCTTAAATTTAAACTATATCCAAAATATAGGGGTATCTCCTTCTGAAGATTCTGATACTGTTACATTGGTAAGATGTCGACTAAGAAGATGTAGGCAGTACAGAGGCAGTGGTAGAAGAATGGCTTTAAATGGAAATATTGCCAAAAAAACTTTAGTTTAGTAATAGATGAAGATAATGTAAGTTTTTGGATAGATTTCTTATGCTAAAGTACATTAGCGGATTTACGTTGATGTATTCTTCCAATGACTTGTGTTAGGTTTCTTGCTGTTGCCATATTACTTTTAAATTCTTGAAATAGTACTGTTGTCGTACTTAACTTTTATGGTGTTCTACATATGCAAGTATAAATGTTAATTAGAGCTTATTCATTTTTACCAGCAGGTGCTTTCCTCATATTGCTGAGGTTAATTAATTATGATTTTTAGTTATTTTTGAATAAGTGAACAGATAGTGGGAGGCAAAGTCCGTAATACTGCTATATTATTCATACATATTATTATATTCAACGGTAACTCTTAGGTTTTGCCTGAATGGGTGTTATTTTGTAAACCCTCCTGTGCTAAAGCATTAATATTGCTTCATGCAATTCATGTTATTTCAGACAGTAATAAGTAATTAGATGAAGATAAATATAAGGAAATATAATTTAGGTTTAATAGATTTTACTTACATCTTGTTTGTTAATTTTATCTAAACTAGTGCATAATAATGCCATTAATATTAAACTTATGTATAAATTTTTGAAGGTATAATTTAATCAATTAAGATACTTTGAATATTGCGTTTATACTAAGTCTCTTCTTATTTAAGACTTGCTAATGATTAAAGTGAATCTTTCATTGTGTGTATGCAGAATTACATATAATATGAGCAATACACATTTTTTGTTAGTGACTGGGATAACACAGCAAAATAATCATTATTCTGTGTTTTGTTTGATTAAACCGCATATAATTCAAAAGCAGTTAGTACGAAGTACTATCCTGGCTAGGTTAAGATTCCATTAACTGTTATAAATTGTCTCTAAATTCTAATATTAAAACTCAGCTTTCACAAAATGATTGTTAATTGCAAGAATTCTTTTGTAGTTCGAAGAATACCCGTATTCAAAAATCTCTACAACGTTTGATAGAGTTTATAAAACAAGTGAAGCCATATTTGTTTATGATCCTAAGAAAATTATTTTGGAAGCTTTATTTGGTATTACTCATTATTTTACGTAGCTAGGTTTTTGACTATGTTATGATGTCTATGGTTTGTATTGCTATTATGTGAGGTTCCTTACCTTAGATAACTTAAACTCAATATAAATTCCCATCATTTTTAATGCTTGTGGTGTATGTGTCCACCATTTTTTATAAAGAAACTCATAATTCCCAGGAAAAGTGTTCTTTATAATCTATTTATAAGCAGGATAAATTCTTGTGAGAATACATCAATTTATTTTCTTTATCCTAATAAGGATACAGTAAAATATGTATTTATAATTTTTTCATATATTATTTACTATAAATTTAAATTTCCGAAAATTACCACTTGAGGTATGCAGCCTCAAGACCCTGCTCAACTTTAATTTTACTATCCTTCTCAAACCAAATAATCACATGCTCAGAAGTTAAGTCTTCTATAGCTAAATCATACTCCTGAGCTATGTATGTCAAAAGTCTCAATGACGAAATTGTCAAACGAGTTAGAAACTTTTCTGGGGAAGAGAGCAAAGCCTCATTAATCCTATTTAATTCTTCTACTGTTAAAAATTGTTCTGATGTTGAATTCATAAAATTGGCTCTATATTTAAACTGAATATTAAGGATGATAATATTTATATGGGCTAATGCAATTAGGTATTTTTATACCGAAATAATTAAAAGTGAATAACCTAAGTTATTCACTTTTAATTATTTCTTTATCTGTAGCAAATAACCACAATTATGCTCACCATTTATAATCCATTGAGTGCGTTCAACTGTGAAATCTGGTAGTATTGCGGTAAACATTTCCAATTCATGTTCACAAATGCTGGGGAAAGACTTAGCCACATTAGAAATCGTGCAATTATGTTCGACAAATAAAAAACGGCTACCAGCTTCATCCACTTGTGTTCTATTTGAATCTACAGCATAAAACTCTGCCATGTAGCCCTCATCTCTTCTTAATTTAGCTAATGCAGCAACTCTCTCCTTCAAGGAAGCATCACCCAAATGATTTCGGTACTCTTCAGCTTTCCGTTCCCACTGTTTTTTTAGAATACTACCAACCTGTTCCTGTCCAATGGTATCACTAACTGTGTCCAACAGAGAAACAGCAAAATCCCCACAACCATTTACAAGTTCCCGACTTAGTCTTTCCCTACCTTTATAACTTAATTTGTATACGTGTTGTGGTCTTCCAATTCCATCCGTCACTTTGGATGAGTACAATACAAGTCCTTCAGCCTGCAAACTTTTGAGATGCCGACGAACTGCTTGGGGACTTATATCCAAGAGTGCAACGAGTTCTGCAGTCTTAACTTGTGAATGCTTAAGTATATATTCCAATATATCATGCTTTGTTGAGGGCTGTTGGATAGTCACCATCGTCATCCCAAAAAATCACTTTAAAATTTTACTTTAACAACAATATTGTTGTTAATCTAGCGTAGAATAAGAACAGGTTAGACAATAATTCAGTAATTTTGGTAATTATACTTCATAATAACAGCCAAGCCACAAAGTTTGTCATTTAACTTGAAGGTAAGTGTTATGTAAAACTGACCTTCTACATCCCAAAGAAAAATCCTCAAAAACACAACCCAGAAAAACCAATGAGTGCCAGTGTTAAAACCCTAGTTAGTCAGCCATACAAGTACGGCTTTGTTACTGATATTGAGGCTGATACTATTCCCCGTGGACTAAATGAGGATATAATTAAGCTCATTTCTGCGAAAAAGAATGAACCAGAGTTCATGCTGGACTTTCGCCTCAAGGCTTATAGTAAATGGAAGAAAATGACGGAGCCAGACTGGGCAGATATTAATTATCCCCCAATCGATTATCAAAATATTATTTATTACTCTGCACCTAAGCAAGCTGAGAAGAAGAAAAGCTTGGATGAGGTAGATCCCACATTGTTAGAAACCTTTGAGAAGTTAGGTATTCCTCTTTCAGAGCAGAAAAGATTATCTAATGTAGCAGTAGATGCCATCTTCGATAGTATCTCCATTGCTACTACTTTCAAAGATAAGTTAGCAAAAGATGGAGTGATTTTCTGCTCCATCTCTGAGGCGATTAAAGAATATCCAGAATTGGTCAAGAAGTATTTGGGAAGTGTAGTTCCTATTGCAGATAACTATTTTTCAGCCCTAAATAGTGCTGTGTTTAGTGATGGCTCATTTGTATATATTCCCAAGGGTGTGAAGTGCCCAATGGAACTATCTACCTACTTCCGCATTAATTCTGGAGATACAGGGCAGTTTGAGCGTACATTGATTATTGCTGATGAAGGCAGTTATGTATCATATTTGGAAGGCTGTACCGCACCAATGTACGATACTAATCAGTTGCATGCGGCTGTGGTAGAACTTATTACCTTAGATAATGCGGAAATTAAGTATTCTACTGTCCAAAATTGGTATGCTGGCGATGAAAATGGGAAAGGAGGAATTTATAACTTTGTTACAAAACGAGGATTATGTCAGGGGATGAATTCCAAAATTTCCTGGACACAGGTTGAAACTGGTTCGGCAATTACTTGGAAGTACCCTAGTTGTGTATTAGTTGGTGATAATTCTGTAGGTAATTTTTACTCAGTGGCATTAACAAATAATATGCAGCAGGCTGATACAGGAACAAAAATGGTACATGTTGGCAATAATACTCGCAGTACTATCATTTCCAAGGGTATTTCTGCTGGTAAATCTAGTAATAGTTACCGCGGATTGGTAAAGATTAATCCTAATGCAGAGAGAACAATAAATTATTCCCAGTGCGACTCAATGTTAATAGGGGATAATGCTCATGCCAATACTTTCCCTTATATTCAAGTCCAAAATCAAACTGCAAAGGTGGAACATGAGGCTTCCATTTCCAGAATGGGAGAGGAGCAAATATTTTACTTTGCTCAACGGGGCATTTGCATGGAAGATGCAGTATCAATTATGGTCAGTGGCTTCTGCAAGGATGTGTTCAATCAATTACCAATGGAATTTGCCGTGGAGGCTGATAGACTGTTAAGTCTAAAGTTAGAAGGAAGTATTGGATAATATCATTTTTAGATGTTGAATTTTGAAATGTTTACAGTTAAATAAGTCCTTCAACTTTTATTACGTCTTACACAGTAAGTAAGTATTTATGGGGGATTTTACATTGCACTCATCTGAATTGATAGAAAACAGGCATTGGCTAAAATTTTTTCCAGGTTGCACTCTAATGAAGAATGCAGGGAATTAAATAAACAGAAATAGAGAGTTTAAGAGAGATAGAAGGATGATTGTAGAGAATGGCGAAGTGATTTTGTCTATTAGGGATTTAAGGGCAAATGTTTGTGGTAAAACAATTCTCAGGGGTGTAAATCTAGAAGTACGCGCAGGGGAAATCCATGCAATTATGGGGCCAAATGGTTCTGGTAAAAGTACTTTTGCCAAGGTTTTAGCAGGACATCCTACTTATGAGATGACTGGTGGAGAAGTGATTTTCCAGGGTAAGAATCTTTGTGAAATGCAGCCGGAAGAGAGGGCAAGACTTGGAGTATTTCTGGCATTTCAGTATCCTCTGGAAATTCCAGGGGTGAGTAATTTGGATTTCCTCAGGCTAGCTTACAATTCTAAACGCAATTACCAGGGTTTGGAGGAGATAGAACCCTTAGATTTTGAAGACTTAGTGCATGAAAAACTAGATATGGTTGGAATAGACCCAAATTTTTTAACTCGAAGTGTAAATGAGGGCTTTTCTGGTGGAGAAAAGAAGCGAAATGAGATTTTGCAAATGGCCATTTTAGAGCCTAAGTTAGCTATTCTGGATGAAATAGATTCTGGCCTGGACATTGATGCCCTGAGAAGTGTTGCAAATGGGGTAAATCAGCTAGCAAGTTCAGAAAATGCCACAATTATCATTACCCACTACCAAAGGCTACTTGATTATATTGTTCCAGATTATGTCCATATTATGGCAAGAGGGCAAATTGTTAAGTTTGATGGTAAGGAATTAGCTTTGGAATTGGAATCTCGTGGTTACAGTTGGATTTTAGAGGAAACTGAAGCAAAGGTGGGTGCATAATGAATATGCAAGTATTTCCCAATATGATCGCTAATTCTGATACTGCTGCTTTGAGTTCCACCTTGTTAAATAGAGACACTTATCTAGTAAACCTTTTAAATAAGGTAAGTGCAAGTAAAAGACAAGGTTGGTTGCAAGAATTAAAGGATCTTTCTGCTAATTATGTTCGTCATTCTGTAATTCCTAATACACGTGAGGAAGAATGGCAATTCACCGACTTATCTGCACTACGTAAGTTAGAGTTATCTGTGGGGAAGAAATATGATCTATCTGAGGATGATGTTCCATATTTTCCCGAAGCAAAAATACGATTGGTATTTATTAATAGTATATATACGCCAGAGTTATCAACCACTGCCAAATTGCCTAGTGGGGTTTTAGTTAGCAATTTGGCCAGTTTACCATTAGGACATATTGAAAGAGTACAACAGTATATAGCAAGATCAAAAGGTGATTGGGAAGTTTTTACTGCTTTGAATACGGCAGGAATTAATGATGTTGGGGTAGTATGGATATCTGAAAATGTGGTGCTGGAAGAACCTATTCACATAGTATTTATTACTGCTGGAGAAGAAGCAGCAGCAATTTCCCAACCCCGTTGTTTAGTAGTTGGGGAAACCAGCTCCCAGGCAACCTTGGTGGAAGAACATACAAACTACAAAAATACTAAGGGCGTATATTTTTCTAATTCAGTAACAGAGATTTTTGTCAATGAGAATGCCCAAATAAACCATACACGAATAGAAGCAGATAATATGGAGGCATTCCATATTGGTAAAACTACTGTTACTCAAGAGAAACACAGCTCTTATAGCTGTCATTCAATCTCCTTGGGAGGTAAACTATCCCGCCACAATTTAGAAATTTTACAAGCTGGTGAAGACACAGAAACTACCCTCAACGGTTTAACAATAATTGGTGGTCAACAATTAGCTGATACACATAGCGTAATTTTGCTGAATCATCCTCATGGTAAAAGTCGCCAGCTACATAAATACATTTTGGTGGACAAAGCCCATGGGATATTTAGCAGTAAGGTAGTTATGCCTAAATCTGCCCAGTTAAATGATGTGGAGCAGTTAAATCATAATTTGCTATTGTCCCCCAAAGCTAGGGTAGATACCAAACCCCAACTGTTAATTTCAGCAGATAATGTGAAATGCTCCCATGGTGCTACGACTAGCCAATTAGAAGACAATGAAATCTTCTACCTAAAAAGCCGTAGTCTTAATGAAGACAGCGCCCGTAAACTTTTAATTCAAGCCTTCGCAGCTGAAATTATTAACCGTATATCTTTACCCTCACTCCAGGAAAGACTAGTTAAAACAGTTAACCAGTTTTAGGTTTCTGAACCCAAAATCCAAAACCCAAAATTACCATGACTTTTACCCAAGAAAAAACCATTGCCAACAAAGTTCGTCGTGATTTCCCATTATTGCATCAGGAAGTCAACGGTAAACCCTTGATTTACTTAGACAGCGCTGCCACTTCCCAAAAGCCACAAGTTGTTATTAATGCCCTTCAAGATTACTATCAACAGTATAATTCCAATGTGCATCGTGGTGCACATACCCTCAGTTGTAAAGCTACTGATGCTTATGAGATAGCAAGGGATAAGGTAGCCAAGTTTATAAATGCTGCATCTCGCCAAGAACTTATTTTCACTCGCAATGCTACCGAAGCTATTAATTTAGTAGCATATAGTTGGGCAATGAATAATTTGCAACCAGGAGACGAAATTATTGTTACGGTGATGGAACATCATAGCAATCTTGTTCCTTGGCATTTTCTGGCAAAAAAAATGGTGTAGTCCTCAAATTCGTTGAATTGACACCAGCAAAAACCTTTGATCTTGATCATTTTAAAACTTTGCTTTCAGAGAGAACAAAACTAGTCTCCGTGGTTCATGTTTCCAATACATTGGGCTGTATTAACCCGGTATCAGAAATCAGCCGATTAGCACATTCATATGGGGCAAAAGTATTAATTGATGCCTGTCAGAGTACATCCCATATGTTTATTGATGTACAGCAAATCGATTGTGATTGGTTAGTGTCTTCTGGACATAAAATGTCTGCACCTACAGGAATTGGTTTCTTGTATGGTAAAAAAGAAGTACTAGAATCAATGCCACCTTTTTTAGGTGGTGGGTCAATGATTGCTGATGTATTTTTAGACTATTCCACTTATGGAGAATTACCATATAAATTTGAAGCAGGAACCCCTGCTATTGCAGAAGCAATTGCACTCGGTGTAGCCATAGATTATCTTAATAGTATAGGAATGAATGAAATTCATTCCTATGAAGCCGAGTTAACTGCTTATTTATTCCAACAATTAGATAAGATACCTCAAATAAAAACTTATGGCCCTTATCCTAATTCTCAGGTAGAAGGAAGAGCAGCATTGGCAGCATTCACAGCTGGGGGAGTTCATCCTAGCGACCTAGTAACATTATTAGACCAAGAAGGAGTTGCTATTCGTTCTGGGCACCATTGTACACAGCCTTTACACTATTATTTAGGCACTCCTGCCACTGCAAGGGTGAGTTTATCCTTTTATAACACCTATGAAGAAATAGATGTGTTTATTAAGGCATTGAATAATACATTAGATTTTTTTCATAATGTCTCCGGATAAATCTTGACCTACATTGACTTTAGTTACTAGGTTCTTCAGAGAGCAAGGTATGTTTTTGAGAAGCTTTCACTCAGCATGATCAATGTGAGTATGAGTGGGTAATAAATAATTGTTTGTGGGTGATATGAGTGAAATTTAGTGTAGGAACTTGGAACATTCACAAGATTGAGTTACCAACAATGTAAATAATAGTTAGGAGACTAGCATTATTATTTACATTAAATCACTTTTCAAACACCACCTTAACTAATTAGATAGTGGTAATCAGTTTATTTAAAAGCATCTCCCACTCTGGCTTAAAAATAAAACATAATCATCTTGTGTATTAGATTTGCTAAAATGCCTTGATTTTCATAAACAACATTTGATAAATACCATTACACCAGATGTTGTTTATGTTTTGTAATACTAAAAAGTCTACTGTACTTCTATCTTAACCTAAACCAGGTGAATCAGGAAATCAATTTATACTCTATGATCATTAATATTGCTTATTCAACTCTAAATATGTATAAAATCTGATAAAAACATTCCTCTTCTAAGAATGCTAATTACTAGTTTAGGAGTGTTACAGGGTGACGAGTATGATAGTCCCATTTTTCTTCAGCTTTAAAAAAAGGCCCAAAGTATTATGAATAACATCTATAATCAATGCTAATGAGAATATACAAATTGTGATGAATACATGTGCATAATACGTATACTTCGAATATATGTATATAAATTTAATTATGGTTAGATTATATTTATAATACTACAGAAAATATTAATAAAAAATAGGATTAAAAATTAAGAAATAAGGGGCTATTCACTATTTAAATCCAAATCAAAAACAGTTAGAAACGCTAGATATAGAATAATTTAATAATAATCAAAATCAACGTTAAATAAAAAAGATTACCAATTAAATATTGATTTTTCAAGTTTCTTTTAGAAAGAGGTAAATTTACTTACTGCTATATTAACTAAGTTAACAGTATATTCCTATAATTTTTTTTAAGTGGATAATTTTCTGATAGCTTGTAATTAAATAAATTAGATAAAGTACTCTCAAAGAGAAAATAAATATAATCATAGCTTGACTATATATTTTATATATTTAACTCGAAGAGGAAGTACAAATTGCTTTGATATGATGAGTTATAGTAATTAAAATAAAATAGTATCCGATAGCTATTTGTAAATATTGAATC
>NZ_CAIY01000087.1 GCF_000350105.1 Richelia intracellularis HH01
ATTCAGATATAATCTATGCAAATTCTTATGATCAGCAAATTACTCATAATGGAGTGATTAAGTTTTTTTAAATAAATGATAATTTTTTGAATACTCACTTTGACTTACTTATAATGTATCTTAGCACAAAGTATAATCCACACAAAAAGTAGTTAATAATATTAACTACTTTAATAGTCATAAATAATCAAATTAATGTCTATAATTTTTGTAGAATAATTAGCCCCAAATTTAAAAATAAATACTTATTTAATATAAATGTTGAAAACATTGAGAGGCATAATATAAATATGTATCACACATAATTTAGATATAGAGCTAATATCCCTATAGATAGAATAATAATGTTAAATATGATGGTTATATAACTGACATCAATATCACTCATCTTTAAAAATAGAGTCTTATTCAAGAAATATCATTACTTTGAATTAATCATATTTTTATAATAGAAAAAATAGATTAGAAAAATAAAGCACAAGTGTTTGTACCAAGTTATCTACTTGCTGCAATCAAAGTAGATTAAGATTGATAAAGGCAAATTCTAGGCTGACTAAATTAATTTAGACACGCATTTTGTAAATATTTTGTGTTTAGAATCTACACTAAATTTTTACAAAAAACTGAATTTTATCAAATATCCAACATTACATAACTATAAAAAACGTGAAAAAAAGAGTTACCCTTACTTTTCCTAAGCGTGCCATCCAAATACCTATTACTTACCGATTAGCAAAGGACTTCAATGTTGCGGCTAATATTATCCGCGCTCAGGTTGCTCCCAATCAAATTGGTAAACTAGTAGTAGAACTATCGGGGGATATAGATGAGTTAGATTGTGCTATTGAATGGATGAAATTACATAATATTCAAATATCTCCCACTTTAGGTGAGATAATTATTGATGAAGATGAATGTGTTCATTGTGGTTTATGTACTGGGGTTTGTCCTACAGAAGCCTTAACCTTACACCCAGAAACATTCAAGCTAATATTTGCGCAGTCACGCTGTATAGTTTGTGAACAGTGCATACCTACTTGTCCTGTCCAGGCAATTTCCACTAACTTGTAATTTGGGTACTATAAATAAATAAAAAATATTGATTTATAAATAATTGTAGGACATTTATTTCAGGAAATATTGATAATAAATTTGTAAACTATAATGCAAACATGTCAACAATTTGAGTTTGATATTATTGATATTAGCAATTTTATTTTTCTCTTAAATGAAATATGAAATACAAAAACACAACTCATAATCATTCTAGGTTTTGATTGACGTATTAAATTATTGAGATTTTTGAATTAAAAGATATTATTTTAGTTTAAGTTAAAAATAAACTGGGTCTTTATCAATAGGTAATAGGTGCTTACCAAAAATAGAATCGTTCTCAATTGAAAATAAAACATCAGAAATAGAAAAAGCCTAGCTATTAAGTAATTGTTGTTTTTTGAAATCAAGTGAAGTAACAATAAACGCTTATAGCTTAGGAAAATTATGCATTAATATAAAAATATTTGCCCATATGAGTGCAATGGAATCTGGTATCCAAATCTAAGGGTTTTTATGAAACATTGTTATTTACCTGTTTAAAAATACCCTTTTTTCATAACAGTGTTTATAGTATTTCAGGACCAGAAAATAACTTAAGATGAGCATACTTTTCGGACTTAGTTTATTTACCCCTCCGGCAAAATACTTTAAAAGTAGGTAGTAAACTCCTTTATTTGATTTATCTATATGTTGTAGTATAGTATGTATTACGATTAAATGAAAATTGCAGTATATGTGGCAGTGAGGGGATATAGGTTACATCCTATATCTCTCATAGATTAACTTTGCTAATTTGGAAGTGCCCCTATGGTATTTATGTTACGAAGAGGAGTGCTCTATCTTTAAATATAGAACCCACCAAAATAAAAATTAAGGCCTGCAAAAACCACTTTAGATTAACCCCTTTTAAGAAGATTAACCTAAAGGGCAGAATTCTTTTTCAGCGACTCTTACAATTAGTTGTATAAACTACAACCATTTAATTGCACGCAAGCCGAACAATAAAACAGTAGCAATACCAATAAATAAACCTAAGAAAACCAGGTATATGATTATGCCTAACATTTGCATCTCTCCATATTAGTTCATCATTCTCATTGAATCACCAATTATTGTCCATTGACTTTTCACAAAATACAGATAAACACCCCCAGGACTAGGATACAATACGCCCTATTAAATTTGAAAGTGTGTTTGTATGGCATCTATAATAACAGTTAATTTACCACAACATTCCTACGACATTATGATTGTGCCAGGAAGTCTAGGGCGGCTAGGTGAATATATGGCCAATTTAAAATTAGGGAACAAAGTATTACTGATTTCTAATCCTATTATCTTCAAACATTATGGACAAAAAGTTATTAACTCCTTAGAGTCTGAGGGGTTTAAGGTAGCGCATCAAATTCTTCCTGCAGGGGAACAGTACAAAAACCCTAACTCAATTCAAAAAATTTATGATGTAGCCCTTGCTAACCACCTGGAACGCTCATCAACAATGATAGCACTGGGTGGTGGAGTAATTGGTGACATGACTGGTTTTGCTTCTGCAACTTGGTTAAGAGGGATTCACTTTATTCAGGTTCCAACATCTCTCTTAGCTATGGTAGATGCGGCAATTGGTGGCAAAACAGGGGTGAATCATGTCCAAGGGAAGAATTTAATTGGTGCATTTCATCAACCTGATTTAGTATTAATTGATCCTTACATACTAAGAACTTTACCATCACGAGAATTTCGTGCAGGAATGGCAGAGATAATAAAGTATGGCATAATTTGGGATACAGAATTATTTGCCCGTCTTGAAAAAAGTAAAAATCTAAGTCAACTATGGCATATTAAATCAGAGTTAATGGACTTTATTTTACAATATTCTTGTCAGGCCAAAGTTGATATAGTAAGCAAAGACGAAAAAGAAACCGGATTAAGAACAATACTCAATTACGGACATACTATTGGTCATGCAGTAGAAAGCTTAACTGGTTATACCCAGCTAACTCACGGAGAAGCCACTGCTATTGGCATGTTCGCAGCGGGGGAAATTGCCATAAAATTGGGAATGTGGACCAAAGAGAATTCCCAAAGACAGAACGCACTTATTGAAAAAGCAGGTTTAAAAACAAAATTACCTGATAGTTTAAATATTAGTAAGATTATAGATGCCTTACAAAAGGATAAAAAAGTTAAAGAAGGGAAAGTGCGTTTTATCTTACCCACACAAATAGGTGGTGTGGAAATTACTGATAGAGTCCCAACGACTGCTATTTATGAGGTTTTATCAAGCATGAGAACTAGAGATTAATTATGTAAAGATTTGTTGATGTATAAAGTGTCTTAAGAATATTTTAATGTTGAAACTAGATTACTTTAGGGTATTCATACACACCATAAACTATTTAATAAGCACTTGGAGTAATTTTATACTGCAATCGTGTAATGAAATAATCATAATTGAATAGAAAACAATGTAAATATAGTCTTAGTCATTTAAAATTGCACACTTCAAAAAACTGTAAATTGCTGTAAATCTCCATCCAAAATGTCCTAATGATGTCATGATAGTTGAAAGGCATTCATACTGGAGATAAAATTACGGTTTACGCACGTCCATTGGCCCGGTTAATAGAGCAATTGCAACGTTTGCCAGGGATAGGTCCCAAAACAGCACAGCGTCTGGCTCTGCATGTTATCAAGCGTTCAGGAGATGAAGTACAAGATTTGGCACAAGCCCTAATTAATGCAAAAAAACAGGTGGGCTTGTGCCGGGAATGTTTTCACTTATCTGCCGATCCAATTTGTGAAATTTGCAGTAACCCTAAACGGGATATTAAAACCCTATGTATAGTAGCTGACTCTCGTGATGTGATCGCTTTGGAAAAAACTAGGGAATATAAGGGCAAATATCATGTATTGGGGGGTGTAATGTCTCCCATTGATGGGGTTGGAGCAGAACAATTAAATATTGAAGCTTTGGTGCGGCGAGTTAGTCAACAGCAGCCCCAAGAGGTAATTGTTGCCATTAGTCCCAGTATGGAAGGTGAAACTACTACCCTATATCTTGGCCAGTTACTCAAGCCATTTACTAAAGTTACCCGGATTGCTTTTGGCCTGCCTGTAGGTGGCGATTTGGAATATGCAGACGAAGTAACTTTGGTAAAAGCATTGGAAGGTAGACAGGAGTTTGATTCTATTTGATACTCAAATAGAATTGGTTTTAAGGGTAGACTATTCATGATTACTAAATGCTGTAAACCCCCTTGGAACTTAACTCCATAGAGATTTATTGGTAGTATATGTTTTGATAGTTTTTCTTAAAAAACCTGAGTTTTTAACAATTCTCTTGTATTCATGAGTAATTACCCTTATAAATTACATGATATGGCCGTCATTGGCGAGTTTTAACATCGTAATAGAATTATTGTACCAAGGTCTTAGACACTTATATTGCTTGGTTGAACTGCTTAGCTTGTCAAAATTGACATAGCTGTTTGTAAGTACTCCGCTTTGGTTTATACCCCATTTCGATAAAGATGGAATATTTTTGAGTGTGAATGATTTTATTATTTGTGAAGGATATTTTGTTTTGGTTTCTTCATACTCAAATAGTATTTTTCTAAATGATAGATGGGAGAAGTGGAGAATATATGATACTTAATAGTCTTTCATACGCTTTTCTTCAAGCAGTAAAATTTCCTTTTATTCTTTAATAATTTTGGATTAACATCAGAACTTTCTATAGGCTAATCTCCTATAGAAAGTTCTGATATCTGCAAATTAAGCTCCTATTGCCAAACTCAACAAACATTAATAGTTTTCTGGATTTGTCTTAAGCTATCAGGTATTAACTACCATAAGACAAATTGTCTGTCTTATGATAAATCATAAAGCTTATTAACGAACTATGAGTCTGTTTTATTTTGTGTTACATCTCCGGCTGTAATAAATAAACTAAGTCCAAATTGCACATGATAGAAGCTGAAATTTATATTAATAGTTTAATCGTAATAATTTATTAATTTTTTATTTTTCTGTAGATTTCTATAAAATTCTGAAGGAGTTCGTATATGATGTTTTCACTGCATCAAGTTTTTATTGAGGATTCAAGCTTATAATAGCTAATTATCTTAATTATTAACTTTTTACCTTTTATTTATATATAATCTTAAACCTTAAGGAAGAGAATTATTTATATCATTGGGTAAGGAATATAGTTAAATCACATACTTTTCTTTTAGAGATGATTAGCACAATTAAAAGAAAAAGTAGTAGAGTTAACTAGTTTTATGTAAAAATATAAGCTCTATCTAAATTCAGTATTTTGACTCAATACCTATATGTCTTTGATTATTAATTTTTTAGGGTGTGCTTTTGGGTTAATTACAGATATTAACAATTACGTATTTTTATTTCAATCACAAGTAATCTTGATGTATACAAAATTTATAAATATATTCTCATTAGAAATTTGTTTAGTATTTTATCCAGAGAAATTGACTATGAGCGGTTTAGAATATTTTTAGTATAAGTAAGGTTTTGTTTATACAAGTAGTAGTTTTTATATTATTTTTTAGAAAGTTACTCAGAGTGAAACATAATAATTTTTAACTCTATTTGCCTGTGAAGTTTATTCTGTAGGTTTCTGAAAAAATAACCATGCTAGTAGCACTGATAAATAAATACTAGATAATATATTAAGTCTGATGATAGTAAACTTATTTACCCTATTTTATGCTTATAAAAGCATTTTTACTTAACTATATTTTTGAGTTTCATTTTTTATTGAATAAATTTATTTATGTTGCATTTTTACAGAGTAGAAGGAAATGATTATATTTTTCTTGGAAATCAAGAAAACACAGATATATTTAAATTTGGAATATAAGCAATAATATCATGCTTGGTAATTTGTCTTTATAAATATAAAACTTTTTATAATTAGCCGCTCCCTAATTTTTTCTACTTAAAATTAATCTTTCTTCTCTGTGATCAGATTTTTCTAATTATTTTTGAGAATACATGCCTGTTTCTCGAAGATATTAAATATTATATTAAAATCTATTGATCACAAAAATCAGCAAGTTGAGATGTATTATTCAATTTATATTTAAATAATACATCTTTCATTCTTATACAAGATATAATACTTTATTATAATTTATAAATTTAGGAATAGGTTGGAAATACAAACCCATCAAATATACAGTAATAACTAACCTTGGATAGGTTTATATCTCATTTTACAAATGATTAACATAATACTTGGTAAATATTATTATGATGAGTTTTTGATATTTCTATCTCTACCTCTCTCTCTTAAAATATTGCTTAATACTTCCCTAAATTATATTAGTTCTTAACGAGCATATTTTTTTATTTGACATAATTATAGTTCTTACTATTTCTGCTGAATTATCTTTAAATGCTATAATAGTTGGTATTGCTTCGATTTTTTTTAAGCCAATAAGAATATTATTTATATGTAAATACCAAGCCTTGCGTAACCTAAACTTACGGTATTATCAAGTTACAAATTAAAGGTGTCAATAGCATTTTTTTGTATTTTACTCAAAATTGTGTTCTGGCGATTCCCCTCAGTATATGTCTAAAAGAATCTTTATTATAAAACTCTTTGTTTGGTATATAGCTATCAAATATAATTTTCTTGATTTTAATAAAATTTATTAAGTTATATAGTTGATTTGAAGACTTTCTTCAATGTCAGAAAACATGCAAAAAGGTTTATAAGCAGTCTGAATATATTACTAGGACTAATATCCTTCATCAATTATAGGATGTTTGTCAATAGAGGATTAGATTAAGAGTCAATTTAGGGTGATAGTGTGACAATATAGCAATTTTAATGGTGGTAAAAATCTCAAAGGATATAACAAAGACTTCATAATTTAATATTTTTAGGATTAGTAATGAATTTTATAGCAGGTAAATTTAGGGGAATTATGGAAGCCAAAAACTCATCGAATTAACAAGATATATTATCCAAGATATTACCTAACAAACATTTACATCGATTGTGGTTTGGATGAAAAGCAATTTATCCAAGGAAATAATAAATTCTCTCCTTGGATTATACCGATAGTTTTATTTTAAGACGTGCAAAACTGGGAACCTTATATTACTAAACGAAAGTTTATTACCAGAGATGATTTTAGTCATTATCAAGAAATAACAGCAATTGTTTCAAGAATATAAATTAGCATTCAAAATATCATAGACTTTTTTCATATCCTAATTGAATCGGCATTATTGTAGGCTAAGCAGCATAATTTCTTACCATAGAATAAATATCAAATATTTTTTTAGCAAACCCTATAACATAATTTATCAAAAATATATTAAATATATTTTTGATAAATTATGTTTTTTGATTAAGTAAATTGACAAGAAAAGTCTTAATTATCCTTGTTAAGCATTTTCTCGGTTATTAATTCTGAGTAATAAATAATTCTTAAATATCATCAATTCTTTAATAGTATTAAATTACAGTTTATCCGTGTAAGGAATACAGTTACAAGTACTACTATACTTTGCAGTGCATCAGAGAAAATAAAATCACACATTTGAGCTATTAATCTTGTAATACATGACATAGTTGACTTTGGTGATTAAAATAAAATTCAGGAAAGAAACTTATGTATAAAAGTCTACGTCTTGATAAGATGTAGACTAAAGACATCATAATGTTATTGTCAACACAATTATGTATTTGACTCTTCCTTAATATAAAAATTCAAGAATTTACATCCCTGATAATATACAAAATGAATGCATAAGTTCATAGTTATTATCAGCATCAGAAAAATAATTGATTTACAGTAATATTTCCCAATCTCTATATGACAATTTTTCCCCCATCAATAATAAAGTTTACTGATATGGATTGACTACTGATGTATGTTCTGATTACCCTTTGGTTAGTGTATTCTGATGCTTTGGAAAATTATACTTTGTGTTATAACTGCATGGAAAAACAATTAATGTTCTAAACAATAGGAACTTTTACATTTATTTGGATGATACACCATGGTTACGGAGGAAAGTCAGTATAAAATCCATAAAATGCACAAAAAAGCAGGGCTGGATGCAGAATAGCTTCTTTCTATTGAGAAAAATTCAGATTCTGATGACAGCATAACTATCCTATGAAAGGCAATCACCTCTTAGGCTGACATCTCGAGAAAAAGATACAGCAATATCTACGTTGAAGGTAGTTAAAATCCCGTAAATGCATATCAGGAAAAAGCACTGTGAAACTAGACTGGTTAATACCTGGAACTATTGGAACAATATTCGCATTATCTTCGCCTGCATTAGCAACAAAATTAGAATCTTGGCATTTTGATGCTAATCAAAATCGTTTGGAAATTAATACTAATGGATATGTTCAGCCCCAAACACAGTTGATTTTTGGTCCTACACGTTTGATTATTGATTTACCAAAAACAACATTTGGCAAAAGCCACCTAACTCAACCGGTCAATAAGGCTATTAGAGCAATTCGCGTGGGGCAATTTAATCCTCAAACAGCACGTTTAGTAGTGGAATTGAGTCCTGGGTATACTCTTAACCCCAAAAAAGTAAAGTTTGTTGGGACAACTCCTAGTCGATGGTTAGTACAACTGCCCAAACTAACTAAAATAAATAATACTAATACCTTTTCAAAAAATAATGTATACAATAATGCTGTAACTGTTAATACTTCTAGTGACTCAGAAATCATTCAAGGTTCTAAAGTTTTAAAGAATACTAGTAATGAGGCAGAAATTACAAGATTGCTGGTGACAGGTGATGGATTTTTTGTTCGTACTAGTGGTGGGAGACCAAAAGTAGAAGTAAATCGCAGTAAAGATCGCAAGACAATTACTATGGATATTTATAGTGCGAGGATATCCCCTAGTTTCTCTCCTAGAACAATCCAAGTCAATAAACATGGGGTAGAAACGATTCAAGTAGAACAGCTTAAAAATAGTTCTTCCTTAGTACGCATGACATTAAGGGTTGATAAAAGTAGTCCTGACTGGCAAGCGAGTAGTGATTATATCGGTGGGTTAGTAATTTTACCTGGCCGTATGGTGCATAATCTTACTAGTAGTAATAGTGCTAAGAAATTAACTAATACTCAAAAAGCAAAATATACACTGGGATCACATCCTATTATTCATAATGCTATTTCTACAATTAAGTCAATAGAACTGACTAATGATGGGAGTCAATTATTGATTCATGGCGATCATCCATTATCAGCCAGTAGTAGTGGATGGGATCGAAAGACTGCCTTGTTCCGCATCGAAATTTCTAATGCCAAGTTATCTGCAAATGTTAAAAAAACAAAATTAAATGCCAACAGTCCAGTATTAAGAGTTAGGCAGCAACAGCAAAACCCAAATACAGTTGTGATTTTTATACAACCAGCTTCTGGGGTGCGGATGGGTACCCTTAACCAAATGGGGAAATTGTTATCTCTAAAAATACAGCGATACAGTAATAGTATTAGCAGCAATAACAATCCTATTGTTGGTTTACCCTCCTTACCTTTTCCTAATCCTAGACCTGTCCCTAATATTTTAGTATCTGGAAATATTCTTCAATCTATACCTATAAAAAAGGGTAAACTAGTCGTTATCATTGATCCTGGCCATGGTGGTAAGGATTCTGGTGCAATAGGTATTGGAGGTTTGCAAGAAAAGCAGGTAATTCTTCCTATTAGCAAACGAGTTACCGAAATCCTTCAGCAAAATGGTATTCAAGTAATAATGACTCGTAGGTCTGATTATTTTGTAACTCTACCGGGTAGGGTCAAAATAGCAGAACAGGCAAGTGCGGACTTATTTGTGAGTATTCATGCCAATTCTGCTGGTATGAATCGTCCCGAAGTAAGTGGATTAGAAACTTATTATTACAATACAGGACTTGAACTGGCTCAGTATGTTCATAATAGGGTTCTTAAAACTATTAAGATGAAAGACCGACGTATACGAAAGGCAAGATTCTATGTTCTCAGGAAGAATTCTATACCTTCAATACTTGTTGAAACAGGGTTTTTGACGGGCCAAGCAGATGCCAAAAATCTAAAAAGCCCATGGTTCCAAAATAAAATGGCAGAGGGAATAGCAAGAGGTATTCTGGACTATATTAAGCAGTCTCAATAAATATATTTACACTGATGTAATTTACTCTTTTTGGTAGGTTAGTATGATTTACAATATTAAACTTCTCTAAATTCTTGGATTAGGATAATTGTATTTCATCTTATGTAAAGTTCTTCAGTCATAGTGGAAGTAGCCAAAATGATTTTTGTTTAGCATTCAAAATAACTTTTTCATACCCCTAAATTAGATCATTTCGTATAACAGGGACTCACTATATGCATACTAGAGAGAATTCCTATAATATTATTGCTGCCAAGTACTAGACAAAACACAACCCAACCCTGATTTTAATAATGTGGTTTTTGCTTTGTACCGCAATCAATGCCCTTTTATGTCACCTTTTAACGTTTATCCCCAATAGATGTTTAATCATATTGGAGTAGTTGAACACAATTATAATTTCAGTTATAAACCCTATGAAATTATCTGAAAATCATCAAACTAACTTCTAAATTATTCTAGAAAGCTTTATAAAATTTATTAGTCTATTTGTATTTTCCTGTTATTATCGTATTATTATATTCTTTATACTAAGCACAAAAATTATTTGGTTGTTTATTGTATTTATTAAGTATAATCTTAACTGATTAATGTAGTGAAATAAGCGAAAAAATTGCTGCTCTGCTAGTTTCTAGTAGTATTTAATTAGTCTTAGGCTCATAAATTATGAGCTGTTTATTTTGGAATTCATTTGTTTTCTTAGCTTTTTTAACTAAGTCCTGCCAAATTTCTTGTAGTTGTATACGTTTTTCTATTTCTTGAAATTCAGGCCAGACCTTAGGAGATAATTTTCGTAAAAAGATACGCCATTCCAGTTGTACTCCCTTAGTACGGAGTATGCGGTCAATGAATACTTCTACCATATAATAGGCATCTAAACTAGGTTCACAAAGCAACTTATTAAGAGCTTCCTCCGCTTTATCTGCAGCTTCCTTGTGGAGTTTTTGCAGAGCAGCTAAAATTAACTCTTCTTGGTTAGGTAGAGATGCATCTACCGGCAATAGACCACTGCCAATTGCCACTTCTGAAAAGGTCATACGATTATCATCGGGTCTGAGCCTATTAAGATTCTCTCTGATGTGTCGCTGAATTTGTGCTGCCCCAGAAACATTAAAATTATTGAACGCACTAAATGCAGCTTTTAAGGTAGTAGCATTCTCTGGCAAGTCCATGGCAATTGCTTGCAGTAATTCTAAACTTTTACCATTAGCTATATCTCCTAAATTAGTTTCGAATACTTTTGAAACTAATAACTTATGTGTTCCCACAGATTCCTGCATTCCCACATCTAAGGAAAGGAAATGTTGCAGAAAATGGGTGCGAATTTCATGTAAAAATTCGTTATATGCTGTTGTGTAGGAACCGAAGAAATTGCGACGCTCCATAATTTCTTCAAACGTTTTTGGAATACCTGTATCATGGCGGCAGTTATCAACAGCTTGCTGAATTCTTGTAGCAAATTTGTAATCCTGATCATGACGATGTTGGGAAAAATGAGTCAGTAGATTCTCTAAATCATTAGTAAGTTTTTGCCAAAACTTCTCAAATAAAAATTCAAATAGTATATCTTTATCAGCATAATAAGCTAAAGCTTTTTCTGCCTTGACTAATTCTATATTAATTTTCCACTGCAAATGATCAATTTGTTTTTGATAAGAATGAGCATACTTTTTGTCAATATACTCAATATTATCTGCTAGATAGTTCAGAATTGGTTCTAAAACTTGGGAATTAGCTTCTTCTGGATTGGAGCAATCTGCAATCACACATTTTTCCACACTAATTGGCGTTTGTTTCAACTCCGTCTGTAACATCTGACACCGATAACTATTATCTCCTCCCTCCACGCTATTTTGAGTTCGATTCAAAACCATAAAGGAACATTCATGTAAGGGCAATTCTCCCAAGGCCTCTTTTGCTACTTGGTACAGTTTGATATGTGCTCCACCCCAAACAGCATTAGCTTCTGGACGACGCACAAACAATACAAAATCGGCTTCATAGCGTAGGGTTCTAACCAAGCGGTCAGCATCAATAAGGTTAGTATCTCCCAACCCGGGTAAATCGATTAACATAATTTTGCCAATATCCTCGGAAGGAAAAGGACAAGATATCTCCAATTCCTTTACTGCTAAATAATTAACAATTTTTTCCCCACTTCCATCTTTAGTGTCTTGAGTGACATATTCCCGAATTTGTCGTTCGCTAATCTCCACCGATGGTTTACCTAAAAGGTGATAATACTTTCGAATATTGGAAAAATAGTCCTTTCGTAAATGTCCATAAATAGCTTTGTCAATTGCACTATCCCGACGGTCTATTGGTAAGGGAGGTGGTGGATACTTAGCAAAATTATCCAAACTTGTAGGTGTAGCTCCTAAACCTAAGGTTTCATAATAAGGATTGAGAATATCTTCTCGAAAATCTTGCCAAGAAGAAAATTTCACTTTTGCTTTCGCTTCTAATAATCCTGGTTCATGACAGATCTTACTCAATGTGCCTGTGCAATAGCCATTACCACCATCTGGAATTACAGTATTTTTTAACCCTGTCAAACTAAGTAATAAACGACTCTTTCCCTGGCGGGCATAACCAACCACCGCAATATTAATGGTGTTGCGGGTACAGCGATCATACAGTTGTTGTAAGGATACAATCAGAGTCTTGATATTTTCCAGTACACTAAAATCAATTTCACTCAGGCAAACGGCAGAATTAGCATCAATGCCTTTAGTAATTAAATCATCACGATGCTTTTTTAGATTTATCAGAGCACACTTACAAGCTTCTAAACTCTCCTGATCACGTTGTAGTTTAGCACTAAAATTTTTTCGTTTTTTTATAATTTGATCTATACGCTGCGCTCTGGTGGGGTTGATATGGGTGGTATTCATTTGATCTTATCTCTTATTTTAGGGATATATCAGCAGTAAAAATGAATAATGTCACTGAATTGATTTATAAGAAGTCAAGTAGGTTGTCATATTAGTCGATTCCACCCTGAATGATGTATGGTAGCATGCACTTATTCATAAGCCATCCGAAAATATTGTAAACATTGTTTCTCTTTAACTATTTACTAATTACCACTTGTAAAATGCAAAATCCGCCTATAAGTAAAAATAACTAGATTAAAATATAATATTTGTATTGTGTTATGGGTGTGATAAATAAAAACCCAAATAGATGGTTAGAAATTACATTGAAAATTAATAGTATAAAAATACTTCCAAAATTAATATTTGTATCACTAATAGAATAATAACTGCTAATATTCTAGATTCTATATTATGGATTTAATCCACGTTCTCCAACTTTACATCTGGTTTCCATATAATTACTTTATGCTTCGATAAGCAACCTCTATTTAGTTGCAGTAGTAACTGAAAAACTATCATTAATTGATTACCATAATTCCCTCACAAATTTTCCATCTGGAGTCTTGATTAATTTGACTATTAATATATTTTTTCTTTGTATTTCTAGCAATAATTTAGCAAAAAAAGATTTATAGACCTAAAAAAATTAAAAAATACAACTACAAACATATCAATTAGTATATTATGAGAGAAACATAAATAAAATAATGCCTAAATAAATAGCTAAAATAATAATATACAAATCAAACAGCAAATACTGGGAGGTTATTTGATAGATCTATATGTTAATTTTATTAGATAAAATATTTTTTGCGGAAGGTAGCCAAAATGGTAATTAACATAAGTGTATTAGTGAATATAATCTAATAAGCCAATGTGAAAATACTTGCTATTACTAACATTATTTAATAAAGTATAGAAATTACTTAATCGAGAATTATGAGAAATAAACAATCTGAAATTCATGCTAAAACTTTGCAGTAGAGTTTATAGAAAGCAGCATTAATCATATTAATTTTGAAGTGAAAATAAGATAATTAATATCGATTTTGACAAAAGTCAAAATCGATAAATAAATTTAATATCAAGATAGTGATTTCTAAAAATTTAATCAATAAGGTATGTTTGTTAGAATAAAAACTATAATAAATAATGTCATTATATTATAAATATTTTATCTAATACATAACCAGAGTATAATTCATACATAACATAAAGTTGAATGATTGTAAATCAGAACCTTATTATTTTTGTAAAAGCCTTGCTATACATGTAATTTTTATGTCGATGAAAACTGCATTATAATCTCCGTATTGAGTCTAAAATTTTATTTATATATCTTATATATTTCTAAAATAATAAGGTTAGATTATTGAATAATAAGTATTTTATGTAACTAGTTACATAAAATACTTATTATTCTGGTATTATATTATAGGTTTTAACCTTATCTAAAAGATAAGTATATTTAAGTTAATCTCTAACTCTACACCAAGCTAGTTTTGAGGTTTAATCTATAGGGTTATAATTAGTGGCTAAACTAATGAGAAACCTTATTTTTATCTTTATTGTACAGGTTTATCTGGAAATACTAACTGACATAATTATTACATCAACAAAATATTACTTGTATACATATACAAGGTTTTATAAAATTCATATTTTCTTAATTACAAATTTATACATAAATATAAGTAAAAAATCAGAAGTAAAAAGACTATTTTTAGAGCTTTTGGGATTAAAATAATATACTAGCAGAATTAATTATAAGTATTAATTGAACTAATTGGAAAAATTGCGCTAAATAATTATAGTCCAAATGATAATTATCCTAACCTAAAAATTGAGCTTATTATATGCCTTCCATAATTTTGCTTATTCAAGCTATATTGCAGATAAAGTAGATTATTAGGAATAAAATCTGTGTTTCCCCTTTATGACGAAAATCCAACAAAGACTACACCATATTTTACCTATGGGTTAATAGGTATCAATATTATTGTTTTTCTTCATGAAATTAGTCTATCTAACGTAGAGTTAGAAAAATTTTTTCGGTTGTATGCAGTAATTCCCCAGGAGCTAAGTAATAGCTTTCAGGGTATAGTCTTAACTAGTCAAGAATTTCCAGAATTAGCAACTTTAATTACATCACAATTCTTACATGGTGGCTGGTGGCATTTGATCTCTAATATGTCATTTCTTTGGGTATTTGGTAATAATATTGAGGATAGATTAGGTCATATTAAGTATTTAATTTTTTATTTAGCTTGTGGAGGATTTGCAGGTTTATGTCAGTGGTTTATTAGTATGAATTCTGCTATTCCTTCCTTAGGTGCAAGTGGAGCAATCTCAGGTATTTTGAGTGCTTATGTCATAAGTTCTCCACAAGCAAAGGTTTTAACACTAGCTATTTTAGGCTTTTTTGTAACTACTATTAGAATTCCCGCCCTTGTTCTTATTGGATTTTTCTTTATTCAAAATGTTATCGCTGGGATAGCAAGTCTACAAGCAGCAGCTAATATGAGTGTGGAAACAGGAGGAGTGGCTTACTGGGCACATATTGGTGGTTTTATTGCAGGACTTATTCTTGCTCCAGTTTTAGGCATATTTCATAGCGATAATTGGAATTAGGGAACTCCAGAAAATAAAAAATATCCCCTATAATCTCAAATGGGATATTTTTACTTATTATAGATATCCTAATTTTACTAACTCAATTATCCAAGTAAATAAACTCCTTAACTAGGAATCTATTTGTATTCGACTAAGATTATCAAAATAATTTGAGTGGTCAGCTATTTTAAACATTTTCATACTCTGGTTAGTATTAGAGTATGTACAAAATGAATATCTAATTCTATAAGCATGTATCAAAATATTGAAACAGCTGGTTAAATAACTCAGACATGTTACTAAGCTCAATACCCATGGTACTCTAAGCAATTTAGAATCTAAATAATACTTAAATACAATAACAGTTAATAAGAGGATATGTCATTGCTATTCAAAGTAAGTTAAGAACTTTATATTACTTCAGGAGTTATATTTAGTCTATGATATATTTTTCACTAGTATAATGTTATGAGTTGTTGCCTAAGAATAAGATACTATTTGTATTTTGACTATGCTATATATCCAAGTGGACTTGAACAAGTATCTTTTGATTTCTGGCATTTTTTCAAATACCCTGTTAACTGCTAGGAAGTATTACTGACATAAGGAATTGAAGCTTCAACGTCAGCAGCTTTACTCTTAAAAGGAGGCTAATATTTGTCAGGATTACTGTACTGTTCCTAAGTTACATTAAATAGACTTTTATTAAAACTTAAACTCTGTTATTAGAGTTAATAATAGGAATCTAGGTAAATTCGGATAGGATGATATTATCATCATTCTTGCTTGACTTTATATTTTTATCATGAAAAACTTTCTTATGATTTGAATAAAAATACTATTTACTAGAAAGATTATCCGAGTGGTCTTATCTTAAACTGGTTATTAATTACCTTTAAAAGATGTGTGCAAAATAAAGATAGGGATGATATATTATAGTCCCTAACATACTCTTGGTAAGATAATTTCAATATAACATCTAATGAATACCACTATTTTCTAACTTGATTAATATTTTTGTATTTGTATACTAGCACTTAGAGTCATCTACAACTAATTAGATAGAGTGAATAATGCAATCACTAAATATACTAGAGCATTGCACCTGGACGTCAATGATAAACTTCTCATCATCTTTCCAGCTAATACTGTATAGTTTATGTATGGAGCTACTTGATGCAGTTCATATTTAAATCCCTACCTTGCTAATATATATTTTGTGGAGGTTATAATTGTATTATAAAGAGAATGAGACTTTTCCTAATTAGTGGGAATATAGCTTTCTCAGGGTTTTCTAAATTTAGGGGCTTCTAAATTTTCGGCATTTATATTTAATTTGTAGCATTTATATTTGATAGTGTATCAATATGTTTAGTAATAGTTAGTACCCTTAATATGGTAGACACATCGCTGGTCATTTTTGCCATTTAAACATGATTATTACAAAATTTCCATATGTCAAAATAAAGCCAGACCAGATAATTAGTGAATAATAGAAGCTGTCAGTGTTAGATTTTTAAATTTTAACTATTTCTAGAGTTGTGATATCCACCATATATGCAAACACTATCCAACCTCGTCCAATTAAATATCAAACAATAACTTTCAACTCAGCAAAGACTTATTTACAAATCATAATTGAATTGGCAAAAAACCAGTATTGAATAAATTATACCTCTGTTTCTATTGAGGGTTATCTATAAATAGCTTCTATTCTTCCCTATTAACTTTATATTTTCCTGGGTCAGAGAGAAAAATTCTATTTGAATACTTTTGCTGAAAATGAGTTTACTGCTTTTGTGTATTGGAAGGGTGCAACATCAGCAACATCATTATGCCCAGCCCCAGAAATAAGAAGTAGTTCCTTGGGTTTGGTAACAGCATTATATAACTTTTGACTCATGAAATAAGGGATGGTTACATCTGCGGTACCATGAATGAATAAAGTCGGCATTTGCAACCTGGATATTTTGGTAATTGATGCAAATCTTTGTGTCAAAATCAAATTGATAGGAAACATGCTGAAGTCACTCCTATAGGTTATGACGTCTCTAATGGAAGTGAAAGAAGACTCCACAATTAACCCAGCAGCATTATGGTGTTTGCTGGCTAAATCAATTGCTACTCCTCCCCCTAAGGAATGACCATAAATTACTATTTGGTTGGGTGGAATACTTTTTTGCTGTACCAGATAGTTCCAAGCAGCAGCAGCGTCTTCATAAATTTTTGTTTCATTAGGAAAAGAACCCTGGCTTTGACCATACCCCCTATAATCTATGAGCAATACTGAAAAACCCAACTGATGAAAACGGGTAGCACGGTTTATACTTGCACCCATATTTAGTGCATTACCATGCAGGTATAACAGGACCTTTGATTTAGGTCGTCTGGTAGGTATCCACCACCCATGTACATATTCAAATTTACTCTTACCCACTTTAATAGGTAGCCAAACCTCTTCATAATTGATGTAAAAAGAGTTAGGGGTAGTTTCAATATGGGGAGATGGGAAAAAAAGAAACCTGGTTTGATAAAAAAAGAGAAATATACACATAGAAATATAAATAATTGCTGTGACTAAACTTAGTTCAATCAATATATTAAAGGGGTTTTGTATTGGCAATTCCAGTGTCCTTTCCTCCTTAGTTGTATATTAATGTCATATAGTAATTGCGTATTCAATGTTTGTAATAAAACACCATGTACTAACAAGTATAGATATACTTAGGGATACTCTTGTAAATTGATGGGTTGTTTACAATTAGACTCAAGAAAATTAAATACTACTAGTATGTTCTTTTAGTTGTTAATACAACACGTCTTAAATAAGACATATATATTAATATAGTGTTTCAGTCAATCCAAGAAACTAATTTTATCTATACTGAACATTATTTATTTGCAGGAGTGAATCATGAAATTATTGAGTGATGTTAAGAAAGAGCAGTTGAAGGAAATAGTAAATAGTTTAGTAAAAACCAGACAGGAAAAATCTTTAACCATAGAAGAAATAGCTATGAAAACTCTTATTAGGCCGGCTTTGTTGCAGGCTCTGGAAGAGGGAAGATTTGAGGAATTACCAGAACTGATTTTTGTCCGGGGATTTATTATTCGTTATGGAGATACTTTAGGACTAAATGGTAATTCCTTAGCAGAACAATTTATTAAGATTTCTGAACCATCAAAACTAAAACAGGAAAGTCCACATGTGAAAAAAAAATAGACATATACATACCTATTTTTTTACCATATGTTGTGTTAGTTTCTTTTGCAAGTCTAGTATTATTTTATATACTTGATTTAAGTAAAAAGACTGCAAAAATTAGCTATACTAATTATAGTAATCATCAAGTAAATCATAATACACATAACCTAAATAAAAATATCTTAGAAAATAATGTTCCTATACCCATATATAAAACCGTGGTTATTTTAAAGCCATTATTTAATCCTAATCAATTACAAATAACTATAAAACTTCAAGGAAAATCATGGTTAAGAGTAATAGTCGATAATAAAAAAGTTTTTGAGGGGATTATTGATAGAGGTGCTCAAAAGATATGGAAAGCAGAAAAACGTATATTTGTACGCTCAGGAAATGCGGGTGCAATTTTGCTTTCTATTAATGGGGAAAAAGAAAAAATTCTTGGTAAACAAGGAGAAATACGAGAGTTTATTTTAACTAATAAGGATTAACCATTTCATAAAAGCCTATATGGTTAATAACCTCTTACAAACTATAGTTATAATTACAGGATAATCAAAATATACTCACTATATTTTATCTCTATATTTTTCTGCTAACTTTTTAATTATGAAACGTTTTTTCCATATTCAATAGCTCTAGTATTTCCTGATAGTTATATTTTTTAATTAGAATTTATACTGTTCTTAGATATGCTCATATTGTAATAAATATAAGCTTTGATATCAGTGGTAACTTTTATTTTTTTGTATAATCGGTTGATTATTTTTCCTTACTGGCTATAAATAATTTAACAATTATCCTAATCTGAATAATTTATAGAAAATATCGGTAGTCTTTTAATAATAATTAGAGGCTATTTATGATTAACTATACATAAGCGTGAATATATAAGTATCTAGTTTTAACTAGGGCATAGTTAAAGACTACTATTCTTGATAGCTTTATTTTTGGTTTTTGCTTCTGACTCATACACAACACTATAATTATCCAAGCGTTATGAAATTAAAGTTCATTTGTGTATTTTGTAGTTCTTTTGATTATAGTAGTTAAAGATTTTAAAGTTACTTTCAATTCTTCTAAGAAGTCTTCCATCTGTTAATATAAGTTATTGTATATTTTAGTTATATCTATTATCTGCAGAAATTTCTTAAGATATACTAATCTAAAAAAGTCTTTAAACCAATCACAGAAAATAATAGCACCCTGAGAATTTTTCTCTTAATGATTAATTTAACTCTGCATTAGAATATTTACATGTGCTAAGTTTAAGGTACATGTTCTAACAAGAACAACATTTTTTTTAATTTTTAAGTCTTAAGTTTTGAATAATTACTATAATTCCTTCCCAATTCATTTGGGAGATATTAATTTGAGTTTGTCCAATAATCGATTAAATTAATAGTTTAATAAAATATAAATAATTTCAGAAAATTATTAATTAATTACTCCTGTAGCATAAATTTGCTTAACTGTTTTTTTTAACATACACCACTCTAATATATATTGAGACTTAAAACCTGGTTAAATACTTCAATAGCTTTTACAACGTCATTTTTTTCTATTTTCGTAATTTTATATATAAATATTTATATATAAAATTCTCTTGAGTATACCTGTTTCTAAATACAAATAAATTATTAATCAGTGATACTTAGACTAAAAGAAAAATTTGCGCTTATAACTAAACTCTAAGATAAATACCAAGTAAATTGTAATGACATGGTTGAAAAATATATAGGGTAAAATTATTCATTAGATTAATATAATGCTCATAACAGAGCATCGCTGTTTAATCTAGATTAACAATAAATTTATTGTATATTTTTTTATAAAAAAATATACAACCAGAACTTGCATAGTATTGAACATAATCCCTCAAAATTTGGCAAGAGCAATAATCTATATTTTCTCAATAGAAATAAAAGCATATTACAAGTAAATGCTAGTATTAGCATACAATAAAAGGGGGTATCATTTTTAAGTATAGTAACCTTAGAAAGGGTTATAAAATTCAAGTTATATGAGTAGTAATTACATTTAAAAAAACTTAAAAAATCTGATTCAGATGCTTATACATGTAATTAAGGTCAAAAAAGCTAGCACATTTATATAAAAATATAATAATTAAAACTATCGAATGAGCAACCTAAGTGCAAATAGCATGATGTTTTTACTAGACTAAAATTTGACTATCATATTTTCAAAACCTGCCATAATATAATATGTAGTTTTTAATAATTCTCAATACCTACTGAATAACTGAATAGCAGACTATAGAACGTTGATTTGATTAAGAGATATAATAAAGTGTATTCTATAAAATCTTAACTATAATTCTAATTAACTGACTAAATACTGATAGTATTAGGTACGTTTAAACATTAGATAACAAGACTAGTAATTCAAGCTAGTTTGAAATCCAAAGTTCTTGGTATTAACACCAAGTTCGCAAAACTTTACCAGTTATCTCCTGATTCCACCATGGTGTATTGCATGAAAGTGTATGCAAGTTTCCAGCTTCAACCTTCCAAGTACTTTGGGGATCAAATAAAACCATCTCTGCTTTTTTCTGTGGAGCGATAACACTGGGGTTTTGTTGTAAACAATATGCTGGATTGCTACTTAAAGCCTGCCATAACTCTAGTGCTGTAAATTCCCCTGTTGCGACCAAATTTTCCCATAGTAGGGGTAAAGCTAACTCTAAACCAATTGCTCCTGGGGGTGCTTCCGCGAATGGTAATGCCTTTTCTTCATATGTATAGGGGGTATGATTGACTGCTATCGCGTCAATAATACCTGTTCTTACACCTTTCCTTAATGCCATCATATCTCTAGAACTACCTAAAGGTGGCCCTAAATTCAAACTGGGATTATAACTCTCCAATGTTGTTGTATCTAGTAATAAGTGCATCCATGTAGTACTAGCAGTAATAGGTAAACCATGCTCTTTAGCACTAGATATTATCTGTACACTACGTTCAGTAGAAACATACATAATATGCACAGGAGTTTTGATAGCTGCAACTAACTCGATCAGACTGGTTATTGCTACAGTCTCTGAATAGGGGGGGCTACCTGGTATACCAAGACGAATGGCATCATAACCGTCACGTATGACCCCATCACCTGCAAGTTGGCGATCACAGCACCAAAAAGCTACAGGCTTGTTAAAGGGATGTAGATATTCCAATAAACGCCTAACCATAGTTAAATTTTTCCATGGCTGATTATCTGTAAAACCAACAACTCCTGCATTTAATAAATCAAATAATTCTGTCATTTCTTCACCCCCAATTCCCCGAGAAATTGCACCCCAGATATGAAGTTGGGGAGAGCAGACACCTATCTTTTCCCAGATTCTTTTTAATTGTACGACTATACCCGGATTGTCTACTACCGGAGAAGTATCAGGAAGAACAGCCACTCTGGTAAAACCCCCAGCAATTGCAGCATCATGGAGAGATAATAGAGTTTCCCTATTTTCAAATCCTGGCTCTCCAGAATGGCTACATAAATCAATTAACCCCGTACCCAAAATTAATCCCCGAGCATTACAAATCTTAATACCATTAGGTATAGGATTAATATTATGAGTAACTGATTGAATATAATTGTCATAAATTAAAACATCTGCAAAGTAATCAGTGGCAGATATCGGGTCGATTACCCTTACTTGTTGTAGTAGTTCACCAGTCATTCAATTTTGAATTTTAGATTTTGTATTTTGATGTCAGATAGAAGATCGAATATCCCTTTTTTTTGAGCTAATTAACCTCTAATTTCCTTTTCTTTACATGGCCCCAGGTACTGTTTTATCATCCACAGCACTATCATGCAGATGAGAGGTGATATTTATAGTCTGTAAAACTGGCATGCTATCCTCAGTAACGGGAAAATCAATCACACTTAGAGAACCATTACTTTGACGGAAATTCCAGAGTTCCCCTGGTGTCAAGCCCAGTATATGGCAAAATAATACCTGATTGATAACACCATGGGCAACAACTAGAATAGTTTGCAAATGTTTATTTAAGGATTCTTCAATAATTGCATTAAAAATTATTATGGTGCGTTTCCATAATGTTTGTAGCGTTTCCCCTGAAGGTATTTGTAATTGACTTGGATGAGTATGCAAATGTTGTAAATACTTCGGGAATTCCTGGGCAATTTCTCTTTCTAATTTACCATCCCAAAATCCATGGGTGATTTCCCTCAAACCATTATTCATATGTAAATTAATATGGGGATGATACTGTGAGATGATATTTGCGGTTTCCTTTGCACGGGACATAGAACTACTAATAATTAGATCCAACTTCACATCTTGAATTAATTGAGCTAATTTTTGCGACTGCTGTTTTCCAGTTTTATTCAAAGTTACATCGATATGCCCTTGATACCTTCTTTGAAGATTCCAATCAGTTTCCCCATGACGCACTAATAATAATCTTAAACCTTTATAGTATGCTCTGGGAGAAGGCAAATTAACCCCCATATGCTGGGTTTGATTCAGAGATTCTAACTGCACTGGTTCGCCCCAGCCACCAACAAAATTTAACACGCTGATACCACAGTTAGACTGTTGAATGGAATGATAAAGACTAGGAGAAAGATTTAACGCTGTGCTAACAAGGGATCGATTAATACCATTATGCCCAATAATTAAAATAGTTTGCCCTCCGTAACGAGGTAAAATCTCTTGCCAAAACTCCCTGGCCTGCCTATATAAGGATAAAACTGGGAAATGTTCTTTGAAACCCTTGCTCTGGGGAATAAGCATCCTGAATTTGTGGGGTTCTTCCTTCCAGGTGCGATAATCATCTGGGAATAAATTCTTGACGTCGATTGATAGCATTCTTTCCCACAGGGGTAAATCTATTTCTAACAATTTATTATTTGATTGGGGAGTTGCAGATTGTCCTGGATTGAGCAATAACTGCTGGTGTATTATTTCAGCTGTTTGCCTTGCACGATTAAGTGGACTACAATAGATTGAATCAAACACAATTTGGCAAAGAAACTTGCCCACATGACTTGCATCATTGCGACCCTTATAAGTCAATCGAGAAAAATCTGTACGCCCTTGAATGCGTTTTTCCACATTATAATTACTTTGACCATGGCGTACTATGATTGCACGAGTCACTGTATTTTATCCTTGAATTTAGCTAGGGTTAATATTTTCATTCAAATTGTTGGAATGTTAGGGGTATTTTAGGTTAAGAATATAAAAGGTTAAAAGTCCTAATTTTATAGCTATGTATAAGTAAAAGATAAAAATTCAAGAAGGAAAAGGACTATTAATAGTAAATCTAAGCTTATGATTACATCATGTCACAATTAGATGATAATCTCCAATATGGAAGACATAATTAATTAGTTAGACTAACAGCGTTGGAGAAGAAAAAGCTTTTGTTCCGATTATTTTTAGGAGGTTTAGTAGCCAGATTTGAAGTTTGGTTAGAATATAGCCCAGGAAGACATTCGCAGTTAGGAGATGTTATTGTGATTGTCAGTGTAACCTCTTACATTTCCAGGTTAGCATGATAATGCTTGATAGTCCCCAATGCTTTTATTAGGGGTTAAATTGATACCTTTCAATGAAGATAAGCACTTTAACTAATGTACATCTAAAATAAATAGATGAGAAAATCTCATCTTTGAAAATAGTCTTTTCAGCTTTTCTATTCTATTTATACTCTATATTGGAGAAGTCAATCATGCAAAGACTTCAAGTTGCTATTCTAGCGATTACTGCTTTGGGGAATTTGGCATTTTCATCTGGTACACAAGCTTACAATAATAGTAATCTCAGTATTAACATTAATGGTATCAAGAATCTTAGAGGACAGGTCTGTTTTAGTATTTTTTCCAGTAGCAAGGGATTTCCAACTGACAAGAGAAATGCAACTAAATCAGGGTGTGTCAAAGCTGTAAATAAAACTGTTAAAGCTAAATTTGATCAATTGAAGCCGGGTAGCTATGCTGTTGCTGTCATTCATGATACTAATGGAGATGGCACTCTTAATAGTAATATCCTTGGCATCCCCAAAGAAGGCATTGGATTCTCACGTAATCCTAGAATCATCACAGGCCCGCCCAAGTTTGGGGACTCTGCAATTATTGTTGTTGGTCCCAACACTGATATTTATATTCAATTACAGTACTTTCTGTAATTGAATACCTGAACTTCTAATTTAGTCATCTTTCCACTTACATATTGCAATGTTAATGATTGCCAGCGATAGACACAGATAAACCAAGCCAACTTGTTCTATAGCATTCTATTGGCCAGTTGCTAACTGGCAATTGCCAGTCATTACCCTTAACTATGCCCATGCAGAAGCCTGAGGCTTGGCAAATATCATTCTGCCAGCAGAAGTTTGCAAAGCACTAGTAACTACCACACGTAGTTCGCCACCCACATAATTACTACCCTCTTCTACTACTACCATTGTTCCATCATTTAAATAACCTATACCTTGACTTGGTTCTTTCCCTTCCTTAAGAATTTTCAAGTCAATGTTGTCTCCTGGCAAATAGTTAGGACGAACAGCATTTACTAAATCATTAATATTTAAGACAGGAACTTTTTGTACTCCTGCCACCTGGGATAGATTATAATCATTGGTAAGTATTATTCCGCTGATTTCTTGGGCAAATTTTACCAACTTGGCATCTACTTTTAGTATGTCTTCATAGTCAATAGAGTTTATTAAAATGCGATCAGGGTAGTCTTGTTGAATATGTTTGAGGATTTCCAGTCCTCGTCTACCCCGAACTCTTTTTTGGTCTTTGCTTGCATCTGCAACCTGTTGTAGCTCTTGTAGAATAAATTGCGGTAAAATAATTTGCCCCTCTAGAAAACCAGTATCTAACAAAGCCTTAATGCGACCATCGATTATGCAACTTGTATCTAGAACCTTGGTATTAGCAGGTTTTAGAGTTCCTTCTACAACCATAGTCTCCATAGTATTAGGGTTAATTAGTCGCAGTAATAGCCGGCCGTGAGTGTCTGCCAAGTTCATACCCGTATATGCAAGTACAATACTTCCTACAACAGCTACAAGTGGCTTTATAAAGCTGAAATCAGGGGGAATTGGCAGTAAAAATATTGGAGCCAACATCAAGTTGGCAATTAGTAAACCCAAAACTAAACCAATAGCGCGAGTGAAAATAGCTTCTGGAGGCATTTCCCGAACCTGAGTTTCCAAACGGCGATAACCTGTTTGAAATCTTAGTCCCACTGCACCCCCAATAATAGCAGCAAAAGCTGCGAACACTAGGCGCAATGCTTCTAAATTTGTTACTCCATCTAAACTCCCATTTGGAAGTAGATCTGTAATGTAGAAACCTGCTAAAGCAACTGCTAGGATGAATGAAAAAACTATAATGGCATCAAGCATGATATTGTTGTGTTCCTACAACCGTGTTTTTGTGTCTAGTTCCATAATTTTTATTTAAAAGTCAATATAATCAATAAAACTTATGTTCATAAGGCAAGTTAGGCTTGATAAAATCTGCAATTATTATAACTAAATAGCAATATAACGTTTATAACAAGATTGAATAAGATTGAGTAATTTAAATATGGTAAGTGCTGCTTATATACATATTCCATTTTGTCGCAGACGTTGTTACTATTGTGATTTTCCCATATTTGTAATTGGTGACCGCTTGCGGGGTGAAATATCAACGGGAATACAAAAATATATAGCAAATTTAGCTGAAGAAATTAAAAATACAAACATTTATGGTAGTGGTTTGAGAACTGTTTTTTTGGTGGTGGTACTCCCTCTTTATTATCTGTAGATCAAATACATCAAGTGTTGGCAGTTTTAGATCAACAATTCGGTATTTGTAAAGACGCTGAAATTTCTATGGAAATAGATCCAGGAACTTTTAACTTTATAGATATCTCAGGTTTTTGCCATGCAGGTATTAATCGGATTAGTTTGGGAGTGCAAGCATTTCAAGAAGAATTACTGCAATTTTGTGGGCGTTCGCACACCCTAGAAGACATTTTCATGGCAATTAAAATGATTCGTCAAGTAAAAGTTCCTGAATTCAGCATGGATTTAATTTCTGGTTTACCCCATCAAACCTTAGCAATATGGCAAAATTCTTTAGAACATGCTGTAGAAATTTCACCAACCCATATATCTATATATGATTTGACTATAGAATCTGGAACTGCGTTTGATCATTATTTTCAATCGGGCAAACAACCTTTACCTGAAGATGGAACTACAGTGAAAATGTATTGTCTAGCACGGCAAATTTTGACTGATGCAGGTTATGAACACTATGAGATTTCTAATTACTCCCAACCAGGACACCAATGTCGACATAATAGAGTTTACTGGGAAAACCTTCCTTACTATGGTTTTGGTATGGGTGCAGCCAGTTTTTTAGAAGGTAAACGATTTACCCGCCCACGCAAGACCCAGCAGTACTATCAGTGGGTAAAAGATGGATGCATAATGAACTGTGATGTAACATCATCAGGTGAGATGTTACTAGATACTTTAATGTTGGGTTTACGATTAGCAGATGGTGTAGGTATAGAAATGCTAGCAGAAAAATTTGGGGGAGAAAATACGGAGAAAATACAAAAGACTTTGAACCCTTTCATTGAAAAAGGATGGGTGTATATAGTTGAGGGAAGGATAAAATTAAGTGATCCTGAAGGTTTCTTATTTTCCAATGTGGTGTTATCAGTCTTATTCAAGGAATTTGGTTTGTAAAAGTATTTTGTATTTAAAACCTAAAATAAATACACCACAACTAAGTTTGTCATGAATTTTATGATGGCTTACTCGAAGACTGCCCGAGCTTGATAGTGATCCAGTTTTTGATTTTACCATTATACAGGTCTATTATTAGACATACTGGTCTACTATTAAAATATACTCAAGTACCAAACATGATACACACAATCCCTAACTATTATATGATATCTCTTATATAAACATAAATATAACTAACAACCTTATAATTGTATGGTTTTTTCAAGCAATGGTTCGCATAATATTTTCATCATAAATTATGGACTTAACAATTGAAAATTTAGTAAAGATAGATAATAGCTTATCTCAGCGTCACATTGACCTTGATCCAGCTGGCTATTTTATTATTTATCTTGATCGTGCTGCCAATCTGATTTGTGCTAAGCATTTTACTAACATTATTAATGAAAGTGGTTTAGCTGTTGATCCAGAAACCGGAAGAGTAATTCCTGCTCGTGGAAAACTGAATAGAACCCATACAAATTTTTTCAGCGGTAGAACAGCTAAAGAGATTTGTGTAGAATTATTCGAGAAAGCATATCCTCAGCCTTTAACAATGTTAAGTCATGCTGCTTATTTAGGTCGTGAATTTACAAGAGCAGAAGCAGCTTTAGTTGCAGGTAGAGAATATGTGCAAGATTAAAAATAAGAGTGATGATTTTCCATTCATCACTCCCTAACAGGTGATTTACATGTTTGAAGTTGTTGGTAAAAGGTGATAAGGTTTGATAAATGAAGTCACCAGTTTCTTAGCAAATAATAAATAACTTTTGAATAATTGCATTACAATCACTGTTTACACAGTTTAGTTTGCTTTATTAGAATTCCTTGTCTATGACAAATTGTCCTGCCCGTCAGAAGATGTCTGATTTATTTGGTAGATATAATAAGTTGCCATGGGGATGATAGTAGCAGCTATTAGCAAACCTACAACCCAGGCAATTGCATTGCCCTGATCAATATCCTCAGCTTTGGGAAAATTAGGCTCCAGTTGTCTATTATCAACTATTGCTGGAGGGCCAGGATCTGGCTGTCCTGATAACACTGCAAACATGCGGTTACTTGTATTAAGTAGAGACTGATTATATTTATTACCGTTCCTTAAAGGGAGCATTAATGTTTCTGATACTATGCTATTAGCAATATCATCCGATATTAAAGGTTTAATTTTATCACCAGTGATAATTGCAGCATCATTCGTTAGCGTATCTAACACCAGTAAGACTTTATTTACTTGTTCTTGTGGTATGGGAAACCACTTTTTGAACAGGGCTATGGCAAAACTACTAGATGTTTCACCATAGTCCAAGCGGCGAATGATGACGATCCTTACCTGATTATCAGTTTGATCTGTCAATTCTTCTAAGGTCCTATTAATAGTATTTTCAGTAGCACGGCTAATTACTTCAGCTTCATCAATAATCCAATTATGATTAATTGTTTGCAGACTTGGCATTTCATATAATCCGGTTGCTACGGCTGGAATTGTAAATAAAATACCGGATATGATTATTGTTAGTAATATTGTTAGCCTTTGGAAAACATTTTTTTGCCAGTCAAGTAGATAATTTACAAATTGTTTCATAAGTAAATCCCTAGGGTAAACTTTCACCAAGTATACCTAAAACTAGCACCGTTGTATGGGTGTAAAAAGTAGGAAATGCTGATATCTCTAAGTTAGAGATATCAGCATTTCCTACTTTAGAATAGAATAATTCTGATTACATTTAGTGCCATATTACTGAGAAAAATACAATCATTTAGATTTTTACCTACTTTGTGTGCTCATTCAAAGTGTTTTGCTTACTTGCAATTTTCTTTTGGACACTTCAAAGTTCTTTCTATACTGGTTACTGGACTATGCAATCTCATAATAATATCCTGGTGAGTATGATTCAAATTATCTATTAAAAATAATTGGCTAAATTAGCCTAGAATAAAATTGTTTATACATCCTAACAACAGAAGAAATATATATGAAGGTAAATTAGTACCCAAGAAATAATTACTGAGAAGACATATAAGTCTATAATTTTAACCGGGTGTAAATTACAAGTAAATTATAGGATAATTACTTTGCTGATAGATTTATACATTTTAATCTATCTTTAATATAAAAAATATGCTTTTTGACAGAGTATTTTTTTAATACTTATTTTAAGTGGATATAAATCTTTCTAAAGATAATGGTAATTATTAGTAAATACCAAGAAATATTTGATAATTGAAAAATTCCTAAAATTAAGATTAAAGTTATGAAAGTTATTATTATGGAAATATAAATTAAGATACATCTACAGGGTGCTATTCGCTATTTTAGCATAATACTTTTAACTCTATTTAGGAAAATAAAAGTATTTGATTTACGGGGCAATAGTTGATAGCTATAGACTAATTGATAGAAAGGGTTTTATTAGCAAAATAAAACTATTAGCCTCTCAGAGCTCCAGAATGACTTTAATAATTAATCTAAAGATGAAATCTTTATTGTATCAAAGTTTCTCAGCTAGAAATATTAGCTGCCAATAAACTGAAGTGGCAGCTAATATTTCTAGTACTTCTAAACTTCATTGATAAGTTAGTCTATTTACTTTCATGACTAACTTCCAGACTATCTATATATAACTAGGACTTACAGCACTAATTCTAAAATTCCAACAATGATAAGTCGTTTTTGCCACTGATTTAATATTCCTATTATAATTAACACCTAAATTTTGATTCAGTACTACTCTATTCTTAAAACTTTAGCTGTTGGATAATATCGTAAATATATAGATTCTATAAACTTTATACCAATAATAACTATTTAATTATACTTTGATCGTACAAATATAATCATATTATTTGCCATATATATACTATTTATAATCTGAGACTTTAATAGTAATTTAAACAAAAAAATACACATAATTGCGAGAGTAATTCGGAATCTTAACTGGAAAGCTTTAAAGCTTATAAATAATCAACTCTAAATAAATTCAATATTCATTGAAATCTTAATTAGCATAAATTATCATATTGACTAAATTAGTTTAAACTAACTTTGTTTGGAGGCCATTTTAGATAGGTATAAAAATATATACAATCATCGTCTTAGGATATTAATAGAAGTTGATTATACATTGACTCTTTTGAAGAGCTTGGTTTAGTATTGAGTTAATATGAATCAAAAAAATATAAACCTTATAGAACACTCCGTCTTGATAATGACATAGCAGGTGACAGACACCCAAGCTATTCATTAAACGGGATTAATATTTAGCAGATACAATTTTGTTTCCTATTTCTCTATATCTGCAGGAAATCTTAGGTGGAATTTAAAGGGTAAAATCTTGTACTTTTCTTTTGTGACTTCATGGAAAATAAGGAAACATAGTTTCTACCTATGTTTGGATTAATTAGTCTCTAAACTAAGTACAGAAAACTAATTGTTGTCTATTAATAAAATTTTGTCATTTTCACAAATAAATTAAATTTACTATATTTAGTCAGCCAGGTTAGTAAGTAAGTACTATAGTTGATATACTTTAAATATAGTTATTGATTCCGCATTTAATATTTTTTTCATAGCAACCCAATGTTGCTATTTGCAAAGGGTGGTTGCAAGTCATAAAATAACTGGATTTTTAAAAAAGCTCTACACAAACACTAATAGTTCATTTAAAACTGGAGAATAATAAAATGATGGAGCTATTATGTTGTGTTATTCCATTACAGCTAAGTAACACTTACGCTTTATCAATAATAGGCTTAGAATATAAAAACAAGCCTTCATATCTTTTAAGTTATCCTCGCTTTTGATTTATAAAATTAACTTTTTTATTCAGAGTTTAGAATTTGCTAAATGCTTTAGTAGTGTAGATTTAGTAAGGGGTCCTTTCAAATGATTCCATGGTAAAATCATATCTGTTTTCCAGTCCTGGTGAACATAAAAATCTAAAGTTGGAATTTGTCCTTTTAACTCTTTGAAAGCACGTTTGTAACTACCCAGAGAATTTCCAAAATCACGAGTTAGCTCCAATAGTTTTAATAATCTGCGATCACCCCTTGATAATAAAGTTTGAATAACAGACCAATTGTAACTTTCTGGGTTGAAATCTATACCTTGAGTCCTGAGCTTATTACGCAAATATTGTAGTTTCTTTTCAGCTTTTTTGTTTAACCCAAACCACTGAAATGGTGTATGAGACTTAGGAACAAAAGTACTGCAACCCAGAGTTAAACGCAATCCAGGAGCAGCATTTCTAATCTCTTTAATCATAGCTACCATAGCATCTAAATCTTCTGATTCTTCCCCTGGTATTCCTACCATACCATAGAGTTTTAAAGCTAATAAACCCCCTTGCTTAGCATTGACCGCAGCTTGAATTATCTCCTCATTATTTAGCTTTTTATTGATAATTTGCCGTACTCTTTCAGAAGCGCTCTCTATAGCAATGGTAAGTGATTGTGTGCCTCTTTGAGCTAAAGTATAAGCTAATTTATGGGTAACAGTATTCGTTCTTACGGAAGCAATACTTAAACGCACATGATCATACTGAGGATGGTTGATATAATTTAGTAATTCCCCAAATTCTGGATGTTGAGTCACCGAAGCACCTAATAATCCCAGGCGGTTGGTAACTTTTAAACCCTTTTCAATGGATGGAATCAGAGAATCATCTAAACTTGCTGTTCTAAATGGTAGAGTAAGGTAGCTTGCTAAGCAAAAACGGCACATTTCTGGACAACTTCTTACCATCTCTACCATATAAATATTATCCCAAATGGCTCTTCGAGTAACTACAGTAGAGGCTGAAAGGATATTACCCTGATATGTCTGTTTTTGGACTACTGATGGTATGCCTGGAGATATAGGCTTAATAGAGGCGATCATGCCATCTAATTTATGGTATTCCACATGGTATAAACTGGGGATATAAACACCTGGAACTTGAGCTAATGTAGTGAGCTTAATGTTACGATTACTATTTCTTACTTCCTTATAAGCATCAATAAAGTTGTTTAATAAGTGCTCCCCATCACCTAATAAAATAACATCAAAGAAATCAGCGAAAGGTTCAGGGTTAGCAGTTAAAACAGGTCCACCACCAAAAATAAGGGGGTGTTCATTATTACGTATATTTGATCGAATGGGAATATTTAAGGATTCAAGTAAGTTTAAAATATTTATATAATCAAGTTCCCAAGAAAGAGATAAACCAATCAACTCTGGTTCTCTGGGCAGGGGCTCTCTAATATCAGTAAATAAGCGACTGACTTGTACATCAGTACGTGTTGCTAAACTAGCCCATATGACTTGATAACCCAGGCTTGTTATGCCCACAGTATATTTATTGGGAAAAGCAAAAATTGTAGGAATAGCATCATTTTTGGGAATTGCAGGGGCAAACAGTAATTTTTCGTCGGCAAATACAGAAGACATCATACGATTTTCTAACTTTATGGTTTTTGATTCCTCCGAGTTTAATTTAGCACTTATAGATATTAACCCACATGTATAAATGAAATTACCGCATACTCAAGCTTACATATACTAGTTAACATATAATTTTTGTTGTCTAAACCTTCATAACGAGCCTTTCTCAAAAGTACTAAGTATATAAAAAATAAGTAGTAGAGTTATAAAATTTACAAATTACCATGTATTTTACCGTATTAATACTAAATTTTCTTATACAAATATTCTGTTTACTAGCAATATATAAACTATTGATCCTGAAGCTACAGTTAATTAAATATGCTATGTTTCGTGGGTTATTACAGATATATAAAAATTTTACCTGAATGATTTAGATATTAAAAATAGTAAAATAGTTGACTATCTTGAAAATAAAGTTAAAAGTATTATCAATAATTAGATATTAATACTTATTAATCGGCAATAAAATATTAATTAGAAGATGCAAGTGAATAGATGATTTTCAAGATCAAATAGATTTGATTAGAAATACACCATTAGCAAATATAATATGAATTAATAAGAGCAATAAATAAGAAGAAAGATCATATGGAAAGATATCAAAATGGAGATTAAGAGTAAGAAAATAAAATCATATAACAACTAATATTAAGTTTAAACAAATAAATTGTATGTATCAAGATTATATAATCCAGTTCCTATAGAATGGGGAAATTGCATAGTCAACTAGTCTAAGCCACAATATAAAAGTAAACAGCATAGATAAAAACCTTAATTAAAATTAGTGGAATATAAAAAGTATATTTATATTCACTTCATATCTCCTGTAGGCTTATTAAAAGAGAAATAATATTAAAATGAATAGAAATATAAAAAATAATAAATTGTTGGCCAGGTTAACATAAAAAAACATTATAGCTAGTTGCATTTTTGAAGCATAGTTATAAATTTTTGACTGATTTTACATAATTAATAAGGAGCGTTAGTACTTGTGAAGCCTAATGCATATTTAAAGCTACAAAGGCTAATTTCATCATTAAACTTCACATCATAAATCAACAAGAGATTAGGTAACAATTTATCAGCTTGACAAATAAAATTTTGAACTACACTTTTTTCTAAAAATCTTAAAATATTTATCAGCCTTATGGATGAGTATTTAAGTTTCAGGTGAACGTTTAATTTTCTACATTGAAGTAGTAAAAACGGATGTAGATAATCATTAAATTTCAAAGTAAAAACTTTGAAAAAAATACTTGATAGTTCTTAGAAGCAAGAAATCAAAGTAGCAAGTTAATACTTTTAAAAATTAAAGAAATAGGAAAAATTAATTACAAAATACACAAAATTCTGAAGACATATCAAAAAATATATCTCATTATGTTTAGCTTGAATTAGATTAGATATTTACTATTGTCAAAAAAGATTATCAGAACATAATTAATGTATAATAATACTACTTAATTAAAGACTAAAAGTGTGTAGTCTTACTAGTAAGAAAGTAGTAAAAATTTAAATTTGAGTTAATATAAAATGTTAATAATTCCACTAAATAAATATTAAGTTTAGTCAGAAGTAAAAAAATACTAGCAGTTATTGCTTATTAGAGGAATTATAAATATTTCTCTGGTTTTCTTCCGACTACTAAAGACTCATTCTTATCAAGAATCTTATGTAATTTTATTTTTACACCAAGCTATTATGGTGATGGTTAACTATAATGTGCATAATCCTCCTTATGACTCTTCCAATTTTAGAATTAAATTCCTACAGTCATACTTTGAAGAATCTAAGATTTAGGTTATGACTTTTACATTTTTTATGATTTCAAAGTCAATGATTTTTTTAATCCTTAGTACTAATAGCTTTAGTTTAGGTTGGTAAATGCAACTATCAGGTATTTAAGCTGAGTGGAAGGGTCTTGAAAAATACAAATGATTATAGATGAGAGCAGGTTTAGTTTTATAATCTATGTAATTAATTTTATAATAGATGTTTAATAAATAGCTATAGACTTATTTTCGCCTTGGATTTAGTTAATTTTAACTCTCATAAGAATCTCCACTTTGAGTGTTTTTGATATACTGTATTTTATAAAAAAAACAATCTATTTAACTGTATTCCCACCTATTGAGTCTTTTTTGTTATCTTGAGTAGTTTTGGATTTTGGTAAGGGAATTTCAAAAAGCTTATTGATTGAATTTTGTTTTTTGCCGAGTTTGCTTGGAGTTGGGTTTTCTTCTCTTGCCATCTTGTCAGCAGCCTTTTTTAATAAGGGCTTTATTTTATTTCGCCAATATTTTATATCAGGTAATTTCTCCAAATTTCTCTGATAATCCCCAAGTATTTCCCATTGTCTATTGTCTAATGCCTTATTAATATCATTGAATAGGGATTCAGCTTTTTGCCAATTTTGTTGCCATTCAAGTATAATTTCTGCTGCTTCCTGGAACTCAGAAGCATTATTAGAAATTGATTTTAATAGGGCAATAGCTCCCACAAAATCTCCTGATTTATATTGTTTTTTGGCTCTCTCTAAAATCTTGTTTGCTTTTTCACCAGTGGGAGATAAAATTGAAATAGAGGATGATCTAGTTGAAGTCTTATTTTTTCCAAATTGTGCATGATCAATTGTCTTTCCAGGGACATGATTAATTACAGTATTATCGTCTATAATTTTAATCTCAATTCCTTTCTTCTGTAGGCAATAAACCCAATTTTTCCGGTTTTTAATCGTACCTAAATTTACCCAACCTAATTTACCAGAGTTTAGTTTGACTTGCACCCATCTACTTTTGGTATATTTGCCAGTAAGCTCTAAATTAGTATCATCTGTAACAGTCCTTATTATATTGCTAGAGTTGATAGTGTTTGGTTCAGAACGAATATTAGAATTACCTATAATCTTGGCAAAACAAGTTTTGTCTATCTGTTCTCCGCGTATGAAATTTGCTGTCACATCCTGAACATTATGCATTACCGTAGGAGCCATAACTGCTGAAGTACAAGTTAAAACAATCAAAATCGAGGATTGCAACAAATCAAAGTTATAAAAAACATGAGTCGTTGTAGGGGTAACCCCTGTAAGAGCTTTTTCACCCTGTCGGGAATTTGCTGGTGCTAAGGCTATGGTTTTTTGTTGAGAATCAAGCGGGCGCGTTACAACTACCGGAAATTTAGACAAATCTGGAGGTTTCACTGAGCCTGAAAATGTACATAAGGGCTTTAATCCTTCTAAGGCTTCGCTAGCACTTTGATATCGATTTTTGAAATGGTAGTATACCATTTTTGTTAGAAATTTTGAAAACTCCATATTTATTGATACCAAATGCTGCCAAACTATTTCCCCTGTATTGGGATCTTCTTGTAAATTAATAGGGGAAATACCTGTGAGGGCTTGAATTGCAATAATTCCCAAAGCATAAAGATCACTATTGGGGCGGGGTTTACCCTGTCCCTGTTCTGTTGGCATGTAACCAAGTGTGCCGATTGCCACTGTTCCTGTGGGATTGGCTCTAGAAGACAGATGAGAATTGTGCAGCTGTTTTACAGCCCCAAAATCTACTAAAACTAATTTACCATCACTATCCTGGCGAATTATATTATCTGGTTTTATATCCCGGTGAATTACATCATGATTATGGACAACTTCAAGAATTACTAATATTTCGTGCAATAGGTAAATGACTTGAGTTTCACTCCAACAATTTCCTGGAATTAATTCTTCAGAAAGGGAATGTCCTTCAATAAATTCCTGTACTAAGTAAAATTCTTGATTTTCAACAAAATAAGCTAATAGTCTAGGCACTTGATCGTAATTACCCAATTTCTCAAGGGTTTCTGCCTCAATATTAAAAAGCCGTTTGGCTGTAGTAAACATTTTTGTATTGGATTGAGAAGGTTTGAGATGTTTAACTACACAGATAGGATTTCCCGGACGCTTGGTATCTTGTGCAATATAGGTTTCGCCAAATCCTCCAGTCCCTAAGACTTTAATTAACTTGTAGCGATAATCTAGTAACCTACCTATCATGAACCCCCCCCAGTGTTAACATCCAGAAAAACAAATGGTAATAATTTAAGTATCCTCATATTCGTCACGATAAAATATGCTAATTTGAGAGAATAATTCCATAGATCATAGTGGCTTTAAAATCATGATCTAATGTTAATTTCTGCCTAGATATGTTTGATTCACCATTGAGTGCTACCTAGAATTACTAAATGAATTACATAGTAATAACGTAGAAATGCTAATGCAGCCTTTATTTATTGGGGTGTGTTAGATGATACTCGAAAGTAGACACATTAATCAGGACAGGGATACACTAAAAATCCGCTGATTTCAGACTAAGGTGTAGAGACTGAGCCTTAAGCCCTAGTGACTAGGTTAATATCAAATTTTAGACAATGCCTCCCCGAAAGAATTAAAGCAAATAAAAAATTACCCTGCCACTTTACCTCTGTCCCGTACAGGATATCATCTATATTTGCAACGTCAAGATCAATAATTAATCTTAGTATATCTGGCATTTATGTTATTAGATATGTTTTAATTATGACTATCTAGGGAGTTATAAAGTTTACATTGATGTGAATTTGATTAGTAGGGATAGTACAGTAAAATATTCATATTTGGATTTAAAAATAAAATATCTAATTAAAAAGATATTCACTGACCTGCTAGAAGATTACTATCTGAAAGTATTATTTAAGTTTATACTCTCAACTGAAAATAGTTATTACTAGCAAGTTATACAAGTATTTTTACTAACTGCTTCCTCACAAGGTGGTGAGGGTAAAAATAGAACACAGTCCCTGGTACCTTGGGAAATCAGTTATCAATTCCTAAGTAACTACTGGTCTGAAGATATCACTCAATAAGCTAACTACAAATTATGCGATAACAAAAATATTTTTTGAGTAGTGCAAAACCACTAATTTATTGCAGACCCAAAACTATTTAGATAATGCAAAGACAAAAACTGATCATTACAATATTATAAAATTTTCTTTACTAAGACTATCATTCACATAGATAATTGTTAGGGCATGTTATTGAAATTTCTTGAGTATTTTGAGAAGTTGTTTACTCCCAAAACTCTCTCCTAATTTTCGCATTATAGCTAAGATTCAATATTATTTCTCAAAGCTGGTTGAAATATTTATGAATCATAAGCGTAATCTTTGAGATTTATGTTAGGAAGAGTAAAGTCATAAGTCTGGTTTGAAGGTTTTTTCATAGCAGACAGCACGTAGATAATTGTTGTAAGGATATTTTAGTTTGAAATATGCCATACTCTTAGGGATTAAAAACAGATATAAAGTATCTAAGACAATCGTCAATGGTAAAAATCTTCACATTAAAGTCATAAGGGTTCAAGACATATTTTCTAATAATCGTCTTCATGAGAAACTTTTTATCCAATAATGTAGTTAATTTTTCGTTATTGGACTTTTATTTAATTAGTCTTGAACTTTTAATAGGCTAAAGACTTTGTAATTCTTAAAGAAACCTGGTAATGTAGCATAATTTTGGACAACTTAAAAATGCTAGCAATCAGCTCAGAACTATTAATTTATTGTCCAAAACATCATAGGATTTTTGTATCTTGCTATAATCCCTATAATAGCAAACTAATGAATCTGCCTTCTTGCCTTTAATACCCCTTAAAGTGTACCTTCATATTTCAACATAAGATCTAAAATACAAAATTATATGGCTACTGAATATTTATTAGAAGTTAAAAATGTCAAAGCTGGATACATGAAAGATGTGGATATTCTCCGGGGAATCAATTTCTACATTGAACCGGGAAAAATAGTTTCAGTAATTGGTCCTAATGGTGCAGGAAAATCGACTTTGGCAAAGACCATTTTTGGTTTGCTTATGCCACACACAGGCAACATATTCTTTCAAGGCGAAGATATAACCAAACTTAAGTCTAATCAAATTGTGAAGAAGGGAATGTCTTATGTACCTCAAATGTCCAACGTTTTTCCTTCTTTAAGTGTTGAAGAAAATTTAGAAATGGGAGCTTTTACTCATAAAACATCTATAGTTTTCCTAAAACGGCGTGTATTCGGTATGTTTCCCAAATTAAGTGACCGCCGTGATCAGCGTGCAGGAACTCTATCCGGTGGGGAGAGACAAATGTTAGCAATGGGTAGGGCCTTAATGTTAGAACCTACCCTACTAATTCTAGATGAGCCATCAGCAGCATTATCTCCAATTCTTGTAACTCAGGTGTTTGAACAAATCAAACACATTAATCAAAATGGTACAGCTATTATTTTAGTGGAGCAAAATGCCCATAAAGCATTAGAAATGTCTCACCAGGCTTATCTCTTGATATCAGGTAGAGATGCAATTTCCGGGTCTGGAATCGATTTGTTAAATAATCCCCAAGTAAGAGAATTCTACCTTGGCAAAAGTAGACATTAATGCAAATTTTCTGTTTCAGCCTTACTGTAGGGTTATAGTAATTATACTTAAGGTATTCGCAATAAATACTTGGAAAATAACACAACATACAACCAACTCGAAAATATACTTTTCTAAATCCAAGGAATTCGATTGGTTGTGATAATCTCCTTATTTTTTAATATAAATTAATTCCAACTAGGGGTTGTTGAAATAACTAAAATAGTTATTGAGGAATAAGAGAATAGTAATTCGGATAGACAAAATACCACCTGCAAATTAGTTAAATATTTGATAAAAATTAACTAGAATAATGATATAAGAATAATCAAATCAAGTAGAGGAATCTCTGATGCTTTATCAGAAATTATCTACGTTTATTGTAAATAATACTTGTACGATATTACAGCCATTCTACTTTTGGTAGAATACTTAAAGCCTAATTATATTATCTACCAGATAAGTATTTTGATATTCCGTTCCATATTAAATAATTGCCTCATATTTTACATATTAATAATTTCTATTGAATATTAGTTATGCTTAAAAGGCTGAAATAATATGCGCAATTGATTATAATAAATTCTAGAATATGTTTTTAATAAGTAAATAGTACTTTTAGATTATCAACTATGTGGTATATGGCACAAAAATAGATTTATAATTTCTAGTTGGACTTAGGAAAGTTATTACTCATGAGATGTATCCTCCCATTGATATAGAAAGCTAAAACATAAATAGGTTAGGTGCTGTAATTAATGGTACATATCGCATTTTAGATGTATTTAGCCACTATTGGAGTCTAAAAATAGGAAAGTAATATTCTCATTTATCATCAAGAGCCTGAATATATTGGATTGAAACAATATGAAAATAATAAACACAAGTATTTGATTAAATATAGGTTAGTTTTTGACAATATCTTCAGCTGAAGCTAAACTCCATGATTCTCTTAAGTCAATCTATCTTAATCAAATATTTGATGTTTATATTCACTTAGATAATTAAATGTTTTATGACAACCCAAAATGGGCTTTGCAAAAGAAAGAGGTTCAATAATAAAAATTTAAGCACCTAGTTATTTATAAATACCTTTGAACTTTTCACAAAAAAGCTTAAAGTTAGACACCACTATGAGCAAATAATAACTTATCTAGTTGTCCTTGATCTTCTAGGTTATGAATATCATCACAACCACCAATATGAACATCATTGATAAAAATTTGTGGTACGGAACGTCTGCCATTAGCTCTTTCTGCCATTATTGCCCTTACCATTTCATCTCCATCAATCCCATACTCAGTAAATTTAACTTTCTTTTTCCGTAGCAATTGCTTGGCACGAATACAGAATGGGCAATTACTCCAAGTATATATTTCAATTTTTGCAGTCATTATATTTCCAATTTGCTCAACTTAAAATAAGTATTACTAATTGTACATTGTTTGTAAATATCTTGTCTGTAGTATTCAAACTATCTTAAAGTTTAGATAATTCAGAAATAAGCTTTATCAAAATTACTGAATTAGATAGTATATGTTCTAAACCTATGATAAGTTAGAATTCTAAAAATTATAGAATTCTAACTTAATAACTCTGTTTTTTATAAAAGTCAAAGGATAAAGTCATTAATTAGCTAGGATCCTATATTTTTAATTAAACTGCTAATGTAGGTCTGATTTGAGTATAAAACAATTCTGCTATAATTTTTTCAAAAATCTAATTCTTATATTAATTTAGTCTAAATATCTTATTCATCATTGATTTTGGTAAATGTTCCACAATAAAATTACAGTCATAATTATCCATCCTAATTATGGGGTGGAACCCTGTATGACAATTATTAATCACCATATTATTAAGTCCAGGTTATTAAAAGAAACATTGGCATTCAATACCTGGAATAAATAGGAGAAACAACGAGTTTTAAATACCCGATTAGGATAAATATTCAACTTGCTGGAAAATATATTGGGTCCTAAGTTTATATTCCAGGATTTTATAAATAAATGAGGCCCATTGTAAGTTGCTATTAGATAAAGATTTTATAGTTCAAGAAGAGTGAACGTTTAGTTTTGTTAAACATGAACTGCACAAACCCATAAAAATTCCAAGCAAGTACTTGTATGATAATAATGTGAATCTGCGTTCTAGCAGCTCTACATTGTAAATCAAAGTCCATTGAAAATATCTTATGCCCAACCGAATAAATCCAAAATTTTATTTAGATAAATAACGCAAAATTTATCCTGGGAACTGGGCAAAAAATCTTTACATAGACCCCATAGTTATTATGGGGTCTATGCTAAATCAAACTTAATATTTATAAATAAATATTACTAAAAATTATTAAGCTTCAAAGACTTTAATTTATGAACCTAGTCATTTCTAATATTAATCACTCTTTTTTTAATGCTTACTCAATTCTTACCCCCATCTTATCAAGAACTTGTACTATATCTGACTAATCCAAGAACTTGATTAAAATAACTCCATTTAACCATTGTGCCAATTGACAGCTGAATCTTCTCCTTGGAGACAACTTTTGCTGAATACCTTAAATTAGTCCTGTATGGTTGTAATCAACTTGTCAGCTAATTACTTGAGGACAAAAAGCCCTATTGATAGATGATAGCTTACTTGCCAGACATCATAGAACCGTTCTTTAGTAAGAATTATTGAAAATTCTTTGTAATAGTCATATGGGAAATAACAAGAAATAATATATAGAAATTTCTATTTTTCTTTCCTGCTTTTTGGATTATTAAATATCTAAATCCATCAAGTCAAGTTTAGAGCCGAAGGTTTCAATAAATTCACGGCGGGGGGCAACGCGATCACCCATTAGAATTGTAAATATGCGGTCGGCTTCAGCTGCATCCTCAATTTCTACTTGTTTTAAAGTGCGAGTTTCTGGGTTCATGGTGGTATCCCACAGTTGGACTGGCATCATTTCTCCCAAACCCTTAAATCTTTGGATGGTGTAATTTGCATTTTCAGGGAATTGTGCAATTGCTTTTTGTAATTCTTTCGCGCTGTAACAGTACTTATGAGTACGCCCCCGTTCTAATTTGTATAATGGCGGACAGGCAATGTAAATAAAACCTTGCTCGATTAATCGCCTTTGGTAACGATAGAAAAAGGTTAACAATAATGTCCTTATATGTGCACCATCAACATCAGCGTCTGTCATAATTACTATATGGTGATACCGTAACTGAGCTTGGTTAAATTCTTCCCCTTTCACACCTAAGCCCAATGCAGTAATTAAAGATTGGACTTCATTATTCTTGTAGATTTTAGTATCATCAGTCTTTTCAATATTAAGGATTTTGCCCCTTAGGGGAAGTATAGCTTGAGTCCGACGATCACGTCCTTGTTTGGCACTACCACCTGCACTATCACCTTCTACAATAAATATCTCCGACTCACCGGGATCACGGGAGGCACAATCTGCCAATTTTCCTGGTAATGGGGAGGATTCTAACACTGATTTCCGTCGGACTAGTTCCCTTGCATGGCGAGCTGCTTCAGCAGCCTTAAAAGCTTGAATAGCTTTATCTAAAATTGAATCGACAACAATGGGATGGAACTCCAAGTATTCTGTGAGGATCTCACCAATCAATGAATCAACAATGCCTCTGACTTCAGTATTTCCCAATTTTGTTTTAGTTTGCCCCTCGAATTCCGGTTCAGGGACTTTCACAGAAACAATTCCTGTTAATCCCTCCCTTACATGTTCACCACTCAGATTAGAATCATTTTCCTTCAGTTTATGGCGTTTACGAGCAATTGCATTCATACTGCGGGTAAGAACAGCCTTCAAACCTTCCATATGTGTTCCACCATCTATGGTACGAATATTATTGGCAAAACCAAAGATATTATCAGAGTAAGAATCAGTACACCATTGTAATGCCGCTTCTACCTGAACTTGATTACGTTCCCCACAGATATAAATAATATCTTCATGTAGTACCTGTTTATCTCGGTTTAGATAATTAATATATTCACGAATACCACCCTTATATTCATAGTTTTCTACCTTAGGAATACTAGTTTTAAGTAAATCCAGGCGATTATCCGTAAAATTAATTTTGACACCAGCATTTAGATATGCTAACTCCCGCAGACGACCTGCAAGGGTAATATAATTAAATTCCGTAGTATTCGTAAAAATTTGGGCATCGGGCTTAAAGGTAACAGAAGTACCCGTACGATTTCCCTTATATACTTCTACTTGTAAATCATTAATAGGAACTCCCTTTGCATAATGCTGAACATGAACCTTATTATCACGCCAAACAGTAACTTCTAAACTTTCAGATAGAGCGTTCACTACAGAAACACCAACACCATGCAAACCACCAGAAACCTTATAACCGCCACCACCAAACTTACCACCGGCATGCAATACAGTTAATACAGTTTCTAAGGCTGATTTTCCTGTCTTGGGATGTATCTCAGTTGGGATACCACGACCATCATCTGTAACAGAAACAGATCCATCAGCATTTAGGCTAACTTCTACATGGGTACAGTAATCAGCTAGGGCCTCATCAATAGAGTTATCAACTACCTCATATACTAGATGGTGAAGACCCCGAGGACCAGTCGAACCTATGTACATCCCTGGGCGTTTGCGAACTGCTTCCAGACCTTCCAAAACCTGAATCTGATCAGCACTATAACTGGTTGTCATGTAAATTCTCCAGAATCGTGGATATCAACCGGATAAAAACAAAAAGTTTAAATGGCCCAAAGATTTTAACACAAAAGCCTTAATGCCTGCTGCAGAGCAATTATATTAGAAGTTTGTTAAGGGGATATACCCAACATAATAAAAGTTCAGAAGAGATAGGTAATGGAATCTAAAAAAATAACATTTAAAATACAAATTATTTAGATTATGACTAAATTGATTGTTATTTGTGGAGCGACAGCAACTGGAAAATCCAGATTGGCTTTAGAGTTAGCAAAACGTTTGAAGTCAGTCATCTTGAGTGCAGATTCCCGCCAGGTATACCGGGAGTTTAATATCGGCACAGCAAAACCAACATCACTTGAACAGGAATTGGTATCACATTATTTAATTGACATATGTACTCCAACAGAAATCATGACAGTGGCTGATTATCAGGAACAAGCACAGGCCATAATACAATTTCCATTTTTACTCGTATCCCAAGATACACCCTTACTTTTAGTTGGTGGTACTGGTTTATATATCCATGGAATCACTAGAGGCATTAAAATTCCTAAGGTTCCACGAAATACAGAACTTCGAACACAACTAAAATCAATGGATCAAACTCAACTTTACATGATACTACAACAAGTCGATCCTATTGCTACGGGAAAAATTCATCCTAACGACCGATTAAGAACTATTAGAGCTCTAGAAGTATTTTATGTTACTGGTTATCCTATCTCAATGCAGCAGGGAGAAAATCCCCCTACTTTTCCTATTTTACATGTTGGTTTAGATTGTGATGCTGTCAGCATTAACCGTCGAATAACTGAAAGAACCCAATGTATGATTGCCAACGGTTTAGTTGCTGAGGTGGAAGACTTATGTGTTAAGTATGGGGTAAATTTATCTTTGCTAAATACTTTGGGATACCGAGAAATTAAGCAATACCTGAATGGGGAGATATCCTTAAAGCAAGCCGAGGAAAAAATTATCATTCATACAAGACAATTTGCTAAGCGCCAGCGTACTTGGTTTAGAGCAAATTCAGAAGTTGAGTGGTTTGGTGCAGATACTCCAGACTTACTGGATAGTGTTTGGCAGAGAATCCAAGATTTTATATTGACTACATAATAAAAAAATATAAGTAATCTTTCGCAGCTATTTAGGTTGTTATGGAATATTTTGTTTGCAAAATGATGAATACTATTGTTAGTAAAATATGGGCTTAAATCCCTGTAATGCTTAGACTATGTAATAAAGAAGATGATTGAATTAATAATATAAAATTGATGAATTATTTTATAGATATAGTAAAAAATATTTTAGAAGGAAATGTCCCATAATTAGGAAACTAAGAACAGTAAAACCTATTTTCAAATTTAGTTTTCTTCCATTATGGAAATTTTTAGGGTATTATCAAAAGATTGGATTTATAGATATTTATCACTTTTGTGAATGTTATACTTTCTGATCTATATGCTATTTTTTTATTGGCCAATTTTTCATTATTGTAGGAAAAACTAATTATTATAAGCTAGGGATCAATTACTAATTTTAAAAGTGGTTAAGGATTATCAATTATAAGTAAGCAAAATGATAAATTTCAACAAATTGCTACTAATAAGATACCAATTATAAGAAGGGTGCAGTCACATAAAATATTTCCATTCATGGTGAAGTATACAGTCTATTAATTACTATTAGAATCAACTCAAGTTATATTAACAACTTAAGAAAAACCCAAAATTTTCTGATTAACTAGTTACAAGAATACTAAATTTAGTTTCCATATATTTACGGCCAAATTGATACTAACAAGTAAAAAGTTACTACAGTTGCTCAAGCAATGTTTACTTTACGAGGGACGTAAGTTTAATTTTGAATTCAACCACTTATGTTTACCAAATAATGCAGAAAGAGAATCGTAATGTATTTGATATCTTGGTGGTTTTGTAGCAGTAATAATTACATCCGAAGGTAAACTGGTAGAAATTCGCCAGTATTTTTATCGTTCTGTCATAATAAGTGGAAGGATTTTAGAATTTCCTGCAGATACAATAGAAAAGAATGAAGATGAATTTGAAACTGTACAGCATGAAATGGGAGAGAAAATTGGCTGACATGGCAAAAAATAGGGAATTTTTTCCCTGCTCCTGGTTATTCAAGTGAAATTATTTATGCATATTTAGCAAAGGATGTACAAAAATTAGAGTATCCTCCATAGCATGAAGATAATGAGGATATGGAAACAGTATTATTGACTCCAGAAGAATTAAAACAAGCAATCAAGAATAGTGAACAAGTTGATAAAAATTCATTTGTAGTTTCATGTTGGTATAACCCTTTATTGTAAAGGGCTGGGTTTGAATATAGATAATTATAATGAAGGAATTATCTATATAAATGTTAACTATTATTTAAAACCATCAATTTATTTGCAGTGTCTTGAAATTAATCTATAAATAAGAACTGCTACTAAACTTTATTGCTACAATTACCAAAAAAAATGGTTTTATTATAAGTTAATCATCAAATATTAGGAATATATTGGCTGTTATTATTTTAAGAATTTTGTTGACAATTAAAATCTATATTCATTAAAAATTAATGAATTTTACAGTTTTATTATAAGTCTTATCAATGTTATAGATAAAGAGAAAATAATACCTTAAGTTTGAGCTTCCATGTATAAAATGAAAATAATATAGCATTATACTATTTTCAGGGGAGAGAGAAAATATTAAGTTTAAGAATTCTCTTATTATCATGATAGTAAATAATATTGGCTCAGCCTATAATTTATTTCGTTGGTGAATTTTTATCCATTACTTGAAGTAACTATTTTAAT
>NZ_CAIY01000086.1 GCF_000350105.1 Richelia intracellularis HH01
GAGGCTGCACTAAATTTTTATATAGTAAATTTAGGTGTATATTATATCTTTATTCCCCGGGTATTAAGTCATAATCACGGCGGTGAAATTCTTCTACGAGCGCGTTACGCTCTTCTATGTCTGCTTTTGCGATGTCATAGCAGGCATCATAGTCAGCCTCACTCTGCACTCCGACGAATACATCGGCTATTCGGTCGTTCAATTTTGAGATGCGTTCGCGCATCTTTTTGGCTTGTTCACGAATGCGTTCTGCCAGTTCCAGCTGCTCGGCGGCTGGAGTGATGTTTGTAATAAAATTCCCTTCCTTGCTGCAGTACTGGTAGTTCTGTTCGCGATTGCCGCGGGCTCGCTCAAAGTGCATCGCGTTTCTGCCTTCGTCCCGCTTGACCGCGAAAGTCGGCAACGGGCGGAATTTTTTACTCTTGTTCGTAGTGCAATATACCCTTGGAGATGTGGCGTACCAGATTCTCCAACTTCTTTTCCTACGATATAGAAATATTTTTCAGATTCGTTCCGGAACTTGGAACTCAAGAACTCATACTCGTTTTCGGTGTAGTTGTTCAGCGTAAAACACCAAGCATTGGCGGGTGAAATTTGTCTCGGCATCTCGAGGCAAGGATTGAGTGGAAAAGAGTGCGCGCGCGAGGGGGTCGAAAAGTTGGGGGGATAGTATTACCCCAACTTTTTAATTTGGAACTCGAGGAACTCAGTTTTTTTGAAGTGCGTTTGAATTTTTATTAAAATCTCTCGAAGATGAATTTAACCTCTAATTCATCGTCTCTTATTAAGCGAATTAGCGGTATTTTCCTAATATAATGCCTTTTACATCCGGTAAAAGTTATGGTACGCGCAAACGCACCGGTACGTACACTCGTAAGAACCGCAGCGCGGCGGCCCGCAACAAGTCTTCGATTTTGCGGCGAAGGTCTGCCCCTGCTCAGCAGCGGCAGCTAATGTCTCTTCAAAAGCAGGTGGTCTCTTTGAAGAAGAAGAGTAATCAGCGCGTGCAGTACGCGCAATTCTTTCTGCCTCTTGTGGGAGGTACTGGGCCGGATAATGCCCAGATAAACCTTGCTAACGGGGACTTTTATGTCCTTCCATTGATGAACCCGGCTGTGTTTTCGTCTCAGCCGGTGTTCCAGGCTCGTAACACCACCGTGGACGACCCTAATAAATGTATAGTCAAGAACTTCGATATACAGGCCGTGTTCAGTCCTAAGAACTCGCTTTCGGCGCTCACGCCTCGTATTGTTCGGGTGTGGACCGTGTCTTTACGCAAGGAGACCGCGCAGGAAACCCTACAGGGTACTTCACAGATGTCTTCAACTGGATTTAACGCAGCCCCAAATGGCAAGTATTATAAGAATACGTTTGTAGATGGCGGCCTCGCCACGATGGTTAAGCTCAACCCAGCTTCGTTCAGGATTCATACCTACCGCGAGTTTACGCTCGCGAACATTATGCAGGAAACCGCCGTGCCGGATGAGGACACCGCGGTAACCAATACATACAATTCGTTAAAGCGAATGAGAGTGTGGCTCAAGTGTGGTAATCACTTGAAGCCTCCCCAGGGCTCTTGGTCTGGCATTGCAGAGGGCGAGGTTATGCCCCTCGACCGTAAATATTTTATCGTGCACGTCGGCGGCTGGTCTAACGACGGAGATAATCAAGTACGGATGGATACGAATATCGTTGCGACTATCACGACCAGTAATTAAGGGGGGCGATTTTGGTAGGTGCCCCAGCATTCCAAAGACGATAAGTCGTCGCAAACGACTTTGTATAGTATGCCCCGAAATGTAACTATGTAAACATTTCGGGTAATGAAACCGCACTT
>NZ_CAIY01000085.1 GCF_000350105.1 Richelia intracellularis HH01
TTAAGCTTAAGTATATTATTTTTTCTAAAAATAGAATTATACTAAATATTTCTTAATTGAGAAAATGAATATATTTATACAATTCCATGTTTGAAGACTGTTTAGCAGTTTTATTTGAAGAAATTAGTAAAGACTCAGAGAAAACAGCTATATGGTAGGAAAAAAATGTAATTAGAAAATACAAGTGATAATTACATCAATCTGGTCTAAAAAAAATTATAAAAAATATATTTATGTATAAGAAATGATAAGAAATCAAACACTAATTTAAAATTTTAACGAAGAATCAAAACCAAATGCTTAGCCCAACTCATATATTATTACCTATGAAAAGAATATATATAATCATAGGTAATAATATAAAGATAGAAAAAATAAATTTTTTCGTGGTGTATAATAAGGAGAAAATTATAACCTAACAAATTATAAAAATTATGATAGTTGAAAAAAAATAAATTTTTCGTAATCCCAAATAATAAATCTAATTTTGGAAGAGATAAAAATTTAGATTGTATATTCTCTTAAATAGTAATTATGATTGAATAAAATTAAATGTTGGTGGTTTATATTCAAGTAGCTTATAAATAAGCATTGTTAGGTATTTAAGTAATTTTATAGTTGCTTGAATACTATACTCACGAATATAATTATTTTATCTACACATTGATATATATATATGCAATATCTCTATTTGATAAGGAAGTTTAATTGATAAAATCAGACCCTAGTCATATTACTATTATTAGGAATACTATTACCTTCATCCCTATAGATGATTTAATTAAATTTACCTAATAGATTCAGGAAAATAACGGTTAATTTGGTTATTTTGTTTCTAAGCAATAGAATTTTATGTCAACATCCACAATCGTCTTAATACCTACAACTTTAGATACTAGTAAGTCACTGTCAGAACCAATTAATCACTCATTTTAAATGAGAAAAGGGGCTGGACAAGCCTTACCATACCTAACCCTTAACCCCTCAAATTAGAAAATAGTATTTATTAATTGACTAACGAAACATACTACTTACAGAACTATCTTCATGAATTCGCCAGATAGTTTCCCCCAATAAATTCGCCACAGAAAGTACTGTTAATTGTGTAAAATGCTTACGTTCTAGAAGGGGAATAGTATTTGTGACAATCACTTCCTCAAAAACACCACTAGATAAACGTTCAATTGCTGGAGGAGAAAATACTGCATGGGTGGCACAAGCATAGACTTGTCGCGCTTCATGTTCCCGCAATAACTTAGCTCCTGCTGTAATAGTTCCACCAGTATCAATCATATCATCGACGAGTACAGCTGTTTTGCCTCTAACATCGCCAATGACATTTAACACTTCAGCAACATTATGAGTCTGACGACGTTTATCAATAATGGCTAGAGGGGCATCATCAAGCTTTTTAGCAAATGCTCTAGCCCTAGCTACACCGCCAACATCCGGAGATACAACTACAATGTCAGAAAGTTTTTTACTTGCCAAATAATTAATTATTACTGGCGAACCATAAACATGATCTAACGGTATATCAAAATACCCTTGAATTTGGGAAGAGTGTAAATCCATTGCTAAAATTCGATTAGCTCCAGCTTGGGTAATAAGATTCGCTACCAATTTGGCCGTAATTGATTCCCTTCCAGCAGTTTTGCGATCAGCACGGGCGTAACCATAATATGGTAGTACAGCCGTCACCTGCCTTGCAGAAGCACGACGACAGGCATCAATCATAATCAACAACTCCATTAAGTTGCCATTCACAGGATTACAACTTGGCTGAATCAAATAAACATCACAACCACGGATTGATTCCTGGATTTGAACATACAGTTCCCCATCTGCAAATCGCTTGCGAATCATTGGCCCTAAATCAAGACCCAGATAACGAGCAACTTCTTGAGAAAGTTGCATGTTGGCAGAGCCAGAAAAAAGCCTCAGGCGGTGTTTCTCTGTCAGTCCTGTTGCTGCTGATGGCATTTTCATAGTTGCAGAATTTAGCACAGCATATCCTCGATGTGCATTCGTGGCAATCTTCTCATTAAACACCTGACAGGTTGAACCGGAATAATCTGGTCATACTTTTTATATATTCTATTGAAGCTTTCATAAAAATTTGCAACATTTCTCCATACGACTAATTAATTTTCTTTACATGAGCTTTGGATAAATACCTTATGCTAAGTTTCTAGATATCTCAACTGATAAATACAAACCCTAATGAGATTATTAGAGTTTTAAAATACAGATTTAGGTTTGTAAGCCTATTGATATGGATGATAGGAAAATTACCCTCACCCACTCTAATCAGATGAACTAGCAACTGAGACTTCAGCACTTATTGTGTCATCATAAAAAATAACTATACTCCCTGTAAGTAAAAATGACTACAATAGAAAATGAAAAGGGGAACTCAATACTAACTAATAGTTAATTTTATATTAATTGAGAAACTATTAAAGACAAGATAAATTATATATGTACAATCGGATACCTAGCCTTAGCTTTTAAAAAATGTATAAATATTCTATTTATATCTGAAATAACATCATGAAGTAATTGACCTAGATGAAGCCTGACTTTTCAAAAAATGAAGAATTTTGTGGAATAGCATAAACTTGCCGCAATAAGCCTATGATTAAAAGATTTCACTAGATTAGATTTGATAAAGATGCAAGGATTATTTTGAGCTTTTAAGCTATTGTTATAAAGGTTTATTTGATTCATTTCTACTCACAAAATGTCAATAAGATAATTTGAGTTTGACTGATTTTTAGAAAAAAGAAAAATTTTTCCGGTTAGTTGTTTGCCTCCCTCTAGATTATTACAATCAATCAAAAATGCAATCACCAATTACCACTGGCACAATTTTCCAGAATCGTTACCGAATCATCAAAACTCTTGGTCAGGGTAGTTTTGGAAGAACTTATCTGATAGAAGACCAAAGGCGACTTAATGAATTATGTATCCTCAAAGAATTAATTCTCACCACGATAAGTGCTTCCAGTTGGCAAAAGGCACGAGATTTATTTTGTAGAGAGGCTGAGGTTTTACATCAAATAAAACATACCCAGCTACCACAATTACGGGAACAATTTGAACAAGACCAACGGTTATTTTTCGTAAATGAATATATTGAGGGGAAAACATACCGAACTTTATTAGACAAACGTCAGGCTAATAGTAGTGTATTCACACAAACTGAAGCAATTCATCTGATGAAGTCACTTTTGCCAGTACTGGCTTATATTCATGGAAAAGGTATTATTCATCAGGATATTTCACCAGAAAATATTGTCCTACGTGATAGTGATCAATTACCAGTATTAATTGATTTTGGATTGGTGAAGAAATTAGCTAGTCGCTTACAATATCCTATTACCACAAGCTGTAATGCCTATATAGGTAAATTAGGTTATTCTCCTAGAGAACAAATTCAGATGGGAAAAGTATACCCCAGTAGCGATTTATATTCCTTGGCTATGACAGCAATTGTATTATTAACAGGGAAAGAACCTCCAGAACTTTTTGATGAGCAGAAATTAACTTACAACTGGCAAGATTTGGTTACCTTAAATCCAAAGTTTTCCCAATTGCTGAATCGGATGTTGAGTTATCATCAATGTGAACGCTATCAAAATGTAGTAGAGCTAGCAGAAATAATAGAAGTAGTGGAGGAAATATCTATAATCAATATGAATATATCTGAGATTCAATCCAGTGTCACAAATCGTAAACCTAATCGTGTGAGATTAAATCCTCTAGCTAGAGATAATACAGTTATTCCTGCTTCCTTAACTTCTATTTTAAATACCCCCCTGATACTTGGGGCTTTTGGTGCAACTATAGTAGTTCTGTCAGGATTGAGCTCTTGGGCTTTGGTACACTCAATCCGCACTCAAAAAAATAATCAACCTATTAGTGATAAACCACTCCAAACTTCTTCCTTACCTAGTATTAGTAAAAGTTTTACACCAACCCCTATAATTGTGAAACAACCACCCATTGAGAAGAAGTTCAAGCGTCTTATTTTCAATTCTTCTAATACAGCTAAAGACAATGGTAGCATCACATTGAATCAACTGATTCGTTATACCTTTCAAGGTCAAACAGGACAGCAAATCACAGTAATGTTGGCACAAGAAAGCGGAGTACACTTTAATTTTTTAGCTCCAAATGATCAGCTAATAGAGAATACATCTGAAAATTCCTCTTTTTACCAAGGAATATTACCTGTTGATGGTGAATATAAAATTGATGTAACTACATCGCTGCAGGTCGATGAAAGTGATTACAGTCTTTATGTAGGAATAGAAGCTATCACTCAACCTGTGACTAATGATACTTCTACAGATATTTCTTAACTTATACCAAGACTCCCAGATGTTCCCTCTGCATCATTAGCTCTTATTTCCACTTCTATTTTGACAGTTTCTGTTACTGCTCCCACCTCAAAACAGGTACAAGATAATTCCTAGTTTTTTTATATATTTCAATACATAAGGTATATTAAAAAGGTTTTTTTGATGAGTATCCAAAATAGAGTATAGCTACTAGCAAGGTCTTAAGCAGAGCATATACATTTAGTTAATCAAAGACCAATGATTGACTTTGGATTAAATTGTGACTTGACTTAAGTACACTGTAAAAAGCCTAAAAAATAAAGATATTAACTTCTTAAGTAATGGCTGGATAATTCTCTGCGAGAAAATATAGTTCAGATTTATTCTCAAGAAAAATAGCTATTTGTAATAATGACTTTGCTAAACAAACCCATAAGAATTGACCATTAACATATTGGCTATTGTGTGATTGAGTTAACTCAAAGTCAACCATGTATTTTTGGAACTCATAAAAAGTACTTCCTAGTTAGCAATAAATCTAATTAGTAAAAACCTAAAAGTTATATAACTATAAAGCACTATTGACAAGAAATATTGGAATAGTATTAAACTTAGAGACTACTATAATAATGAAAAATTATTTTAAACTGTATCTATTAATATAAACTATTTTCTGAAAAAATCAAATCTACCCTTCCTATCATACAATGTTTCTGTATGATTTGTTTTTAATCCTTGTATGACTTTCTCAACTAAAAGCTGTTATTTATTTCATAGAGATTTTAATATTGTAAGTGCTTAACTTCTTTCTTAAAATGCTTTCTATTTGGCTTAATAACTTTAGTTAGCCGATAACTTAAGACATCTGAAAAAGCATCATTGGAATTATGTTGATGGTTTCATGTTTATAATCGACTAGCTATATTTAATACTATCTCTATTTTTTTAGATTATACTGGAAAAGTATCGTGATATTGAGCAACCCCAGCCAACTTGTATACACTTACTCCATAACGCTTATAGCTATAAGACAAATCTCTAAGAAAATACCTCAGAGCTATGAAAGTGGAGGGGAGGTGATGTGATCACCTCCCCTTAAGTTAATATCCTCTAGTTAATAGACTTATAATTCCTCTGTAGTACTTGGCCCAATTCCACCAAGTTGAGTTATTTCCACCATACTATTTGGGAACATAGAAGTATGGGTAATGGAATTACTTGCCAAAGTAAACAAGGGATTTGATAAAATCCCAGCAATGGAAGTAGCAATCAAAGTTACTATTAGTACAATCTGCAAAGGTCTAAATCCTGGGAGATTCCAGGTGATTTTTGGATAATTCTTAACCACTTCCGACATTTCCTGGGGTTCCTTTACTACCATCATTTTGACCACACGAATGTAGTAGTATATGGAGACAACGCTGGTAATTAATCCCAACACAACTAAGCCATAAAGCTCTGCTTGCCAGCCAGCCCAGAATAAGTAAATTTTTCCAAAGAAACCAGCAAGTGGAGGAATACCACCTAAGGATAATAGAGAAATACTTAGACCGAAGGTTAGAGTTGGATCTTTCTGATATAAGCCAGAGTATTCAGAAATTTGGTCTGTTCCTGTGCGTAGGGAGAACAAAATTACACAGGTAAAAGCACACAGATTCATAAATAAGTAAACCAGAAGATAAAATACCATACTGGCATATCCTGTTTCTGTGCCTGCAACTAGGCCAATCATTACAAATCCTGCTTGGGCAATAGATGAATAAGCCAGCATACGTTTCATACTGGTTTGTGCAAGGGCAACCACATTACCCAAAATCATACTTAATACGGCGAGGGTAGTAAATACAAGCTCCCATTCCTCTACTAACGACGGAAACACATTAGTTAAGATTCGAATGGCGAGGGCAAATCCTGCTGCTTTAGAGCCTACAGACAAAAAGGCAATTACTGGTGTGGGTGCACCCTCATAAACGTCTGGTGTCCACTGGTGGAAAGGTGCAGCAGAAATTTTGAAACCGATGCCTGCAGTCATAAATACTAAGGCAATAACAATAGCTAAGGATTGACCTAAATGACCATTGGAAATGCCATATGCAATCGCATCTAGTTGAGTTTTTCCTCCAGATAGACCATAAAGTAGAGATACTCCGTAAAGAAATACTCCGGTGCTAGCAGCCCCAATTAGTAGATATTTTAACGCAGCTTCGTTGGAACGGTTATCGCCTTTGGTATAACCAGTCATCAAGTAAGAGGAAATACTCAAAGTCTCTAGAGAGATAAAAATCATCACCAGATCTGTAGCTCCGGAGACAAACATTCCTCCTACAGTAGCAGTTAGCAAAAGTGCAATGAATTCTGCTAATGCTGTTTTACTTTGTTCAATGTAACTAATAGAGATTAGAACTGTGATAGCAGCAGACAAAGCTACAATACCTCGAAAAATAATGCCGAAGTTGTCTGCATTGAAAGAACCACCAAAGGAGATAGGATTAGTGTTATCCCATTGAAAATATAGAGCCACAATTGCTGCAAACAAACCTGTTACCGCTAAATACCCAATCCAGCGTGAGGATGTACTTCCTACAATTAGGTCTATAGTTAAAACCCCCAGGAGAGTAATAATTACTATACCCTCTGGCAAAATTGTCCCTGTATTCAGTTGGGAGGCAAAATTGGCGAAATCCATGAAATATAGGTTTTGGCTATTGGATATTCAGACTAGCTGAGTTAATTTTATTGCTTCTTTCGAAACTTCTGCGAATATATTATTCTTTTTATCAGGAAGATAATATTTACTCTCGGCAAAATAAAACACTGAAACTTGGTAGAGATATCAAGAAACACAGGTGCCCAGGATTAATAAGTACAGTCTTTAAAAATATGAAGCAACAAGCAGAGAGGTTATCTACTGACCTGCCTGCTTGCAAATTAGTAGAGCAATTTTCTACTGGTACGCTGTAACTGTTTCAATTTTGCACTGATAAGTTATTATTATCAAGGAGGTTTAAGATACTACATTGCTTACTGAATTTTACTGAAAATACTAGTAACTCCTAGAGAATCTACTATTCCCCGAGTCTCCCCAGTTTCCGTTGCCTGAGCGGTTGTTCTTATTTTCACGGGGTCTTGCTTTGTTGACCTTCATAGTGCGACCCATCCAGTCAGCACCATCTAAAGCTGCGATGGCAGCAGTTTCTTCTTCTTCCGTTTCCATTTCTACAAAGGCAAAGCCACGTTGGCGACCAGTTTCTCTATCCATTGGGACTTGTACTCTTTTAACTTTACCATAATCGGAAAATACTTCATTTAAATCTTCTTCTGTAACTTGGTAGGATATATTACCCACGTAAATTGACATGAAACTCTCCAGAATTTGATGATGCAGAGACGTTGATCCGGAGAGACGCTTGCAATCTTAAACAAAACAAGAACATTACTGCCGAACTTAATTCTCTATGCCCTATCCTAGCACAAGTTTTAGGGAAGGGAGTTCTAATGTAATTGTCTGTAAACAGCTTTGTAAATTGGAACTTTAAGATACATTTTTTACTTAACGAATACCATAATATCTGCTTGAAAAAGTCTAAAAGTCAAAATTAAATTTTCTCAAATTAGTGTTGCTTCCAAAATTGCTTAAAACCAATATATTTGTATTGAGATAAAAAGGAAATTTTTATCTAGTAGCCGCAAATTAATATGATTGGTATAAGTTAAAGATTGAAATATTTATTTGGAAATAGAAATTATAGTTGTGTTCCTAATTCTACTTTCAAAATACTTTTATTTCTTATGCTGACTGTTATGGAAATACCTAGTATCTACGATTTAAACTCTAAATCAACGCAAAATCTTTTAGATATAGTATAAAACTTAGTTGATGACCTATCCATGGATGGATATAAACTGGATTCAAACAGTGGTGATATTCATGTCAGGATAAAATCATATTTCTTTGTTTCCAACGCTTAGCCATTGTAATTACCCCTATAAATCTCAAAATCCAATTTTGAGTCTAGCTGCTATTTTTTCTAAAACTTCCATGCCAACTCTCGTCATTGTCGAATCTCCCACCAAAGCTCGTACCATTCGCAACTACTTGCCCAAAGACTATCAAGTAGAAGCTTCCATGGGGCATGTCCGTGATCTGCCCCAATCGGCTGGTGATATTCCCAGCAGTATAAAAGGGAAGAAATGGGCAAAATTGGGAGTTAATGTGGAATCAGATTTTGAGCCACTGTATGTTATACCCAAGGATAAAAAGAAAATTGTTGCCCAATTGAAAGAAGCATTGAAAACAGCTTCAGAATTGATTCTAGCAACTGATGAAGATCGAGAAGGTGAGAGCATAAGTTGGCATTTGTATCAACTCCTCAAACCCAAAATTCCTACAAAACGTATGGTATTCCATGAAATTACCAAAGATGCGATCACTAAGGCCTTAAATAATTGCCGTGATATTGATGAGAAGTTAGTGCGTGCTCAAGAAACTAGACGTATTTTAGATCGCTTGGTAGGTTATACTCTCTCACCACTATTATGGGAAAAAATTGCCTGGGGATTATCTGCAGGGCGAGTTCAATCAGTCGCAGTACAATTACTGGTAAAACGGGAAATACAAAGGTGTAGTTTCCATCAAGGTTCTTACTGGGATTTAAAAGCAACATTATTTACTACCAATCAACAAAATAATTCCAGTCAGTTTTTTGAGTCCCAGTTAGTAACTTTAGAAGGGATAAGATTGTCAACTGGCAATGATTTTGACCCCAAAACTGGAAAAATAGTTGCTGGAAATAATGTAGTTTTGCTCTCTGAAAGCGAAGCAAAAGCACTAAAAGATGATCTACAAGACCAAACTTGGACTGTCAAAGAGATTGATGAGCGTCCAGTTGTCCGTAAACCGGCTCCACCATTTACTACATCCACTCTGCAACAGGAATCCAACCGTAAACTACGCTTGTCTGCTAGGGATACTATGCGAATTGCCCAGAGTTTATATGAGCAGGGTTATATTACGTATATGCGGACAGACTCAGTAAATTTGTCAGAACAAGCAATTACGGCAGCACGCAGTTGTGTTAAACAACTATATGGCAAGGAATATTTAAGTACTAAGGTAAGGCAATATACGACTAAATCTAAAGGTGTACAGGAGGCACATGAAGCTATTCGACCTGCAGGTAGCACTTTTCGTACGCCTCAAGAAACTAAATTAAATGGCAGAGAATTGAAGATTTATGAACTGATTTGGAAGCGTACAGTAGCCTGTCAAATGGCTGATTCGCGACAAACCACTATTTCTGTTCAATTAGATGTGGGGAATGCTGGTTTCCGCTCTTCTGGTAAGCGGATTGATTTTCCAGGATTCCTACGAGCTTATGTGGAAGGTTCTGATGATCCCGAAGCTGCAATAGAAGATCAAGAAGTTATTTTGCCTCCTCTAACCATTGGTGAAAATCCCCAATGTAATATTTTAGAAGCAGTAGGACATGAAACTCAACCCCCTGCCAGATACACAGAGGCAGCATTAGTGAAGACTTTGGAGAAAGAGGGTATTGGTCGTCCTAGCACTTATGCTAGTATTATTGGCACTATTACTGATAAAGGTTATGCTCAGTTAGTTAATAATGCGCTAGTGCCTTCTTTCACAGCCTTTGCTGTTAGTAACTTACTAGAAAAATATTTTCCAGATATTGTTAGTCCTAGTTTTACTTCCCAAATGGAGCAAACCCTAGATGATATTGCTACGGGGGCAGTTCCCTGGTTGCCTTATTTAAAAGACTTTTACCTAGGCGAGAAAGGCTTAGAGCCGTTAGTTAAAGAACAAAAAAGTCAAATTGATGGAAATATAGCTAGGACCGTTTTACTAGAAAATCTAGATGCAAAAGTCCGAATTGGCAAATATGGAGCTTATATAGAAAAGGATAATGGTGGGGAAGTTGTTACAGCTTCTATCCCAAAAGATTTAACTCCTTCGGAGCTTGATCCCCAAAAAGTGGAAACTCTTCTCAAGCAGAAAACAGCTGGTCCTGATGAAATAGGTAAACATCCAGATATGGGAGAACCTATTTATGTACTTATTGGGCCCTATGGTCCTTATGTACAGTTAGGAGAAAAAACTGAGGAAAATCCAAAGCCAAAACAAACTTCTCTTCCTAAAGGTGTAACCCCTGAAAATATTACCCTGGAAATTGCTATGGGTTTGTTATCTCTTCCTCGAACATTGGGCAATCACCCAAAAACAGGTGCCTCTATTCAAGCAAGTTTAGGAAGATTTGGTCCATATGTGGTCAATAAAAAAGGTGTTGAAGGAAAGCCAGACTATCGCTCTTTGAAAGGGGAAGATAATGTGTTAACGGTTACCCTGGAAAGGGCACTAGAACTATTATCTGAGCCAAAAAAGACCCGAAGTAATAGTAAATCTAAAACTGCATTGCGGGAGTTAGGAGCCCATCCAGAAGATGGAGAAATAATTAACATTTACGATGGTCCCTATGGACCTTATATTAAGCACGGCAAGATTAATGTCAGTATTCCAGAAGGACAAACTATTGAGGAGGTTAGTTTAGCCAAAGCTTTAGAATTGTTAGCTAATAAAACTCCAACGCAAAAAAATACGCGTAGGAAAATCAAATCTTCAACTACTGCAAATCCCAAATCAGATAAAACTTCTAATAAGAAAACAAAAACTACCAAGTAAAGCTAGTCAGTAAATCACATAAAAGTTCAATGCAAGTACATCTCATTACTAAAGTTTAAACTGAATTCTAAGTGTTTAAGTCAATCTCTCTAAGAGTAATTGGAACTTAGAATCTAGATGCCAAGGATAATGTAAAATTTTAGGTGCTTAGACAAAATGCGCCTGTTTTTTTGCTGATTTTGAATGGCTTATTACTAAATCAAATAATTGGAAAAGTATCGATATAATCTATAATTCTTAAATTTTTGATTTGTATAGCAGCAGATATTATTTACTTACTAGTAGTTCTGCAAATTTTGATGTTTTTTTTACAGTCTGAGCTATTTTCTTGGATTTCTAATCATTTTAGTTAAAATTGTATTGTTTGAATAATTACCATTTATCAGTATTTTATTATATAAAGGGGGCAATTACTTCATAGTCAAAGATAGATAAATAATATTGACTAAGGTTCATTAATAGGTCAAGGGAAATTTGCCTGCTTGAAAATCAAAAAGTCTGAACACCGGCACCAGTGAAAAGCATTATATAACTGCATCTTAATGTAAGTAATATAATGCTTTTCGATAAAAATTAGTTTAGGAAAACCTAAATCACCCTTATTATATAGTCAAAGAATTGGTTTATCTCAAAGTAAAAAAATCAATTGAGAATTTTTAAGAATTTGTTGTCAATGCTAATCTGGATCAGAAAGTATTAGTTAATTAGTACAGAATTTTTACAGATCTTAAAATTTTCTAGGCCTTCATCATAGTTATGATAAGATTATCATGCCCCATAAGAGAAATAATTAAAGTTAATTTTATCTGATAATTAAGAATTGATAGTTGAGTTAATCAAATTTAATTTATGAGAATGTTTTTTAGGGACTAAAATCCCATATTTATGTGAATAAAAGAAAAGTTAATCACAGGTAGATAGGAAGCTTTAGTGATCCATCTGATGACTTCTATAATTAGGTTATCAAACTTTAATTTGACGAAATTTGAAACTAAACTTTACATGATAAGTAAAACTACAGAGTGTCAAATTAAACCCTGAGTTATTCCTCAATCAATCCATTGGTGTATTTATCAAGCTAAAAATTGGAAAAAATTCTAAAACCTAAACACAAGAGCTAACCTTCTCATCTCTATATGACTGTTTTATTAATAACTACAAACTAATACTTCTAAGGACTGATACTTTTAACATATAGTTACTTTTTATATTGGTTAAGAAATACTGGTAATTACAGATAATATTCTGATTGGAAAGGATATCATTTCTTATGCTTTACTTCTAATATCTTATTAATCTAAGAGGTGTTTGATGAGTAAAATTTTAATGATGACCATTACTAATATAATTACATCTATAATTATAGCTTTCTGGATAGTATTGATAGCTATTGTATCAGTTCAAAACTACACGCTTGTGTCCCTGAGTTTTTTTAATTTACAATCCATTAAAATCCCATTTGGGATACTAATAGCATTGAGTTCTAGTACTGGTATAATAAGTATGGAGATAATACAACTCTTTTGGAATATTGGCGTTTATACACAGAGCAATAATATCAACAATGCTGAGTTTTTTGTTGATGAAGAGTAGTCTTGAAGATTGTCTAAAATTAATTAAAGGCCTAGGGGATTTGTTTAGCAAATGAATATGGTATTAGTCTGAGCTAGAATACTCTAGTTTAGAGCCTATAATCTTGATTTTGCACTATAAATTTATAAAGTCATCATATAAATAGCATCATAACATTGTTATCATTACATTGGAATTAGGGTTTAGCATTTACTCGTACCTGATAATTTTTTAATATGTAGGAAATATACAGATTCTTATAAAATACTTATGTACAATTTAACATGGTGAATCTTTAAATTTTTAGTTAGCAGAAAAGATTTTTTGCTGTTACGCTATTATTCTCGTATTTATCTAAATTAAAAGTACTAGCATCATATAACAGCAGAAGAATCTTTAAGTATCTATTGTCATCAAATATTTAAAATGCTTAGAGGCTGAAATAGTTCAAATAATAATATCTATTTATCTAATTTTTTACGATTAAAATATAGTCTCACTGAGTGGTATATAGACAAATGGTAAATATTTTTTTGTTTAACGATAGTATAATTAATATTAATATTGAGATAATACTGAAAGTATTCTGTAAGAACAATTGTAAGTAAATTTGATTAAATATCAAATACCAACCTCTAATAATAAAGGATATGGAAAGATATTATTGTATTTATCTTATTTGGCCTCAAATTAGGTAACTGGAGGTTCTAAATTTCGAATTGTGTAAAACATTCAAATATAACCAGTATGATTAAAATGGAAGTCGTTTTGTACATTTACACAAAAATACTACTATGATTCTGACACTAGGTTGGGTTTCCCTACTAACTATTTTCACATGGTCAATTGCTATGGTAGTTTGGGGACGTAACGGACTGTAAAAGCATGTTGGGAACTCCATTACTCAATGTTTTGGCCCTAGTAGCTTTCATTTTAATTATTGTAGTTACAGGTGGTGTCTTTTATCTCACCTTGGTTGCTTGGAACTATCGCCGCCGCCAAGAACAAGAAAAATAAGACTTGCAGGAAAATACCCCTAAAAGGTAGTAATTCCAGATAATTCAATGATTTTTACTTGGCAGTAGGGCTTTCTTATAAATATGGGCTTGGCCCTTAAATTTATTATCTCCCTGCTGTTATTTTTATGTAGTAGTTAATGCTGGCATCAGAAGGGGCTGTATAGCCCTTCGGTATCTTTTTCTTATGTAGAAGATTAAAGTAAACCCATCTAAAATGTGGGTATTCAGGACTATAGTTTTGACCGCTATGAGTCTTACTTAAGCTAGAAAGAGACGTATCTATAGACCCAATAATTATAATTAATAATTTCTTAGATAGGTGATAAATTACCAGTGACAAAATCCCATAAAATTCAAGAGATCTCAACTTCGATGAAACTTTGTTTCTATTAATAGAGAGTAGTATTTTATTATTATTGGAATATCTAAATTACCTTAGGACTTCAATAAGCTTGTCTTGTATTTCTCAAAAATATCAGTAGTAGGACTTCTTTTTGATTAGTTTATGGAATATAGGTAACTAGTCTGGAAGTGTGAATTATTGCCGAGAATATAAGAGATTTTTAACATAGCTATAATTTATCCATGTTTTCATAAAGTAGTTTGGTGCAAGTTTTTATGTCTGATAACTTTTCAAATATTTTTTTAGGTTTTAAACTCTGGACTATGTAATCAAAACTATCTGTCTACATACTATACTATGACATCTTAATCCTTCTCCTCATGAATCTCTTTTCGCCATTCTTTTATTATTGCTTGTTGAGCTGATAGTAATTCTTGAATACCTTTTTCTGCGTAGTTTAGGAGTTCATTTAACTGAGAACGTTTAAAACTGTCTTTCTCCGCTGTTCCTTGAATTTCAATAATATCTAAATCCTGGTTCATTACCACATTAAAATCTACAGTTGCAGCTACATCTTCAACATAGTTTAAATCTAAATAGGGCTTTCCACCTAGTAGACCCACAGAAATTGCTGCAACTTGTCCAATAATTGGCGACTTTTCTAAAACACCCTGATGTAGTAATTGCTCAATTGCTCCAGTCAAGGCAACAAAGCTACCTGTAATTGCAGTTGTTCGAGTACCTGCATCTGCCTGGAGAACATCTGTATCTATAATTATGGTGCGTTCTCCGAGTATTTCTAAATCCAGCACAGCTCTTAAACTTCGTCCAATGAGTCTTTGAATTTCTTGAGTTCTCCCTGATAATGTTAATAATTCCCTGGGCTGTCGTTGTTGAGTTGCTGATGGTAACATTCTATACTCAGCGCTTAACCAACCCTTGCCACTATCAACCAAAAACTTGGGCACTTTATCATCCAAACTTACGGTACAAAGCACATGAGTATCACCACATTTTGCTAATACAGAACCAAGAGCAAAATTAGTGAACCCCTGTTTAAAGGTTACAGGACGAAGCAAATCTGCTTTACGACCATCTGGACGTTGCCAAACCATTCAATTACCCTCAAGAACTCTTAATATACAGTCATCAAGTCATTATCTCACAATTAAATATAGTGCATCCCTTCCTAGTACGTAAATGAGGAAGAGCACTACTTATGTGCCTTATTTGACTTTATCACTGAATCTACCAGCTAGATAATTGCTGCTATTCATCACCAAATTTTTTTACCTAAATTGCTGATGTCAGGAATTCTAAAAATTATATGCTAGGTAATTTTCACCTTTTAGTAAAAAATAAAAACTTCATACCCGCATTATTTAGTCTACAGAAGATAATTGCGTATTGTCTGAGGCCAATATTCTTTCATAGCATTATGCAAAATGAAGTTTTAAAAACATTTAGAGTATACATACTATATAGTATGTGTTTGACAAACATACTATATATTTGATCATTGATTGAAGTAGGATTCAGGCTCTAATTTTATGTAGTCTAGATCCCAATTGCCAAAATTACTAATGCCTTTGCATGAATGGATATAATCCTTAATGGATAAAGACTAAGCAATTTATAGTAAGATTTATTGCTATTAACTTTCTATAGCTAATTTAAAGAGGTGTTTTTTAATTCGCCTGTGCGGATAGATATTTGTTGGGCTTGCCCGCTACGCTGTATTTTTAATTGTAGGATTTGTCTGATATAACTATTTTCTACAACCTCCTGTAATTGTTCCGCAGTTTTAATAGATTGGCCATCAATTTGCAGAATTACATCCCCACGGCGGATACCGGAACTAGCTGCTGGTGAATTTGGTATAACTTGCACTACCAAAACACCATCAACTTCGGGAAGCATAATTGAGGAATTTGGGTCGCGATTATTTTGCCTTGCTAAATCTGGGGTAAGAGTCACCATTTGTATTCCTAAATAGGGGTGTACTACTTTACCATTACGTTGTAGTTGGCCAGCTATATTTTTAGCTTTGTCAATGGGGATGGCAAAACCAATACCCATAGCATCAGCACGGATAGCAGTATTAATACCAATTACCTCGCCTTGACTATTGACTAATGGTCCTCCGGAATTACCAGGGTTAATAGCTGCATCAGTTTGAATAAAGTCTAAACGCTTTTCAGAAATCCCTACCTGTGAACTAGGACGCTTAAGAGTGCTAATAATTCCCAAGGTTACTGTATTATCAAATCCTAAAGGGTTTCCTACTGCAATTGCCCAATCTCCTACCTGTATCTGACTAGAATTTCCTAATGGTGCAATGGGTAAGTTTCTAGCATTAATTTTAACTACAGCTAAATCTGTAACTTCATCTACTCCTTTAACTTGTCCATCAAAAGTACGTCCATCTTTTAAACGTACCTTTACGCGATCAGCTTTATCAACCACATGGGCATTAGTTAAGATTAGACCACTCGGGTCAAAAATAACACCTGACCCCAGACCACGCAATTGTCTTTGAGGCACTTGCTGGGAAAACCCATCGCCAAAAAAGCGTCGGAAGAATGGGTCATCCGTAAAGGGATCAGGAATATTACGGGTGACCGTACGTTCCGTATCAATCCTGACTACTGCAGGTCCTACTCGATTAACGGCATAGGTAACAAAACTACTATTACTTGCAACAATTGGAGATGTAGATGGCTTTTGTATTAATACTTGCTGTGTTAGATTACTGTAAACAGGTGCAGGTTCTGCTTTTAAAGGAGATACTTTCAATGAAGTAAAAGTGAATATAGCACCTAGTAAAATTGCGATTATATGGGTGGAGAACTGAAGTATTGAATGGTACATTTGATAGAATTACATAGTCAATTAATAATTTAGGGATTCAAGTATAAAAACCATTCACTGAGAAATTCAATTAATGTTTTTACTGTTATGAGATTCTAAATTCATAATTGTCTGTTGACAAAAATGAATTTAGAGCTTGAAAATTTCCCTTATCTTTTACTATTTATTTTAAATTTAGTAAAAATATTTAAAATAAACAATTATGGGGATTTGCCCATACTTTGTTCGGGTTGTCCCATATGAATGCTGACCATATACGTTAATGAAACTTAATATTTGTACTGTTTAGACTAAAATAAACACTTTTGTGCTCTTTTGAGTCTGGCCTCTCTGAACTCCTAGGAGGCTTGACTTAAAATCTCTCAAATTTAGTTTTACCATGATAAGATCCTAACAATAAAGCTTGATTTACCTTGATTCTAATTTTTATCTTCTTACTCTTAAATCAATTAGGTGTATTTATGCTTCATATGATATATTAGGAATATTATTGCACTATTTTTCAATTTTGATAAGTCCAAAATTGAAAAATAGTGCTCTTTAAGTTTTCAGTTAATCCTGTTGCTATATCTTCATAGATATTGACAGTTTTCTGCTATGAATCTCTGGTTTTGCCTTAATTAAAACTAAATAAAATCTATATCTCTTATATGGTAGTACTAAATTAATTTCAAGTGTGTCTTTGCTTTTAAGCATAAAAAGTTGATTTTTTTTGCTTGTTACCAATTCCAACTTTGTACTCTATGAACCAGAAATCTTCCAAATTTATTAGAAATACATTAAATTCCCTTAACCATGCTACTTAACTTCTATTTTGGTAATCCCCTCTTACTAAGATATAACTAATTTCAACGTCAACAGTAATATATACATCAATCAAATTTTGGGTGACACTTGAAATAAAATAGTGTGCGCTTGGTGCTCTTATGGTATTAACAGGTATTATTCTGTAATGCAACCTTAAAAGGGTTTTTTCTTAAACATCATTAATACTCTAGAAAACTTCATAGACTATAGATAAGAAAAAACCTCATTTTTATATTTACTATATATAGATAAGCACAAGTAATCTTTTCAAGATACTTTATTTACTCTTTTTTCCCTAGACATTAAAAATTAATTTTACGGTAATTTGCCAGTGAAAGCCATGGTTGCAGGTCCAGTCATATAAATTTGCCCATTAACTTTTGACCATTCAACATATAAATTCCCGCCAGGAAGCTTGACAGTAGCAATTCGATCACACTTGTCATTAAGTACACCAGCTACCAGGGAGGCACAAGCACCAGTGCCACAAGCTAAAGTAATTCCTGCTCCTCTTTCCCATACTCTTACTTTCAAATAATCTCTAGCAACAACTTGGACAAATTCGGTGTTGGTTTTTTGGGGAAATGCAAGGTTATCCTCAAATTTAGGCCCAATTTCTTCTAGGGGAATATTTTCCACATCATTTACAAAGGTAATACAATGAGGGTTACCCATACTGACACAGGTTATATTCCACGATTTCTCTCCTACCCTTAATGGTTGATTGATTATTCTCTTCTCTGTTGTAGATAAATTAGTAGGAATTTCCCCAGCCATAAGTCGTGGCGAACCCATTTCTACCTTGACTTGCCCATCAGGCATGAGTTGGGTTACAACTATTCCAGCCAGAGTATGAATACGATATTGGTCCTGGTTTTTACATTCAAGCTCTAAATGAGCAATAAACCTTGCCAAACAACGAATTCCATTACCACACATTTCCGCTTCAGAACCATCAGAATTAAAAATACGCATGGTATAGTCACTACCATTTACTCCAGGCAAGGCAAAAATTACACCATCAGCACCAATACCAAAATGGCGATCACAAATTTTGATTACTTGTTCTGAAGATATTATAGGAATTCTACTGAACCTGTTGTCTATCAGGATAAAATCATTACCCAAGCCATGATACTTAGTAAACTCTATTGACATTTTTCTAGGGATAAATTTTTAATAGTTAAGAGCTATTGCTTATTAGAATCTTACTGTTAGCGATTTAAAAGCTTTTAAATCGCTAACAGTAACTTGGTGAACAATACTTACATCAATATTATCTTAAAGACTCCTACTATATAAATTTACAACCAAACTGTTTAGGATTGATGAGCTATAAGACCTGATTAAATACAAATATAAATATGCAGTGCAAGTAGAACTGCTTACCATAGATGTCTTATACCTGCAAATATTGTCTGGTAGGGGACCGAACATATCTCACTGGCAAGTAATAATAGTCAACAAAATAATTTCATATTTGGAACATCGGTCATCACTTGCATGAAACCCTATATTTATAAAATAAAGTTGTGATATGGTTATGTGTACCAGCTATTTGCACGTAATGAATAATTGTAATTAAGTAATAGTCAAAATACATTTTGAATTGAGCTAGAATATAAAGGCTACTAAAGTGTAGGGTTTATCGATATTTTTCCCCATCAGCATTGTTGACTACCATTGTAAATACCTGTTTATTCTAAAATCATTACCTTAGTCTTTTCGACACAATAATCTTGACATGCTTGAAGTGAGTTTTACCCCATTATTAGGCTTGATTAATGGCTTTCATAACACCTGTACTGACTTTTTATCTCTCACTTTAGGAGCAAATCTGGTATATGTCTAATTGTCTATGCCAACTGTAAGAATTAGGTAGTTATTTTCAAATAGACTTCAACCTGTAGCGGTGATAATCATCTTGGAACCATTAGCTATAGACTTTCAAAGGATTTCCATTATCATTGCCATGAACAATAATACTTAAATATTCTTAATCAAGATAATGGAATTAAAATACAAATATTATCTCCTCACTATTTGAGGTAATTATATTAAGTTGCTATTCACCATACTATCTAATAAACGAATTTCATAAAATTCATGGAGAAACGAACCAACTATATAGTAGATGTTACAAACTCTCGATATTTTTTGGGAATTAAGAATACAAATCCTCATAGAAGCACTAAGTGCTCATATTCCTGATAGCAAAATTGTGTTAGCTTGATATGGAAAATAATAAAGGCTCATAATCAAAAAACTAGTTATTATACCTATATTAGAATAGACTTGTGTTTTTAATTTGAATTATTATTCTACCATCGATTGATCAAAAGTAGTAAACTTGGTTACTTTTGTATCATTTTCTCATGTTCGTTATTTCCCCTAAATTAGTATTGAATTAAATTAGGAAAAATCATTCATAATATATTATCAAATACTCACCACCATGAATACAACGGTGACTCTACCAAAAAACCAATCAGACTTCAGACAAGAGCAACAATTAGGGCAGATTCGCCACGCTATGATTATAATTCTGGACTTTGGCTCTCAGTACTCTGAATTGATTGCTCGACGGATTCGCGAGGCTCAAGTTTATTCTGAAATCCTCTCCTATCGAACCACGGCCGAACAAATTCGGCAACTAAATCCCAATGGTATTATTCTTTCTGGTGGTCCTAGTTCCGTTTATGATAATGGTGCCCCCCGTTGCAACCCAGAACTTTGGGATATAGGCATTCCCATTTTGGGAGTGTGTTATGGGATGCAATTAATGGTAGATGAATTGGGAGGACATGTAACCAGGTCAGAGCATGGTGAATATGGCAAGGCGGCCTTATTTATAGATAATCCTACAGATTTGCTAGCGAACATCGATAGTGGTTCAATTATGTGGATGAGTCATAGTGATTCGGTTCAACAAATGCCTAAAGGATTTGAATTAATCGCGCATACAGATAATACATCCTGTGCTGTAATCGCCGATCATGATAGGAAGCTCTATGGGGTACAATTTCATCCGGAGGTAGTAAATTCAATTGGTGGACCACCATTAATCCGCAACTTTGTCTACCATATTTGCAATTGCAAACCAACTTGGACAACTGCAACATTTGTAGAAGAATCCATCCAAGAAATAAGAGTAAAGGTTGCTAAAAAGCGTGTCCTATTAGCATTATCTGGTGGGGTAGATTCCTCAACCTTAGCTTTTTTGCTTCATAAAGCTATTGGAGATCAACTAACCTGTGTATTTATTGATCAAGGCTTTATGCGCAAGTATGAGCCAGAAAGACTAGTGAAATTATTTCAAGAACAGTTTCATATTCCGGTAGAACATGTGAGTGTCCGTGATCGATTTCTTAGGGCCCTAACTGGGATAACAGATCCAGAGGAGAAAAGGCGAATTATTGGTCATGAATTTATCCATGCTTTTGAGGAAGCATCCAAGGAGTTTGGACCATTTGATTATTTAGCTCAAGGCACATTGTATCCAGATGTAATTGAATCTGCAAATACAAGTATCGATCCTCAAACTGGGGAACGAGTGGCAGTAAAAATTAAGAGTCATCACAATGTAGGTGGTTTGCCAAGAGATTTAATATTTAAGTTAGTTGAACCATTACAGAAATTATTTAAGGATGAAGTTCGTCAAGTTGGACGTTCAGTTGGTTTACCGGAAGAAATTGTTAATCGTCATCCCTTTCCAGGTCCAGGATTAGCTATCCGCATTATTGGTGAAGTAACAGCAGAACGGCTAAATATACTGCGAGATGCTGACCTGATTGTACGCCAGGAAATTAAACATCATGGACTTTACCACGACTATTGGCAGGCATTTGCCGTATTATTACCAATTCGTAGTGTGGGAGTCATGGGTGATCAACGTACTTACGCCTATCCTATAGTTCTACGTGTTGTGACTAGCGAAGATGGTATGACTGCTGATTGGGCACGAGTTCCACATCATGTTTTGGAAGTAATGTCTAACCGCATCGTTAATGAAGTCAAAGGAGTAAATCGGGTGTTATTAGATATTACTTCTAAGCCACCGGGAACTATTGAGTGGGAGTAACATGATTTACTAATGATTATATGGTCAAGTAATCTCTCCATAGGTTTGGAAGATATGATTTTAGTTTATGCAACATAATTAATAGAGTAATTAATATTAACCACTTTAAATATTATTTACTTTTTCATTATGGGTATAGTCTAATTTATAAGGTCATAATCTTTCGAGCCTACCCTGACATCAGTAAGTTAGTTGTTGGACAAATTGGGAATTTTAGAAATAATAAGCACCATTGTTCTATCAATTTAAATAGCTTTTACCAGCCTTATTCAGATTCATCTGAATCAAAGTTGATTTGCTCTAATTCATGGACCGGTGGTTCGACATGAATGAAAATACGTGCAGGACCAAAACGCTCTTCTAAAATCCTTTCTAACTCTTCTGTAATTTGGTGAGCAGTTCCTATGTCATATACATTTACAATTAGCCGCATCTCAATAAATACTTGACGGCCAATTACACCCCTTGAAGATATGTCATAGCAGCCAAGTATGCCCCCTATAGAAGTTGCAATGTCATGAATTGATTCTGGTGCAATGGCTACTTCATCAACTAGCCAAGGTACATTGTCCTTTAAAACTAAACAACTGCTCCAAAATACTAAAAAAGCTATAGGAAAAGCCAGTAATATATCTAACCACCAGTAGCCTAACCAAACCCCAATTAAACCAAAAATGATGGTAATAGTTACCCAAACATCACTCATAGTATGTTTTGCATCAGCAATCAGGATAGGACTGCTAACTCTTTTGCCCACATGACGCTCATAAAATGCCACAAAAATATTTACACCCAGAACAATCAATAACAACCATAGTTCTGATACAGATATTTTTACACCACTGCCACCTTTAAAGATACGTTCTAATGCTCCTTGTAAAATTTCAAAGCAAGCAATTCCCAAAAAAGCAGCTATTCCTAAAGCCCCCACTGCTTCAAATTTAAGATGTCCATAGGGATGTTCCCGATCTGGATATGGTGAGGAGAAGTAAGTAGTAATTAATCCTAAAACATTGCTAGCGCTGTCAGTAAGACTATGAAGAACATCAGCCAATAAACTTAAGGAACCCGTCCACCAAGCAATGACTACCTTTAATATCATGACGAATATATTCAATACTAGAGTAGTAATTAAAACCTTTCTGACTTTAGTAGTTTTGTCAGTAATGATAGAGACTCTTCGGACTAGGTTTTTAGACATACACTGTAGAGCTTGAGAAAACAAAAAATATTAACCATATTAAAGTCGTTTAGTTCAGCTTACTAAATATTCAATTTAGTAAGCTGAACTAGAGTCCATATTAGTCAGGTAATTTTCAAGTAATTTAAGCTATCTATATGATATGATTGACCACTTATTTTGTATTGTCCTTACTGACATGTCGAGTGTTTTATTTTCAATTACTTTTATAATTATTTGAAATAGGGACTCTACCATTTAGCATGCTGAAGGAAAGCATGCTCTAGAAAAATCTGGGGTGGTGCTTACCCCATCAGCATTTTTACTATATTGCCTGTAATAAATACATTATGATTTTTTAATCATCAGAATAATAGGAAGTTTCAAGAAAATAATTGTGAGATATTATATTTTATGGTGCAAGCCGAATACATTTACCATATATGTTGGCGGAAAGCCTATTAATATATTTAAGTTATAGGGTTTTTAAAAGAAATTTCTATTTTGGGAGGAGTCATATAGTAATATCGCAAATAAATTCCTCCCAAAACTAAAAAGATAATAAATAATGAGCCAATACCTAAAAAGTTAGGAAGCCAAAATGCTACCTCTATGTGATTAATCCTTCCTGTTTGTAAACACCATACCAGTCGATTACCAATTCTGTCAGGTCGGAGTGAGTCTTCCATAATGGCAATACTATTGATTCCCCAAGGTACTTTTAAGCTGAACTCCAAATTCAGGATTGGTTGGATATTAGATGATATGCTATCCCTACTGGAGATAGGGGTAAGTGATCGTAAGTCTAAATTGTATACTAGATGATTCCTTTCTATAAGAATAAAGTTGTTCTGCTTTAGGTTTAATATTGACTTTAATGGGGGTATTTCTGAAGGTTTAGTTTCAGAATCAGTATTATTCTGATTTGTTTGACTGATTGGATTGCTTTTAGAGCTAAAAAAACTATTAAATTTATTTTGTAATTCTTTTCCATTACTAAAGGGTATCCTTATAATTATTTCCTCTCTAGAAATCCGATTTACTTTACCCTCTAATTTGTTGGCACTGCGTTCAATACTATTGAACCATCCATAAAAAGTTTCACCACCAAAACTAGTTATCCTTTCCCCTAAATGAATATGCTGCAAAAATTCCCCGCTGTTAGAATGATTAAATGTTAGGTTCACATCATACTTTACACACCCAGATAACAGCAGGGACATGAAAGAAAAGATTATTATAGACTGGATAACATTTACAGAAAGAGAGAATGATTGAAAAAGATTCTTATATCTATTATTTATAATTATTGTAATACAAGTTATTATTTTTATATATTGAGTAATTATAAACAATCGACCCTGAAATTCTGGCAACCGATTCATTGCTATTACTCTTCCTAATCTAGTAAAAATATATGGTGTTATGCGGTGATATTGTGTAAGCATATGAACCCCTCTTTATAAACCCCACCACAATAAAACACCTAAAATTAGTACAATCATAACTGAGTCAAAGCAAATAAACCAATTATTTAGTATTTACTTTGTTCAAATCCAAAGCTCCTTCATAAGCTGAAATTTACCTCTGAGAGAATGAGGGCTTTGTAATAGTAAAACCTAACTGAGGTTTATTCTCTGAAGTATTGGAAATATCTGGTATTTTACCATCTATTTCTGAGGATGTATTAACCTATGTACAATTAGAATGTAATGTAAATACTTCACCTTCCTACTAGTTTCAAGGAGAAGGTGGCTTTTTAGGATTTTACACAAAGTAACTGAATCCTCATTTTTCCTTATAGCTTTATAAGCTGTCACCAGCAAAGCTTTTACATCACCAGCTAATCTCGTTTTAGGAGGCAGCGCAGCACAGTACTAGCCTCTTCAATCTTTTATGGCTTTCTGATAATCTCCATTATCAAGGGCAATCTTTCCACATTTATAACAATTTTTAGCCACTTCTAAACTTTCTAGACTCACAGCTAGCAGTCCCACATTTTAGATAGTTATTGGGTAAATTCTAATTTTCTGCAATCTGATTTCGCATATTCACTAGGAAATCCATACCTAGAAAAATCTGAGGAATATCAACTTAACAATGATTTACGGGCATTTTAATATTTCTAACTTCTAAATGATAATCTGTTCAGGATACTATCTGAGAACTGTTGATTAAGACTACTGAGTTCATTTTACATTAATACTTTTATTCTTCATGAAAGCAAATTCTAGTTAAAATAGAAAACCTATCATGCAGTTAAACAATAAAAATTTTTATAACTACTTATGTAAACCATTTGACGATAGCAATACTAAAACCTTCAAGAACTGTTGGAATTTCCCTTATTATTTCATCCTCATCTATTCCTAATTTGATACTTAATAGTGTTAATACTATTATAAAAGTTATAGTCACTATAACTTAATATGATTCTCAAACTTCATTATAGACATAGTATTCAGAACAAAAAGATTTTTTCCATAGATATGCCAATATTTAGAGATGGGTAAGGATGCTATGAATAAATGCAAATCATTGGGTTTGTTTGGAAACAAGAAGTGATTTTATAGAAGACTGCTAAATGATTTAGGATAACAAATGTTAGGTTATGAATTTGGCAGTAATTTAAGCAAAGGTAATTGGCGTACTCGGAAAATAGTCTGTGTAGGAGGTTTTGCTTGTTATTCTTACTGAATAGCAAGCAAAACAAGTTAATTCTGTTACTCCTAGATAAACTACTTGAACAGTATATAAAACATACTATTACTACTGAATATTTGATTTAGATTTGATTTAGTATAGCTTCTAATTTAGATATGGAATATACTCAAGTCTATTGAATGAATATTATAGATATGATTTACATAATATGCTTAAGACAAGATGTGCATCATCAGAACATAGTAAATCATATAGTCAGCAAAGTATTACATACAAGCATTTATTCTTTTTAGAAGATAGTATTAGTTCAGAATAATGCAAATCCAGAAGAAACTTATAGAAATAGTTACCATAATTCTGAAAATAATGGTAACTATTTAACTTAAATGTTATCTAAATTATAATCAATTTAGTTTTTATTGGAACTTGGGAATATCATGACAGGATTTCTACAGATTCATGAGAATCAAATGTGATATTTATTATCAGTATCAGGAGATAAAAATCATGAGCTAATATAACTAATATATTATGACAAGCAAGACTTAGAACAGGATATATAAGTCGTAAATCCACAGAGAGGTTTGAACTTCCGATCTTACATAATGAAGTTAAGATAACAAATAATAAAAGAGGTGAATAGTCAACTTTTAGTATTAATTGAATTTATGTGAATTCTCATTATATTCTATGTGAATATTATTGTTATACTTGAGGTTTTTTGATACAAGAGATTGAGGCAGAAAGTTTCATTTCCTTCTACTAGAAAATTTATACTTATTTTAGTAAGACTTCTGAAACTTTATTTTTAACGCCTTATCCTTGACTATTAGTATGATTTTGCAGGAAATAATGATAGCTATACTGGATATACTTAAAGCTTTCCACTATCGGAAAGCTATCATAAATTATTCAAACTATAACCCTAGCAATGTGATTCAATTCATATTACCTTTAGGGGGATAACCCAGGCTAAAGCAACCATGAAGTTAGTCTGGAATCAAAGTACAATAGTCAATTGATAATTCCAAACTGTTCAGAACATTAAAAGTTACCTTTGTTGTCCATTCTTTTTTTATATTTTATAGGCAGCGATTAAACCCTTTGGTTTATTCATCTCAACAAGATTTATTGGAATGTAATCTAAGGGTTTGCCCTTAGGACTTTATATGAATTATAAAAAAGTCAGCTAAATCATATCAAAAACTGTTTCAATTTAATTTGTTTATTCCTTATAAATATTAAATATTACAAAATAAATCCCAGTGTAATTATAGAAGTCAAATAATTTAATTTTTGTTCAACTAGATAGTAATTTCTGTCATTCTTGTATTTAGTGGACTTATCGATGTTATTTCCATGTTTGTATCTCCAGGAGGATTTAATTTTGGTATGAGCAGAAAACCAAAAATTATAGTTATTGATGATGATCCCACTGGCTCCCAAACAGTCCATAGCTGTTTACTATTAATGAGATGGGATGTGAGTACTTTATGTTTGGGATTACGAGACACAGCACCGATTTTCTTTATTCTTACAAATACTAGGGCATTACCTCCAGAAGCTGCAAATGCAGTTACCAAAGAAGTCTGCCAGAACCTGAAATTAGCCCTTAATACAGAAGCAATTGAGGATTTTCTAGTTGTTAGCCGCTCTGACTCTACCCTACGGGGACATTATCCGATAGAGACTGATGTGATCGCCCAAGAATTAGGAAATTTTGACGCCCATTTTTTGGTTCCAGCTTTCTTTGAAGGAGGACGTATTACACGTGACAGCGTTCATTATTTAATAATTGATGGTGTTCCTACCCCAGTTAGTGAAACGGAGTTTGCAAAAGATTCAGTATTTGGCTATCGCTACAGTTATTTACCCAAATATGTGGAAGAAAAAACTAATGGATGTATTCCGGAAAAGTCAATAGAAAGATTTTTACTTGCAGATATCCGTAGTGATAGTCAAGCAAGACTAATGAAACTAACTAATAATCAATGTTGTGTGGTGGATGGAGAAATCCAAAAAGATTTGGATATGTTTGCCCGTGATGTTCTTGCCACAGCCAGTCGTGGGAAAAAATTTCTTTTCCGCTCTGCTGCTAGTATTTTAACTGCTTTAGCAGCTTTACCACCCCAAAAAATAGCTGCAGAAAAAATGGCGGTATACGTGCGACAAGGCAGCACAGGAGTGATAATTGTTGGCTCTTATGTTAGAAACACAAACCAACAATTAGAAAAATTGCTGCAAGCTGAAGGATTATGTGGCATTGAAGTTGATGTATCCAAATTACTCAATGGGGAGAATATACTAAAAGACCTTATAGAATTAACCTTAGCTATGGTTTACCAAGCACATGCAGAAGGTAAAACCTCTGTGATATATACAAGTCGTAGAGAATTAACTTTTCCTGGTGTGGAAGCACGTTTAGAATTTGGTAGCCAGGTGTCTAATGTACTTACAAAAATTGTCCGAAGACTACCTCATGATATTGGCTTTTTGATTAGTAAAGGTGGTATTACTTCTAATGACATTTTAAGTAAAGGTTTAGACTTGACTTCTGTACAATTACTTGGTCAAATCTTAGCTGGCTGTTCTGTAGTAATTACCCCTGATGATCATTCTACTTTTCCTAATTTACCAATTGTATTATTTCCCGGTAATGTTGGTAGTTCAGATGCTTTAGCCAGTGTTTATCAACAGTTGATTAAACACTAGAAAGCTTTAAAAAAAGAATAACTTGCCTATTTAACTTATTTTGGCCATTACAGTATGAATTATGATTCTAGCAACCCCAAAGTTAATATTAACTCTGCCTCCACATCTGAAGAGCTAGATGATAATCCTATACTCCCAGATGCAGAAGTTGATTCTGTAATTCTCTACCTAAATTCAAACAAGGTTGCAATGGATGATTGTCAACAATCATCAGCTATCCCTAAAATTTCCACTAAGAGAGGATACATTTATAGCTCTCTTAGTAGTAATACTGATAGTTATACTGAAGCTACTATATCTGAATATATGGGTACAAATACAACTAATACTAATGGGGATATGAACGAATACCAAGCAGTCCCCACTCAAGATAGTAAGATGAACCAAATAATAGCTAATGAAGATAGAAATTCGGGCAATTCCCTTTCATCCTCACAACTTGGAGATATGCCTTCAGTGGTATATCCAAACCAGCAAGTCCGTTTTAAGAAGGAAGATGACAAGTTATTATTAATTTTACCTACAGAATCGAAATTACCAAGTTCTGAAGTGAGTTCGTCAGAAATTTGGCAACAACTTCAATTACTCCTAAATGCAAGTGAACGTTTGCAATCTGATAATACTTTAGTACATTTAATTGCCGGTAACCACTTACTAGATGTAAGACAATTACAGGAATTGGCAAAAATGTTAGGAGAGCATCAAATGCTACTCAAATCCGTATCTACAAGTCGTCGTCAAACAGCAATCGCTTCTGCCACTGCGGGTTATTCTGTAGAACAAGTAAAAGTAGAGCCAATACTGACCAAACAACAGTATAATGATAACTTCCCAACTGACAGTCTTTATCTAGAGATGACTGTGCGCTCTGGAATTGAAATCCGCCATCCGGGAAGCATTATTATTTTGGGAGATGTAAATCCTGGTGGTATTGTAGTAGCAGATGGCGATATTCTAATTTGGGGTCGCCTACGTGGGATTGCTCATGCTGGTGCCGGGGGAAATCGTCAATGTATGATTATGGCTTTGCAAATGGAACCCACCCAATTGCGTATTGCTAATGCCTTAGCTCGAGCACCAGAAAAACAAGTAACCCAATTTTATCCAGAAGTAGCCTACATCATAAAAGAAACAATCCGAATCACTAAAACCACCGAACTATCAAGACTCCAATTAAGTAATCCGAATTTGTCTGACTTAGGATGAATAAGTATATTATTTGGTGTACAGTAAAAAATCATAATTGCTACTTTGCACTTTGTATTTGACAGTTTATCCTTCTGTCAATATTTTCATGCAATATTTTCATGTATTTTCTGTCCTCATCCCTATTGAGAGCGCGTTTCTATCATGACTCGCATTATTGTTATCACCTCCGGTAAAGGAGGGGTGGGTAAAACCACAGTTTCTGCAAATTTGGCCATGGCTTTAGCTAAAATCGGCCGCCAGGTAGCCTTGGTAGACGCGGACTTTGGTCTGAGAAATTTGGACTTGTTGTTAGGACTAGAAAATCGCATTGTTTATACTGCGATAGAAGTTCTAACACGGGAGTGTCGTTTAGAACAAGCTTTGGTGAAAGATAAACGGCACCCCAATTTGGTTTTGTTACCAGCAGCCCAAAATCGGACTAAGGATGCTATAACTCCCGATCAAATGAAATTGCTAGTTAATGCACTAGCCCAGAAATATCAGTATGTAATTATTGATAGTCCTGCAGGTATTGAAAACGGATTTAAAAATGCGATAGCCCCTGCTAAAGAAGCCTTAATTGTTTCTACCCCAGAAATTTCCTCTGTAAGGGATGCAGATCGCGTAGTAGGCTTACTGGAAGCACAGGGAATTAGGCGTACTCACCTAATAATTAATCGAATTAGACCAGCCATGGTCAAGGCAAATGACATGATATCAGTAGAGGATGTTCAAGAGTTATTAGCAATACCTTTAATTGGTGTCATTCCTGATGATGAGCGTGTAATTGTTTCCACAAATCGTGGTGAGCCTTTAGTCTTAGCAGAAAAAGATAATGCTTCTCTTGCTGCTATTGCTTTTGAACATATTGCCCGGAGACTAGAAGGAGAAGCAATAGAATTCATGGACTTAAATGCACCCGCAGATAGTATCTTTGATCGTTTACGCAAACTATTATGGACAAAGATTGTTTAACTTATCACTTTACTCCATGCACATCTACTAGTAATGATTCTTGAAATTTTAGAAAAACTTTTCTCTCGTAGTGGTCTTGATAATAGCCGTGCTGAAGTCAAGCGACGTTTGCAATTAGTAATATCCCATGATCGTGCTGACCTAAACCCCCAGATGATGGAAAAAATGCGACAGGAAATTTTGGAAATAGTTTGTCGTTATGTAGAAATAGAAAATGATGGCTTGGAATTTTCCCTGGAAAGTGATCAAAGGACGACTGCCCTGATTGCTAACTTGCCCATTCGCCGGGTAAAAAACCCTGACATAAAATATAGTGACGAAGAAATTCAGAGTAACTCCTCTGAAATATTGCCACCAACTATTAGTTAAAGAAGATATAATCAGGAATAAAAGCAAGCAGTAATAAAAAAGTGAATAATACTAAATGTATTTTTAAATTGCTTTTGTAATAACTGAGAATGAATTTAAAGATAAGAGTTCAATTCACCTGTACAGAGGAGTTATATTAAATAGATAGCAGGCATTTTAAATAATATAATTGAATCAAGTAAGTGTAAGAGTTACATTGCAGATAAATTTATTTAACTACTTCAGAGCATTAGTTTTTTTTCAATCCTTATGCAGTTACCAGCTGCAAAATAGATGATAAACCAACTAGCCTTATACTATAAAGCTGATGTATTTAAGTAATTAACCTTAATTGATTGTACTGTTGAAAGCTAATAATTAGTAATTAAAAGCTGCCCCATAATAACATCCTAAAATGATAAATATGACCCAATAGCAGAGGTAGATTTATCCATGGAGATATTTCGAGGAGTATATGGTTCAGCAGCTTTATCTAATTCATCTATTAATTTGATTTTCACTAATTTATTAAGCTTTTGTACCAATTTATTAATTCTCTAGATGTAATAACTTGTAGCTATTGCAGTATAGTCCCACAATTATTATTGTAGTCATAACTGAATCAACACTCCATAAGGAAGTAATAACATGATTAGCTAATTGAATTCAAAGCCAGCTAGCTATTTAAACATACATATTCAGATATAGCTTTTAGTAATACGGATTTATGGATGCTTTTACAATTGTTAAAACTACAGTCAGTAGATTCGAGGATACTATAATTATTATATAAATTGCTTTTGATTCCCTCTTTAGCTCTAGTCATTTCTTCTAAAGTTATCAAGATGAACTTAGGAGATATCTTAGTTTTAAATTTTATATTTCCCCCATTCCTAGAGCTAATCCCATTTATATACTTGGTAGATAGATAATTATGCGGGGTGGGCTTTGCTTAAATAACTTACTGTAGGGGGAATCGATGATCGATGTAAGTCTTGCTGAGGAATTAAAACCAGCTTCTTAATACCCTATATTTCTTTCTCAACACTTATAATCATACCTAAAATATCCTGTAGACTTAACAGTCTTTGCTCCATCAATAAATACCAAGAATGATTTATTTGGCTATGGTTATTTTTAGGTATTTTTTGATATTCCTGATATTGCCAATCCCACTCTTGAATCCATTCAGCCAATTTTTTACTGCTTCTGGTAGAGGAGATCTACCTTTTTCTCATTTTTCTGATGACTGAGACATATGGGGCAAAATATGTATTGTCTCAGGATATTTATATTTAATTACAAGTGTATTTATACTGTGGGAGCTTATATGCCAGCAAATAACAGCACATTTATGGTTAAGTAGTTTCTGAATATATCTGTTCACACCAATCATGTAACTGCTAGATAAGGCAAGCTTATCTTACTCTGCAATTTCTAGTGCTGAGACAAGTTCTCCAGATTTAACTGCTAAATCTATTGCTAATTATCTTAAGCTACCGACTTTCAAAGATAACTGCTTTTTACGTGAGTTTGTCAAATTGCCCTATATTTAGTAAATACCCCCAAATATTCATCCCCTGATCATGTAGTTTTTAGGCTTGGGGAATTTTCCCCAAACCTAATAGAGTTGTGATGAGAGATTGCAAAACTTCTAGATCTAACTCGAACTCGGAAAATTCTTGTGGTATTAGAGTTTGTAAAACTAACGCATACTGGGATTATTGGTCGCAATCAATAATCCCAGTATGCGCCGTCTTTTTTTCCTAGTTCGTATAAACTATTACTAGTTGACAAATAAAATCTGCCCCAAGATTCTGGATTGGTCTTTTGGTCAACATATCTGAAGCTCTCCTTATAACAGGCTTTCTATCATGACTCCTTTCGGTTACGAGATAACTATTCTACATTGCGGAAGAATTTACAAACTTCTGGTTTAATCAATAAGAGGTGGCTTTTTCGACAACTTCTGCTCTGTCCATACAAACTTTTTAATAATCTGACTTAATTTCTAAGGCTTGGTAATAAGAATTACTCACCTCTTCATACTGTCTGTCTTAAGCTGACTTTGATTTGTAAGTGTATCTTGGGATTCTAAGCCTTGATTCTGTTATCCAGAAGGAAGCTATTGTAAAAGGTTTTCACTTTCTTTGAGGCATCAATTACTTATACCCTGGATAAGTAATTGATGCTTTTAGTTTTGCTTTTCCAAGGGAAAATTTCACCTGAGCCCAATAGTTTTATATAACTGAGACAAGGGAGATAATGGGGGAATTTTCTATTTTTTCTCCTATTGCCCCTTCACTATTTCTTGCCAAACCTGTGTTGGAGTTAATAGTTGAGATGGTTATAATATCTGAACACCATAAACGCAAGATTACCAAACTTGTAGCGGTTTTGATAGAGGAGGAAGATCTATTATTTGGTTGTTGCTAAACTTCTCATCCTGGATTTTTTTAACAGAATTATCCCAAAAAATTTTCCCTGAGCACCTTACACCAAATCTATTTGGAGATGTAGTAAATCCAGAAAATAGCAAATTGTTAAAATTCCGCATTATTAAATAATTGCTAACTTCACTAGCAAGGTTGCTAATTTTGCCAATATTCAATTTGCCTAACTGTAATAAGCGATAAGCTAAATCATTATTGGGAAAGTAAGAAATCAATAAGCGATTAGCAAAAGCCCGAAGCCATTCTAACCAGCGCACATTGCTAATACGATGGTCTGCTGTAGATAATTTAATGCCCATCTTTCCCCACACTCTTGGTATATGACTTCTAGCAGCTGAGTGAAAAAAATTATAAATCGGAATTAGTTAGTGGTAGAAGTTGTCTTATCTCAACAACCTTATGCGGAGCAATCAACCTACCCTCAGATAAATACCTAAATAGGGCCTGAAAGCATTGTAATAGTTGTTTGATATATATTGTACTTTGGGATAATTTCCTAGATTATTTTAATTACTCCTCTAAAGAATTATATATGGTGTAATAAGCCATATAATTGTTCGTGATTTTCTTGACAAAAATCATTCGACGATAAATATTATATTTTAGATATACTGTTAAACTACTAAGAAAACTATTCAGATAGCATTGGAATAATATTAGATCTTATCAATTTGTTCAAACAGTCTTATGGCAGTTTACAAATTAATATACTTGAAATAAATCTAAACCTAGTCTTCTAAAAAAAAGGGAAAAATTCTTGTTCACATTGAAAAGTTAAGAATTACAATGGGAACTTAAAGGTTTAGCTTGGTTCATGGTTTTTTCCTTGTTATTTTATATATAATTCATGCACATGTTAATCAGTACTTGCATGAATGATAATCCACAACCTAAAATTCACTGCTTTTGCTCATTAAATTGATCAATCAATTCTTGAATAATCTTTTCAGGATCTTCTTTGTCTATACCAAGTTGCTGAGAAATTTGCTGGCATAATTTTTTATCTTGCCGCAACATAGAAAATAATTCTTCTAAAGTTACTGTTTGATATTCACCTTCCGAAAGGCTTTTATATTCATCTGCTTTACCAATGTTTACAGTACTATTAATTGTATCTTCTGATGTGAATATATTGTCCCTACTAAACTCAAAATCGTTGACACTCCCGATCATCTTCTGGGTAGAATAATCTGATGGCTCGTATTCCCAGATTAATTCTTTTTGGTTGCGAGTTAACAAATCCATACCAATAGTATGAGCATAGTCACTTAAATCCCCAAGATCCAATTCACCCAACTGCACCATCCGAGATGCCAATTCATCATTCGGTGAGGTAGATGCCATTAAAATATCATGGAAGCCTTCTAACCACTGTAACCACCGTTCTAGAGGAATACGGTGCTCTATATTTTGAAGCCATTTAATTGCCCAACTTTGGCCTTTTGCCTGATGTACTCCTTCCAACAGTTCAGTAAACAGAAATTCCAAATCAGTGTCATTAAGAAGTGGAGGATTTTGTAACAGAATGTTACCCTCTAACCGTGATGATTCTTGCTGTTTACCAAATAGGCGCTGGAAACAGCACTTAATCCATTTAATTAGCCGTCTTAGCATCTGTTATACCACCATTAACTTATGACATTATTCTAAAGGTTCTAATGAAGTCTACTTGAAAAAGTATTACCAAGTGGTCTTGTAGCAGTAAATAAAAATGTAAAGATGCAAAATCTAGTATTGTTGAATATTTATAATAGTTGCTGCTTATTTGTATAAATTGAGATATAAAATTATTTCACCTCAGACTTAAAGCTTATGCAAAGCTCCCATTCTCCAAGATGTTTACAGCCCCAAAGGGGTTGACATTTTCTGACTATGTCTTACGAACCTCTACACCATAAATATCGTCCTCAGCGTTTTGCTGAATTAGTAGGACAAGAAGTGGTTGCTACCACCCTTACCAATGCTATGAGCACTTGTAGAATTTCTCCTGCTTACCTATTTAGTGGTCCGAGAGGAACGGGTAAAACTTCCTGTGCTCGAATTTTAGCAAAATCTCTCAACTGTTTGGTTAGCAGTCATCCTACTGCCGAACCATGTGGTAAATGTGATGTCTGTATTGGTATAAATAAAAATTATGCATTGGATGTAACTGAAATTGATGCTGCTAGTAACACCGGGGTAGATAATATTCGTGAGGTAATTGAAAGAGCACAGTTTGCTCCTGTGCAGTGTCGCTATAAGGTATATATCATTGATGAATGTCTGACAGGAGATTCTTTGATTTCCACTGCTGAAGGTTTAGTCAGGATTGATAACCCCAAAATAAAAGGGAAAAAAGTTCTTAGTTATAATGAGACTACAGGGAATTGGGAATATAAGACAGTTATACGTCACTTAGAACGAGGGACAAAATCAACTTTAATTGTTAAGACAAATAACCGTGAAATTCGTTGTACACTTAACCATTTAATTAGATCTGAGACAGGGTGGATACAAGCTAAAGATCTAAAAGCAGGAATGAGGATAATATCTCCCATATTGAATTCTAATATAGAAACCTCACATGCAAATTTACCACATATAAAAGCACCAGAAGATTTATTAAAAAATAAAGATTGTAAGGTAATACCTCTGAATAAAAATTACGCAATACTTTATTTACCTTGGAATAAGCAGGAATATTCCAGATATTCTTCGATATTTATGCATATGGAGAAGGACTTATTACTTCAATCTTTCTACGTAAAAGAAACTATTATAAAAAGCATATATGCAAGGAAGAACAAAGTCTGTAGGAAAAGTTTATATCCGGTTCCAAATTGCTATATTAACAAACTATGGGAATCATTTGCAAAAAGCTATTGGGAGACTGTTCCAGTATTTGACCCAACAAATATAAATTGGAATGGACAAACAGGCAAAAAAAGGATAGGCATTTGGAATATAAGACATAATTATCCCCTGTTTTTTAACCAAAGGTATAAATTACAAAGAATGAAGGATATAGGGGTAAATCAATCATATTTAACATGCTCAGCTATCCTCAAATCCAGACAGTTTTTCAGAACACTAAACCAAACAAATATAGGAAAACCTTATAAAGATGGTAGCTCAACCAAAATAATCCAGAAAGTTAACTCGTTGCAAATTAGCTCGCAGCAACATTTGATTACCAGATTTAAACAGAATCCTGAACAAAAAATAAAACCCGTAAAATCCCCTATTATAAATGGGGGGGGACAATTAGAAGTAGAAGATAACCATGTAATTTGTAAGAATATTCTTTCTTTGACATGGGCTACAAATTTGGAAACTGTACAATCTGTCCACTTTGCTGGAATGGAAAAAGTCTATGATATCGAAGTGGAAGACAATCATAACTTTGTATCCAATGGGCTTCTAGTTCATAACTGTCACATGCTGAGTACCCCAGCATTTAATGCCCTTCTCAAGACTCTAGAAGAACCACCACAAAATGTTGTATTTATTCTAGCTACAACTCATCCCCAAAGGGTTCTACCTACAATTATCTCCCGTTGTCAAAGATTTGATTTTCGCCGTATCCCTCTTCCTAATATGGCCTATCATTTAAGGAATATTGCTGGTTGGGAAAATATTAATATTTCTCGAGAAGCCATTAACCTAGTAGCTCAGATTGCTCAAGGTAGTTTGCGGGACGCCGAAAGTCTTCTGGATCAATTAAGCTTACTATCGGAACAAGTTACCCCGGAAAGGGTGTTAGATTTAGTGGGTTCTGTTGGGGAGAGAGACTTAATTAACCTATTAAATGCAATCATAACTGATAATGCTGAAGCTGTTTTAGATACAATTAGGCAAATTTTAGATACAGGACGAGAACCATTAGTAATTCTACAGAACCTCCTTGCCTTTTACCGAGACTTACTGATTGCCCAAGCAGCGCCTAATCGCCATGACTTAGTTGCTTATACCCAAGAAACATGGCAATTGCTAACTAATATTAGCCAACAATTAGATATAAATGAAATTTTACAAGGACAGCAATATCTCCGTACTGCCGAAGTTCAAATAAAAAATACTTTTCAACCTCATCTATGGTTAGAAGTTACTTTACTTGGGCTATTGCCTTCAGCCCACAAAGATTTACAAGAAAAGGATTTAAACCCTTATCAAACCGAAAAAAAAGCAAAAAAAGATAATTATGCTATACAAGAGAATAAATATGATGCAAGTATACTACAACAGCGTCATATTTCAACTCCCAAAAATGCTTTACCAATAAACACTGATAATAGTACATATATTTACCCAGTACTTACAACTCTACCAAATTCACAGCTCGACAAAGATATTACTCCTCAAGAACTTCAAACTACACCAAATCAACAAAATACCCTAGATACTCCAAAAAATAACGACTTCCCAATACAAACAAATCCTCAAGTTACTGTACATCAATTACCTGATGAATCTCTATGGGCAATATGGAAGCAAGTATTAGCAAATATGCCTAAGCCAACTCAAGCCTTACTTAGGCAGCATGGGCATTTATTAAGTATTGACCAAGAAAAAGCGGTTGTTGGCATAACACCAAAACTAGTAAAACTTACTCAGGGTAAATTGGCTGATCTGGAAAAGGCATTTTCCCAAGTTTACCAAGAAAAACAAAAAGTCAAATTGGTTTCTCAAAAATCACAATATATTTGGATGAAAGAGAAAAGTGAAATTACAAAAAACAGCTCAAGATTTTCACCAATATCAGCAAATATAAATAAATTACAGCCAGGTTTTCCCAAATCAGAAATACCAACCACTAATCAGTCAGTGGTAAAATCACAACAAATTATTACTGCTAAGACAAAGACTAGTAATGTTAATAGTAATGGCGATGGAAATAAGTTATCCTTAAACAAAACCAACGATGTTCTCCTCAAATCTAATTCTCAAGCTTATTTTAAAACATCAAATAATTGCGAGCAGAAAAAGAGTTGGGATGCTCATGAAGTAGGGGTTGCAGCCCAACGCCTGGCACATTTTTTTGGTGGTCAGGTAATAAGTTTTACAGATGAATTAAATCAATCAACTGATACACTTACAGAATTAGAAATTATCGAAGATATTACAGATAACAATAATATTTCACTTGATTGAAAACTGTTTTTCCTTCTTAATAGAAATTAGGAATAATTGTAATCAAATTTAGATGAATATTGTCATAGTTATATATATAATAATATGTACTTTTGTAATCTTCTAGCTTATTCATAAATTTGATCTTTCACTTATGCTAAACATCTATAATTAGTTATAATTTATACAGCTCTTTTTTTATGAAGATACTTATACTATTAGTTACCAAGTAATTAATAGTTACATAAAAAATCACATTAACATTTTAATGATAATAATCTCTTAATTTTTGTAAATATTAATTATGATAAAAATCATTAATGTATTAGCAAATTGCATGTATTACTAGCTATTCTCTATAGAGAATAGCTGCTTCTATGTTGGAAATAGTTTTAGTTCCTGTGAAAGGCTAACAGCTATTCTCACCCTCAGATATTGTTCCATATAAAAAATATAGAAAGTTACAAAAATAATAACTTCATGTCAATTATAATGAATATTAAATCAAGAAAGTATTTAAATTAACTTGGGTTATTTACTCATGTTAGTCTTTAAACTCTGACAACATTTCTTAGTAAACGGCTCTCCTCCTATTTTCAAATCTGTCGCAGGCGTATAAATCACTTGCAAAGCTGAAACTATACACGAATTAATATGATTTTCTAAAGACTAAACTTAACATAAGTTATTACTAATAAAAATAGTTATTTATAGGAGCATGTATTCATAATTGTAGTATTCTAATACTAAGTTATTTATTGATATTTAATGTACTGATTTACTGAAAAAATAAATTAAAAAGACATTAATTATAAATTGTAATATCTTCTTACAAGATCCTTGTATTGAAAGGGTATATAAATTCACCAATAAGAATAAACTATATTGCCCCTAATTATCTGATACTATTTTATATTTCAATCATTCAGGTAAACAAGATCTATTAGCATATTACCAGAGTTTTTACTTTCCCTATTCTAGGTAGTCTATTTATATCATTTCTTATAACTAATTAAAGCAAATTTATTTGTGATTTCAAATGTAATACTGTGAACTTTCAATATAAACCTACTACTTGATGTTTATCTTGCCATACATTAGTTTGAATCCAAATATAAACCTATAATATCAAAATCACCTAATTACCATTCTGGATCATATTGATATTACTTACTTTGAATAAACAAAACTATGATTGCTTGTGTTTTACTGTTGTATAGTTTCTTGTTAGTCAAGTATATTCCCATTAAAAAATATCGTAATACACAAAACCTATATATCCCAGATAATAGGCAGTTTCTTTGTGTTAAGAGTTCCATTATCGCAAAGTGTCATATTTTTATGTTTACCTAATTTACAGATATCTTATAGATAATGTGCTATTTAAAACAAAATTGTAGGAATAACTATAAATCTGATATACTATTGGCTGTTCTATTTTATCTATCACTTCAAATGTACTATCACCCTGTATACATCAGATGCAGGCTAGTATGATTCCTGAAGAAATACCTTGAGTGACAATATCAAGTTTTATAATATTCTGGAGTTGTAATATCTGTATTTTAATCCTTAACTAATTTAGAATAAGTTTAGTTAAAACTTAAAATTGTACTGTAGTATGCCAACTTCAGATAAAATTCAGTGAATAAAGATTTAAGGTTAAAACAAGGTCTATTATTGCTATTTAATATTTTACAGATTGATACTTTACCGTCCATATAAGGCTAAATATATATCTTATATGAGGCAGTTAATAAGGTATTTAATCTAACAAATTTTAAGTATTAATAGCAGCATATTTTGATTATTAAAAAGATAAAGGGTAGTTTAAAAACTAGATTTTAATTTAAAATTCAGGGTCTAAAGAAGCCTAAGCAAAAGTAGTGAGGAATTGAAAGCTCTACAAAAAGTTTATTAGAGAAGTTATATATTTAAGGAATGTTGTACATTCTGCATTTTCCATCAAGTATGAGTTACTAACTATACGTCTAAGATGTTCAAACAATCCTGGAAATTGGGTAATACTAGCAATATCTGCACGCAAGAAGACAATGGGAAGTTAAAAAATAATTAGTTATTTGGTTTGAACTTTAATAGTTTAGATTCACCAAGATATCTTAAAACGATTGATTAGTTGATGATTGAATATGTTTCATAACAATAACCTTAGAAAACTATTTTGCCATTCATTTTAATATACATACGGATAATATTATTTCAACAGTTCATTAGGAAAACTTATATCGTATATGAAGTAGCGTAAGACATAAAAAAGCTACAGCTAGCATCATATTCATTTAGATCCTTATAGAAATTGTTATTTTTCAGTTTCGTATTAGTTGATATGAACTTTTCTGTTTGCTAAGATAATTTATTATTTCTCTACCAGGTCCTGATGTGAAAAGCTAGTTCTAACTTTTATAAGTCCACCTTGTTAGTCTCTCAAAATAATGCGATTATTAACTTATATTCAGATCATAATTATTCTCAATTACTTGAATTTTACTTCAAGTTCCGTTACTCTTGAAAAGAGTCCTACAATACTGATATAAAGTAATTTTGAATACATTGTTGCTACTGTTAATACATACGTGTAAAGTAATTATTTTCAGAATAAGTTTATTTAAGAATATTTAGTAATTAACCATCTACAACAGTAACTTACGAGTGGAAATAATGTATATTTTTAGTTTTGTATAAAATAAAACATTAAATATTTATGTGAGAGGGATCTGTTTATAAAAATTTTATTAGGAATATTTACTAATATGATAGGATTCTAATCAAACTCTGTTTAGTAATTTTTTATTCATTCATATGAAAACCTTATTGTATAACTAACAGCATTGTTGTCATAACTGACTAAGTTAATCTAGATAATAATAGAAGCAAATTATTATCATTTAGTAATTGTCATTGAGTGGTGGATTGAATTAAGATGAGTACTTTTTTTTGTTCTGATAATTCTCGTAAATTGGGAGAAGAAATCATTGGTACTGCAAGCAACTGTGAAACTTATATTCTCATAGAATGTTCACCACCCTGGCATAATCAGGCACTTAATTCTCGTTTAATACCAGATAATTTAAGGCAATTAATTGCCGATATAAAAAGTACAAGGATATCAGTAACTTTCTTACTAATTGCTAATGATATTTCTCACAAAAAGTATGAGACAACTCTTCTGATTTATCAAAAGAAGTCAGGAATCAGTAATGGTTTTCGTCAGCAAGAATTTAGGCTTGATAATATTGAACAAGTAGCAACTACTGTAAGAAAATTGTTATGGTCTAAGCTCAGTGATGTTGAGCCAGAAATACCAAGAAAAAGAGACATATTGATTTGTACTCATGGTAGTCATGATCAATGCTGTGCTAGGTATGGTAATCGTCTTTACTTCTACCTTCAAGATAAATTGATTCCAAATTTAGGGCTAGAAAATATTCGCCTTTGGCGTTCTAGTCATTTTGGTGGACATCGCTTTGCACCAACTATGATTGATTTACCAGAAGGTCGTTACTATGGTAACATTTCTGCTGAATTATGCCCATCAATTTTAACCCGTAAAGGTGATATTAAAGTTTTGCGTCAAATGTATCGGGGATGGGGAATTTTATCAACCCCTATACAAGTTTTAGAAAGTGAATTGATGGTTCAACATGGTTGGAAGTGGTTTGACAATAAGGTTGCAACTAAGATTATTGAAAAAAATACTGATAATAGTAAGTTACAAGTAGAATTTGTCGTAGAAGAGCCTTATGGCTATGTTTATAATTATCATGCTTCTATAGTTAGAAGTGAGTATAAATCTATTAAACTCAAAAGTTCTTGTAATGCAAAAGAGGAGCTTATCTGCCACAAATATATTGTGGAAAATCTATACCTTAAATCTCAATTAGTAATCAACCATACAGCCTAATTATAAGAATATAAATTTGCTTTCTATTCAAGCAAATATAATTTTAATAAATCCTAATTAGTGATCACACTCTTATTCTGTATTTTTGAAAATATGGATAAATATTTTCTAGTTAAATTGTCTAATTCTTCAAAAGAAATTTACATTCCTAAACAGAAGGTATTATAATCTATATTTCTAATAGTATTTCGGGATCAGTCGGTTGCATAACTGAATATTCTCACATTTATACAGGTTTATTTATTATCAGCTTATGTAAAGCTTAACCCCCGACTTGATGATGTAAGCAATTATGCTTCTACTAATAATTCTGTTTATAGTTGATAACTCAGATTACTAATGGTTCAACTAATATATAAATATTATATTAGTTATCCCTGAGGCAATCAGATTTAATTTGAAATGTTTTAACCTTGTGCCTTTATGAGAATTTTATATACCACCATAAAAATATTTGGCAATCTGGTAGTAGTAAGCATAGAAGAATTACTATTATAATCAGTTAGAGATTTAGATAGAATGCTATTACTTGAATTGTGTAATTCTGCAAAATTGAAATTTATTTAAATAAGAATATAACTAAGTATACTAGTTTCATTGTCTGAGTTATGGAAAATATTATGGGTATTTTCCGAGTTTATTCTTATTTAAAGCAAAATTATTTTGCTTTTATATGATGCTGTAAATAGATTACTAGTATGTCTTCAATTTATTATAGCAAAACTCAATTTTTATTTTTCTAAATGTTAGAGTCTTGAAAGAATGGTACTATCTTATATACCCATATTATATTTTAAAAGTCCTCAGAGTTAATGTGTACAATAATAAGCTTAAGTAAAATTATCTCCTATTTATAATTTAGAGCAACATTTGGATATGGGTAAAATGGACAATAATCCTTACATTCTAATTTCAGGATATAATTTTTTCTCTTATTATCAACTCATGTTAGTTATTAACAGAAAATATTATGATTCATAAGAACTTAAATGCCTTCGTACTCAATTAAGTTGTTATTGATTATCAGAATAAGTTACTCTTACTCTACTAATACTTTAATTGGCGTTTAGTATATTTTCTACCTAGTCAGAAATTTTCTAGCAACCCTATATTTACAAACAAATTAAATGCTCAATAACTCACTAAGACTTCCAATTTAATAAAGCAAGTTTATGATTGATACAGTGGAATTTTCAATTTGATTTTTTTATAATCATTCAATCAATTTTTGCAATTTCGTATTTAATTTCGGTTCCACAATTTTATTATAAGTAAACTCCATAAAATCTTACCCAAAACAGCAATTATCTTAATTCCCCTAGATAAAAAACAGATATCCATAATTCTAAGTGAGGAGAATAATTCTGTACCTGTCTGATTACCTTGGTCTTACAGTTTGGTAATCCCCTCTAGCTTGAAAATAACCTCTAAAGGTTTTATTAGGCTGGGGAGGTGAATAGAATAATTCTAAAATTTTTACCACTTTCGAACATATTTGACCTGGATATCTGCTGAGGGTTTAATTATATTTTTATGCAACTTCTAGGGGAGCCATAGTTAAACCAGCCCGATATAATTGCTGGTGATAAAGTTCTGCTTGCTCCTGGGGCCCAATCCAAACAACTGCTTGACCTTCATAATGTACCTGGTTGGTTAAATCCCAAGCACGATCACTGTTCATCCCTGGTATATATTTCATCAAACACTCAGCAACATGTTTAAAGGTATTTAAATCATCATTTAAGACAATCACCTTGTAGTTGGGATAAAGTTTGCGATTAAATTGACTTTTTTCATTTGGAGTTACGGTTGGTGCCGTTGCCATGCCATAAACTGAGGCTGTAAGCCTAGTAACCATAGAATATTTAACAAGCAAAATTGCATCAATAGTACTACAAATAATAAGTTTAGTTCATGGTTGGCAGTATGTGGTTAATTTGGAAGAAAATAAAAAACAAATATGGCAACGACGAACCCTAACTAAAATCTACAAAAGTATAACCTCCATTTTATAAGCCATCTGGACTTTTTAAATACTATGCTGACATTATTTATTTATAGAATAGAGAATAGGTTTAGAAGTTAAAATCTATTCCCTATTCCTAATATTACCTAAGATAAATTCTTCCAGGCTTGAGATATGACTTGACTAAGCCAGTATCGTTGCTGCTTATCTAAGAAGCTATCTTCTGCAAGCACCTGAGATATTAATTCATCTAAGGATTTTCCTTGTGAACGAACAATTTTAATTACTCCTGCAATTGCCGTAGCTACTAGTTCCTCATCTATTGGCTGATCCTGCAAAGCAAATATTTCCTGAGGTTCTTTTGGAATAGGATAATTCATAGTGTGTGTTCAGAGCAAATGTAATTGATCATGAAGTGTGAGACAATACGAGAGGATAAATGTTCGTCAATTTTTAGATTGCTTGCAGAAGCCAGCTTATCCTAATGGTTATTTAAGCCTATCTCAGTGAGTATATTTCACAGGTATTGTAATTATATGTTGGGGGGACTATGGAAGAACTTCTTTACTTAGAAATTCCTACTTCGGACATAACAAGTGTTATTAATTGGTTGCAAGAAGATTTCAAAATAGACAAATTAACAAAGAAACCTACTCCTTCAGGTATTCGCTTGGTTTCAGCTAAGTTCAAAGATATAAAAATAGGCGTTACAGAAAGTTTACCAGTCGAGCTCTCAATATTTGTCTGGTATGTACAGCGTACAACTTATCTGAAAGTATTTCAATGGGGTCATATACGCTTTCCTAGAGCAAAGGAAATTATTAGACAGCTCACTACAGAAATAAACAATCACTTTCCCCATGAATACTCAGAACCACCAGTTATTGAACTATCAAAACAATCAATTTTTGAGGCATTATCACCTTACTATCCATTAACAGTCAAGTATTTTCAGCAGATGCCTAGGGGTGAGTATGATCTACAACGGGTCTATTGGTGGGAACAACAGTGGCGCAAAGGCGTAAAGAATCCACAAAACCCCAAACAAGTGGTTTTTGAGCGTAAACAATCAATAGGCCCTAATTCTCAGATATCCTACGACCTAATTTATATTGGTGGGGCACTAGGAGTTATCCATGCTGCTGTTATGGCAAGATTAGGTTATAAGGTTCTATTGGTAGAACGTTTATCATTTGGGAGAATGAATAGGGAATGGAATATTTCCCGTGATGAAATTCAAAGTTTAATTAATCTGGGTTTACTTACTAATCAAGAGGTTGAGTCCATTATTGTCCGGGAATATAAAGATGGATTCAATAAGTTCTTCGATGGGAATAATCCCAACCACTTGCGGGCGCCTATTTTATATACACCTAGGGTTCTAAATATTGCTCTTGACTCAGAAAAATTATTGCAACTATGTGGAGCTAAGCTCAAAGCGGCAGGAGGAGATATTCTAGATGAAACAGAGTTTATACATGCAGAGATAGATAAATTACAAGTAGACGTGACCTTAAAAGGTATACCTAGTCAACAAGAAAAAGTCGTAAGTGGAAGGGTTTTAGTAGATGCTATGGGAACGGCTTCCCCCATTGCGTGGCAACTAAATGGTATCCGGACTTTTGATAGCGTTTGTCCAACAGTAGGAGCAGTTATTGATGGAGGCTTTGAGCCAGGAGTATGGGATTCCCAATATGGTGACGTTCTCAACAGCCATGGCGATATATCTCGGGGACGACAGCTAATTTGGGAGCTATTCCCTGGAAAGAATGAAGAATTAACAGTTTACCTATTCCATTATCATCAAGTAAATTACCATAACCCTGGCTCTTTATTAGAAATGTATGAAGACTTTTTCACTATTTTACCAGAGTATCGAAGGTGTAATTTGGAAAAATTAGTTTGGAAGAAGCCAACATTTGGTTATATACCTGGCCATTTTAGTACCAGTGATAGTGATCGTATAGTAGCTTCTGAGCGTTTGTTAACGATTGGTGATGCAGCCTCTCTGCAATCTCCCTTGGTTTTCACCGGCTTTGGCTCTTTAGTGCGTAATTTAGAAAGGCTAACAACTCTATTAAATGTTGCCCTCAAACATGATTTATTGTCTGCTTCTCATTTAAATAAAATTCATGCTTTTCAAAGCAACGCTGCTGTTACCTGGATATTTTCTAAAGGGATGATGGTTCCGACAGGAAAATTTTTGCCCCCCCAGAGAATTAATGTTATATTAAACAACTTTTTTGGCCTACTAGCAGATGAACCTCCAGAAGTAGCAGATGATTTTATTAAGGATAAATTTAGTTGGTTAACTTTTAACCGTTTGGCACTGAAGGCAGCTTTTAAGAATCCCGCTCTATTACTGTGGATTTATCAGATGGCAGGGCTAAAAGATATGTTATGCTGGGGCCGCAATTATATTAATTTCACTTGTAATACCATAATAAGTGGTTTATTAAATAGCTGGTTTTCCCAATTCTTAAAACATATAGAATCCAGAATAAAACCACACAACCCAGGTTTATGGCTACGATTATTGGCAATTAACTATGTTATTTATGCAAATAAACCAAAGAGATAGCGGAAATTTAAGGCAAAAATTTGAAGTTATAACCACTACTCTAATATTCCAGTGAATGGAAAAAATAATTAGGGTCAAACTCCGAAAGTTTATTCGAATAAGATTTTATTTATCGGCAATAACTAGAACTTGAAGTTTTAATAATGAGAAGTAAAACCCACTAGACTTTCCAGATATTTTACGCAAATGGAAGATAACATAAATCATCAATAAAAAATATATAGAGGTCGCTATATAACAACAAATTATTTTATGGCATATATGTATTTTGATTAGTTTAGCCAGGTATTGATTGTATGGTGCTATTTAACTCTCATTGGTTATCGGATTTCATTGCAAAGTTTCTGTGCTCTTTCCTTAAAGAGGTTAGGGTAAGGTCAAAGTCTATAGATAAAAGGAAATTGCTTGGAAATAACGCAATTACTGTAAACATTTTAATGGTAAAAACCAGTAGATTATATAATCTTTATATTAATCGCTTCGTAAAATACACCTCATAAAAAAATAAGGTTACATCAATTACAAATTAAATATTAGTTGGCTTCTCAGCTTTTTACAAAAGGAGTAATATGCTCAAAACTTATCTTGGGAGTTTGTATTATTTTCTCTGTTTGTTTTAATAACTATATTCCAGCTTCAATTTAGGATACACAGTAGTTTATCTTTGTTTCCGTTGATTTGACAAATGTGAATACAACCTATTTAGTGAATTTATATATGCTTGCGCTGATGCCACAATAATGTCAGTATTGGCAGAGTGACCTGAAAATACCATGTCTTCATACCGCAGGCGGATTGTAACTTCCCCAATAGCATCAATTCCTGCTGTTACTGATTTTACGGAGAACTCAACTAGTTGATTGGGTACATTAACAACTCGATTAATTGCTTTGTACACAGCGTCTACAGGGCCAGTACCAATAGCAGCATCCGTCAGTTCTTTGCCTTCAGGTGTGTAAATAGTAATAGTTGCTGTAGCTCTAGAATTGCAACCACAGACAACTTGCACTAAATTTAATCTAAATAAATCTGGCGCTTGTTGAATTTCATCATTAACGATTGCTTCCAAATCCCAATCGGAAATTTCTTTTTTCTTGTCAGCTACATCTTTAAAACGGACAAAAGCTTTATTTAACTCATTATCTTTTAACTCATAACCCAATTCACCTAACCTAGTACGAAAAGCATTTCTACCAGAGTGCTTACCTAAAACAATTTGATTATCTGTTAACCCAATTGACTGGGCATCCATAATTTCATAGGTGAGCTTATTTTTAAGTACCCCATCTTGGTGAATTCCTGATTCGTGGGCAAAAGCATTTGTACCAACAATTGCTTTGTTAGGTTGTACCAATAAACCCGTTAAATTAGATACTAACCGGGAGGTTTTATAAATTTGCCTGGTATCAACATTTGTGAGGGGCTTCTCTGAATCTGCAGATCTCCCTAGAAAGGGATTAAAATACTGTTTACGGACATATAAAGCCATTACTAATTCTTCCAATGCAGCATTACCTGCTCTTTCCCCAATACCATTAATAGTACATTCCAACTGCCTAGCACCATTTTTCACTGCCTCCAGAAAGTTAGCCACAGCCAAGCCCAAATCGTTATGTCCGTGTACAGAAATAATTGCTTGGTTTATATTGGGTACATTATTACTAATCCCTTTAATTAAAGCCCCAAATTCTAGGGGAGTAGTATAACCAACAGTATCAGGAATATTTACTGTTGTTGCCCCAGCTTCAATAACTTTTTCTAATATCTGGTACAAAAATTCTGGGTCGGAACGCCCTGCATCTTCCGGAGAGAACTCCACATCCTTAGTAAAAGTCTTAGCATAAGCTACCATTTCCTCTGCTATTGCAATCACCTCATTCCTAGTTTTCTGCAGTTTATATTGTAGGTGAATATCAGAAGTTGCAATAAAAGTATGAATTCTCCCTTTAACAGCCGGAGCAATTGCATCTGCAGCTGCCTTAATGTCTTCCTTCCTGGCTCTTGCCAAACTACAAATTGTCGGACCATCTACTGTTCCCACAGTCTGGGCAATTATATTAACTGCTTCAAAATCCCCAGGACTGGCAAATGCAAAACCAGCTTCGATGACATCAACTCCTAAACGTGCAAGTTGTTTAGCAATAGCCAACTTTTCATCCATATTTAGTGTTGCTCCTGGACATTGCTCCCCATCTCGCAGGGTAGTGTCAAAAATAATGATGCACTCGGAGTCTTGATTCATTGCCAAAATTTGCCTTCCTTGCTGTCACTATCTGTTGATAATATCGCCTGGTTTTCTTATAATATCCAGTTAATATAAATAATATTATGCTTGACATTCAGAAGGTGTTGATGATTCTGATTTTTCTATTTTTTCTCTAATGTTCGTCAAATCAATATATCTATCAGTAGCATTGCGCAACTCCCTAGCTATCATCCCTTCTGTTGATACTACAGTGATATGAGTATTTTTAGAACGTAATAATTCAATAGCCCTTTCAAAATCTCCATCTCCGCTAAATAAAATAACCCTGTCATATTGATCGACTGTATTAAACATATCTACGACAATTTCTATGTCTAAATTAGCTTTTTGTGAATAACGACCAGATGAGTCATCATAATATTCTTTTAGAACTTTTGTTCTAACGGTATACCCTAAACTAATAAGAGCATCCCTAAATCCTCTTTGGTCTTGTTGATCTTTTAAACCAGTATACCAAAATGCATTAATTAATGTTGTCGCTGCCTGTTCATAAGCAAAATATTCTAAGACTCTTCTAGGGTCAAAAAACCAGCCATTTTTCTGTTGAGCGTAGAACATATTATTCCCATCCACAAAAATAGACAGGCGGTTGGTGGTAATAGTCATATAAATTTACACCTATAAATAAATATTTTTTAGATTAGTGCTAGATTATAGCAATTATAAGTTGTGATATAATACTCCCATTGCCGTGGTTATGAATATCAGTTTGCTATTCATAAGTCAAAGGATACACTTAAGCATCTAAGTTATATTAAGGATATGACAATAGTTATTAGTAATTTACATGAATCATTGTTATTCATTGACTATAAAAATCATTATTTTTAACAAATTTTTTTGTTCTGAAAGGGGTATGGTATCTTTTTAGTTAATGATGTATTTCTAAGAGAAAATGTGGCAATATATTCAAACTATATAAAATAAGCAAGCCTTATATAATATGAATACATATGCCAATGAGAAATCTCATTATCTCACATGTTATTATTCAATGTAAAAGATATACTTGCCAAAGATAATCTTTACTGTTCTGACTATTAATCATTAACTCAGGTATTTTTTCGTTCCATATTTATATCTAAGTTTAAATTATGTTTGGGTCAAATATTTTAAGATACAGCCATAAATATATGCATATATTAAATTAAATATCCATATAAGGAAATTAACTCTCATATGAAAATATCAGATAAACTGCTTTTTAGAAATTAATTAATTTTTTGATTATAGTTAGTCCACAATTATAAGTTGTGTATTCTTCTATATCCTAAATTCTAGTATCATCTTGGTTTCCTAAATAGGATAATTATTAACTAGCAAATTATTTAAGATTTATCACTTAGTGATTTTTTTAGGTAATAGGTTTATGAATAATTGGCAAGTTAATATTGCTATCTTAATAATTTTGCTTTAACAGAAATTACTACAAAGCAAATGAATTAATTGTAGCAGTATATTGGGATGCTGATATTTAAAAGGGCAATCTGTAGGAAATAATTTATTTTAGCAAGTTAGTATCTCCAAGCAGTACTTAAAACATCATTCAATCCGAAACCATAATATGTTGAAAATTAGTGCTATTTATTTTTATTTTATATATGCTTATACTTCGTATTTATCATAAAAGAAGAAGACAAACTACTCAAGCAATACTAACTTTTTCCTATTAGAATCAATAATTAGCAAGTTTCAAATTGTATACTCTAGTATTATGTGGTTAAATTAGCAAAATTCAAACACTCTGAAATATATTAATGCTTCTATAGTTAATGAATATCTGTTACTAAATATTATAATTTCTGGTGTTTTTTTTGCCGATACCCTATCAGTAGTTAACAATTCTGTATCTTATCATCTGGATGAACCCAGTTTTTCTATTCAATACATACCATAGAATATTCTTTTATCAGTAGCAATCATACTTTATATTGGTTGTAAGTTAATTACTACTTATTATCATCTTATCCATATCAGAAATTATCTAATTGGTAGTAAAGATTATTTTTATCTCATGACAGATGCAAAAATATAGTTGAAAGTCAAAGATACTATTAGTATATTAGTACCTAGTGTACTAATGTACACGCTCAGGATTCCTGAAAGGGTTTATTCTTTTGATGGTTTTAACACTATATAAGTTTATAAGAATCTCTTATCTTTGCCAGTATAGTAATAAAGTATTTATTTCTTTGAATACCATACTCAGCCCTATCTCATCTGTTTATGGGGTATGAGTGAATAGTAGCAAGGCTTATAATATACTTGTCAAGTAAAGATTATGATTACCGTTCCAACTTAAAAATACTTCTTAAGATATTTGAGTTAAAAATTTTTGGTTATTACAAATAGTAACTGCAGTTCATTTGGTTAGGGTTAGTAACTAATAAATCTACTAATAAAAGCTTATAAGATAAACTATCCTGAATGAGTTTTTCCCAATAATTATAAACAAACAACTACCTACCAGTAGGTTTTGGTAGTAGCAACTGAAAATACTATTGTTTTAATCATTAGATAACTAGGGATTTTTAAAAAGTATCACTGGTACACCAGGCTCCATTATTATCTTAACCTCCATATCCTCAACTTAAGTGTTGTATTGCTAAATCTAATAAACTATTATCCAGATCTACATACCTAGCCATAATTACTATCACCCTATTTTCACTTTTGGGTGGTATATAAAAACCATTTACTAATTAACACCCATATTTTGAATACATCTGGTTAGTTGATATGAGAAAGCAGAGTTTTATTTACTATGAGTAACTATGTGAACTCTATAATATAGTCTTCATCTGCGATATTATCACTGGATCTGTAAATAAGGGAAACCTTGTCTTTAAAAGTTTTTTATGGTAAATAGTTTGACCATGAAAATTAATAAGAGATGGTATTGGTTAACCAATTTGAATATTATAGGTAACTTTATAATGTAATTACCAACACAAACGGCCAATACCCTTTTTCTAAGTTCTGGTTAGGTTAGGTAGCCCCTACTAAAAAAATTGAAATAATTACTTTTCTGGTTAATGTCTCTTAATTTTGTTGGCGGCTAAAATCTTGTACATCCAGAGCATAATTCAGCCTTAGGATATTTATTCCTGGCTCTCCAAAAATGCCTAAGAACTTTTTGTCTGTATACTTTTGAAGTAAAACAAATATTTCATCTGGCCTAATATTACGACTACTAGCTACTCTGGGTAATTGTTTTATAGCAGCATTAAGGGAAATATGAGGGTCCAATCCAGAGCCGGAGGCATAAATTAATTCAGGTAGTATTGCTGTGTCCTCTTCTTGTAGAAGTTCCAATTCTTCTTTAATCCTCTGTATTAATTTATTATCGCCAGGAGATAAGTTACTTCCCCCAGATATACCTCTCGGTTCTCCAGCATTACCTTGGGCATAATTTATTACACTAGGACGGCTATGAAAATACTTATCTGTAATAAATTGCTGACCGATTAAAACTGAACCAATGGGTTTACCATTAAAATTGCTAGTTCTTATGCTGCCATTAGCCTGGAAATTAAATACAGTTTGACCTATACCAAAAATAGCAAAAGGATAGATAATTGCCAACAACAACCATAGGATTAATACTATACGTATTATCCTGCTTGTCTCTCGAATATAAATCATTACTTCTTGCCAAAAAATAAATTACTTGTTCTACTTATCTATTTCTGGGGTAATTATTACAGATTACCCTTATTTTATGATTCTGTTTTCTTATACAAACCCGATGTTTTTTATTGCCATATCTAGCAATTTTATTGTCACAAGTGGTATAAATAATCCTCCTAAACCATAAATCAACATATTAATTTGAAAAATTTCATTGGTTGCAATTGAGCGGAACTTTATACCCCTTAAAACTAAGGGTATAAATGCAAATACGGCAATCACATTATAAATAAGCAGTGATAACACCGCAGAATTGGTATTGCTAAGTTGTATGAAGTTAAATCTTCCCAGATTTAATGGAGTAAATAACATTGGTAACACTGCTAAGTATTTACCAATGTTGTTGGTCAGGGAAAATAGAGTTAGTGCTCCACTGGTCATCAGTAATTGCTTACCAATAGCAACTATTTCAATTAATTTAGTAGGATCGGAGTCTAAATCTACAATCCTGGCAGTAAGTCTTGCTGCTTGAGTACCTGCATTCATTGCTAGACTAATGTCTGCTTGTGATAATGCAGGTACATCATTATTGCCTTCTCCTGTCATTGCTACTAACTTACCTTGTGATTGTTGCTGGCGGATTACAGCAATTTTGTCGTTTGGAGTAGCTTCAGCAATAAAGTCATCAATGCCTGCTTCCCTAGAAATGACACCAGCTGTTATCTGATTATCTCCAGTGACCATAATGGTATAAATACCCAACTTTTTTAATTTATAAAAGCGATCACGTATTCCTGGTTTAACAACATCCTTAAGATAAATAACCCCATAAATCTCATTGTCACGACAAACTACCAAGGGTGTACCACCTTGGAGAGCAATACGTTCACAAGCTGTATTTAATTCTGAAGAGAATTTGTGATATTGAGCACCGACAAATTCTCTAATTGCACTTAACGAACCTTTTCTTACTTTGCTATTGTTGGGTAGGTTTGTTCCGCTTATCCGGGTGGTGGTAGAAAAATAAACTGCTCCGCACTGCTGGGGCTCAAAATCAATTTTTGCTCCCCATTGTTCTGCTAGACGAAAAATAGATTTACCCTCCAACGTGTCATCGAATAAACTTGCCGCCATAGCCATTGCTGCCACCTCGGAACCTAAGTGGTTGCAAATAGGGATAAAGTCTTCTGCCAGACGGTTACCTAAGGTAATTGTGCCGGTTTTATCTACTACTAATGTATTAACACCAATACATTGTTCCAAATCGTCACTACTTGCAATAACATTTGCGTTAGTGATGTTATCTATTGTAGCAATGCTCATAGTACTCAGTGATGTTACAACATTAACGGGTATTAAGGATACAAGTAGTGAAACTAAGAAAGTTACACTGATTGGCATTCCAAGATAAGTAGTAAATGAAGATAATGTAATGACCACACATAGGAAAATTATTGTCAGGATTGACAGTAATATTTGTAAGGCAATTTCGTTGGAGTTTTTACATTCTCGCTTTCCTATCATTACATTAATCATCCTGGCAACAAGTCCTTGTCCAGGATTGGCTGTCACACGAATTATCAATTCATCCGAAATGATTCGTGTACCCTCAGTTACAGAACTTGCCACTTCAGAACCCAATTCTTTAATTACTAATGTAGATTCTCCTGTAATAAAGGATTCATCGACTGAACCTACACCTAAAACTACTTCCCCATCAGCAGGGATAATATCTCCAGCAACAACATATATTGTATCACCCCTACGCAAACTAGCAGATGGTACCTCTGTAATTACACCATCTGCTGATAACTTTTTGCTTATAGTTCCCGATTGTAGTAATTGCAATCGTTTTGCTTTTGCTTTTAACTTAGCTTGGGCTAGCGCTTTCCCTAAATTACCCCCATAAATATTCAACAATAATAGCAGTGTTACCAAACCATTAAAAGTATGAGAATTTGAGTTATTAAGCTCTCCAAATAAATTAGGAAAGATTGTTATCAAAAAAGTAATAATTGTTCCTAACCATACAATTAAGAATGTTGGATTTTGAATTGCCGAACGAGGATTGAGTTGTAAAAAAGCGTCTATTAGAGCTTGGGAATAAATTTTCTGGGAATTGAGTTTTGACTGCTTCATAAGCAAAAGGAGAACATGAGGATGAAATCAATTTAAATACATTAGACAGTGATTACTATGCTCTATCCACCAGAAGTTAATTTAACTCCTTCAGCAATTGAACCCAAGAGAATTACTGGTAAAAAAATTAAGGTTGTTAAGACCAACATTAATCCTGCAGTCCAACCAGTAAAAAGTAGGGAATCTATTTTGATATTGTCAAAACTTGGAGATAGGATTGGCTTATTTGTCATACTTGCAGCGACTATAAGCATTGCAATAATTGGTACATAATGTCCAATAATCATACTTAAACTAGTACTTAAATTCCACCATAGACTATTATTATTTAATTCAGTAAAGGTATTGGCGTTGTTACTACTAGCAGATGCATATTCATAAATCACCTGTGAAAAAATATGGAAATCAGGATTAGGAATTCCTATTAATGATATGTGGTTTAATAATGTAATAGCACTGGGAATCAAAATTGCCATAGGATGAATTAGTAAAACTAAGCCAACTAATAAAATTTCCTTGTACTCAATTTTTTTACCTGCAAAGGTGGGAGTGTTACCCACCAGTAATTCCGCTAAAAATGCTGCCAAAATTAGATACATGAACATATGAATAATCCCAGTGCCAATTCCCCCCCAGGGACTCTGCAAAAGCAAGTTAAATAGAGTAGCAAAACCTCCATTTGGTAACAAAGAATTATGTATGCCATTCATAGCACCACACATAGTTGCAGTACTGAGCATAGCCCACAATATTGTTTGACTGATACCAAAGCGGACTTCTTTCCCTTCTAAATTTGGAGTCCCTCCATTTCCTCCCAAAATATTATTAATGAGAGGATTACCTTCATATTCACCTACTAAAGAGATTCCCAACATTACGACAAAAATAATAAATATCATCCAGAATAAAAACCAAGCTAGCTTAATATTTCTAGCAAAAAAGCCATAAGTGTGAATAAGGGCATTCGGTATGGCCGCCATTGCTAGTATTTCTATTAAATTTGACGCCCCATTGGGGTTCTCGAAAGGATGAGCAGAGTTAGCTGTAAAAAATCCTGCCCCATTATTTCCCAACATTTTGATTATTTCAAATGTGGCTACAGGTCCAACAGCAATATATTGGGTTTCCCCCTCTAAAGTACTGACTACTACAGGAGGAGATAGAGTTTGAGGAACACCAGTAATTATTAAAGCAATCGCTCCTATTATCGATATTGGCAAGAATATATAGGTAATACCTTTAGTAATGTCCACATAGAAATTGCCTAGAGGCCTACCAGTGAACCCCCGTATGACAGCAATTCCTGCAGCTAAGCCTGTAGCTGCAGAGCTAAACATTAAGAAACCCAACCCAGCTATTTGACTAAAATAGCTAAATGTATTTTCACCTGCATAGTGTTGGATATTTGTACTAGTTAGAAATGAAATTGTTGTATGTAAAGTTAAATCCCAACTGGGGGGCCCTAAGTTTGTGGGATTACAAGGCAAATTTTTTTGATTAGCAAGTATAAAATACACAGCAACAGCCATGCATAAATTCATACCTATTAAAGCTCTAATATATTGCCAAGCAGTCATGTTGTATTCAGGAGAAATTCCCCCTAAAAGATATATTGCTTGTTCTAGAGGCTTCAAGAATGATTGAAGTATGTTTTTACTTTTGGTGAATACATCAAATATATATCTTCCTAAAAAAGGAGAAATGGCAATAATGAGAGAAATAGTTATTCCAATTTGAAAGAAGCCCTGTCCCATATATGAATAATTATTGTAGGATTTTATTCCAGCCAAATATGGCTAAAAACTATTAAATTTGTAAAACAATAAATATATTAATTGTATTTAGTTAATCTGTGATTTTTAATTCATCATGTCATTAGCTAAGTTGGTTTTAGTTGGTTTTCAATAAACTTATTCAGTACATCTGTATATTTAGTATGAATTCTTTGGTCTATTATTGTGCTTTGAGTACAGTATTAATACAATTCGAATTATACAAATTTATCTTAATTATTGCTTAATATCCTAGTTATTACTTAATTATTACAACTAACCACTTAGAAGTTAAAGTCTTAACAACTAATTTAGTAAGTTCGGAAAGAAATCAAAACTAACTTTCTTGATAGTTGAGCTAAGAGACTTCCTACTGGTTTGACCTACCATAATATAAAGCAAATAATCCATAGCGCTAGCAAACGTCATTATATAGATTTACAATGTGGGTGCTAAAAGTATACAGTGCTTGGTTTTATTTTTCGCATAGCTTCCAAACGGTAATATTCTCATCTAATGAATATAACCCTCTCACACTAACTACAATGACTACAGAGGCTGATTTTATATGGTATAATAAGCAAAGATATTTAAGACTACAGGAATTTATTAATCTGCAGCTAAATAATTATTCTTTCTAAAACATATCCAAAGTAAAGTTTTTAGATTTGAACATGAGATTAATCTAACATTCACCATGCAATGGCAAATTTGATAATACTTAATTCTAAATGTAGTGGATGCAATTAGCTTAAAAGTCAAAATTACAGGGGAACGTTTAGATCGTTATCTTTCACAAGAGTTGTGTTTTTTATCTCGTTCTCGCATTCAACAGTTAATTAAACAAGGCAGAGTCAAGTTAAATGGTTGGATTTGCACTTCCAAAAAAATTACTGTCAAAGTAGGTGATCAAATTGCCATAGAAGTTCCATCACCTACAGCCATGTTACTGGAGCCGCAGGATATACCTTTAGATATCCTGTATGAAGATAAACAACTAATCATTATTAACAAACCAGCAAATATGGTGGTTCATCCCGCCCCAGGTCATCCAGATGGTACGTTGGTAAACGCAGTATTGGCTCATTGTCGACACTTGCCAGGGATTGGTGGGGTACAACGCCCAGGAATAGTTCATAGACTAGATAAAAATACAACAGGGGCAATCGCAATTGCAAAAACGGAACTAGCCCATCAAAACTTACAGGCACAACTCAAGACTAAAATTGCACGTAGGGAGTACCTAGGTGTGGTTCATGGTGTACCGAAAATACAAAAGGGTACAGTAGACATACCTATTGGTCGACACCCCGTAGAACGCAAGAAAATGTCTGTTGTTCCTATAGAAAAAGGGGGGCGGGTCGCCACTACCCACTGGCACATTAAGGAACGCCTTGGAAAATATACCTTAATGCATTTTCAGTTAGAGACTGGACGTACCCACCAGATACGCGTCCATAGTGCATACATTGGTTGTCCCATTGTTGGTGATCCTGTATATGGTTCTAGTCGTTCTATAGGCTTTAATTTGTGCGGACAAGTACTACATGCCTGGAAATTGACACTGCAACATCCTGTTTCGGGGGAATGGATTGAAATAATTGCACCTGAACCTAGGGAATTTACCAGTTTCATAGGAATATTGCAAAAGCGTAATGGGAAAAACATTTAGGAAGACACAAGTCATTAGTCACTAAATATAAACCCTTGTATAAAAAGTCTTATTATATTGACTAATGACTAATAGCTAAATATTAAGAGCGGGGATTATAATAAATGGTTTCTAATCTATCGGGTAGTTACTAATTGATCAGTTTCTATTTTCCGATAAGGTACACTGCTTGCAATGTCAATATTCATTGCAGATACCCTTGGTGGCGGATTTCCCTTAGCACTACTTATGCCCTGTACCATTGCCAAGTAATTTGCTGGGTCACCAGGTTTAATTTTCTTCTCTTGTGGAATGTAACTGCGGACAACATTCTGCCAAATAATTTGTGGAAAACCTAGCTGAGCACGATGGTATTCATTGTAACGTGGAGACTTGATGTTAAATGGCAACTCACCTTTAGAACGACCAGGAAGTACTCGACGACGCTGATATGGCAAGGTATTATAGCCGAAATTTTCCAGATACTCTTCGCTATCTAAAAGTTCATCTATGAAACCCTGAAGACCTTTGCTTGCTACTATAACTCCCCAAGCTAGCTTTTCTCGTTCACTATAAATATCTCTTCCCAAAACCCTTTGAACACAATGTTCTACAAAACGATAATTATTATTGAGATTGTAGAAGCTTTTTTTATATGTATCTGATAGTAATAAACCTCGGACAAAATCTCGTACAGTAATTTGACCGTTACGGAGCTGAGACTCCAAAAATGGTTCACGATCACTGATAAAAGCATGAAAAAATATCTGACGATATGCTACTTCGATTAATACATTCATGTCTGTACTAGACAGCAAATTTTCTGTCGAGTAAATCTTAGGCTGTTCATCACTTCCAGCTTCAAATCCATTTACCCTTTGATTCTGAGTGGAAGGAGTATATGTTAATAGTGGTATGGACACGTAAGAGCCTCCAAAAATATTGTCATTAAACTTAACAACCCTACAACACATCTTAGATGGAGTAGTTTCACTGCAAAATAGGATTCTGACAAAACTTTATCAAACTTAACTTGTTCTTTTAAGACTTTCAGGGCAATATGTGAATAAACTTCCCAAATATACAAATTTGTACTTATCATCTCGTAAATTAGGGCGTCTATATCTACTCACTGCAAATTGTATATTTGCCAATTTGATGTGCGGTGTAATTTTGATATTTAAATCATCCATATATATCCCTATATTTAGAGTCTTAGGGAAGAATAATTTCATATCTAGGAATTAGTTTCTAAATAACACAACTCTTATCAGGAAAATATTTTGGTGGGGTGTACATTGGCATATAGTTGCAGTCTATATAGTTATGTTGTTTATATCCAAAAAAGAATATATGCACAAAGTATATCAAAGCTAATATCCTTTGTATGCTAGCGCTAGTATCCATACCTTAAGAAATAGCTCAAGAGAACTAATAGGTGAATTTTTTAAAGTAAATATGACTCTATTTAGTTAGCTTCTCATGGGAACTATTTTGGGATATGCAAGGATACAATAGATTAATAATATATGTAATTGAAGCTATAGCTGATTACGTATATTAAATATAATAACTACAAATAGTAACATAATTATACTAGCTATATTTTTACCATTAAAATTCTGCATAAAATCAGACTAGTTAAAGGATTATGAACTGATCACTCTCATTTCTAATGATGACATCAGGTAATTTGTAGAGGTAATATTTATCATAACGAGCCATGCAAGCAATATCACCTTGAATCTGGTGGAGTTCAGATGTTTCGTCGTTGATAGAGAAATATATTATAGCTAAAACAACTGATGTACTCATTCTTGTTGAGCAGATCTAATTGCCAATATGCTTGATCAGGATAATTGCTCTCGTTCACTGTATACTTTTCCAATCTAAAACTCTTTGTATATACATTTTTACAAAACAATAATTTATTAGTTTTATAATTTCGGGAGCGAAAAATATCAGATGTTGCTAATCTCTGAATGGAAGACCTCAAATTAATTTCACCAGAAAGTAACTGGGATTCCAAAAACTCTGACAACTACATTAGAGCCATCTATTGCTCATTAAAAATCTGTCTATGAGCAACTGATATTAGGTAATCCACTTCTGGTGGTTATAGGAGATTCTTTCTAGAAGTAGAATAGGTTAATAGAGATATTACCATGCAAAAACTCTCCTTTTTCTAATTTATAAATAAGGAGAATAACATAATATAACTTACAATCCTCCAATGGCTAATAGCTTATTAAATTCTAATAATGGAAAGACTTAATTGTAATTTTTCATAACCTATTAGATAGTTTACATTTTGTAACTATGCAAATTTCGACCTACATTTAGCAAGGCTGAAAACCAATAAAAATACTAAAAACTGAATTACAACAATACTTGGCCCTGAAGCAAGTTGAAAAATAGCAGAGACAAAAATACCAGTGATACTTGTAGTAGAACCGATGATTATAGAAATCAACAAAAAATATTTAAAATGGTGGCTTATTAGCTTAGCAGTAGATGCAGGAATAACCAGAAAAGAATTTACTAATAGAATGCCTACAGCTTTGATTGCTATAGCTACTGATAATGATAATAAAACTACGAATCCATACCGATACAATTGTACAGGTACACCTTGAATTTTAGCAACAGCAGAATTAAGAGTTAATAGAATTTGCTGGCGTAGAGTTGAGAACAGAAAAATACAGCTTATTAATAATAATGCAACTGTCAATATTATATCTTCATTATTAATTGCCAGAATATCACCGAATAAGATCTGAATTAGATTACCACGATATCCTTGCAATAAACGACTTAAAATCAATCCAATGGCCAAAACTCCAGAGAGAATTATACTGAGAATACTATCATTTGCTAAATCAGTTTGGTCTATTAGATAGAGAACTACTACTCCAAAGATTACGGTAAAAAGCAGCAACATCCAAGTAGGATTAGTACTTAACATTACCCCTAATACTATCCCTAGCAGTGATGTATGACCAACCGCATGGCTAAAAAAAGAGAGCTGGCGTAAGGTAACAAAACAACCAAGTAATCCCCCTAATACCCCCATTAAAATAGCTTCGATTAATGCTCTTTGAATAAAGGGAAAATTTAGCCATTCTAGAAACTGGATATCAAAAATATTAAAACCAACTAATATTATCATGTAAGTAATGAATTTAGGCCTAACTTTGAAGAACTAAGCAATAATTATTCACGGCAGATTTAATCAAGGTTAAAAATTAACCCTTACAGTTAGCCAAATATAACAATTTTACACGAGTTTCTTGGCTATTGTCAGTTTATATAGATATTAAAATAGCAATTAGTAAATACATACTACCCTGAATTTTATTCATTGAACATTAACTATTAACTTCTGTTTTTCTAGCTTCTAAACTTAGTGCTAATTTATTTATATGAGTTACTATTAGATCGCATTTCTGGTATCTTTCTCATTAGTTTTATCAGCTTATTTATCAATTAAAGATGAAACCACGAGTTCAAGCTTTAGCACTCTCCTCCAAAAATTATAAATGCTTTGATATTTTTGTAGAGTACCATGCTTTTTGAGGTGATTATTAATCAAGCTAATAAATGTTAGATCGACTTCTTGGGCATTTAGGTAAATAAATTTAATCCATATTCTTGAAATCATAATATAGGTCCGTCTAAAACTTCTGCTGATTTCTATTTGGAAAACTATTATCAGTACTAGAATCATTATTAATAAGTATATTATTATAGCTTTAACCGATAACAATCCTAAATCGGAGTTTTTAATATCTTGACTTATTAGTGAATTCTCTTATTTATAAAGCTTGCAGTCTTACGATATCCCAAATTTGTATACTCAGCTAAACCCAATTATGACTTATATCATATATCATATTTGCCATCCGGTAATTATCTTGATGAAACTATTACTATCTAAGTTTTTACCTAACTAAATTTGATCTAGATTGTGAGTAAGACAAAAAATTGCCGATATTAAAAGCCAAATGAGATTATATATACTTTGTTAATTTATCAGATAATAGTCATATTATAGTATTTATTACTCCGTTAATCTTAATATTAGACTTTCTTATGTTAGGTTAGAATAATTATTCTTTAAAACTCAAGAGTTGATTGATAGATAAACCGTATTCACCTTAACGTAGACTGGGAGAGGAAAACTCTCTCCCCCCCCCCATTATAAATAACTAAGTTTCACAAATAAAATTAGTCTGAGTGAAAAACCATAACCTTAAATATTTACTGAATTTATGGAATTTAAGACTAAATGTTATTGCTTAAATAAAATGACTCAAAAGAAAACAGAGCTGCAATCATTACATAGAAGAAGTTGTAGAGATTATATTATTATTTTGGTTATTTGATAGAATAATGTAAAGCTAAAACTTAATATTTATTTTTACCTATTAATTATTAGTTTTTTATTTGCATATGTTGCTCTTATAAATAGAGCTATGGCCCAAGATTTTTTTCTGAAAGTTTTTGAGCTAATAGTTCAGTATAGTAAATATTACTTAGTAACTTCCTGGCAACATTCAACATTATGAATATGCCTAAAATAAACTGCTTACTCACAGAGGAAAATTTCTAGAATGGAGACTCTTCTGTTTACTTTATTATATGGGCATGTTAAATCACATTAGCAAAGAGCTCAGACAGCTCTTTTCTGGGAGTATTGCAATTAGAAACTATCTCTAAAACTTTATTTTTAGCTGATTCATCAAACATTGCTTCAACACATATATCAGCGACCTTTTGCCGGGAAATAGTCCCCTCAAATAAAGTGTCTGCACTCTGCATAACTATATTGCCAGTATTATCTTTATCCTTTAAGCCACCAGGACGAATAATAGTATAATTCAAACCACTTTTTTGAATATATTTTTCTGCTTGCTTTTTCCATAACAAAACTAACCAGAATAAGTTAAGGGGATGAAATAACTGAGATACACAAAGTGATGAAACTAAGACAAAATGTTTGATCCCCCCAACTTTGGCCATATCTACCAAATTCTTGGTACCTTCATAATCAACTTTATATGGGCCAGTGGGGTTGAAATTTGGGCGAGCCCCACTAGCACATAAAATAATTGTGCTATCTCCCAAAGCAGTGCTTAAACTTTTATAGTTCAAAAGATCTGCCTCAACTAATTCAACGCCATCTGGCCAAGTCGTTTTAGTCTTCTTTATATTTCTCAACAAGGCACGTACTGGAATGTTCCTCCTCCTTAATTCTTGAACTATAAGTCTTCCTGTCTGTCCTGTTGCACCTGCTACAAAAGCTTTCAACACAATAAAAGCCATCCTAAGAAAATCGTTTCTGTACAATTATTTGTGATATGTTTTAGTGGCCAGTGATTAAAATAACTTAACAAATTAATTGGTAAATTTATCTTATCTCTTATCCTCTCCTACATTTAATATAAAACACAGAGTTATTACTCACACTAATAACAGTAATACACATGCTTGCAATATAATTATTCTAAATTCTTAGAAATAAAACCCAAGACCAAAAATAGTTAGAGGTCTGGGTTGTATTCAATTACAAAATCCACTATGATTTGCTTAAAATTATCTGGATAATTTGTACTCCGCTAATTGTTTGCCAAGTAAATAGTCCCAAAATTGAAAAATTTAGTACAATGTGGGTTATTCTTGCCCAGTTTGCTCCTTTTTGCATTAGGGGAGATAAAGATGCAGAAGCGGCAATTAAGGCTGTCATGCCCAACCCGGCAAGCAGATGTGGTCCAACGAATAATTTACCATTATTAATATAGGTTATAGCCATACCGCCAATAGAACCTGAAACCATTATTAATAAAATAATAGAACCTATTTGGTAATGTCTGATGTTATATTTGCCCTTGATTAGTTCTTTCTTCGTATCTCCTTGGGCATTTCTGGTTCGCTGTATTTGCAAACCTAAATAAGCACCATAAATGGAGAGTAGTAACAATACCCACATTATGATTGGGTGAGAAAATTGTGCCCAGTATTTAAGGGATGGTGACAGCTCCAAAGTAGTTCTCCTCCAACATTCATTAAAATTCCACAAAAATTAGCATAACTCTAAACTGCCATTATTTAAGAAGTCAGTATCTGGAGAATGCAGGCAATATTCCTTGCTTATATATAAATTGACTTCCGAACATTCTATACCCAATACCAATGACTTGGGAAGAAAATTTCATCGACTAGGAAAATTATTGTAGTGAAAAATATACTGTTTTTTAGGGTGCTAAAGTGTAATTAATTAACAATTTAAGTAACTAATATACTGGTATTGATGCCAAATATAGTGACTGCACTAACTATAAGGGAAATAAATTGAAGAGTTAAATAATATCAGTATTTCTTGTTTAGTAAAAGTACTAGAGGACTATATTATTAGGATTTGAAAGGTATTTTTTTGAGACTTCGTTTTCAAAAAATCAATGTTATTTATATAACCAAAAGTAAGTTAGCCTAAGAGGCATATTTCTTATATGCCTTCCGGAAGAATATCCCGGAGTAGACACTACTAAGACTCACAATTGTTCCCTGGTAAATGTACTATGTCCTTCGTTCCTCTACATGTTCACAGTGACTACAGTTTATTAGATGGTGCCAGTCAATTGCCAAATTTAGTTGATAGGGCTATTGAATTAGGTATGGGTGCGATAGCCCTTACAGATCATGGTGTTATGTATGGTGCAGTTGAGTTAATCAAAATTTGCCGCAGCAAAAATGTTAAGGCAATTATTGGTAACGAAATGTATATTATTAATGGTGATATTACTAAACAAGAACGTCGTCCTCGTTATCACCAGATTGTCCTAGCAAAAAATAACCAAGGTTATAAGAATTTAGTCAAATTAACTACTACTTCTCAGCTCAAAGGAGTACAAGGTAAAGGTATTTTTTCCCGTCCTTGTATTAACAAAGAATTATTGAAAGAATATCATGAACATTTGATTGTTACCAGTGCTTGTTTGGGTGGAGAAATACCCCAGGCAATTCTCAGTGGGAGGGTGGATGCAGCTATAAAAGTTGCTAAATGGTATCAGAAAGTTTTTGGTAATGATTTTTATTTAGAAATTCAGGATCATGGTTCCCAAGAAGACCGAATTGTTAATGTCGAAATAGTTAAAATCTCTAAGGAATTAGGAATTAAATTGATTGCAACTAACGATTCTCACTATGTATCTTGTTTTGATGTTGAAGCACATGATGCTTTGTTATGTATTCAAACAGGGAAATTAATTGTAGAAGATAAAAGAATGCGTTATAGCGGAACAGAATACCTGAAATCTGCTGATGAGATGAAGTTATTATTTCGGGATCACTTACCTGATGATGTTATTGAAGAGGCTATTCATACAACCTTAGAAGTAGCAGATAAAATTGAACCATATAATATTTTAGGAGAGCCAAGAATACCTAATTTTCCAATACCTCCTGGACATACTGCTGATACTTACCTAGAAAAAATCAGTTGGCAGGGACTTTTGGAAAAGATGAATTATGAATCCATGAATGAGGTCGATCCAGCCTACAAGGAAAGACTAGAATATGAATTGAAAATGATTCAGAGAATGGGTTTTTCTACATACTTTTTAGTTGTATGGGACTATATAAAATTTGCTAGGGACAATGATATTCCCGTGGGTCCTGGAAGAGGTTCTGCTGCCGGTTCTTTAGTTGCTTACTGTATGGGTATTACTAATATAGATCCCGTACACCATGGATTACTTTTTGAAAGATTTCTTAATCCCGAGCGAAAATCAATGCCAGATATTGATACGGATTTTTGTATTGAAAAACGGGATATAGTCATTGACTATGTAAATAAACAGTATGGAGAAGATAAGGTAGCACAAATTATCACTTTTAATCGCATGACATCTAAAGCAGTATTAAAAGATGTTGCGAGGGTATTAAATATTTCCTATGCAGAATCAGACAAAATGGCGAAAATGATTCCTGTATCTAGGGGTAAGCCAGCCAAATTAAAGGTGATGATTTCTGAACAGACCCCAGAGCCAGAATTTAAGCAAAGATATGAAAATAATCCTAATATAAGACGTTGGGTTGATATGGCAATTAGAATTGAGGGAACCAATAAAACTTTTGGTGTTCATGCTGCGGGAGTGGTAATTTCTGCGGAGCCTTTAGACGAAATAGTTCCTTTACAAAGGAATAATGATGGTTCTGTAATTACCCAATACTATATGGAAGATTTAGATTCCTTAGGATTATTAAAAATGGACTTTCTAGGATTACGAAATCTGACTATGATCCAGAAAGCTATTGATTTAATAGAAGAAAATCATGGTTTTAAAATTGATCCATATAAAATTACATCTCAAGAGAGAAAATCACAGGAAACACTAGCAAAAGGCAAATATTCTCAATTACCTAAAGATGTAAAGAAAACATTTGACTTATTGGAATCAGGAGAATTAGAAGGGGTATTTCAGTTGGAGTCCTCAGGGATGAAGCAGATTGTCCGGGATTTAAAGCCTTCTAATATTGAAGATATATCTTCAATATTAGCATTGTACAGACCAGGACCATTAGATGCAGGATTAATTCCTAAGTTTATTAACCGCAAGCATGGTAAAGAAGAAATTTCCTATGACGATCATGTGCTAGAGCCAATTTTAGATGAAACATATGGGATTATGGTCTATCAAGAACAAATTATGAGAATTGCCCAAGATATGGCTGGGTATTCACTAGGACAAGCTGATTTGCTCCGTAGAGCAATGGGTAAAAAGAAAGTTGCAGAAATGCAAAAGCAGCGAGAAAAGTTTATTGATGGTTCGGCAAAAAATGGGGTTGATAAAACAACAGCAGAGAATTTATTCGGGCAAATGCTGAAGTTTGCTGAGTATTGTTTAAGCTATGACACTCAAATATTAACAGTAGAGCATGGCCCAATGTCTATTGGGGAAATTGTGGAAAAATGTCTTGAATGTCATGTATATACTGTGAATAAGAATGGAAATATATGCATTCAAACAATTACTCAATGGCATTTCCGGGGGGAACAAGAAATTTTTGAGTATGAGCTAGAGGATGGTTCCTTTATCCAGGCAACAAAAGACCATAAGTTTATGACTACAACAGGAGAGATGTTACCAATTCATGAAATATTTACTAATGGATTAGAAATTTTACAATTGAGTAAGTCTCTATTATAATCATTTATTGTTCAAAATAAAAACTATATATAACTAGTAGTACAAAAATTACTACAATGAGATTGTAGCAGTTACTTTAGATAATAATCAGGATTAATATAATTGGGTATAAACAGCAGCAACACACTCTACAAAACATATAGAAAATTAAAAATATAGGAGAAGTACTATGTCTACCGATGAATATTTGTGAATCCAGGTATTTTGAAAATAAGGTAGCAATTAGGGATAATAATTTGGTATATAAAAACTCATAAACTAACGAACAAACAAAATATAATAAACTTAAAAAGGATATAGATAAACTTTAATGTTAGCAGTAATTTTGGGCAGTAAAACATAAAAAATACCATTGAAAAATATACTCAAAAAGTAAGAATCAAAGGAGAGAGATGCATAAATGTAAACTATGGGAAACTAAGATATCTGGGGAACCTAGAATTATGATAGCCAAATAAATTCATTTATTATGCTGTAAGCTTACAGTAATAAGCATGTAAATATTTGAGATAGAAGAAATCTAGTGAAAGCAAATAAAAAATCAACATCGGAAAATAGTGGGCAACAGAGTTAGTGAAAAAACAAATAAGGATAGCATCATGTTAAACTCATATTTGTATTTAACGTTCGTTTAGCAACATGTAAATAGTAAAATCTTTACAAGAAACGTTACCCGATAAAAAGATAGCAATTCCGATTATCCTCAGATAATTCCCGGATATGTTAACTTAATATCATCGATATTTTACCTATGAGTAAACAATATTTTTTTGTAATTTGTGCGGAATCTTAGGTGAGATTTAAAAATACTGATATTTGTAAATTAAGAAACATATATTTAATTTTATAATATTAGTATTTTTAGCTCTAATAAATGGGGTCTAACAAATAGAATATTTACGGAGATGAAACTATGAATATTCAAAGTGTTGAAAGGGTATTTATGAATTGTTAGTAGGTACCTTCCCTTTCAGTGCTTATTGTATCAAGGTTCAAAACACATAGTATTTATATTTGATTCATGCTTACGTTATAACTTCCAAACAATGACTGAACTTCTTGCCTTAGAATACTAATTATAAAGAGTGGGTGAATATTTATTTATCTAATAAATTAAGGTGTTCATGAATATACTTTTTTCTAAAAAACATAAAATATTTGGCTGTTTATTTTACAAGCAAGTGAAATCTTCAAATAATAGTTGAAAACTTCACTTATTCTATAGATGAATAAAATTTAATAGAGACCTAGTATTTTTTTATTTTATTAATAAATAAAGTCTAATAATTGTAATTTTATGGAGAATTAAAGCATGTAATAATCATTAGTATATCAAAACAGTTCATGCTTATTAATTATATATATATTTTATATTCAAGGAAATTATATAATGGATTTATTTAATGCCTTGCAAAGCCTAATTCTATATTAATTTTAAGGTATAGACTTTCCATTATAAGAGCGATTTTTAAATTTTTCTAATTCATAACTGAATACTCACAGAAAATTTGTATGAAGGATAATTTATTTTACTCAACAAAATTATAAGCTAGGCAGAATATGATAATTATGTTCTGCTTGTTGTGTATCTATACTATAACCTGGGATTATTTATAGAGAAAATTCCTAGAAAAAACTGTAAAAAATATACAATGAATACAACAATTATTTAGGTAAATAAACAAGTGAGTAAAACATTAAAAGAATTTTTGGAAGATTGTCAAATGCTGGGTACATTACGTCTAATTGTTACTAGTAATGCTGCCGTATTAGAAGTAAGGGGTAAAATAGAGAAGCTATTTTATGCAGACCTTCCTAAAGGCAAGTATGCTAATTTGCATAATAAGGACTTTGAATTCCATTTAAATATGGATAGAATATCCAAGATAAGGTTTGAAACAGGGGAAGCTAAGCATGGAAACTTTACAACCTATTCAATCCGATTTTTAGATAATATGGAAAAGCCTGCTTTAAGTTTATTTTTGCAGTGGGTTAAACCGGGAGAGTATGAATCTGGACAAGTAGAAGCCTGGAATGCTTTAAAGACATCATATGGTGAGGTTTGGCAACTAGAGCTGTCTAAAAATTTATAAAGGCCAGTAAGTAAATCATGTTGGTCAAATCACGGACTTTTTTGTATTGTATTTGCGAAGAAGTCTGTGACTATTATGAATAATAGTCACAGCAGTAATTATATTGCTCCCCAGTATTATTAATATATATCTCTGCCAAAAATTAAGACACTCACACTATTGAAATCAGTCTGAAAAAAGTATATTTTTATACAAACCAGTGAAGTCAATTAAAACATGTTATGCCTCTGTACTGGATTCTTTAAGTCCATATTTGAACCTGGGTTATTCGTACTAATGGATGAATTTGACTTTATGACTAATTTATTGTTAGTAGCAAAAATTAACATGTTTAAAAGCTCATGCTATTTTCCACAGGTATCCGCGCTTTGGTAGACTTGAAAACTGAAATGACTATCTAGACAAAGACGCAAGTTTAGGAATTTAGAAGGCAGACTAAGTGGAACATACAATTGGGTTAGAGATTATTGAAGTTGTTGAGCAAGCTGCTATTGCTTCTGCTCGTTGGATGGGCAAGGGCGAAAAGAACACAGCAGATGAAGTTGCTGTGGAAGCTATGCGAGAACGCATGAATAAAATTTACATGCGCGGTCGAATTGTTATTGGAGAAGGGGAGAGAGATGATGCTCCCATGCTCTATATAGGGGAAGAAGTCGGGATCTGTAGTAATCCAGGTGCACAAGGCCTTTGTAACTCGGATGAGTTAATTGAAATCGATATTGCTGTTGACCCTTGTGAAGGTACTAACTTAGTTGCATATGGTCAACCTGGTTCTATGGCAGTATTAGCAATTTCGGAAAAGGGTGGGTTGTTTGCAGCCCCTGATTTTTACATGAAAAAACTGGCAGCCCCTCCAGCAGCAAAAGGAAAGGTTGATATTGGAAATTCTACTACGGAAAATTTGAAGATTTTATCTGAATGTTTAGATCGTTCTATTGAAGAATTAGTGGTGGTAGTAATGAAACGTGATCGCCACGACGGTTTAATCAAGGAAATTCGCCAAGCTGGTGCAAGAGTGCAGCTAATTTCTGATGGTGATGTAGGTGCAGCTATATCTTGTGGTTTTGCTGGTACTAACATACATTGTCTTATGGGTATTGGAGCAGCCCCTGAAGGAGTAATTTCTGCAGCAGCTATGAGAGCTCTGGGTGGTCACTTCCAAGGCCAATTAATCTATGATCCAGAAGTTGTGAAAACCGGTTTAATTGGCGAGAGCAGACAGGCTAACATTGATCGCCTTAAATCCATGGGAATTAATAACCCTGATAAGATTTATAATGCAGAAGAACTAGCATCAGGAGAGACTGTATTATTTGCTGCTTGTGGTATTACTTCTGGCAATCTTATGCAGGGAGTACGTTTCTTCCATGGAGGAGCTAGAACTCAAAGCTTGGTGATTTCCAACCAGTCTAATACAGCTCGGTTTGTCGACACTATACATATGTTTGATCAGCCTGAGTATATCCAATTAAATTAATTAAGAGTAAAGGTTGAACATTCCTAGACCCACTATTCATTTGATGAAGCTGGCTAGAACAATTACTAGAACCTTATAAATGTGAAAAGATTGTAAGAGTCAAATTTTTTGCATTTTACTGTTACCTTATTGTATTAGTTCTTTACCAGGACAGACAATTTATTTTATAGGGGCAGACAAATATTTGCCCCAATATAATCAACAATCTAGAATCTAAAATCCGAAGTCTAAAATTATTTAAATATGTATATAGCAGTGGTGGGATTAAGCCATAAAACCGCCTCAGTTGAAATTCGGGAAAAGCTGAGTGTTCCAGAGCCTCAATTAAAAGATGCGATCACTCAACTCACTAGTTACTCCCAGATTCGAGAAGTAGCTATTCTTAGCACCTGTAATCGCTTAGAAATATATGTAGTAACAGAAACCACTGAAAAAGGGATTTGGGAAATAATCCAGTTTTTGGTGGAACATAGCCAATTAAGTTCACCTATTTTACGGCCTCACCTATCCATACTCTTACATAATGATGCTGTGATGCATTTGATGCGAGTAGCTGCCGGTTTGGATAGTTTGGTATTAGGAGAAGGGCAAATTTTAGCTCAAATCAAAACAACGCACAAACTGGGACAGCAATACAACGGCATCAAAACTATTTTGAATCGATTATTTAAACAAGCCATCACTGCGGGGAAGCGTGTGAGGACTGAGACTAGCATAGGTATGGGTGCAGTTTCCATAAGCTCTGCGGCGGTAGAACTAGCTCATATGAAAATGGCGAATCTTACTAGTTGTCAAATCACCATCCTGGGTGCAGGGAAAATGTCCCGACTATTAGTAAAACACCTTATCTCTAAGGGTATCAGTAATATATGTGTTCTAAATCGTTCCTTAAAGAGAGCAGAGGATTTAGCCAAACAATTCTCAGAACACTCGATTAGGATAGGTACGCTTGCGGAAATTTTATCAGTAATTACGGAAAGTGATGTTGTTTTTACAAGTACATCTTCAACAGAACCCATTCTTGAACGTAGCAACCTAGAACCTATAATTTGTAATAGTCGTGGCTTAATGTTGTTTGATATTTCTGTCCCTCGAAATGTCCACAGTAATGTAAATGAGTTGGATAACATTAAGGCATTTAATGTGGATGATTTGAAAGCAGTTGTAGCAGAGAACCAAGAAAGTCGTCGTCAGATGGTACAGGAGGCAGAAAGATTATTGGAAGAGGAGGTAAATGCTTTTGATATGTGGTGGCGGTCATTAGAAACCGTTTCCACCATAAGTTGTTTACGTCATAAAATTGAAACCATCCGTGAACAGGAGCTAGAAAAGGCTTTATCTCGTCTAGGTAGTGAATTTGGCGACAAGCAGCAAGAGGTAATTGAAGCTTTAACCAGAGGAATTGTAAACAAAATTTTACATGATCCCATGGTAGAGTTAAGGGCACAGAAAGACGTAAATACAAGACGTACCTGTATGCAGGCTTTGCAGGTATTGTTTAACTTAGATGTAGGAACCGTATAGTGTTGATTTTTGCATCATACAATATTATGGTTGTTAAGTTAAAGGGTGGAGGATGTAAGAGTTAGAGAATACAAATGCTGCAAACCGATGATACTCGTTTAAGCGGTGGCATGTTTCATTTGTATGTTTAGATACGGACAGGGTTTTAATGAATTGATATTTTTGTCTCCCTTAATCACACATCAACTCATAAAAACTTTTCCATCTCTTCCTACCCGCTACCTCATGCCTCTAAAAATATGAAAAGGCTGTGGAATCGAAATTTGCAGATATTAAAGGTCCTAGTGGGTTGCTGGTTATTATTTGATATTGCATCTCATTTGGCAGGGGAAGTTTTTTGGTTTTCCGAAGTTGGGTATTTAAAGGAATTTTCATGGCTTTTATTTACCCAGCTTGGACTATGGGTAACCATTTTTCTAACTTCTTTCGGTTTTTTATTTGGTAATATAGCCATAGCGAGTCGCTTTCAATATCCTCATCAGCTACAAGTGAGGAGAAGGTTACTACAAAGGCAGGAGGTTTCTTACTACTCGGGTGAGTTTTTTCATGGTACTATCCATCCCTATCCTCCTAGTACTAATACCGATATTAAATTACCTCTACTATTACCAACTATTATTACTTTGAGTTTATTATCAGCAGCAGTATTAGTTAATTCAAGCCAGCAAGTAATTAGTTTTTTGTACCCTGCATTGGGACTGGTTATCAATTCTTGGGAATTATTGCCAACATTAATTCAATCTTTAGGGAATTTATGGAAAGAACAGCCGGTGACTATCCCCATGGCTCAATGCGGGTTATTGGTGGGATTGACTGGTGCTGTTCTTGTTAATTATCAATTTTGGTTAAGAGCAATTGCTTTACTAACAAGTTTCCTGTTTGGATTCCAGATATCATTACGTTGGGATAAGATTTTAGAGTATTGCAACCGTGTTGACTTCCAACATTCTGAACCACTATTTGGCAAGGATATTAGCTTCTATGTTTTCTCCCTACCAATGTGGGAGATTCTTGAATCTTGGTTATTAGGTTTATTCCTGTTAGCCATTGCCACCGTAGCATTAGTTTATTTACGTTCAGCAAATAGTTTTAGTGAAGGAGTATTCCCTGGCTTTTCCGTACCCCAAAGAATTCACCTGAATGTCTTGGCTAGTTTACTAATGTTAACCATTAGTTTATTGTATTGGTTACTACGTTATGAACTTTTATATTCTACTAGGGGGGTAAATTATGGTGCCAGTTATACAGCTGTTAAAGTTCAATTACCTATTTATTCAGGATTAAGTATCCTTGCCTTATTAATCGCAGTTTATCTTGTACTGCGTATAGTATCATTGTTAATGATTACGAGAGTAGAGTTTAAACCTATTCCCATCCCCCGACAATTAGTTTATGTACTTCTCTTATATGGACTAGTAGCAACAATATCAGGAGAGTTTTTACCAACTTTAGTCCACAGTGTTATAGTTCAACCGAACGAATTACTAAGAGAGCGTCCCTACATTCGGCGTACTATCTCTTTAACAAGAGAAGCGTTTAATCTTCATAACATTGAAGCAAAAACCTTTCAACCCCAAGGCAATCTGACAGCTGCAGACTTACAGAAAAATAATTTAACTATTCGCAATATTCGCCTTTGGGATACTCATCCCCTTATAGAAACCAACCGCCAACTACAACAAATCCGTCCTTACTATAAATTCCCTGGTGCTGACATTGACCGTTACACTTTAAAAACTTCTCTCAATAATTCCCAAGCAGAAAAACAGCAAACCATAATTGCTGCCAGGGAATTAGATTACGGAGATGTTCCTGATCAAGCACAGACTTGGATTAACAAGCATTTAATCTACACCCATGGTTACGGTTTTACCCTAAGTCCAGTTAATACAGTAGCTCCTGGAGGATTGCCAGATTATTATGTTAAGGATATTGGCTCTGACATTAATGAGAAACCAGGCTCTTTGCAGATATCTAATCCTGCAATTCAAGCTAGTATTCCAATTGGCCAACCACGTATATATTACGGTGAAATTACAAATACTTACGTAATGACAGGGACTAAAACCCAGGAGTTAGATTATCCAAGTGGGGCAGAAAATGTTTATAACATTTATGATGGGAGAGGTGGCATTGAAATTGGTAATTTTTGGCGGCGGGTTTTATTTGCTGAATATCTCAAGGATTGGCAAATGCTTCTTACCCACAACTTTACCCCCCATACCAAACTTCTATTTCGTCGTAATATTTGGGAAAGAGTAAAAGCAATTGCTCCCTTCTTAAGATATGATTCAGACCCTTACCTTGTCACAGCCGAGGGGGACGGAATCAATTCTAAGGGAGAAGCAAACTATTTATACTGGATTTTAGACGCTTATACAACTAGTGATCACTACCCCTACTCGGATCCGGGTGAAAATCCTTTTAACTACATTCGTAACTCAGTTAAGGTAGTTATTGATGCATACAGTGGTGCAGTAAAATTTTATGTGGCAGACGATACAGATCCAATTATCAAAACTTGGGAAAAAATATTTCCCCACCTTTTTCGCCCCTTAGATAGTCTGCCAATTAGTTTGCGTACTCATATCCGTTATCCAGTAGATTTATTTAGCATTCAGTCGGAAAGATTACTCACTTATCATATGACAGATCCTCAAGTATTTTATAACCGAGAAGATCTGTGGAAAATACCAACAGAAATTTATGGAGATAAAAACCGACCGGTAGAACCATACTACCTAATTATGAAATTACCAACCTCTGAGTCAGAAGAGTTTGTCTTATTGCTTCCGTTTACCCCTGTTCATAGGGTAAACCTAATTGCTTGGTTAGCAGCACGTTCAGATGGTAATGAATACGGCAAATTGTTACTTTACGAGTTTCCTAAACAACAATTGGTATATGGAATTCAGCAAATAGAGGCTTTAATTAACCAGGACCCAGAAATTTCCCAAAGGATTAGTTTATGGAATCGGGAAGGTTCTCGAGTAATTCAAGGAAATTTGTTGGTTATTCCTATTGAGCAATCCCTACTTTATGTAGAACCAATATATTTAGAAGCAGAATATAACAGTTTACCTACCCTAGTTAGAGTTATTGTAGCCTATGATAATCGTGTTGTTATGGCAGATTCTTTAGATAAAGCCTTGACAGCAATTTTTCGCCATGAAAAAACTTCAAACCCTGTCGTGGTAAGTACAGTTCAGAGTAATAGTCCTTAGTTAACTTGATATATTTAAAAGTTATTTCTGCAAATTAATCTTGTTTAAGATAATGCTGTTACAAACCAATAAACTAAGTTCTGTACTAGTGGCTCATAGTGATTATATGTCTGAATTTACCAAATATAAGTCTTAAGTAAATAACTCATCAAACATATCCAGTAAAATTTTCAAAAAAGAAAAAAATCCCCAGTTCCTATTATAAGAACTGAGGATTTTTTGGTTGTTGAAAACAATGGATATTGACTAATTAGCAAAACTTTTAATAAGCATCCTGTAACTCATAAAAGTCTGGAGAAATATAATCCTTACGTAAGGGCCATCCTATCCAATCTTCGGGCATCAAAATCCGCTTCAGATTTGGATGTTTTTCATAAATAATCCCATACATGTCATATGCCTCACGTTCTTGCCAATCAGCACCTTTCCAGATCCAATAAACTGAAGGTATTAAAGGCTTATCTCTTGGCAAGAATACTTTTACACGGACTTCGTCTGGTTTATCTACATAATCAGCAACTTTAATTAAATGATACATACTAACCAAATCCTTACCTGAGCCAAGGTCGACCCCAGCCTGACACTGGAGATAGTTAAAACCATACGCATAAAGTGCAGTGGCAACAGGCAGTAAAAAACTCACATCGACCTTAATAACTTCAACTCCATTCCCATCAACCTCTAAGGGCTCATGGGAAAACCCATTTTCTGTTAACCAATTAGAAATCTTACCAGCTTGCAATCTTGACTCTTGTGGTGTTTGCAGGGATTTAGGATCTTCAGCCACGGTGAATTATCTCCTCTTTCTGCGATTGGGAGGTCAACAAAGCTGGTGGTACAGACATACCAGTACCTTCAGTTAATTCTTTAGGTGGATTATAACGAGTATCTGACTGTAAATAATTACCAGTTAAGATAGGCTCTACGACCTTCATATTATGGGTAGTACTATAGTAACGGTGGGTTTGCTTATATATACCTCGTTCTTGAATTGAATCATTACTAATTTTCTTACGCAGTTTGATAATTGCATCAATAATTGCTTCAGGACGAGGTGGACACCCAGGTAAATAAACATCTACAGGGATCAATTTATCAACTCCACGGACTGCTGTGGGCGAGTCCATGCTGAACATGCCCCCTGTAATTGTACAAGCACCCATAGCAATTACATACTTTGGTTCTGGCATTTGCTCATAAAGGCGTACCAGTTGGGGAGCCATTTTCATGGTAATTGTGCCTGCAGTAATAAGCAAGTCTGCCTGTCGGGGGCTAGAACGGGGGACTAAACCAAAACGGTCAAAATCAAATCGGGAGCCAATTAAAGCAGCAAATTCGATAAAACAGCAGGCAGTACCGAACAACAGGGGCCAAAGACTAGAAAGTCTTGCCCAATTGTACAGGTCGTCAACAGTAGTAAGGATAATATTTTCCGATAATTCCTGGGTAACGGTGGGAGTACAAACTGGATTAATAATTGTTTCTTGATCCAATTTTTTACCATTTAAATTTTCACCTAAGACCATTCCAAAGCTCCTTTTCTCCATGCATAGACAAGAGCAATTACAAGAATTGCAATAAAAATAAGTGCTTCAATAAATGCCAACAAGCCCAGGCTATGAAAGGCTACTGCCCAGGGATACAAAAATACTGTTTCCACATCAAATACGACAAAAACAAGAGCAAACATGTAATAACGAATATTGAACTGGATCCATGCTCCACCAATTGGTTCCATGCCAGATTCGTAGGTGGTGGACTTTTCAGGATATCGTTCACTTGGACGTAAAAGCTTTGATGCTGAAAGAGCTAAGGCTGGTACCAAGCTGCATACGAGTAAAAAGCCTAGAAGGTATTCATAACCGCTGAGAACAAACACAATAAATATCTACCGCCTGAAGTTGTAAAGAACTCTATTGCCTACTCTATATATAAATATATAAGACTCTATTGCTTACTCTATATATAAGATTATTATAGTTGCAGGCTGTAAGATTACGAAAAACAAATACCAAAATATATTAGATTTATGACTACTCCATATAGAAAAAACTAACAGATATGTCATAATTTGTAACGTATATTTAATTTTCTGAAAGTGACAACTGTAGCCAAAGCCATGAGCGAACCAGCTGTTGATACCAAGGAATTAGACCGTTATGAATGTCGTGCCTGTGGCTATATTTATGAACCAGAGAAGGGAGATGATAGGCGTAATGTTGAACCCGGAACGCTATTTTCCAAATTACCTATAAATTGGCGCTGTCCAGTTTGTGGTGCTAATAAAAAGGCTTTTGCTAATGTGGGACCTATAGGTCAAGTATCGGGATTTACTGAAAATATTGGCTACGGCTTTGGTGTGAATAAGTTGACACCCAATCAAAAGAACGTATTGATTTTTGGAGCTTTAGCTCTTGGTTTCTTATTCTTTATAAGCCTTTACGGCTTGCAGTAGCGAAATATAGTTAATAGTTAGAAAATCTTCCAATTCATGATTATGGCATCTTATAGCAGGGTTTCCCTTTCCTTAAAAAATTCATATGGGTTTATATAATCAATTTATATAAGTCAAATTGTTCTTTCTTAACCAGAATAATTTCTTTCCCCTCTTACCCACGTGTAAATTATGTAGTAGGAAATTATGGAAAAAATCTTGTTGTTTTCTCGCTTGAATATAATGTTTATACAACTTTCTTAATCTATTACCAAAAAACAAAGCATTGTATACGTAAAACTGACAAAATACTAAACAAGTTAAAAATGCATTCACTTTTGAAAAAATGCCAGGGATTAGTTTCCTTATTTATTATTTTACTAATGTGTATGGGTTGTAGTAGGGTAGTTTCCACCTCCTATAATCCCTGGGAGATTATTAACCTTCCAACAGAAGCAAAGTTAATAGATATTGCTTTTGTAGATATGTCCCATGGTTATTTGGTTGGTAGTCAAACCACATTATTGGAAACTAAAGATGGTGGTAGGAACTGGCATCCAATTAAATTGGACTTAGATAAACCCAATTACCGCTTTAATTCCATTAGTTTTAATGGAGAAGAAGGATGGATTGTAGGAGAGCCTTCATTAAACCTTCATACGACTGATGCAGGGGCTTCCTGGTTGCAAATTCCTTTGAGTGAACAACTACCTGGTAACCCTATATCTATAGTAGCACTGGATGCTAATACAGCAGAAATAGCTACTGATATTGGTGCTATTTATAAAACTACTGATGGTGGTAAAAATTGGAAAGCTCAAGTAACACAAGCGGTGGGCGTAGTAAGAAACCTAGAACGTTCTGATAATGGGCAGTATGTGGCAGTTTCGGCCAAAGGAAACTTTTATTCCGTTTGGCAACCAGGTAATGAGGCTTGGGAATCCCATAACCGTAACAGTTCCCGACGGATAGAAAATATGGGTTTTACCAAAAATGGTCATATGTGGATGCTAGCCAGAGGTGGACAAATACAATTTACCAAACCTGATAATAGCAACGAGTGGTTGGATACAGAATACCCAGAATTTGCCACAAGTTGGGGCTTATTGGACTTGGCTTATCGTACACCAGAGGAAATTTGGGTGAGTGGCGGTAGTGGTAATTTACTCCGTAGTAGTGATGGTGGTAAAACTTGGGAAAAAGATAGAGATGTGGAGAATGTTCCGGCAAACCTCTACAAAATAGTCTTTTTATCTTCAGAAGAGGGATTTGTAATTAGTGATCATGGCATCTTACTGAGGTACAATCCTACTGTTGCTAGGATTAATCCCGAGGCTACAACATAGAAGCAAAATTTTTTTTGGAAAGAAGTTATGACCTGTAACTCTTTCTTAACTTTGTAGGATAATAAACACTAATCAACAATTATTGATAATAGGAATCTAAATGTCAGGTACCACTGGAGAACGTCCATTTTCCGATATTATTACAAGTGTTCGTTACTGGGTAATTCACAGCGTTACAATTCCTGCCTTGTTTATAGCTGGTTGGTTATTCATTAGTACTGGTTTGGCATACGATATATTTGGTACGCCTCGTCCTGATGAATACTTCACCCAAATAAGGCAAGAGATTCCCATTGTGAGTGATCGTGCGGAATCTAAGCAACAAGTAGAACAATTTATTAAATAGCTAAAATTTATGACTAGCAGCAATAATATAAACCAACCTGTACAGTATCCCATTTTTACTGTGAGATGGATAGCGGTGCATACCTTGGGTGTTCCCACCGTGTTCTTTTTAGGCGCAATCGCTGCTATGCAGTTTATTCAGAGATAGGAGAAAATAATGGATAGGAATGCTAATCCTAATAGTCAGCCAGTAGAGTTAAATAGGACTTCACTATATCTGGGTTTATTACTTGTTTTTGTTTTGGGGATTCTATTCTCCAGCTACTTTTTCAATTAGTTTCTACTGACTAGCATTAATATTTCAGGTTTTTAATCTGTTGCTTTTTATATTTTGGGAGGAAAAGTAAGTGTCTGGAGGCGGGAGAATTCCCCTGTGGATCGTAGCTACGGTTGCAGGTTTAGGTGTTATAACTGTTGTAGGTATTTTCTTTTATGGGGCTTATGCTGGTGTTGGTTCAGCAATGTAATTTAGATAAATACAATATATCCGAAGTCTGAATATAATTCCTCATTTGCCTGACAAACCAGCTGTAATAAATATCGTCTATCTTTAGAGAGGTAGGTGATATTTATTACATCTGAATGCTTTATATATATTAAATACTAAAGTCCTTATTAATAATAAAGTCCTTATTAATAATCTTTTTCTTTAAGCTTAGTAGATACATTAGAAATGGCGTCACCAGGACTAAATTTATCCCAACCCAATTCAGATAAAACTACTTCTAAAGCCGCAATGCAAGTGATAATATCACGGTCACAGATAAATCCCAAATGACCGATACGTAAAATTTGACTTTTAAGATGGTCTTGACCCCCTGCCAATATAATATTAAAATGCCCACTCATTAATGTTCTTATTTCCTCCACACTTAACTTTGAAGGAGCAGAAGGAGCAAAAGCAGTAACTGATGGGCTAGCCCATTTATCTTCAGCAAACAGGGTTAGATTTAAAGCCTTGAGCCCGGCACGGATGGCACCCATAAGTCTCTGGTGACGGGCAAAAATAGATGATAAGCCCTCCTTTCTCATCATCCGTAAGCTTGCTTGTAATGCCATTATTAAATTAATAGGGGGAGTAAAAGGAGTTGTATTTTGATTAGCAAATTGGCGGTATTTATTTAAATCTAAATAATATTTTGGTAGATTTGCTATTTCATAAGCCTTCCAAGCTTTTGAACTGACAGAAACAAATCCTAATCCAGGAGGTACCATATAACCTTTTTGGGATGCAGAAACTACTACATCTAATCCCCAGGCGTCAACAGGTATATTCACTACTCCCAAACTTGTAACTGCATCAACAATAATTAGAGCTTTTCCATGAGCTTTAACACTATAGTTAATACTTCCCAGATCATTGATTACACCAGTAGAAGTCTCATTGTGAGTAATAATAACAGCTTGAATTTGCCTGTCTATATCTGCCTGCAATTTTTGGGAGAATATTTCTGTATCTAAAGGCTTCCCCCATGGTGCAGTAATAGTTTCTACATTGAGTCCAAATATCTTACCAACTTCTGCCCACCTGTTGCCGAATTTACCATTGCACCCAACTAAAATCCGATCACCAGAACTGAGAAAATTAATCATTGCAGCTTCCATAGCTGCAGTGCCGCTACCTGTTACCATCAAAACATCATTCTCAGTTTGATGTAACCATTTAAGATTTTGTGTTACCTCCATCATTATTTCACTAAATTCACTGCTACGATGCCCTATGGGGTGTTTGGCTGAGGTAAGTAAAGCTTCTTCTGGAACTGATGTAGGACCAGGTATCATGAGCATTTGCTTCTCTTTCATAACTTAGATAAAATAAAGGTAACAATAGGGAAATTAGTGTCCATTTTAATACTTAATCCGTACAAATTCTTTATAAAAAAATAGTGAGTTTACTTATAACATAAAAATAAATAGGAACTTAGAGACTAAATCAATATAAGATAAAAAACATTAATCATGTAAAATTAGTAGATTGTGGTTTTTAGTTTTAGTTAACTTTCTAAGTGAAAATAAAATACTTGATTGCTAGGATATGGGATAATAATTAGTCTAGTTTACAAGGAATAATCAAATATATTTAATAGAAATATTATTTATAGGAGTGGAAGATCCTACGAGGATATAGTAATTGCTACCTCTAAAAATCGAGAGTGAGATATTAACTTTTTAGTAATAGAAAAACTTCAGTACATATTTCGGTATATACAAATAATAGTAGATGTTTATTATATAAAAAAAGAGAAACCCTGTTATGAATAGTAGGTATAATAAAACTTTATAGGATAACTTTTATATCTATAACTTAAGATAATAGATATATCATTCAATTAAAAAACACACTTAATAGTATTTAATAATCGATTAAGCTAAACCAGTATGATATTTACGAATACATATGTGAGTATCTCATTTACTGGAAATTAAACAATATAGAAAAATTTTTTCCTTTGAAAATAGTAGTTTTATCTTGTGATATTATATATTTGACTATGATAATAATACACATAATATTTGGTTGTTTAAGTGTAATCCTGATAGAAATTTCATGGCTACACTTTTCCAAGTAAGTATTGGAATCTAAACTTAAAATAAGAATATTTTACTTGTTGATGCATTGATATTGATAAGGTTATAGGAAAATCTAGAAAGCTTATTAGCTTTTTACAAATAAAAGCATAAAAGATTCATCCTAAAATATTTGTAATTTTCAGCTCATCTATAAGTAACACCAGATAAGAGCTGAGCGAATATTAGATATAAGCATTGTAAATTTTAAGTTTAGTGATCGTGATAAAGAAAAATTAGTAATGGTTATTTTTCAAAGAAGTAGTCTTTTAAGATACTAATAACTTGTTGATAGCTATATGGGGTTATTACAATAAAGCAGATGACATAATTAGACATTTGGACAAGTTACTAAGATAGTTTCTAACTCTGGTATATAGGATTGCTTTTTAACCTCTAAAGTTTAGACTTTAATCCCTCTCTTCTAGATAAATAGAAGAAATTATGCATAATTAAATAAATTTCTTATGAGTAAATTTATGTAATTATGCATATTCCCACCCCAAGCTACTGTTAATATGCTGGGAAGTGGCTATTAATTAATATTAAAAATCCAGTGATGAGAAACATACTGAATAATTACATAACTTCCAGAAGAAAGAAAATGCTAAATATTATACTTCTAACTGTCATGTTGTCTATAAATAGTGAACTATTATTTACTACAAGTTCCTCTGCTGCCATTCATAATACTACTAAAACTCTATCCACAAAAGCTAATCAGATATTACCCTCAGTAGTGGCTCAATCTGTATTGAGGGATATATCTCGCAGAATGCTTATTCCTCAAGATAAAATAAGGATTATTGCTTATAGTCAGCAATATTGGCGTAATAGTTGTCTAGAGATTTATCGACCCAATGAATTTTGCACCCAGGCTTTTGTTGATGGTTGGCAAGTAATTGCTACTTATAATAATAAAAAATGGAGATATCATACCAATAAAAATGGGAGTGTTTTGCGTTTATCAACAACTGATATATTTAGTAATAAAGAAATCATAAATTTACCTACCAGCATTAGAGAATCTTTACTCAGGTCAGCTGCTCAATATTTAAATTTGAAGACTTCCGAACTTCTAATTGTGCAGATCAGCCAAGAAAATTGGAAAGATAGTTGTTTAGGATTAGAAGACTTTAATCAGGTTTGTACTACTGCTTTAGTCTCAGGATGGAAAGTAGTTGTTATGGGGATGGGACAATCTTTGATTTATCACATCGACCAAACTGGTTCAGTTATTAAATTAAATAAATCTGCTAGTGGAATTAATATTACAAACTCATTTAATTCAATAAGTAATGCTGTAATTACAGATGCTCAACAAAGACTAGGTATTGATAAATACCAATTACGCATTACTCAAATTCAGCGAATAACTACTGATGGTTGTTTAGATTTACCAAAGTTAGGGGAGTTTTGCACCCAAATTACTCTCAAATCATGGCAAGTAAGAGTTAAGGGTAATAAACAACTTTTGGTATATCATGTACATCCTGATCAAAAACAGGTAAGGTTAAATATTTCAGCTAGTAGGATGACACTGCCTATATTTATAAGTAATAGAGTATTACACCAAGCTAGTCAGATATCTGGTTTACCAAAACAATCATTGAAAATTGTTAAATGCCAACCTAAACAATGGGAATTTAATGATGTGGATAAAATCGAAAAACCATTGAAAGTATCAGGTTGGGAAGTTATTGTTAATACATATAAAGAGCGCTTAGTATTCTTGATTGATCATCACGGTAAGTTAATTCAGCAAGTCAATAGTTTGAATGCTATTTCTAATAGTACACTACCTTCAAGGATTTTAGAAAAGGTTTTAGTAAAAGCTTCCCAAGATACTAGGTTAACAGTAAATAAACTATAAGTAGTTCAAATAAAACGCAAAAAATTTTGCATGGAAACAAAACTAGAAAATACAAATTGTAAAACTGAAATGGTTGCAGTTTGGCAAGTAATTATAAGTAATGGAAAGAATAAATTGATTTATACAGAATAGGGGAAATAATCAAAATCTGGTTAGAATCCCAATTATTCCCCAGTCGTTAAGCATCTTGATTAAAACCAACGAGTATTAAATCTTTGGGGATAATCCTTTTAATCTGAAAGCACTAGTAAAGCACTAATAGAGTGTGCCATAACCTTATTAAAAACTTAAAACTTTGACTGCCATATATTTACTTGTTACCTTTTACTTATGTGCAGTGACTCTATTCTCAAATATGAAATGCGCTATACAGCTGGTGTGAAAACAAAACTTGTTTCCTTATTGATGCTGCTATAAATATATGAATACAAACTTTCTAGAAAATATAAGAGAAACAAGTAAATAATTGTGTGATAGATGACAAAATACCGTCAGTAGTAAAGCCCAATCATTTTTATTATCTACAGTTTGTATACGAAGTACTACTATTTTGGACCAATGGGATATTTCGGTTGATATTTGATTGTAGAGTATGGGCAAAGCACAAAAAACTGTAGTATTTAAACCAAATAAACCCTTGGTATAAGATTTTACATATGTCCACGCGCTATTCTACCCCTATAAAAAAAGAGGGTGCAACACACCCCCAACACACACACAAAAATTAGATCCGCAATCAGAATATCAATATTCTGATTTGCTTTACCATCGAGTAAATACGGTATTTTTTCCATAGAAGTATATTAAAATGAGTATTTTTAACCAAGTTGTCGTGAGTTTCAGTCATTATATTGTAACTTTTAAGGTTTTCAGTTTCTATATCTACTAGCTATTTATAACTTATTCGGGAGTCAAAAGAATACATTAAATCCTCTGTGGGATTGGTAGTAAACTTTATATAATTAATTTTTCTTACTGCTAAACTGTTATTTGCAGTTGGTAATTAAAATTTCACTACCACACTTTATAAATATTCTTATACTGATTTAAAGTTTTCTATTATATCAATAACTAGTGACCTATTCGAAACTTTGGGTTAATAACAAATTCAACGTATATATGTTTATAAAAGAGCTCATCGGAATTTCAATCACACTTGAATTCTTAAGAAGATTTTACTATTGATAAATAAAAGTTGTTTACAGTTAACAAATAATAATTCAAAAACTATTCTAGTCGCCTCATTATGATTTATATAATATAAAGATACAAATAATCTCTGAATATTTTGGACAATAAATCATCTTCATCAACCAATTGCATATACCTATATTCTATAAACCAAATAAGCAAAAATTAACCTATATTATATTCTATTTTATCAAAAGTATAGAATTATTAGGTTTTCCCAGTTCTGAGACTAATTGGATCATTAAATAATAAAAGTTAATTGCCTATTATATAAAATTTGTTATTTTGAAATCACAATCCACTTGGATGCTTTTTAATTCATTTTCTTTTAAGAAACTAATATTTATTACTTATCTACCTTCATTATTGATTAATAGTAGGATTCTTTTTTTATAAAAAAATGATTATTTTAAGGATTAATTGAAAAATAGCATTCATAATTAAATATATAGTCTTTCTAGCTATTTTTTCTATGTTTGTGAAAATACTAAAATTTCCCAAGTTTATATCTAAGTATTAAATCTCACACATATACATGTATATGTGTGAGATTTAATATATTTGCATGAACTTCCATAATTATTACTCTTACAATTCAAGTAAGCTATATGGGGAGATATCAAAAAATCTATAAGCTTATGAAAAACAAAGTTGCTACATTTTATAAATTTGTCAGATTGAATAATATTGTTGACCAGCAACCAGTTTTACTATCCTATTGTCAAACCCAGGGAATTAAAGGAACTATTCTTTTAGCACCAGAAGGAATTAATGGCACAATTGCCGGTACGCCTGAAGCAATCACCTCTGTTTTGTCTTATCTTCGTAGCGATCCACTATTGGTAGACCTAGAACATAAAGAATCTTATGTGGACATAATACCATTTATTCGGATAAAAGTACGTTTAAAAAGGGAAATAGTCACTATTGGCCTACCAGAAGTAGATCCTAATAAAGAGGTAGGAACCTATGTAAATCCCCAGGATTGGAATAACATTCTTCAAAACCCAGAAGTTACAGTAATTGACACACGTAATAACTATGAAGTTGGTATTGGCTCCTTTAAAAGAGCTATAAACCCTCACATAAATTCTTTTCGTGAATTTCCAGAATATGTTGGGCAAAATTTAGATCCCAAAGATCATAAAAAGGTAGCTTTGTTTTGTACTGGTGGCATTCGTTGTGAAAAAGCTACATCCTTTATGTTAAGTAAAGGGTTCCCACAGGTGTATCATCTTAGGGGAGGTATACTCAGATACCTAGGGGAAATACCATCTATAGAAAGTTTATGGTCAGGAGAATGTTTTGTTTTTGATAAACGGGTGGCTGTAAGTTATGGGTTAAAACCATATCATAATGAAATGCGTACGTCTCAATTGTGAAGTGAAAGCTTTTTAACCTCAACGCCTTGATAGTGATGCCCCTTAAGAAAAACCTATTTAAATTAAAAGAAAGCATTCATTTTAGTGAGTAAAGTCAAGAAAAAACCAAGATGAATTTTAATGATTTTCCAACTGCAATAAAGCTATTTGAGTTTCATCGCTAGAGTTAAACCATCTGCAATTGGTACTAGGCTCAAATTAATTCTCTTGTCTTTATATAATTTTTGATTTAAGGTCCGTATTCTCTCAGTTCTGTTGTCCTTAATTTCTGGATCGGCCACTTGGCCGTGCCATAAAACATTGTCAATAGCAATTAATCCCCCAGGGCGAACTAATTGCAGTACTTGTTCGTAATAAATATCATAATTGCTTTTATCAGCATCAATGAACGCAAAATCAAAACTATTAACTTCTCCTTCAACTATCAGTTTCTCTAGGGTTTTAATTGCAGGGGCAACATGTAAATCTATTTTATGACTTGCACCGGCTTTCTGCCAATAATTACGGGCAATGTTGGTATATTCTTCGCTGATATCACAGGCAACCACTTTGCCATCTTCTGGTAAAGCTAATGCTACCACCAAAGTGCTATAACCAGTAAATACACCTATATCAAGTGTTTTTCTTGCTGCTATTAACTGTACTAAAAAAGCTATTAATTGTCCTTGCTCTGGTGAAATTTGCATCCTCCTCATAGGGTGCATAGCAGTTTCTTCGCGCAGTTTGATTAGACTTGCTGATTCCCTTAATGATACCGAAAGTAAGTATTCATAAAGCTGTGGTGATAATCCGAGGGTTTTATTTGTCATAATAAATTTTGAATTTCAACTTGATTATATGTTGCTAGGTAGGCAGTAGGGAAGAACAAAATTATGGTAAGTCTAGACAGGAATGACGCTGCTAGATACCAAGTGATGAAAATAACTAAGGGTAATTATTATCAAAAATAGCCTTAGTTATTTTCATCACTTGGTATGTAATTCAAGATGTGTTTTAAGTTAATGAAAGATGTGGCTCCCAGAATACAAACTAAAACAGCATGGTAAGAATCAATTGGATATTATAATAGTGTCAAATTACTTTGTAAAATCAAAGATATACTGATAAGCATTTATTAATAGTAAAATTTCGGATTGATAAAATACTTCTTAAATTAGATATTCTAAGTAATAATTAGCGATCAAGATTTCCATTATATTAAAAATATTGTAGCAAGTATAAATGATAATAGTTTTATTGAAATATTTGTGTGTTTACTCAAATAAAAGTCAGTGTAATAATATTTGCCCTTTCAAGATGAATTTAATTTATCATTCATTTACCTCAGTAAAAATAAATGATTATTGGGGAATAATAGCATTATTCCTGAAACTATAACAATGAAGCTAATCAATTCAAAACCATAATTTTTCAGTCTTCAAACTTAATAGAAATGAGCTAAATTGAAACCACAGTCCTAATTATTTGCTATCTTCTGGACTAGAAGCCTTTGCCCACACTAGAATAATTTATATCCAGAAAGAAACCTAATAAAATTTAGGCTCTCCGATTATTTACTTATTTTATTTCTTCCTCTTGCCCCAATTGCACATAACATTGTATTTTCGATAAAGATAAAATCACAAGTGGTTGGTTAAATATTAAGTGGCAGATATTCTAGATGGTATCAGTTGAAAAAATGGGGTCAGTAAAACTACTATATGTAGCTATGGATTTAACTGCAAAAATTTGCTTAATCAAATAGTTAGTCATTCCCAAAAAAGGTCTTTCTAATTTGATTTTAAGAGGAAGCATAAGCTCAAAAGTTTATACCAAAAAAAACAGATAAATTTAGGATCAAAATGGAAAATAAAACTATAAATACTATTCTTTCTGAAGAAAACTCTTCATCTATACCTTTGGATACTACTGCTAAAGTTAACCCTACAAAATTACCAAGTCCCAGTCAAAAAATCCCTTCATCCCAAACTATGACTCCTACAAAAGCTGACTTAGAAGTTACTGTCAAGGAACTGAAACATGATTTACAGAAGGTAAATACCACTGAAATGGAACTAAGAGATCAATCAATTCAATTACAATCCAAATTACCAGAAAAGGAATCACTAGTTAAAAACCTTAACCAAGAATTAAGTAAACAAAGAGCATTAACAGAAAAACTAAAGCAAGAAATTATAGACCAACAAGTATTAGTCAAAAAACTCAATCAAGAGCTAAGCAAACAAACAAACTTAGTAGAAAAACTTAATCAGGAAATAACTATTACTAAAAAAGATGCTTTGCAATTGGCAGAAACTAATACAAGGCTTACTGATGAAATTGAGATAATAAAGCAAAAAAATAGTGAAAAACAAACAAGTATTCTTTATAGGCCAACTAAATACCCTAAAAGAACGCATCGCCCCATTATATCCAAACAAGAAGAAGGTGCAAAGACTTCATCACAAATGTGGTTACTTGATTAATAATTTTGCTTTTATTTATGAGTGCTGACACTATATAAACTAGAAACTTAATATTCTGCTTGCAGTAATTTGTGGTTGTTCTAGATGAGGAACATGTCCACAGTTCTTCATCCAGAGTAACTGACTTATGGGAACTGCTGATTGCAATTTAGGTGCGTCTTTTATACCCAAAATTTTATCATTATCCCCCCATAATATTAGAGTAGGTTGGCTTATTTTACCTAGTTGTTTGGGTTTAAATGCTTTATAACCGCCACTTTTTGTAAAATTAATTAAAGCTTGACTCCAGCCGGGCATATCCAAATGCAACGTTGAACATAATAGTGCATCTTCAGAAGCAAAACTTTTATCATAATATGCAGTTCTACTAATATTTTGACGGACTTTGGGGTTTCTTAATAACTGAGCGGCCCAATTATCAAGGGGTGAAAACATAAATTTACCTAGAGGAAAACTTCCAGTTAACCCTGCACTATCAACCAATACCAATTTTTTCACCACATCTGGATAAGTTAAGGCAAAATCGATTGCGGTTGCACCCCCCATTGAAGCACCAACTAATATCATTGGCTGATTAATCAAATTCTGCCAAAAATAGTACAAATGAGTTTTAATCGCGACAGCTGACAATTTCATTCCTAAAACTCTTTGTGTAAAACCAAAACCCAATAAATCAACTGCCCAAACTTCCTGATTTTTTGCAAGTAAAGGCAATAGATGACGGAACTCTAATACTGAACTATCAAAGCCATGAAGTAAAAGTATTGGTATTTTGCCGCTTCCCTGATGTATATAAGTTGTTGCAATATCTTGTTGACTTGAATATGAGTGCATGGGAATCACTGTTCGTTGTAAATCTTGCAACAGAGAAATAGTGGCAGGGTCTTTGATGTTAGCAGCCGTTTGCGGCAGAAAAGGAGGAAACATTTAAGATTTGATCTTGTACCAGGTGAAAGATATCTTAATTATCACGTTCAATAGGTCACAAAGACACGTAAAATAGTTTCAGTTGTTTTTATTTACATTACTAGAATTATTTACCTAACCTCTGGAGATTAGAATCATGCCCATAGCAGTTGGAGTGATTGAGACTTTGGGTTTCCCAGCAGTACTAGCTGCGGCAGATGCCATGGTCAAGTCTGCTGAAGTAGCTATTGTTCACCATGATAAGGCCGAAAGTGGTCGTTTTGTGGTTGCTATACGTGGGCAAGTTTCAGAAGTAAAATGTTCCATTGCTGCTGGAATTAAAGCTGGAGAAGAAACATATGGTGGTGAGGTGATTACTCATTATATAGTTCCTAACCCCCCCGATAATGTAGAATTTGTACTACCAATTCATTTCACAGAGAAAACGGAAAATTTCCGCATTTTTTAATGTGATTTCTTTATAGGACTGCCTAAAAGCAGGTTGTGTTTCCATAAATATCAACCTGTATAGCTTTCAGGGAAAAATACCCCAAACATGCTCGGATATCCGTGCAGTTAATTGTTATTTGTGCCATACTTGTTTATTAATAGAGGTGATAGCCAATGCCACTACAGGCAGTTGGATCAATTGAAACCAAGGGATTTCCTGCTGTATTAGCTGCAGCGGATGCAATGGTAAAGGCTGGTCGAGTTACCCTGGTTGGCTATATTCGGGTTGGTAGTGCCCGCTTTACAGTTAACATCCGAGGGGATGTATCAGAAGTTAAAATTGCTGTAGCTGCAGGGATTGATGCTATAGAGAAAGTCCATGGTGGAACTTTAGAATCATGGGTTATCATTCCCCGCCCTCATGAAAATGTTGAATGTGTTCTACCTATTGGTTATACAGACCAAGTTGAAAAATATCGACAAGCAGTGGAAAGTCCTCCAGTTACTAACAATAGCCGACTACCTCGTAATTAAAGATATACGTTGTAGTACACAATTATTATAATTTCATCGATAAGTGTTTTTTCTGTCAGGATACTTTAGGGCCACAAGCTTTTGATATCCTGGTAATTAAATATTAAAAAAAATCTCAAAGATTTAATTAAGATCAAAACACTGTGAAGGCATTATCATCTTAAAAATCCGATATGTATATCTAAACCTTAGGTAGTCAAACTTGAATGAATTTAAGTAGTTTTTTATTTATGGATTTTAATTAGAATTTAAAGATTTAAAGATTTAAAGAAAAGTTTGCAAATGCAGAGCCAACTATTTTATTATGCCAATAAATTATGGCAATAACCGCTTGATATAATCAAGTAAGTCGAAGACAAGCTTCATAAAAGCCTCCGAGTTACAGCTTCAACTATGAGCGACTTATTTATCATTAAGTCTGAATATTTCTTTATTTAAAATCTAAATAGATATTTTAGATAAATTTATATCAGAATTTGAATCTTTTAATTTCTATAAATTATCATCTGGGTAATAATCAGAATTAGATGTCTTGTATCTAAACCCTTTATTTATGAAAGTTTAATATTCTCATGTAAATGTATTTTTTTAATTACTCCATCTCTTACACACCACAAATGATCCTTGGCTGATATTACTACTTTTTTATTTTTAAGGTTTGATAAATATGGTTTATAGATTATCCTATAGGTATTATCTGAATCTGTAGTTCATACTTTTTGGATGGAAGGTAAATCAACGGCTATTTTTATCAATATTTCCAATATCAACAGTATCTCGGTTTCAATTTTATCTTCAGTTAAATAAATCAATAGTAAATTAACACTTTGATGCTGTAATTGTTGTATCATCTATACCAAGTAACTTTCTAATATGGCTTTTAGCCCTACCTGTTATAAGTATTAAATTAGCACCTATGGCCGTTATGAACTATTGATCAATGGATGCTAAATTTCCTTCTGGAAGAGGATGGGAGGATTGATTAGCAACATTATGACTTTCTTGGTGCTGATATTTTATTGTAGATATATCAGTTAGTGATGTAATATCAACTGCCATGATGCTGATATCATCTGCCAGCTGCAACTTGCAAAACAGATAATAGAATTTCAGCATTTTTAATGCTAACAGATGTACTTTTATTTCTCAGAATCAGGCATGGGAAAATTGAAAACTCAGGAAATTCAACTGCTGCTTTGATAGTTTCCAGATCACAAATTACTAGGGGAATCTTTTTCAAGCGTCGATGTTGGCTGAGTTCTTGCAGATAAGCTTGGGGATTAGTAATTTCTCTATCAATTAAAATAAGATCAAATTTCCAAACTCTAGCTAAAATTTCTGCTTTATCAAAATCATTAACTTCGATGACTCGGTGCTCTTGTAAGTTAGGATAGGGATTAAAAATATTTTCTTGTGAGTGGGCTAATCTTAAAATTATTAGGGGTATCTGAGTTAGGGTAGTTTCCTTAACTTCTGGTGTTTTCTCTTCTGGTGGATCACATAGTTATTCTAATAGCTGGGCAAGCAATTGTTTCTGCACTGGTAGACTTACAAAGCCATTAGCGAAGTTAGTAAGTGCTTGTTCCTTTTCAGCTGCTGTAGCTGTAATTATTACAGGTATTTGTCCAATATTGCGGTCAGATTTTATTAATGTCAATACATCCCAACCAGATAGTAAGGGCAAAAGTGGGTTGAGAAAAATGACTTGGGGTTGTAAGCGCCTAGCTTTTTCTAGCGCTTCTGTTCCTGAACGGGCAATAATAACTCTGTAATTTAGAGCATTTAATTTTCCTGTTATATCTTCAATGTACTGAGCAACAGCTTCTACGACTAATACTAATTTGTGGTTTTTATTTTTATGAGGAAAACCGCTAATTGACATCATAGTAACTTCTGGTACTCCCATATACTGGTGATAATTAAGAGTAGTGGGAGCCGAATCAATTAAATGGTTTTTGAGAGGGTGACGATTGTCCCAAAAAGAATTGTCTAAAGAATTCTTGATATTAGCAGAAGCCACGCCATTATTTAGATCCCCTTCATTTAGACAAGAGCTATTCTTTAATTGGGTTTTATTTTGGCTATCTGCTTCTCCGAATTCTTTTTTAGAAGGGCAAGAAGGGAGAAGCAATGTAAATTTACTGCCCTTACCTTCTATGGATAGAAAACTAACATCTCCACCATGAAGTCTTGCTAAGGTCCTAGTGAGTACTAGCCCCAAGCCTGTACCTTCAAATTGTCGAATTAGAGGGTTTTCTAACTGTTGAAACTTCTGGAAAATTAAATGCTGTTGGTGTTCGGGTATACCTATACCAGTATCCCATACAGTAAAAGCAATCCATTCCTCCCAATAATTAACTGTTAAACCAATTTCTCCACAGGCCTCCGTAAATTTTAAGGCGTTGGATATCAAATGTACTAACATTTGCTGCAGCCTTAACTCATCTGCAATAATTTCTTGTAAATCTGTTTCAATAGTAAGGGTAAATTTGTGTTCTTGATAATTAGCTTTTAAAACAGACAAATTTCTGCTTTTGTTGTTTTGGTTGTGTAATGCATTAGCTTCATTATAAGCACGATCACAAACCTTTGGAATATTCACCGGTACTAATGTCAATTCCATTTGTCCGGTTTCCATACGGGTCAAATCTAAAATATCATTAACTATACCCATCAAATGCTGCCCGCTTTGATGAATTAAACTAGTGTAACGTGCTTGACGATCATTAAGTTTCCCTAATTGTTGATCTGCCAGTAATCGAGATAGTCCTAACACCGCAGTTAAGGGTGTTTTTAGCTCATGGCTGATACAAGCCAGGAACTCATCTTTGAGGCGGTTCAGCTGAATCAAATCGACATTTTTTGTTGCTAGTTCCTGACAAAGTTGCTTTTGTTCAGTAATATCAGTTGCTAAAACTAAGCAGAGGTAATTATCTGGATTGGGCGATTTATTATTTAACTGCTCTCCTGTATAAATTATATCCAAAGGAATCTTGGCAAATTGCCAAATTCGTTCTTGGTTATCTGCCATTGAAATAACACAGATACAAGTCCCCAACTGATAATCCCAAAAACAATGGTGGGTGGAATTGGCAGTGATTAATTCCTCAGGTAAGGATTTTCCGATAGGAGTATTATTCGTAACAGGTTTATATTTGGGAACAGCATTAGTTGTTCCTTTATAACTGAGGTTTTCCAGCATTGCTTTTTCACTTATTGGAAAATGCTGTTCTTCTCTATTAGATAAATACTCTGATTGTGTAAGTATCGCTGTTATCTGTTGCCTAATAATTTCTGGATTTTTGATATTGCCTAATTTTTGCCCCCAAGCTCGGTTTTGCGTTATGATCTCTCCAGTGCAGGTTTGTAGCATTAGTGGCCATGGTAGCCTCTCTAATAGTTGTATTAAAGCTTTGTCTTCCAGATTAATTGGTGTTTTTGTCTGCCTTGTTTCTATCTCATCCCAAGTGATCTGTTGTTCTAGAACAAACTGTAGTAATCTAACAGTATCTAATAATCCTAAGAACCTACCATCGTCATCTATCAATGCCCAATCCAGGTAGTTATGTTCAACTTTATTGGCAGTTTGTATTAAAGTGCTTAACTGCTTGAGATTACAGTCAGATGACAATGTGATTATAGGCTCAATTAGGTCTTCTCCTAAGGTTGAAATTGGTTGCTGCAAGTCCAATATTTCTCCCTTACAAATCTTCACTTCTGACTCTAAATGGCTTTTGTCAGCTATATTGATTAACCTTGGTATCAGCCTGACAGCATAAATGACACCAACAGGCGCTCTTTGAGCATTACAAATAACAACACAGTTGCACTTATATTGTTGAAATAGATTCAATACAATTGCTATTACGTTTGTTTCTAGGCATCCTGGTACGCTTGTAATAAAGTCACAAAGCGATTGATTTAGCATTGACATAAACCTTGAGGGTTTTATCCCTACAAATATGAGTAGTGGGAATGACAAATCAAAAAAATTCCAATAACAGGTTATGGGGTCTTGGGGAATTAGGAATTTACGTTAGGAGAAATAGCCTAACTGTTTGGCTTACCTGTAAATTCCTATTCTTAATTTTCTAATTTAACTGCCAAAAAATATTCACGCTTTAATATATCTACGTTGATTACCATTATTATTAAAAGTGGCAATGGCCAAGATAATTATTATGATTCTAAAAGCCCATTTTAAAAAACTTAAGAATTATAATAATTGAGAATGCTACAATACTTAATTTTTATTAAAGTATCTTACTCAAAAAGCAAAAGTAGGATACAAAAATCCATCTATTTCCCAAGCTTAATCATGAGTGTATCTAAGAATAAGGTTATTTGATCTAATATCCAGGATAAGATCTGGCTGTAATTCCACAGTTGCAGCAAATCAATCTATCTGATGCCTTTAACTATTCCACACTCATAACATAAAGTTAGCCGAAGAAATCTACATCTGTGACAGTATGATAATTTTCATCAAATATTCATTCTACAAAAATAATAGTAGATTTTACAGTCAGAATCTTTAAAAGTACCCTATGTTAAGGAAGAAATCATAATCAGGGTATTAACTCTGCAATGCCATAATTTGGAAATACATACAAATAATACTCAAAAATTTAAGAATGGAAAGTAACAAACTGTTTTTTAGAATTTCCCTAACACTGTTGTAGATATCCACTTGAAAATAACTGTTGTGAAGTTAATCTACGATATGCCTTAACTGAAACTGATAAAGGACAGGGCAATAAAAAGTAAATTTACCATAAGCATATAGACTGATAACGCGATTCACTATTATTGAATTAAATTTAATGAGCCTAATAGAAAAACAAAAATTAATTCAACAACTAAAGGCTGACTATCGGCACATACTTATAAACTACTTTACAAATGATACAGAGATATTACTAAAGATTGAAAAATTTATTAGTATCTTGTTTTATGCTAACATCCCCGTACCTCAAATTATAGAAATACATATGGAAATCATGGACGAATTTTCCACACAACTAAAGCTAGAAGGAAGAGATAATGAAACTCTAATAGATTATCGATTAACCCTTGTAGATATTTTGGCTCATCTATGTGAAATATATCGTTCTTCTATGAATAGATGAAAACACTTGTATTCCCTCATAACTATTTTCGTATATTATATTGTCATTGACTGGCATTACTGTATATTACAAGTACTGATAAAAATTAATTAAGATACCTATACATAACTCTGTTACTTTTCCTAGAAAATCATAATAAATGGAATCTAAATAAATAAGTATCATTGCTTTTTTCTATCTTATTGGAGATTATCTATACTGCATATGAAACCAGTCAGAAAAACCTATGTCCTGAAACTTTATGTAGCAGGCAATACCCCAAATTCAATTAGGGCATTGAAAACACTGAAAAATATTTTAGATGATGAGTTTCAGGGAGTGTATACATTAAAAGTGATTGATGTGTTTAAAAGTCCACAACTAGCAGAAGAAGATAAAATTTTAGCAACACCTACATTGTCAAAAATTTTACCACCCCCAGTCTGCAAAATTATTGGGGATTTGTCAGATAGGGAAAGAGTACTAATCGGATTAGATCTGCTATATGAAGAATTATCAGAAGAAGATTTTAAAGGTGAGTAAAATTGGATTATCTGATCTGAATATATTCAAAAGGCTAAAATAATACATAAAAATATTCATAAATAGGCATAATTTTCATTGATTACAACTCGAAAATGAGCGATCAAGAACAATCAGAACAAAGCTGTAACCCATTACTGCAAGGCGTAGGTAAAATGCGCTCTATGATTGAGGGGTTTGATGATATTAGTCATGGGGGATTACCAGTTGGTAGATCAACACTAGTTAGTGGTACATCAGGTACAGGGAAAACTTTATTTTCGCTCCAGTTTCTTTATAATGGAATCACCTATTTTAATGAGCCGGGAGTATTTGTAACATTTGAGGAATCCCCTGTAGATATTCTCAAAAATGCCCATATTTTTGGTTGGAATTTACAAAAATTTATCGAGCAAGGTAAACTATTCATCCTTGATGCCTCTCCAGATCCAGAGGGCCAAGATATCATAGGCAGTTTTGACCTATCTGCCCTTATAGAACGTCTACAATATGCAATTCATAAATATAAAGCTAGTAGAGTTTCTATTGATTCAATAACTGCTATTTTTCAACAGTATGAAGCTGTAGGTGTGGTACGTCGGGAAATATTCCGTTTAGTAGCGCGGTTAAAACAGTTGGGGGTCACTAGCATTATCACTACAGAGCGGGTTGAGGAATATGGGGGAGTTGCAGCTTTTGGTGTAGAGGAATTTGTATCTGACAATGTAGTCATTGTCCGTAATGTTCTAGAAAGGGAACGTCGTCGCCGAACCATAGAAATTCTGAAGTTACGGGGTACTACCCATATGAAAGGAGAATACCCCTTCACTATTACTAACGATGGTATGAATATTTTTCCTCTAGGTGCAATGAGACTAACCCAACGTTCTTCTAATGTCAGGGCATCTTCTGGAGTCAAAACCCTTGATGAAATGTGTGGTGGTGGTTTTTTCAAGGACTCTATTATTTTAGCGACAGGAGCAACAGGAACTGGTAAAACCTTATTAGTAAGTAAATTTATTCAAGATGGTTGTATAAGTGGGGAAAGAGCAATATTATTTGCCTATGAAGAATCGCGAGCTCAATTATCACGAAATGCTTACTCCTGGGGGATCGATTTTGAGAATCTGGAACATAAGGGACTGTTGAAGATAATTTGCACCTATCCTGAATCTACAGGAGTAGAAGACCATCTGCAAATTATCAAGTCGGAGATTACTGATTTTAAACCAGCTCGAATAGCAATTGATTCCCTTTCTGCTTTGGCAAGAGGTGTAAGTAGTAATGCATTTAGGCAGTTTGTTATTGGTGTTACTGGTTATGCTAAACAGGAAGAGATAACAGGATTTTTTACTAATACTACAAACCAGTTTATGGGATCTCATTCCATTACCGACTCTCATATTTCTACAATTACAGACACAATTATCATGTTGCAGTATGTAGAGATTCGTGGGGAAATGTCTCGAGCAATTAATGTATTTAAAATGCGCGGGTCTTGGCATGACAAGGGTATTCGCGAGTACAATATTACTGCTGATGGTCCGGAAATTAAAGATTCTTTCAGGAACTATGAGGGAATAGTCAGTGGTGCCCCAACCCGCGCTAGCATCAATGAGAAGGTAGAATTATCTCGTATTGTCAAAGGATTTGAAGACAAGTAGAGTTCTGAAACTTCTAATTAGTTAGCATCATGCTATATATGTTTTGCAGTAAAGATGGTTTCTAACGCCTAGTTTTTGTGTGAGGAAATGTGGTGAAAGGACAACAATTATTCCATAGCTTTTTACCTGGTATGACAGTGGCATTGTTAACGACTCAGTCTGCCTGGGCTGAGGGTGTACGAATCAATAAGCTATTATTTAATGCCACACCCAATTTTTCAACTTCTACCAGTGTTAGTAAATCAATTAGAAATAATGCTAAAGAAACATTCCATATTAATAAGCACTCTGATCTTAATCCGGTTATTGCGAGTGTAATAGCTACAGTCAGAACTGGTACAGCACCTATCATTAAAGACCTTCAGTCTCATGATTCTAAGAAAAATGAGCTGATTGTCAGAAAGACCTCAAGTCAATATGAGAATAAGGTATCTAAATTGATATCTAAATCATTTGCCCCGGGGCATTTACTTGTTTATATGCCACCGGTAAATATTAATACACAACAGAGACACTTATTGCTGGGACAGAGAAAAATACAAAATCGTGTTTTTACCCAAGCAGAGAGGAGTACTCTTTTTGGTCAAAAGTTACCTTCTCAAGAATCAAAAGCTTATAAATTAGACTCTAGCGATCATAAATTAGCTAAAATAAAACTTGTAGAAGTAAATACAATTGAACAACCTGCGGCAATTACAAGCCCCCAAATTCATAATTACCTTAACCCTAACCCCAACCTTCTACAATTTCCTACAAAGCTAGAGGAAGTAAAAGTGAGAGGTGTACAACCAATTACTTTGGAGGAAGCCTTGGAGCTAGCTAGACGTAATAATCGGGATTTGCAATTGGCATTATTACGTTTGAAACGTTTCAAAGGGGCTTTACTGGAAGCAAAATCTGCCTTGTATCCTAGTTTAGGTATACAAACACAGATAAACCGCCAGCAGTCTTCTGGTAACCAATTAAATGATAAGTTGCAATCAAGGGCTGAGAAAAATTTACCTCCTCAATCAGCTATTCCATCACGGGATCCTATCAATACAAACTTTCAGGGACAGGCGCAATTAACCTATAACTTCTATACTTCAGGCGGAAGATCATCAGCAATCAAAATTGCTGATTATCAGGTTAAATCCATAAAGTTGGACATAGAAAGAATATCAGAAGAAATTCGTTTAAATGTCGCCTCAGAATATTACAACCTACAGCAAATGGATGAAAACGTGAGGATTGCCCAATCAGCAGTTAAAAATGCGCAAGCAAGTTTGAAAGATGCTAAAGCCCTAGAGCAAGCTGGTGTGGGTACTCGTTTTGAAGTGTTGCGTTCTCAGGTAAATTTGGCCAATACTAAACAGAATTTAATTAGTGCTATGTCTAAACAAAAAATTGCCCGTAATAGCATGGGAAACCGCTTGGGTATAGCACAAACAGTTATCATTGTTGCTGCTGATGAGGTTAAATTGGCAGGTTTGTGGAATATGTCCTTGGAAGAGAGCATCATTAAGGCTTTTACCAATCGCCCTGAACTACGTCAAAATTTGATTCAGCGTAATATTAACAAGCAAAAAAAGAAACAAGCACTGTCAGTCCTAAGGCCAAAAATTAGTCTTATCGCCAATTATGACTTATTGGATCAATTTGACGATGGCATTGGTATAACTGATGGTTATTCAGTTGGCTTGCAAGCTACTATGACATTATTTGATGGCGGAAAGTCTAAGGCCCAAGCATCACAAGCAGAAACCAATATGGCGATTGCAGAAACGCAATTTGCTCAACAACGAAATCAAATCCGTTTTGAAGTAGAACAAGCCCATTCCAATCTAAAGTCAAATCTTGAAAATTTAAAAACTGCCAATACAGCTTTGGATCAAGCTAAAGAAGCTCTGCGTTTGGCCCGATTACGATTCCAAGCAGGTGTTGGTACCCAAACTGATGTAATTGCCGCAGAAAGCGATTTAACTAGGTCTGAGGGAAATAGGGTTAGAGCAATTCTTGATTATAATCGTTCTTTAATCAATTTACAGCGATTTGTAATTTACAGGTAATATCAATACCATTAGTAAATCTAGTTCATTATTTTATGTCAAATAAGTTGAACTACGTCAGGGTTTTCTCAATACTCAAGAATCTATTATATTTGGGGAGGGGCTTTTGCTTATTTAATATTAAGGAGTTTGGGGGATTGAATAATTTTATATTATGAGTCCTTGAGGAAAATTGAAATAATTGAAATTTTATAGTAAATAGTCCGGTTGAAATATTATAGTAAATAGTCTGGTTGCAATTGTGATTGAGTGAATTATTCTGCCCTGTCTCCAGAACTTGACCCCAGTTCAATATTTCCCTTTGAATTGGATGAATTTCAACTAAAGGCGATCGCTTCTCTCAATTCTGGGCGGTCAGTTGTTGTATGTGCACCAACGGGTTCAGGTAAAACTTTGGTTGGTGAATATGCCATCTATCGTGCTTTAATTAGAGGCAAGCGAGTTTTCTACACTACTCCTTTGAAAGCTCTCTCCAACCAAAAATTGAGAGATTTTCGAGAAAAATTTGGCCTTAAATCTGTAGGATTACTTACTGGAGATGTTAGTATCAACCGGGATGCTCCCATTTTAGTCATGACTACGGAAATATTCCGCAATATGCTTTATGGTACACCCATAGGGCGTGTGGGCACTTCTTTGGTAGATGTAGAGGCTGTGGTACTAGATGAGTGCCACTATATGAATGATCGTCACCGGGGTACTGTTTGGGAAGAGTCCATTATTTATTGCCCCCGGACAATTCAATTGGTAGCTTTGTCTGCAACTGTTACCAACAGTCGGGAATTAACAAACTGGTTAATTCAAGTCCATGGCTATACAGACCTGATCCATTCGAGTTTTCGTCCTGTGCCCTTGGAGTTTTACTTCGGTAATACTAAGGGAGTTTTCCTTTTATTGAATAATAGTTTAAGTAAAATAAATCCACGCTTAATTCAAAAACGAAAGAAAAAACAAAATGGTGAGAAAAAGATTAGAAGTGGTAGGCCAGAAGCTCCCAGTTCAACTTATATCCTGAATCAGCTAAAAAACAGGGATATGTTGCCGGCAATTTACTTTATTTTTAGCCGTCGAGGATGTGATAAAGCAGTTAAAGAAGTTTCAAATTTATCATTAGTTAATGAGGAAGAAACTAGTCAATTAAGGTACCAAATTGATGAATTTCTCAAACGCAATCCTGACGCTGGACGCTCAGGACAAATTATGCCCCTTTACCGGGGAATTGCTGCACACCATGCAGGAATTCTACCTGCTTGGAAGGGCTTAGTTGAAGAATTATTCCAACAGGGATTAATCAAGGTCGTATTTGCTACCGAAACCTTGGCAGCAGGAATTAATATGCCGGCCCGTACAACAGTAATTTCTACCCTTTCCAAACGCACAGATGCTGGACATCAGTTGCTTAATGCCTCTGATTTCTTGCAGATGGCAGGTAGAGCAGGTCGTCGAGGCATGGATGAGAAAGGATACGTTGTAACCCTGCAAACTCCATTTGAAGGATCAAAAGAAGCTGCATATCTGGCTACCTCCAAGCCGGATCCCTTGGTAAGTCAGTTCACTCCCAGTTATGGTATGGTGTTGAATCTGCTACAAACACATACCATAAAAGAGGCTAAGGAACTAGTAGAACGCAGTTTCGGACAGTATTTAGCCAATTTACATCTGCAACCCCAATATAAGCATATTACCAACCTACAAGAACAATTAAAAAATCTACAAGAACAGGTGGCAGCAGTGGATGAGTTAGAAGTTGCCAGATATGAGAAGTTACGGCAAAAGTTAAAGGCTGAACAGAAATTACTTAAAACCTTGTACAAAGAAACACATAACGTCAGAAATGATGAAATATCAATGATGTTAGGTTTTGCGGTTTCTGGTACATTACTGAGTTTGAAGGGAAAGCATATAACTGTTTCAGTACCAGTAACAGCCATTTTAATATCAAGAACCCACGGGTCCGGGCAATCCCCTTATTTGGTATGTTTAGGAAGAGATAATCGTTGGTATGTAACAACGACTACCGATGTAGTAGGTTTACATGCAGAAATACCCAGAATTGAAATACCAGAAGACTTGCTACCACCAGCTGAAATGCCATTAAAACCTGGCCAGTGCCGTCGGGGAAATCAGCAGACAGCCATTATTGCTAGAAAAATCCCCGCCGTTGATAGTTCCTTCTACAATCCACCAGAAATTATCGAACAACTCCAGCGTGTTAATGACACTCAAGATCAATTACAAATTCATCACCTGTTTAAAACAGGTAGCGTAGCTACTTTTTTCCGTCGCAAAGCAAGAGCAGAAGAATTGCAATCAGAAATTAAAACCCTACAAGAGCAAGTAGCTGTCCGATCTCAGCAGCACTGGGGGGAATTCTTGAATCTGATCTCTATATTACAGCAGTTTGGGTGTTTGCAGGAGCTAATTCCAACCAAATTAGGGCAAATTGTTGCTGCCATTAGAGGAGAGAATGAGTTATGGTTGGGTTTAGTATTGGCTAGTGGAGAAATAGATAACTTAAATCCTCATAATTTAGCTGCTATCATTGCAGCTTTAGTTACAGAAAGTCCACGCCCCGATAGTTTTGTAAAGTTTGAATTATCTCAGGAATCTTCTGCAATTTGGTCAAAGTTGCAGAAGATTCGTCGTGCGGTGTTGAAGACACAATATAAACATAAAGTAGCCTTAACAGTAGGCTTGGAGAATAGATATATTAACATGATTTCACTACTAGAAAAGTGGGCTTTAGGTATAGACTGGACGGAAATATGTGAGAATACCAGCCTGGATGAGGGTGATGTAGTGCGAATTTTACGCCGTACATTAGATTTGTTATCACAAATCCCTCATGTTCCTTACTTATCAGAATCGTTGCGCCGCAATGCCTACCGAGCAATTCAATTAATAGATCGTTTTCCAATAAATGAAGTCGTAGGGTAGTTTTGAGATTGTCTATATTATTATGTATATTATAAATACTAGAAACAAATTAAACTCACGACTGTATAAATTACAAGCAATTTATGTAAATGATAAGAGTAATTACTTCTCAAAATTTCCCCTTTAGTTATTTCAATATATCAAGTTAAAAGCTAAGAAACTTAGAGTTAAATTTTGAATTTTTATTGAGAAACTAGAGATGATAAAAAACTAAAAATCATAAAAATGTATATATGCTAAAAAATTGTTGTTACAAGCAGTTTTGTAATAATAATCAACTAATATAAATGTAATTTTACCCCTTATCCTCAATATATTATTACTATGTAATTTAGTATGAAGGTTTTGCTCTTAGTAATTATTCTATAAATTTATTTTGTGCTCTAATTATTACAAATGTAAAATTCGTGTGATTATAATAAGGAAGACTACATTAGTGTCTTAATTAAGAATATAATACATATTGGTAGCTCAAAATATAATTTTAGACAGGTAAAAATAATAAAAATTGATTTCTTTTAACTTGTAATTTGAACTATTAAAAATAAAAAATAAGAAAAATTATTGAGTTAATTCTAAGCAGTTAAGATAGAATGATTTCAGTTTGTATTGTTACTCAGTTCAATTCCTAATAGTAAGGAATTCATAGGTTGTTGAAAATAATTATCCAAGGTGGCAGAAAAAAATTTACAAAGTCATGATTGGTTCTTGGATCTTTAGGTATTCCCTCTTCAATATTTATTGAAGAGGGAATACCAATCTGATAGGCTTTTCTCAAGGTAATAACCACGACCATAACCTAATTACACAATATGGAATCAAGTATTGGAAATCAACAAATAGCAGCCATGAGAGCTGTAGAGTCAAAGTTTGCACTCTATGATCGCAGCCATTGGGGATTGATTAAAATTACAGATAGGGACTGCTTACGTTTTTTACACAATCAAAGTACTAATAATTTTCTGTCTCTGCAACCAGGACAAGGCTGTGATACTATTTTTGTCACTCCAACAGGGCGTACAATCGATTTAGTAACTGCTTACGTGCATGATGATGCAATAATTATACTAGTATCTCCCAAACGGCATAAATTCCTGATGGAGTGGCTGGATAAATACATCTTTTTTGCGGATAAGATTCAACTAAATGATATTACTGAATCTAATGCTATCTTTAATTTAATTGGTCCTGGTAGTGATGAATTAGTGACAAAATTGGGAGCAGAGACATTGATTGGTAAACCCTATGGTACCCACCAAGTATTTTCTTCACAGGGTTTGGAAGATTTGTGTTTTTGTGTTGGTAGTGGTTTAGCAATTCCTGGATATACCATGATTTTTCCAGTTGCTCACAAGAATAGTATGCAAGAAATTCTCTTGGAATATGGAGCGGTAAAAATGAGCGAAAATACCTGGAGTATGTTGCGTATTCTCCAAGGGCGACCTATGCCAGATCAAGAAATAACTGAGGAATATAACCCTTTGGAAGTTGGTTTATGGAATGCTATTTCCTTTAATAAAGGTTGTTACATTGGACAGGAAACTATTACCCGTCTCAATACCTATAAGGGAGTAAAACAGAAACTTTGGGGAATCCATCTCACAGCTCCAACTACACCAGGTAGTTTAATTACTATTGGACAGGAAAAAGTAGGTAAACTAACTAGTTATACTACCACTGTAGATGGTCATTTTGGGCTTGGTTATATTCGTACTAAAGTAGGTGGTGCAAATATAAAAGTCGAAATAGGAAATGTACAAGGTAAGACTGTTAAAGTGCCCTTTATCTCTCATGATTATCCAAAAATATAATACTTCAGTTAGTAATTAATTTTTATACCTAACTAAAATTTCTGTGAATATTGTATAGATATTCTTAAACTTATATATTAATTAGTGAATTCTAAGATTTAGCAACGAATGTAAATAAACTTCTAATAATCTTATATTTACCCATAGACAAGCTTTACATGGCTTTTATCTCTTGATCATAAAGTATTACCCAAAGTTTATCTAGACAAAAAAATGTAGCAAATCAATGATATGGTCAAGTCATCCTTATTTTGACTACTACCATATTTTTCCAAACAACTAAAACTAATTCCTTCTAATCTAAGAATAGACGTCTGAGAGTATAATTAGGCTATGCTTTATCTTAAAATTCTTAAATATATAAATATATAAATATATATCTTTCCAAATTAGGGGATTATCCTTTAGATATCAACCGTTTAACATTAAATAAAACTGACTATTAACTATGTCAATTATCACATAAAACATTAATGGTAGCAGGTCCTAAAACAACTTATTTTGCAAGAGGTACTGCTACACTAAGATTAACCACTGTAGACCCTCCTATCAACAAAACTTATTGTATTAATCATTAATACAATAAGTTTTGTTGATCCTCAATGTGGATAGCATTATCAATGGGTGCAATTTTTCATGTTTGCTCTAATTCTACTATTATCAAGTCCTTCATTTATAGAACTATCCTCTATTGTAGGATTTTTTCCTTGATATATAAGGATAACCCTCCCATTTCAGTGAAAACCACCCAAGAATCTACAGTATAACCAGTTTATAATCATATTCTGGTCAGGTACCTTTGTAATACGCTTAACGATTTTCAACATTATCAAATTAGTTTACCCAAATAGTATTGTCCATTGCTTGGAGGACCCTACCAGAAAATTCACTATAGGTATTAAGATATTTATAAGCAGCCATAAGCACTTGACATATTTCTACTTATAAGGGCTTCAAGATATCTGTGATATCATTCCCAATGATTGTTACTATATTCAACTCCAACTTTACTATAAGGAGAATAGTAGCGTACAAGTGAAGAAAGAAAATCTAAGCAATTAATTCTTAAAATAGTTAAAATGGAGGAATACAACCTTGTCAATCTACACTTTTAATAGTAACTCTTGCTTGGGTACTTTTAATTGTCAGTAATTTTTATTACAGAGGTCATGAAAATAATTACTTGAACTGACAAGGTTGGAAGTAATTTACCTCTGAAGTGATCTTAATGGATATTAAACTTATCTATTAAGATCACAATTATTACAGATTAATCAATAAAAATTGTATTATGATAGCCTGAGATTTTGTTTTACTTGTTGTATAAATACTCACGTTGAAATAACCTTTCTTTAATTATTAAGAGCGTAGTTATACTTATATTTTCAACTACTTTTATAGGTATTTTATATGAAGTACATATCATAATTTTGATATGAAATAGCCCATAGCGATAATAATTCTAAGACTATTTATAATAATAGCAGCAGGGCAATTATAAACAGCCTTACTCTGAGATGAGAATTAACTTTAGCCATTGAGACTAACTTGAGTATAACTGTTATTAAGCTCGGATTCTTGATAACTTATGATACTTGTATCAAATATTTACCTTTACTTGTATCCCAATATGTGGCATGCCAAACTCAAGAATATTTTAGAGTTTACACAAGATGGAATTGTCAGGTTAAACTAGATAATTATTAGTGCCTTGATTTAGTGCCTTGATAAAGATTAAAGTCAATTTAAGCTTGGTAGAAGAAGCTAAAAGTATTTTTGGGACTATGATTAACATTCAAAGATTTATTGGCAGTTTTTGAATCCTAGTTATAACTTGTAATGAGTAAAACTGCATATTACTTTAATAGTTCGATTTGTTTCATATGTTGCTTATAGTTGTAGAATTGTTGCTATTTATTTTTTCTGGTCTATTTTAAAATAAATCCTAATATGATCTTGTTTTATATATCAATTACAAAATCTCTTAATATATCAATTACAAAATCGACAACCAAAATCAAAGTGGTACAATTGTTTTTATGCTAGGGGTGTCTGAGTAAAATCAGGCTGAGAACAAACCCTTAACACCTGAGACTGGGTAATACCAGCGTAGGGAAGCTGTTTATCGAGGTAATCAAAATGCGGACACAATGGATTGCCAAGCGACGTGGCCAAGGTAATGTTACTCAAATGTACTATGCCCGCCAAGGCATTTTCACCGAGGAAATGCATTATGTTGCTCAACAGGAGAACTTACCTGTTGAGTTGATTAAAGATGAAATTGCTAAGGGACGGCTGATTATCCCTGCTAATATAAATCATCCCAATTTGGAACCAATGGCTATTGGAATAGCCTCCAAATGTAAGGTAAATGCAAATATTGGTGCTTCTCCCAACTCTTCCAATATTGACGAAGAAGTAGCTAAACTAAACTTGGCAGTTAAATATGGTGCAGATACTGTCATGGATTTATCCACTGGTGGTGGTAATTTGGACGAAATTCGTACCGCTATAATTAAAGCCTCATCTGTTCCCATTGGTACTGTACCAATTTACCAAGCTGTAGAAAATGTTCATGGTAATGTAGAAAATCTTACACCTGAAGACTTCCTCCATGTTATTGAAAAACATACCCAACAGGGTGTTGATTACATGACAATTCATGCTGGTCTTTTGATTGAGTATTTGCCCTTAGTCAAAACCAGGATTACAGGTATAGTTTCGCGTGGTGGTGGAATTATTGCTAAATGGATGCTACACCACCATAAACAAAACCCTTTGTACACGCATTTTCGAGATATCATAGAGATATTCAAAAAATATGATGTTTCCTTTAGTCTGGGGGATTCCTTGCGTCCCGGCTGTATTCATGATGCATCAGATGAAGCACAATTGCACGAGCTCAAAACCCTGGGAAAGTTAACCAGAAGGGCTTGGGAACACGATGTCCAGGTGATGGTAGAGGGCCCAGGACATATTCCCATGGACCAAATTGAGTTTAATGTTAAAAAGCAAATGGAAGAGTGTTCAGAAGCTCCCTTCTATGTACTAGGACCACTAGTAACAGATATTGCTCCTGGTTATGACCATATTACCTCAGCCATAGGGGCTGCCATGGCAGGTTGGTATGGTACAGCAATGTTATGTTACGTCACACCCAAGGAACACTTAGGTCTGCCTAATGCAGAAGATGTACGTAACGGTTTAATCGCCTACAAAATTGCAGCCCATGCAGCAGATATTGCCCGCCATCGTTCTGGTGTAAGAGATAGAGATAATGAAATTTCCAAAGCTCGGTATAAGTTTGACTGGAATCGTCAGTTTGAATTGGCACTTGATCCAGACAGAGCTAGGGAATACCATGATGAAACATTACCAGTAGATATTTACAAAACAGCTGAGTTCTGTTCTATGTGTGGGCCCAAATTCTGTCCTATGCAAACTAAAATTGATGCAGATGCATTGACGGAGTTGGAGAAGTTTCTAGCAATGGATAAAGAGGTTGTGACCAAGAGTTAAGGAGATTTCCAAACCCATACTTAGGAGAGAAATCATAGCTCCTAGAGCCTGCCATAATTTTCCAAAAAGGGCATTTTAATTGTAGAAATGGGAATTATTGCCCCATAGTAGTTATCAATCTCTTAATGATAACTACCTGAACATAAGTTTTCCAAGCATTATCAAGACTTGCTCCAGTACAATCTACTTAAGTTTATTTGGGTAGATTGTACTGAGAAGTCAGTTACATAGTTGAAAGCTCTAAAAATCCTGATATTGGCAACTATGTATAATAATTGCAATGTATTTTAGTTGCGCTTAACTGTTTACTAGACTGTGCGAATTATCTGGCATCAGCATAGGATAATTTCATCAGGTAAATTATCCTAATTCCTGTTAGCTTAAACATAAGCTAACCGTTCATCTTATAACAACTCTAATAATAAGAGATTGTTATAAGATAATCCGGATTTGGAAAACCCTATTTATTCCCTTAAGCATGATGTAATATAGTTAATGGTAAGACAAATAAAAAACTCTATTTCTTGTTTCTATAAAAACTTATTCTCCCGTAGTAATTACTGGTATTAAATCACAAAGTCAGAATGTATTCCCCGCTACCCAAAAATTCTGGGTAATATATGAGAACCTGTTATATTTGGGTTTGACAACTACTTGAATGAATAAACGGAATAAATTTATAGCTTGTCATATGAATATTTAGCTATAAAAGATATTAAAATATTCATATCGTATTTAATTAGGTTTGTTGCTGAGGCTTATCAACTTGTTTTAAAAATTCTAATTACTTAGAAAGCTACCTAAATCATCTGATATTACTAAGAATTATATTGCCGACAGATATCAAGAGTAAAGTATCAAATGTGATATTTAAATCTTTCTAAACTTTTTTACATTTTTATCCTCACCATAAATCATATTTTAACTTAATACTATAATTATCTACATTTACCAATTAATGATTAACTAGGATAGAAAGGATTATAATGGATTATATATCTATCTAATTCAAATTTCTAACAGCATTATAGATTCTAAGCTAAGCACTATATTTTTTAAGAGTTATAGACAAGCTTAGTACTTGGCAAATATCTAATTATCTTTATGATAGCCTGGCTTAGATTAAGTAATTATAAGGCTGGTAAGATTAACTTTTATATATGATAAGGGATCAGATTATATCTTACTTATATTATTCATAAGTGATAATTCTACTATATATTAATTCTCCTAGTTTATGTGGAATATGATAATCATCAAAAATTTAAATTAGGATCAATTATATATTTTATAAATAGGCAATTTTTTTAATGATGCTATACAGAAGATTTGGACGTACAGAGTTACAAATGCCTGTTTTCTCTTGCGGAGGAATGAGGTATCAATATAAGTGGCAGGATTTAGCCCAATGGGAAGTTCCTGAAGAAAATCAAGCAAATTTGGAAGCCACTATTCACCGTTCCATTGAATTAGGAATTAACCATATTGAGACAGCCAGACATTATGGTAGTTCCGAGATGCAACTAGGAAAAATTATACCCAAGTTATGCCGTGAACAAATCATTGTACAAACTAAGGTACCTCCGACAGCAAATTCCAAGGATTTTGAAAAAGAATTTACAAAATCCTTAAATTACCTGCAAATAGATTACCTAGATTTACTAGGAATACATGGTATTAATAATACCGAAATGTTAGCATACTGCCTTCAACCTGATGGATGCCTTGATGTCGCAAAAAAGTTACAGGTGCAAGGTAAAGTTAGGTTTATTGGGTTTTCTACTCACGGCTCTACAAATATAATTCTAGAAACAATAAATACTAATCAATTTGATTACATCAATCTGCATTGGTATTATATTAATCAATGTAATTGGGCAGCGATTGAAGCTGCTAATCGCCATGATATGGGTGTCTTTATCATTAGTCCTTCCGATAAGGGGGGGAAATTATATAAACCACCACAAAAGTTGGTAGATTTATGCGAACCTTTAAGTCCCATGGTTTTTAATGACTTATTCTGTTTGAGTCATTCCCAGATACATACCCTGAGTTTGGGGGCAGCAAAACCAAGTGATTTTGACAAACACTTAGAAACTCTTGATTTATTGGATAATGCCCAGAGGATTTTGCCTGCCATTTTGGAACGATTGGAAACAGAAGCAGTTAGAACTTTAGGAGAATATTGGTTAAAAACCTGGCATATTGGGTTACCCGCATATAATCAAACGCCAGGGTATATTAATATACCAGTAATCTTATGGTTGAGAAACTTAGCTGTTGCCTATGATATGGTTGAATATGCTAGGATGCGCTACAATCTCCTGGGCAATGGTAGTCATTGGTTTCCTGGTAATCAGGCAGATAAGGTTGATGAATTTGACCTGCGTTTATGTCTTGCAAATAGCCCTCATGGTAATATGATTCCTTACCTTCTAAAGGAAACACATCTAATATTAGGATTTGAAGAAGCAAAACGTTTATCTCAAAGTTAAACATATTCTTGGGCCATACTCTATGGGGAACAAGTCCATAGTTTTGGAATACAATTATTGTGGCCTAATTTCTAATATAGTTATTTAATTTCATCTTATAAGATATGGCAAATATATCTTAATAAGATGAAATTAATGTTTTCTATGTCTATGAACTCAATATGATTCAATTATTGCATCATGAAAATATTTGCTCACTAATCTAGCAGCAATTGTAACTAAAATACAGAGCCTCCAGCATAAAATTATTGTTGTGATATATATTATTAGCTTGATATCTTCTAAATGCTAATTAACTCTCTCTCTTCACTTTCTGAATACCTACAAAATAGTTGAAGGATACTAAAACTATCAATTAGTGATAGCAACAATGCTCTTATTTTTACATTACTAATATTTTACAGATGAAGGAGAGTTAATCAAAAGTAATGTTAAATTGAACATATCAAAAAACTAGAGTAAGTGTTAGGGTATATAGGATGTGCCTTTTTTTATTATTTGTCAAGCTTTAGTAGTTGCTGAATCAATAAAATTATTGAAAATTTACCATCTAATTGGGATTATTTGATGATACTTAGTTAATATAGTAATGTTGCACATTATTAATAAATATATTTGATTTGTAGATTACTATAATTTCTATGAGTGAGCAGTATCTGTTTATTTTTCTAATCTAAAAAACCTGAATAATAGAGCTTATAGTAACCTTAAGGTGATTCAATAATATTTGTGAAAAATTAGCTAAATTATTCGTATAGACCTCTAACTTTAGATAGTATGAGCACTGTGATTAATATAACTTGCAGTTAAATAAGTCAACCTTATAATAGAAACCTCAACATATGCATGGTATTCATTTATTAGCAAAGTATATACAAACATCAATTGGATAATATATTCAGTTATAAATTTTTATCTTCTAGGTTTTACTAAAAGTAAATATATGGAGAAGTGTATCTAAAGATTTTGTAATTTGATCACTCATATATATTTCTCTATAGTTAGACATGAATATGTCACTTGAATCAAAATCTATAATTCTGCTTTGAACTAGACTTAGATGCAAGCATTATTATAAGAGCTTAATTTGGAGAAATCTATAAGTAATCAAAGTATTAAAGTAAGGCTTTAGCTAAGTTAAGATGGTATTTTTAATATTTGGATTATTCAAGTTAGTTTTAAGTTCTAAATAAATCGGTAATTTTGTATTACTTAAAAAGTTCTGATTTATAGAGTATACTTTTAGTTAGTTTATAGAGTATTGATAGTTAGTACAATTTATTTATTGCTTTTGATAACTTTTCAAGCATTCTCTGAAATCTAGTTATCAGCTATTTTTGCTGCCGCTGTTGCAGATACAAATAACACAAAGTAGTATTTTAGGGTAAAATCATTGTCTTTGAAATATATCGATATTCTCCCCTCTACATCTAATAAAAAACCATCGATTTTAATCGTTTGCTTACATGGCTGGGGTTCAAATGCAGATGATGTGGCTTCTCTATTCCGCTTTTTCCAATTGCCGAATTGTCAATTTATCTTTCCGAATGCACCTTTTTCTTATGCTTCTTCTCCAACGGGTAAACAATGGTATAATTTGCAGCCGGAAAATATGTATGATGGACTAACAGAAAGTCGTCAATTACTCCAGGATTTTTTACTTTCTCTTGCAAGTAGTACCGGGGTTCCTCTATCACAAACCATTTTGAGTGGTTTTTCCCAAGGTGGCGCAATGACTTTAGATTTAGGATTAAAGTTACCATTAGCTGGTTTAGTATCTATGAGTGGATACTTACATCCAGGTTTATTGAAACAGGAAGTTTCTAATACTTTACTAAAAGCTTTAATTATGCATGGAAAACAAGATGAAGTTGTACCACTTGCAGCAGCAATTCAAGCAAAAGTAACGCTACAATCTTTGGGAGTTGCAGTTGAATACCATGAATTTGATATGGGGCATGAAATCAGACCATCAATGCTGAAGTTATTCCAGAACTTCGTAATTTCTGCGGTTCAAGAAACAATGTCACAGAATATATAAACATTCTGGTACAATTGCTGTGGAAGTACAGCAAAAGTAACATCCTAAAATGAGTAGAATGTACTGGGTAGATGCGGAAAACGCAATCAACCCCTTGCCGGATTTAAATGCAGCTATTGGGATGGGCAAAAATAATGACTACTTTAAGTATTTCCCGAAAAGAAATTGCAACTATGACTGAGCAGGATGTAGAAAAATTAGCTACACGTCTGGAACAGGATAATTATAGTAATGCTTTTGAAAGTTTGAATGACTGGCATTTGCTCCGTGCAATCGCATTTCAACGTCCAGAGCTGGTTGAATCTTATGTATATTTACTAGATTTAGAAGCATACGATGAAGCCTAAGGGTTTTGGGTTGATTTTTACTGATTAAAATTCTAATCTACTGAATTCTGAATTAATAATGCAGCCATATTCTGGCACAATATCGGAAAGCGTTAACATTCGACCCCATAGGGTGATAGTAGCTGTTGGTGGAGGGATTGCTGCCTACAAAATTTGTGAGGTTGTATCTACCCTATTTAAGATGGGGGTGGAATTGCGGGTAATTATGACTAATGCTGCGCAGAAGTTTATTATGCCCCTGACTTTTGCCACCCTATCTCGTCATCCTGTTTATACAGATAAAAATTTCTGGCAACCAAATAATTCTCCTCCTCTACATATTAAATTGGGAGAATGGGCTGATTTATGTTTAATTGCACCCCTTACAGCTAACACTTTGGGTAAATTAACTCATGGAATAGCTGACAATTTATTGACAAATACAGTGTTAGCATCCACCTGTCCTGTACTATTAGTACCAGCGATGAATACAAATATGTGGGGACAACAAATAGTAAAGAATAATTGGCAAAATTTACTATCCTATGAGCGTTTTCACAGCACAGAAATTGCATCTGGGTTACTAGCATGTGATCACGTAGGAGCAGGGAGAATGGCAGAACCAGTAGACATTATCAGTCATATTCAATCTTTATTACATACCAAAGGGAAACAGGATTTAATAGGTAAAACTATTCTGATCAGTGCTGGGAAAACTCGTGAATTTATGGATCCAGTAAGATTTATTGGTAATCCCTCCACGGGAAAAATGGGTATAGCTATTGCAAGAGCGGCAATACACCGGGGAGCTAAGGTCATACTAGTCCATGGTGAAGTTATCTGGGAACAACCTTTAGGAATACAAACTGTTCTTGTAGTTAGTGCAGAACAAATGCATCAAGAAATGTTGCGGCATTTACCCAATGCAGATGTAATTATTATGTCTGCAGCTGTAGCTGATGTTAAACCAAGGGATCATAGCACAGAAAAATTACCTAAACAATTACTACCTACGAGTTTACCGCTAGTAAGAGTTCCAGATATACTTGCAGACTTGGCATACCATAAAAAACCCAATCAAAAATTAATTGGTTTTGCTGCCCAGACAGGGGATATTATCACTCCAGCACTAGAGAAATTACGTAGAAAAAACCTAGATTTGATTGTTGCTAATCCTATAGACAGAACTGAAAGTGGTTTTGGAAATGATAATAACCAAGGTATTTTAATCGATAAAAAAGGCAATCAGCAGAAAGTACCCCTCTGCAGTAAATTGCAGATGGCCCATTATTTATTTGATTTTGTTGGTGAAAATATTTACCTAGGTTAACCCATACTAAAGTTTCAGAATATTGCCAAAGCACACAGGAATAAGGCTTCTGTCCACTCAACAACTGCACCATATGTATCTCCTGTATGTCCACCTATTTTGTAATTAAACCAAGCTGATGTACTAATTGCTATGATTATCCCTATTAATAAGATACCCATAAAAAAGTATAAATTTACCCTATATCGAATAGTTGCTAAAGTAATGAAAACTATCAGTGAGAATAATCCTGGCAATAAATTTATATAAGGCCCTAGGGCTTTTTTATGGAAATATCCTTTACCTGTAGGTTTTAGATATGGATAACAAACAATTGCCATCTGTTGTCCCCACCGTCCCCATCCACAAGCAGCCATCAATACTAGCCATCTATAATTTTGTATATCTACTAATGCCACAGTTTTAAGCAATATTACAGCCAATCCCGCCATAGTTCCAAAAGCACCTATTCTACTATCAGCCATAACTTGTAATCGTTGCTTGGCATCAGGAGCGGCTAAACCATCTGCTGTATCCATTGCTCCATCTAAATGCAAACCCCCAGTAATTATAATCCAAACAATTACGACTAAAGCACTACGGGTTAATATTGGCATTCCTATACTAGCAATCAGAAAATCAAAAATTCCTAATATTCCACCAATTAGTAAACCTATTAATGTTACTAGGCGAGAAACCCCAGTAAAATCTAGTCCACTAATATAAGGTAAGGGAATAGAAGTATAAAAAACAATACTAGAAATCAAATTTAAATATATTTTCTGAAACCAACGATAGTTTTTAGTCATATTTATGAGCATGGGTTATAAATTAAATTTTTAACCAAATAAGGCCATACATTGTGATTAATATTTATTTTAATAGTTTGACTCTATAAAATATGGCACTATTGATAGTGATAAGTTTTGATATAAAAGTCGCAAATAAGTTAGTAGTACTTTTAAATAGCATGATTTCAAGTAAAAAATAGCCACCATTAGCTTTAACTTTTGTGAATAACTGCTAAATGTGATATTTGCTTTGCTAAATAAATGTTCAGACTACATCTGCACTCGTAGCAAATTTAAATATTGCAGCTATTATAGGGCTTTATGCTAATAGCAAACAAGTAAATTTATTTGTCTCTCTTTTAAACCTACTAATCCACGAATGAAAGCAGGTTCTACTTTGATTTACAACCCATACACACACTGATAAAACCAATAAACATTTTGTATAAATTAAGAATTTAATCTATACAAAATAAAAAAATACTGATATAGCTACTTATTTATCGACACTATATCAGTATTTTTTTCTAAAATGACAAATTATAAATATATCTGAAATTTCTACTGAATTTTGACAATGTATTTTATTCTTCCTACTAAAAGCATCTGAAATAATTGTGGTCCATATGGCTTTAACCTAAAATTGAATTATGTTTATATAGAAATGAGTTTCAGTTTTCCCCAGTAAGGTAAAATCTAGGATTTACAAAAACCTAAAATTATTTCTCGCATCAACTAACCATCAAGGATTTTCTTAAATATAGATTATCATACTGGGTAATCTGAATCCATTATTTTAGACTACTAAGAATCCGTATTATTTATCTATGGTTATTAAATTTCTCACGTCAAATTTGATTTCATACTATTTGGTATAGAGTGTATTTTACACTATACCAAATAGTATCTATAATTATTCATATAATATTGGAAATACCTATATTCTTATATGTAATTATAACCTGATTGCATTTAATATTAATAATAGTTTGTCTAAATATACCTATTATAACTGCAAATAAAAGTAATTTTTATTGTTAATTATAATAAATATGCCAATCATCATATTTTAAGCTAGATTAGCTTAATACTGAATAGTATCTTTTATACAGAAATTACAAATTGGTATCTCTGAGTTTAAAGTTTTATCCAATCGATCAAGTCAAATCCAAATTTTTCTTGGACTTCTTATTTATTTTTCCAAGTTTTGTTTCGGTACATTTTCTATTCTATTTATCCTTGCTATTTATCCGTGCCTTTTTTATTATTTCCCCTAATTATATTTATTTATGATGATGTTTGATCCCCTGAAATATTCATTATATTGAGTTTATTTATTTTCTCTTGAAGTTTAAGCTACTACTCTCTTGTTTGACTAGTATATCGTTTTTTTGTATCTAATAATTATCCCTAAAAACTCATATTTTATTAACTATTTTAATATTTTATCGTTTATTTATAGAAGCAATTTTCAGATAAAATTGTAATCGACTCTTGAGTGCATTACTACTATTAGCACTTTACTGTGTAATTGATTATGAAGTTTTATCTTCCAGCCTAAACCCGAAAAGTATTTTCAAAAGTTTAAATTAATATTGATGATATAGAAGATTATTTTCCGATAAGAATTTTTTATGCTTATAAACTATTAAAAATAGTTACAAAGGAAGAAAAAAATTTTAATTCCTTGGATTGAGTTAAAAAAATATTAAGTTGAATCCTAAATAATACCATTATTAAAATAATACCTTTGTTATTATCGATAGGGTGATCACCCTATCGATAACGAATAATTACAGAATCGGGTGTTAATATAAGTTGTAAAATAAGTAGTAGTCTACTGGATGTATTGCACCTCATCTTTGAGAGCAAAGGGATTTAAATTATGACTAATCATCTACCTAATACTAAAATACCGGCCCCTTGCATTGTTGATACTGGCATGGTTATTAATAAACATGATATCCAGCAATTACTAAGTGATTTAAGCCAAGTACGCTACATCTATACCCTAAATGACCAAGTACAAAGTGAGGGAAAAGGAGATATTATTGAAGTCTTTGCACATCCTAATCGTTCTACCCTGGTTGTAAATCACACTTTGTATTTGAATATTTGTAGTTTTGATTACTTAGAACTTCATCAGTCTCCAGAGTCACAAACATGTTTTGATTTGGTGCAAGAAAGTACGCGTTTAAGCTTGATTCCTCTCTCTAATCCCATAAAGGAATGTAGAAATAGTGGATTGAATTCTCATGCCATAGATATAATGATGGAGCGGTTTTTTTCAGCAAGATTGGATGCAGAAATAGATGATGACACAGATGTTTCTGAGCAATTTTAAGGTATGTAAATCACTATGGATAGGGAAAACAATAAAGTTTGTAATGATCAATAGTATGATAATTGACGAAAATATTCTCCCCATGTTGGTTGCCTTAAGTGCTTAATAGAGGATATAACATCATCATTTATAAGGGAATATCCATAAATTCAATATTAATAGTGTTCTAAAACTTCAACTACTCATATAATCACTAGATTTATGGGCTTTAATGAATTTATGGATTTTACTTATTTTTTAATTAAGAAGAATAATAATAATATTTCATCCTCAAATTGTCAAGCTTATGTGGTGATTGTAAGGGAATTAAATGGTTGAGTTAATCTGTGACCATTCAGATAGTTATTATTTTGCTGGGAATAGGATGATCAAGTTTATTGCAAATCTGGGTATGCATTAATGATTTTTTTAGTAGTTATGATATTAGGAAAATCATTGTAATTAATCCAGTTACAAATTCAGTATTCACATCATAAACTGTGTATTTCATTTCTTTAAGTGCAGTTTTATAACTGTAGTAAATTATATTAGGTATTTCCATAAACATACTGCGGGCTATGCACCCGCAGTATGTTTGTGATTATTTAGATTTGGCAATCCTTAAAATCAATAATCTAACTTTCAAGACTTGGTGCACTCATGGAAACGGCAGTTGTCTTTTGCTGCGCTAAGCTAGGTACAGCAGCACGTAATCTAGCTGTTAGTTGTACAGTTTTAGAATCATAGACTTGAGTCAAAATTTTTGGATATAAACCAATTCCAATAATTGGTATTAGCAGGCAGGCAATAATAAATACTTCGCGTGGTTCAGCATCGATAAGTTTCTGATTAGCCACTAGTTCTTTATTCTCATCCCCATAAAAAATCTCTCGTAACATTGACAACAGATAAATGGGAGTCAAAATTACCCCAACGGCCATCAAAAATATAACAATTACCCTAAAAGTTGAATTATAGGCATCACTAGTAGCAAAACCTACAAATATCATTAATTCTGCTACAAAACCACTCATACCTGGTAAAGCTAAAGAAGCCATAGAACAAGTAGTAAACATAGCAAAAATCTTCCTCATCCGTTTACCTACACCACCCATTTCATCTAACATTAGAGTATGTGTACGGTCATATGTTGCACCCACTAAAAAGAATAAACTAGCTCCAATTAAACCGTGAGAAATCATCTGCAATACTGCTCCACTCATACCTAAATCGGTAAAGGACGCAATACCAATGGTGACGAAACCCATATGAGAGATAGAGGAGTAAGCTATTTTACGTTTGAGGTTACGCTGAGCAAAAGATGTTAGGGCAGCATAAATAATATTCACTACTCCCAAAACAATTAATACAGGGGCAAAATAAGCATGTGCTTCGGGTAGTATCTCCGCATTCATACGAATTAAAGCATAACCACCCATTTTCAAAAGAATACCTGCCAGCAACATATGTACAGGTGCGGTAGCCTCCCCATGAGCGTCTGGTAGCCAAGTATGGAGAGGTATAATCGGCAATTTGACAGCATAGGCAATAAAGAAAGCCACATATAGCAATATTTGTAAGTTAAGGGCATAATCCTTAAGGCTAAGTGATCGCATATCAAATGTGACCGTATCACCATAAAATGCCATTGTTAGAGCAGCTACCAGTATAAATAAAGAACCACCAGCCGTATACAAAATAAACTTAGTGGCAGCATAATGTCGCTTTTTACCACCCCAAATAGCTAAAAGTAAATACACCGGGATCAATTCTAGTTCCCACACTAGGAAAAATAGCAACATATCCTGGACGGCAAATACAGCAATCTGTCCACCATACATTGCCAATATCAAAAAATAAAATAGCTTCGGCTTAAGTGTGACAGGCCAAGCTGCAAGAACTGCCAGAGTGGTAATGAATCCAGTCAAAATTACTAAAGGCATAGACAGACCATCTACCCCTACAGACCAATTCAAATCCAATTGCGGAATCCATGGATAACTCTCCACTAGTTGCAAATCGGAGCTAGAAAAGTCATACTCAGTATAAAAGGCAACAACAATAATTGCAAAATCAACCAATCCCACTATTAAGGAGTACCAACGTACAGCCTTACCATCTTTATCCGGAATTATGGGAATTAGTAATGATGCAGCTACTGGTAATAAAATGATTGTTGTTAGCCAGGGAAAATTAGCTGTATTCATGAGAGTTATTGGGAATCTATAAACAATAATTTTCGGCTATCAGCTACTAGCTTATTAACTAACAGTTTTTGAGGGATTTGAACGTTATTGTTATGTTCTTTTAACAAAAATAAAAAGATGAAGCGAGCAAACTTCATCCTGCATTTTTAAATACTCAGAAAAATTGAATTGAAAAAATTATTACCAGACACTAGGGTGAGGAGTAGGAAAGTGATTTAAGAAACAATTAATGACTATTATCCTCCTTGATTTTTTCCTTACCCCATTGTACTAAGTCACGCCAAATAGAATCACTAAACTTAAGATAGCTCCAAAAACAATCAGAGCATAGAACTGAGCACGACCATTTTCTAAATATTTTAGTCCTTCACCACTAACTAAAGTGAAAAAGCCCGTTAAGTTAACTGCACCATCTACCACTCGGAAGTCGACTTCCAGAACTTGTCTGGCAAGACGGCGCAAACCCATGACAAATATACTATGGTAAATATCGTCAAAGTACCACTTATTGAGGGATAAGTTGTAAAGGGGCTTAATTTTACTAGCAATAATAGCTGGTTTAATTTGGCCTAATAGATACATCAAAGCGGCCAAGGTAATTCCTGCAACAGAAATAGCTACAGAACCTCCAGCCATAATATAAAATCCATTCAGGTCTACTTCAGCTGCCTTTTCCACAACTTCTGCCGACGTCTCATTAGGAGCAAAAATAAACTGCTCAAAGTAGTTTCCAAAGGGAGTACCGACTAAACCAATCAAAATTGAAGGAATTGCAAGAATTGCCAAGGGAATTGTCATTGTCCATGGAGATTCATGGGGATAATCCCTATGTTCATGAGAATTATGGTGTTCACCAGAAATTTTACCCTGTTCTATTACTCCTGGATTATAATCTGGTGTTAGTCTTTCAGATTCTGATGATAAAACAAAAGTGTTTGCTGCTTGTTTAATACTCTGCTGAATTTCTTTATCGTTACCTCGGAACTTGCCCTCAAATGTGGAGAAATAGATTCTGAACATATAAAAAGCAGTAATACCCGCAGTTAACCAGCCAATAAACCAAAGCAAGTGATTAGCCTGAAAAGCTGCACCCAAAACCTCATCTTTTGACCAGAAGCCAGCAAAGGGGGGAATCCCGGAAATTGCTAAACAACCAATTAGAAAGGTAATAGATGTTATGGGCATATATTTTCGCAGGCCACCCATTAACCGCATATCCTGAGCTAATAAAGGGTCATGACCAACAACCTCTTCCACGCCGTGAATTACTGAACCGGAACCGAGGAAAAGCATCGCCTTAAAGTAGGCATGAGTCATTAAGTGAAATAAACCAGCAGTATAAGCACCTGTTCCCATTGCCATTACCATATAACCCAGTTGGGAAATAGTAGAGTAGGCTAAACCCTTTTTGATATCATTTTGGGTTATAGCAATAGTTGCCCCTAAAAATGCGGTTAATGCGCCTGTCCAAGCAATGATATTCATCGTTGCTGGTAAGCATAAAAATACCGGATACATCCGGGCAATTAAAAACACCCCTGCTGCTACCATAGTTGCTGCATGGATCAAAGCTGAAATAGGTGTTGGACCTTCCATGGCATCTGGTAACCACACATGTAGGGGAAACTGTGCTGACTTGGCAACTGGACCAAGAAATACCAAAACTGCAAATATTACTGCCAGAGAATAGCTCAGTGAGCCAGTGTCAACCAGTTGAGCTAGGCGGTCACCCATAACATCAAATTCAAAACTACCTGTCGCCCAGAACAAGCCCAGAATACCTAGTAGCAAACCAAAATCACCTACTCGGTTGGTGACAAACGCCTTCTGGCAAGCATCCGCTGCTGATTTGCGGTCATACCAAAACCCAACTAGCAAGTAAGAGCACATACCCACTAATTCCCAGAAAACATAAATCTGGACAAGGTTGGAACTCAACACTAAACCCAGCATGGAAGAACCAAACAAACTCAGATATGAGTAAAACCTTACATATCCAGGGTCATGAGCCATGTAGCCATCAGTGTAAACCATGACTAGGAAAGCTACAGTTGTCACAATTACCAGCATCATGGCCGTCAAGTGGTCAATTGTGTAGCCCATACTTAGGTGAAAATTTCCAGCTGCCGCCCACTCAAAAACACGGGTATAGGTTGGAAATCCTTGAATTTGGCTCCAAAATAAGGCCCCTGAAAGAACCATTGCCCCACCCATGAGGGAGATAATCAATACTGCATTTAACTGCCGCAAGCTGTTTGTCACTTGATTAAAAGAAATTAACCCAAGACCGACTATCATTGCTCCCATAAGGGGCAATACTGGAATCAGCCAGGCATACTCATAGATTACTTCCATCACTACAATGTCTACTTTGAAATTTTTTCACTAATTATTTAAGAACTGTAGCAGTCATATCAGAATAGTTTGTGTAAGTAAAAGTTGTCTTTCCCTAATTGTGATATCACTAGATAAGATCAACCAAATTCGCAATATTTCCAGGTTAAGAATAGTTCATAGTTTGTAGTTCAATGTTTGATTTCCATTTATGTTTAGTTGCCGGAGATTATGATGACTATAACCCGTAAGTTTACAACTCCAGTAGTCTTTCTTCACACAGTACTTTTGGAAGTACAGAGAAGAATTCCATTAGGTTTTAACTGTGGGGAATGTTCAATACTCCTTCCTATTAGTTAAAATTATGACTACTCCCCACTAACAGATTTCCCAAACTGAGTGGAGTTATCGTGAAAATAGGGGAATGGTTCAAGGAAGACAACATCTGATCATTGAGATAAGAATATTATTGAAACCCCCTTTATCCACTAGCAACTTGAATCCGGATCTTAAGGTTCTTTAAACCTTACTCAAAATTTGTTGGGACCTGAAACTCATAAATCAAAGTTACAGGGTATTCTGGGTTGTTTAAGGGGTACTAGATTCTCTGTGTTTTTCCTAGAATTGTGTTTACTTATTCCCAAGTCAAAAATATTTGAAAGGTCTTATGATTCCGGGCCCCCTGACAGGAATGACTCAATGCAATTGTTTTAGGAACAGTATTAATAAACATACGAGAGTAATTTCAATTGATTAAGTCAAGTCAATGTAACAATTTTCTCCTAGTGAATTTCTAGCGAGACTTAACAGGTCTAAGTTCCATTGATATAGTACCACTTAGCAGTCCCAGTATATCATCGACAGTTTGAAATAATTCCTAATAGTCCTTTTCCTGCCTACTTTTAGCTTTTCAACTGTATGTGTTTCAACTATTATATCGTGCATATAGTCTTAAGCACATCAAATAACCTAATAAAGAAATATGTCTACGTGGGATTTGATGTTGCCGTTATCTACTTGTTATTTATTGTATGTTTTTGTTTGATTGTAGTTATAATTAAGAAACACGCAATTTTTCCCTAAAATTCTACTAGGCAGACTAGCACTAATCCAAGTCAAATTCATTATTTATATATGCTACAGGGGTTTCCCTACAGTTTTTTGAATATGCTTAAGTGCTAGATGTATGTCTCCTAGACTCAAAAATCCTTTCAAGCAGTGACTTACACCTACATTGTTGATCAAAATCAAAGTTTGTAAGGATTTTATCCTATAAATATTAGACGATTTAAAATTTTCATCAGCATTAATACAAACTATTTTCATATCTTTGCCATAATTATGGAATTGTAGAAGTAGGGAATAAATAATACGATATAAGCTACACTAAAATGCTCTAAAATCAACTAGCACAGGAATATTGGATTGTAAATTTTTTTGGTTAAATATTTACTTATTAACTAACAACACTATCATAATTCTAGAATAATCTGGTTTTCATACATGAATTGGTTATTAACTAAAGTAATATGTATTAGCTACCTAACTAATACATATAATGCCAAATGGTCTCATGAGCTGGCTACCAAATAACCAGTGATACATTAATCCCATATGTTTTAATTTATCACTGGTTAATTAGTCCTATTCTACATTGATTCGGATACGGTTAGTTTTCCTAGTTTATTGGTGTGAAGTCAAATAATATTTACTAGTATGATTGTAAGAAATAGCTCAAATCTACTAGTGGTTTGTATTAGTAAGGGATGAGACCACCATAGAAACAGGACAAACATTGCGACTCCTATATAAGCGGGACGTATAAACTCTTGCCACTTTATGGTTTGTCTACCATCAAGAATCGCAGCAAATGGAATAATACTAGTATTCTGCTTTATTTTCTCAAAGGTGGAACCATAACGCCAAGTTAAACGGCAATCACCATGCCATACCCCAAAGATGTGATGTAATACTAGACCAACGGATGTGACCACAGTAAAACTAGTACCCAACCATAGTGTATGAGCAATACACCAAATTATCTGACCTACCATTTGGGGATGACGGGTAATACGAATTATTCCGGTTGTGTAAAGATGAACTTGGGGTTTGGTAATAGCGGCAATTTCTAGTAGATTGAATGTAGCTGGATACAAAAAGAAAAAGGAAACTGCAGATAGAAACCACACAAAATAAACCATTCCTGGCCATGCTTGAACTTGCCAAAGTTGAACACCATCATAACGATGATTAAAAAAGTAGATGATTAACATTGCTGCTAGTGGCAAACTGGCCAATGCGAAAAGAAACCTATAAAGTCTATGGCCAATATTTTTCTCCGCCCATGGACGTAATGCAGCTCCACCACTGTGGATGATCACAAATATTAACTGCAAACCCAATATTACAAAGTGACTGTTGGTTAACCAAGATGGCAAAATCATATATACAAATAAAATAATTTAAAGAAGGCTTAACTACGTATCATCAATACCACAAAGCATCTATAGGGAGATATTCATTAAGCCTCCAATTTGGACATTCAATAAATTAATCTGATTGAGACAATGATAAATAATTGGCTAACTGCCAACGTTCCTCCTTTCACACACTGAGGTTGAACCTTATGTCTGACCTTCCATTTACTTTAGACCAGTTACGTATTCTGAAAGCTATTGCAGCAGAAGGAAGCTTTAAACGTGCTGCTGATAGTTTGTACGTATCCCAACCTGCCGTCAGTTTACAAATACAAAATCTGGAACGGCAATTAGATGTACCTCTGTTCGATCGCGGAGGGAGACGTGCTCAACTTACAGAAGCAGGACATTTACTTTTAAGTTATGGAGAAAAAATACTTAGTCTTTGTCAAGAAACCTGTCGGGCATTGGAAGATTTACAAAATCTTCAAGGAGGTACTTTAATTATTGGTGCTTCTCAAACTACTGGTACCTATCTTTTACCCAGAATGATTGGGATATTCCGGCAGAAATATCCAGATGTGGCTGTTCAGCTTCATGTTCACTCTACTAGACGTACTGCTTGGAGCGTGGTTAATGGGCAAGTAGATATAGCAATTATCGGGGGAGAAGTACCTGCAGAGCTAATAGAATACTTGGAGATAGTTCCTTATTCTGAAGATGAATTAGTCCTGATTTTACCCATTTCTCATCCCTTAGCCAAATTAGACAAAATCAATAAAGAAGATTTATATAAGTTACAATTCATTACTTTAGACTCCCAATCAACTATCCGTAAGGTTATCGAACATGTACTGGTAATGGCAAATATCGATACCAGAAGATTCAAAATAGAAATGGAATTAAATTCTATTGAAGCTATTAAAAATGCTGTACAAGCCGGGTTAGGAGCAGCGTTTGTTTCTAATACCGCTATAATTAAGGAATTACAAATGGGTATACTACATTCTACTCATATTGAGGATGTAAACATTGAAAGAAATTTATGGCTAATTTATAACCCTAACCGTTATCGTTCCAAAGCGGCAGAAGCTTTTAGTACAGAAGTTTTGCCCCAGTTTGCATCTACAGGATTTAAAGATAACTTATTAAAGTCATCATCTCAAAAACTGGCAGCAAAGAAGATGGATATCTCCATGTATAATACCGATAATATTATAGACTAATTAATAGTGCTAAATTACACCTTAAAATTAAACAGGGTATAGCAAAATAATAAAATAAATATTCTGTAAATACTATATCTTACAAGCATCCTTAGTATGAATTATTAGGAATATACAGGATGTTAGTGCTTTTATGGAATTAAATATTCCTTATAAAAAGATTCATAGTAAAATCCAGAAGGATAGGAGTAGAAAAGCTACTTTATGGAATATTATAAATGGGAATTGGATTATAGTTCCTCTCTACTCTCTGTATACCTTAAAAAGAAGGCCTATATTGGAAAATCATATCTATAAAGTTACCTTTGCTAATACCCTGGAATTGTCATTATATTTAAAGGCATTTGAGAAGTAGTCAGAGATAAAAAATATCGATTACCTCTTCTTTTCTATTGCGTTTTAATTGATTTAAATATGTGTTGAATTTGGACTTTTACCCGGAATTATGTCAGTATTACCCTCTGAAATAGTAAGGGTTCTCTGAATATTTTATATCGTAGTGAACAATATATATCATTTACGATGATATATATTTACCTGATTCAACATATATCATGCCTTCCTGTGTGAGCATAGAAGTTTAGTAGTTAACTCTGTTTTATAGACTTATTCTTTAAGTATTCAAATTTATAACGGAATCTATACTAAGCCCACTATATGAGAACTAAATAAAATCTCCACAACCATAAATTTATTACCTGATTAAAAACTAAGAAATAATAAGAAAAAATATGTTTAAATTTATTTATCTTACAGACAATATTACGTGTTTCATGTTATTCTCTTAACATTATATTCTCACGATATAAAATAATATCAATATAATTTATATATGCATATTGAATCCTTATATAAAATTCTGATTTATTAAATAATGACTATATA
>NZ_CAIY01000084.1 GCF_000350105.1 Richelia intracellularis HH01
ACTTGTTACATATTTAATATTCTCCTACATCTAGTAAATCAATTTATAGAATATTTTTACCTTGAGTTGAAATATATGTAAAAGTATCATAATCATTTTTATCCTAGTATTCTTGGATAAGAATAGTTATCATATATAAAGACTAAAAAAATATAAATTCTATATCACAAACAAACAGAAGTTGATCATAGAAAACCCTTTCTTTTAGCTCTTACATATTACTACTAATTGTATGATTAATTCTTTATTATTTTACATATACTATTGTTGTTAGCAATACAGTTAAGAATAAAGGTAATTTCAGGTATAGTTTCTCATAGAAAATGGGTGTATAGCATAGTACTAAATTCAGTAAATAGTATAATCTATTATGGGTTTAGAGGAGAGTTTTAGGATTACTTTAATATTGGATATGACTCCATTTTAAACTTTTACTATGGTCGCTTGTTTATCTCTTTCCACTTAAGATGTAATAATCAATTTCTCTAGAGTTTTTGGGAATGAGTACACAAGATCTCATAACAATGATGAAGCAAGAAGTCGGTAAAGCTGCTGCAGACTTAGTAAAATCAAATTCAATTGTGGGTTTGGGTACAGGTTCAACTACTGCTTATGCAATTGAGTACATTGGTAAGCGTCTGCAATCTGGCAATCTTAAAAATATTGTTGGTATTCCTACTTCTTTTCAGGCAGAAGTTCTCTCTAAGCAGTATGGCATTCCTTTAACTACTTTGGATGCCATTAACCATATTGATATTGCAATTGATGGGGCGGATGAAGTAGATATGCAAAAAAATCTAATTAAGGGTGGCGGTGCTGCACATACTCGCGAAAAGGTAGTTGATTACCTCGCCAATCAGTTCATAGTAGTTGTGGATGCGGGCAAATTAGTCACAAAGTTAGGTTCTGTGTTTGCAGTACCAGTTGAAGTTATACCCATGGCATTAACTCCTGTCATAAACTCTATCAAGCAACTAGGTGGAAAGCCAGAACTGCGTATGGGTTTGAGAAAAGCTGGTCCTGTGGTTACAGACCAAGGTAATTTGGTAATAGATGCAAAATTTAATGATATTCCCAACCCGGCAAATTTAGAGAAAGTACTGAATAACATTCCCGGCGTTTTAGAAAATGGCATTTTCGTTAATTGTGCTGATATCATTTTAATTGGAGAAGTTCAAGATGGCAAATCTATAGTAAGAGAAATGTAGATAATAAGATTACCTCTTATCTGAGCAGGGTTCCAGAGTGAGCTGGAACCCCCTAAGTTTCTTATCATCACCACCTATCCAAAACTGAAATCCCAATGCTAACACTAAGCCGAGTCAAAGTGTTAGCTGTAAGTATAGCCTAACGACTAATATACAAAGTTTACCTAGGTAAACTGAATACTTACTATAGAAATTTTGGTATATAAACCCATTCTACCATGAGCACTTTGCTTCCCATCTATACTGGAGAATATATTCAAAGTTAATGAATTCACCTATGCACTTTTTATTTGTCTTATATTTATTTAATTTATACTGAGCTTAGTCTAAATACGGGATAACATTGAATAGAAGCAAGACAATTCATTTTCTAACTTTATATTCCAGTATTCAATTTCAAATTAATTTCCTCTTAAACTCAATGTAAACTTGTCTAGAAAGAATTATGAAAGCAGATAGTTAAAAGGTCAGAGGAAATAACACTTCCACTTGATCAGGAATTAAACTAAGGACTACCGATTTGGACGATGACCCAATTAACCTAAATAAATTTGATACGCTATCAACAACAGTTCTCATTTCTCTACAGGACTCAAAGCTTCATAATTCAATCCTAGGACAAATAATTATGTGTTCTATCCTACTCTAAATACTGACTAAAATTTCCACTTTTATAATGAATTTTACTCAAGCTAATGATCTATATGCATATATGAAAAGGTATTTTAGAATATTATTAAAATAATAATAACTGTGAAGCAGCTTATAGGGGAAAGAGCATATCAGTTGTGATAAATGTCAATTTAAAGAGTACCTTATACTAAAAGATATCAAAAAAATGAAGGCATAGTAATAGTAGCAACTATATTTGATAAGTATCATAATTAAAATATAGTATTTATTGCTTGAAACTTAAAAGCAATATGATAACATTCTTATAGATTATTAAAAACATACAGGTTTTAAACTTAAACAATTAGTAAAATAATGAAGTCAGAGATTTAAGTTAATTAAATTATAGTTAGCGGGGTTTATTTTACTGGGTTTACAAATAATTATGTTGGTCTCGACAAGATTTATGGGAATAAGATATATCATTGCCATCAATATCAGATTAAATAATTATCTTAGTGGTACATCACAATAGACTGTCCAAGCAAATGGGTAAGTGTAGAATTGTAGCCTAGGCTCATAGTTGTTTTCTAACAAGTCTGTTCAATAAGGATCTAATTAAGAATCTAAAATAAGATAAAAAATATATGTTTAATAACAAGAGTATTCTATTTCATCGGAAAACTAAGACCGGTATATCACTGCTGCGAAGAATTTGAGTTGTAGTACTGCCAATAACTAAATGGCGGATACGACTATGTCCATAGGCACCCATAAGTAGTAAATTAATGTTGTTTTCCTTTATATATTTATCAATTACTGTTTCCGGATTACCTTGAATTGATAAACATACTGGCTTAAAACCAACTGTAAGAGTTTTTTGTTCCGCTTGTTCTAATTGTAGACTTGTTTTTACATCCTCTGGACTTTTTGTAACACTAATAATATGTAGGTCTAAACCTTTGAAGGCAGGAGAGTCAATTAGAAACAGCAGTATTTGTTCACAGCTTTTACTACTGTCATAAGCTAGTAACAATTTCGTAATTGGATTAAATTGGCGAGAGGTAACAAGACAGGGTTTATGACTAGATCTTAAGATTCGCTCCAGATTTGCCCCTAAATGCCCAGAGGCAAAATCTGCTGTTTCCCCCCTTTTACCCAGAATAATCAAATCTACTTTAGATTCTAACTCGGGTAAAAAATCAACCAAAAATCCAACTTTATGCATTGTCTCCAATGCCAATACACCTCCATCAGTTAGTATAGATTCTGCATCCTGCAAAATTAAATTTGCCTTTTGGTGGTTGAGCTTAGCTTTTTTATATTCCAGTGCTACTAATTGTTGGAGTAGAATATCTGAAGCATCAATCCCAATACTGCCACTCAGGTGACTTCCTCCAGCAATTAGCTGATTACGTGCGTCAGAAACATGTAAGATATTTACTTTTGCATTTAGTCGATTTGCTAACCATACTCCATACATATAGCTGCTATGAGAGAAAATTGAGCCATCAGTACATAATAAAATTCGATTCATGGTAAATAATTTCTATGATGAATATGCTATTCCTTCCAAGACTCAGTATGATTGTGAGTGCCAAGTTTATCCACTAATGTGGCACTGGCTTCATTCAATCCCAATAATTTTACATCTGAACCATTACGACGAAATTTAAGGATAATTCGGTCTAGGGTCGCTACTGCTCCTTGATCCCATAAATGGGCATTATTTAAGTCGATAGTGACACTATCTAATATTTCACCAAAGTCAAAGGATTCAAGAAATTCCTCCTTAGATAAAAAGAAAATTTGTCCACTGACCAAATAAGTACAATGACTTCCATCTTGACTCAATACCCGCTCCACAAAGACTAATTTGGCGATTTTGCGGCTAAAGAAAACTGTACTCATAATAATCCCTGTTACTACACCCAAAGCGAAGTTACGTGTTAAAATTGTAACAACCATTGTTGTTATCATAACTAGGGTTTCACTGCGAGGAATTACGTTAATATTCTGGAACGATGACCAACGAAATGTACCAATAGATACCATTATCATAATAGCAACTAGGGCGGCCATAGGTATTTGCTTGACCCAATCTTGTAATACCAAAATTGCAAATAGAAGAAACATACCAGCACAGAAGGTAGATAACCTACCTCTACCACCGGATTGAACATTAATTACGGATTGCCCAATCATTCCACAACCTGCCATTCCACCAAAAAAAGCAGTGACCATATTAGCAATGCCTTGACCTTTAGCTTCTTGGTTTTTATCACTAGGGGTATCAGTAAGCTCATCTACTAAAGAAGAGGTGAGGAAAGAAGCTAGTAAGCCGACGGTTGCTAATGTCAAAGAATAAGGTAAAATAACTTGTAGAGTTTCCCAGCTTAAGGGTACTTCAGGCAGGGTAAACACAGGTAGAGTTTTTGGCAATTCTCCCATATCTCCAACGATAGGGACTTCTAGTTTTAGAGTAGTTGCAACTGAGGTTACTACTGCTAGAGTAACTAATGGTGAAGGCACAGCCTTAGTAAATCGGGGTAAAATGTAAATAATTGCTAAAGAGATTACCGTTAAAATATATACTGTTGGAGATTTACTAATTAGCTGTGGTAATTGTGCCATGAAAATTAATACTGCCAGGGCATTAATATAACCAAGCATAACTGCCCTAGGTACGTATTTCATTTGACGGCCTAGTTTAAATATACCAAATATTACTTGGATAGCTCCTGTTAAGAAAGTGGTAGCTAACAAATATTGCAAGCCATATTCCTTAACTAAATCAATCATTAGCAGTGCCATAGCTCCAGTTGCTGCCGAAATTGACCCTGGTCTACCCCCCAAAAAGGCAGTTATAATAGCGATGATAAAGGAAGCATACAACCCAACCTTGGGGTCAACACCTGCAATAATAGAAAAGGCTATCGCTTCTGGAATTAAAGCTACTCCTACTACTGCTCCAGCCAAAATGTCGGCTCTCGCGTTTGAAAACCACTCCCGTTTTAGTTTCTGAATATTCAATTTACCTCCAAAGACTTATGAGAATTAATTGCAGAAATATTCTACCTATGAAACTATCAAGTAATTTAAATTACTCAAAAATATTTTTTGTTTTGGGTCTGTCATAATAGAGATGTAAACTGGCAAAATCATAGTGCCCTAATCTATCCTCAATTGAAGCTTGACTAAAAGCACTGAAAGTAGCATAGCTACTAGTTCATCAGTATTTGTAATGCATTTCAATATTATGGCGGTCATCAAGCATCATTGACTTACCATAAACATAGTATTATGTAAACTGTAATCCTATTATTCCCCTTTATCTTATTTCTTCCCTATAGCAGATAATTTAGATACTCACAGTTAAAAGTCTTTATGATAAAGTATGAAAATATTTGTTTTTTATCTCTTAACTTCTAACTATTTTCAGTTACGAGACTTACTATAGTAAAAATATAAGAATATTAGGTTACGAAACACTTATTTGTCCATGATTAATAGTTTTAATTATCAAAATTTTCTTAATAATTTTACCAATTATTCATATTATTTATGGGCTTGTAAATTACCTTTGATACCCATATTAGTTATTTTGTGTTCTATTGCAAAGGAACTAAATTTATATAAATTCCATAATCACTATAGGAACTAGTCAATTCCAATTACTCATACTATTAAATTTCAAGTATTTTGAATGCTCTTGAATAAGTAATTATAGCTAGTACAACTGATTAAATAAGCCAATGAAGCTTATTTAGGTTTTGGAAATACTTCAAGCTTTGACCAGCTCTTTAGTTGATTATATCAGATAGGGGATTTTGCACTTACTACTTATGTACTAATGCAACTAGCAATAAAATCTTGATGATTGTGATAAATATTATTTTCTATATTTATTATTGTACTAACTTTTCATAAGGCTGGAGAATAGAGTATTTAGTTCTTCATACATAGGAGTTGTAGTATTGCGAACAAAAACTAAATTTTGCTCATCACCAAGTAATTTTGGTTAATCACCTTATAAGACTATCAAATAATAACTCTTAGCACTTAGCAAGAAACCAACTGATTTATATTTAGTAGTATATCTATCTTATTTTAGGAATATAGAACAGCTTTAGTCAAGATATTGAAGTGGCAAAGTCATATATTGAAAAAACACATACAAAAAGTACACATGAGAGGATGAGGCCAAATTGCTTGCTCAAATTCTCATTATCTTATACCTATAAATTTATTAAACTCCCCAGGTAGGATTCGAACCTACGACCAATCGGTTAACAGCCGACCGCTCTACCACTGAGCTACTGAGGAATGTACTGGATTATTATCATAAAACAACTCTCAAAATATAACAAGTACCTTCACAAAAACTTTATATATTTTTTGTTGATAGCTAAGTTAACATCTAAATTTCACTTTAATGAAAGTAAAACCCAATATGGATTAAGATAATAAACCCCAAAATATTCTTTGTCATTTAGCTGAGGAAATAATTTCCAACGTGACTTTACTGACAAAAGTAAATCATAAAAGGCTTCTTATCTTAAGTTATTTTCTTCTAGCTACTTTAACTGCATACGTAGTTCTGTAAGACGCTGTCTGGATTTTGGATCTATCGAGTTTACTAGAAATCTGGCTTTAGATTGCTTATGAGCCTTAGATTTTCTCTTAACTCTACACAACGAATCTCTGACAAGGCAACACAACTGGTGTGCAGATATCCACTCTGCTCCATATCCCTGAATCATTAATTGCTGTGCTCTATCTGATGTAGCAACAATAACACGAGATATTGTGGATCGGTTTATTTCAGTTCTTAATGTGGCACAGGCTTTCTCAATATATGTATCAGCAGTTTGACCAAAATTAGTGTAGTACACTAACAGATTTCCTGTAATTACTTCTTGGTGACTGGAAGTATTTTGATAATGTGCATCAAAAACTATTTTTGTTTGATAATTTTCAAAAGCACTATAATTAGTTAGAGCTTCAATTAGCTCCCATCTTGCTGGCTCTAAACCCGCAGCATCTCGGGTTCTTTTTAAGCAAGACCAGGCACCAATAATGTTGTAGCCATCCACCAGCAAAATAGCTTTGGATAAGGGGCAAGACATGAGTTAGAATTACTATTTTCTAGAGTTAACAAAATCATTCACAATTTTTATAGTAATTCAACTGTTCTCTGTAATTTGGTACTACAAAATTATGAGCCCTCGATTTTATCATTTTCCAATATATCTAGTTAGAAAAATGTACCTTTAATAATACAGGATTTGGCAACTGAATCATCAAAATGTGAACGGAAATCAACTAAACTTATTTGCGATATTTCTAGGATTGAGAATGTTACAGTTCCTTACAAATAAATTTAGAGCAAGCTTGCTTCACAATACAGTATTAACCTTAAAAAAGAGTAATTTGATTTACTTATCTTATATATAGCTTGCTAGCTCATAACAAATTATCAATGTAATCTAATAACAATTAGTCTAAAACCCAAAATATATCAAACCTAAAAAGCTTTCGAGCAAACATTTTTATAGATCAGAAAATTTAACATATAATCCTATGAACAGACTGCAAGTATACCCTGCCAACTAGTATTTTTTAGGTATAGTTAATTAAATTGGATTTTTAAGTTCTTAAAGCCACTTAGATAATCCAGTGATAAAAATTTATCAGTCCCACTTAAAAGTTATGTACTACTAGCATAATAAGCCTAGTTAATTATTTTGGGATATGAAACTTATTAAGTTTATGACACTAGTTTTCAGTGGTCATTTCATTTATGCATAAAATAGTGGTTTATATTGCCTACTATCAGCAAGATACGCAGCAATGGTCCTAAATTATTAACTTAAATAAATAGTTTATTTCCTGTTATATTTACATAATACAGACTGACCTGCAATTAATATAACTTGAATATTTTGAATGTCAATAATTAAATCAAGAGCAGTTAAAATCATCCAATAAGTTAAGAATTCGCAAGTGCACATATTAGAATCATCATTCTCTGTTATTGTATTTAGTCAAATAATTATGAACTATAAATTTAGAATTTGGACTTATTATTAATTTTTGCGAGTGTCTTGAAAATGGCAAGAAAACTTATGGGTCCATAACTAATTAATTTATAATTTACTTAGATTATTGCTACTTATGATTAACCTCATAACCTGAGATCATATTCCTATTGGGACCAAGAAAGAGGAATATTGTAGCTATATCCTTTGTTATTTGGGTTTTTACTCCAAAAAGTTTTAAACTTACAATGAAAATTAGTTACTACTTAGCACATGATTAAAAATAAGCATTACAATCTACTACATCTCGACAAATAATACCAATACTAATTTGGCTTTAGTTCTAATTCTTGACTATATACTAACAATAGCCAAACTATTTTAACTATTTATACATATACTATATGTGGATTACCTTAATCATGGCCTTTGAAAATATGATTTTTACTTCATTCAGAACTAAGGTTATTCCAAAAGCAAGCATTCAATCATCACCAATAAAATTATTCAAAGTTATTTTGTAGTCAAATGTCATTTTCATATCTACAAGAGTTGAAATGTAATGATTAAGCCAAGATATTATCCTTAATACATCTAACTTGTTATAAGTTTTATACAATAAACATCTTTCTGTAGTCTTAATCTCCCTTTCATAATTATGCAACTTGTTATTTAGCTTGCTTCTATTGCATAATTGAGCATATGCAAATAATTACTAGTTTTAAAGTAGTTGCTAACTATGGTATATGCAACCTTAAATTTAGGAAGTACGGACAATCTGATGGTAGTGACCTTTTAACTGACGTGTTGCAGTTGCCCAACCCCACTTTTCTGCTTCCTGCCTTGCATTAAAACGTATAACATCACGTTCTTGCTTCTGTTGTAACAACTTTCTGGTAGCTGTGATTGCACCTTCACCGTCGCAAGTAGGTTCAAACAGGTAACCATTCATCCCATCTGTGACAATATCTGGAATTCCTCCGGAACGTGCTGCTACCACGGGACAACCAGCAGCCATGGCTTCTAATAAAACTAATCCTAGTGTTTCAGTACGGGAAGGGAAAATAAAGGCATCAGAACTGGCAAAGGCTGCAGCCAATTTATTCCCTACAAGATAACCTACGAAATGCGTACTAGTACCAGCAAAATATTCTTCTAACGCCTGTCGATGTGGACCATCACCTACTAATGCCAATCGGGCATCGGGAATTGCCTCTAAAATTGGCTTTATGCGTTCTATTTCCTTTTCAGCAGATAAACGCCCAACATAAAGTAATAACGGACTTTCTGGGTGATTTTGGGACAGATGTGATCGTATTCTTTCACTGGCTTGTTGGGGATGAAATATTTCAGTATCCACTCCCCGTTGCCACAAGTCTACCCTCTCAATGCCATGGTTACTAAGTACTTCTACCATGGCTGTAGAAGTACATAAATTCAACGCTGCCTGATTATGTACGGCTTTGAGCAATTCCCATAGACAGCCTTCCAGCATACCTAAGCCGTAGTGGTGCAAATACTGGGGTAGGTGAGTATGGTAGGAGGCAACTAGGGGAATATTGTTGAGCTTGCTATGGAAAATACCAGCTAATCCCAAAACTGCCGGGTTTACTACATGAATTAGGTCTGGTTCAAAATTATCTAACGCCTGAATAATAGAAGGTCTAGGCAAGGCCATTTTTAACTCTGGATATAGAGGTAGAGGAAAACCAGATACCCCATAAACCTTGGCTCCTTTGTATTCACTTATACCACCATCTGGACAGATTACTAATACCTGATCGCCCTGATTCTGTAGTTGTTCAATAGTATGTCTCAGGCGTGTAACAATACCATCTACTTTGGGTAAAAAGGTTTCAGTAAATAGGGCAATTTTCATAAAAACGTTTGCAAGGTAACTCTGAAGGAAGTATTCCACCTAAAAGTCGGCCAGGGAATAAGTTCTGATGAAAGCATCAGTACAGGGTTAAAGAGGGAAAAAGTAAGGGAGGGTAGAAATTAGGAATAAGGACCGACATACAAAATTTCCCCCTCTGCTCCCCTAAATGTTCTTATTCTCTATGCCAAGAGATTCTTGGCGGAATTTGTTGACTATCAACTCTATTCTGATACTTAACTGCAAAGTGAAGTAATGAATCAATCAAAGAATCGGATAAGTAGTGGGGTTTTAAACCTAAATCCAACAGCTTAGTATTCTTTGCACTAAAATAGTGCTCTTCCATTTCCACCCTAGGGTTAGCCAGGTTCTGTATTTCCACATTTAAACCCATAGCTGCACCAGCTTTTTTGACCATTACAGCTAAATCATTGATACTAAATTGCTCGGTAAATTGGTTGAATACTCGAAATTCGCCAGGTCCAGCAGGATTATGAATGGCAATTTCAATACATCGAATGGTATCCCGAATATCTAAAAAGCCACGAGTCTGGCCACCACTTCCATAAACAGTTAAGGGATGTCCTACTGCTGATTGAATACAGAAACGGTTTAAAGCTGTACCAAAAACTCCATCATAATCAAGGCGATTTATTAAAAGCTCGTCAATACTGGTTTCTTCTGTTAAGACACCATAGACTACCCCTTGGTTTAAATCAGTTGCTCGCAATCCCCAGACACGACATGCAAAGTGTATATTATGACTGTCATGCACCTTACTCAAATGGTAGATAGAACCAGGCTGCTTAGGATAAGGCAGAGTATCTTTACGTCCATTGTGCTCAATAGTAAGGTACCCCTCCTCAATGTCTATATTAGGCGTGCCATACTCACCCATAGTTCCCAATTTTACCAGATGGCAATCAGGGAAATCTGTTTTCATAGCATACAACAAGTTCAATGTACCAACTACATTGTTGACCTGAGTCATGACAGCATGCTCACGGTCAATCATGGAAAATGGAGCTGAACGCTGTTCGCCGAAATGCACGATAACATTTGGTTCGAATTTATGTAATGCTCCTTTCAAAAACTCGTAGTTAGTGATGTCTCCGATAAATAAACTAATAGACTTGTTAGTTAAGTCTTTCCAACGCTGTATACGTTGCTGAATTGTGGCGATAGGAGTTAGGGTTTTTACCCCTATTTCATTATCCCAATGCCTACGTACCAAACTGTCAAGAATTGCTACTTCAAAACCTCTATTGGAAAGGTAAAGTGCGGTTGCCCAACCACAATAACCATCGCCACCTATAACCAGGACTTTCATGTTCACCAGTTTATACTCGCTGATAGCTAAATCTACCAGGTTTATGTACCCTCTCAACCATTAAATTATGGGTGAGCATAGAAAGTAAAAGCTAATAAGTTGCAAAATTAGATAATCCTCCATCTATAGAAAATTCCTTGATTAATACTATTTCCTGATATCCTTTATTTTTAATTCTGGTAGTCGATAGTTTTCGGCTATGTAGTAAAAAAACTGATAGTAATCGTCAAATTCTTGGCTAGGTGCTTTCCCCTGCCAATAGTACTTTATACGGTTTTGGGAAAGTTTGAGGGTAATGAGACTTTCTCTAGCTCCTATTTCCACGGTTATCATTCCAGGTATTCCCTGAACATTTTTGAAATTGCTATTATTCATAGGCGTTTTAGTGTCTATGTCCCCAGTTATATGTGGAACAATTTGATTACCTGCCCAACCACGAATTTGAACTGAACTTTTTTTGGGTGAAATAAACATAATGCCATCATTATTATCCGATTTCATCTCATACCAACCACTGGGATAAGGAAACTCGAAACCATAACGAGTATTTTGGTATGTTTTCCAAGAATTTTCATAGTCTTGTAATCTTATTGTACTACACCCTAAAATTAGGCAGAATAAAAAGCCATACACACTCCATTGACAGCCTTGGTAAATAGTTGTTGTAAAATTTTTCATAAAAATTGATAGTCATTAAAATGATTTTCAAATCTGAGAAATTATCCTAAGGAATTAATTATTTAATAGGTCTTAGAAAGCCTTTATTCTTATGTCTTTTATAGGTATTACAAAACTTTTATCAAACACATCAATTATAACTGTTAAAAAGGCTATTAAGATTATTTTGTTTCTCAATTTACTCATGAGAGCTTATTTAGATAGGGCTTGTGTATCCTAATAAGTTAATACTTTTTACCATTCTTAATGGCCCATTATTTTAGTTGCTTTGATCGTAATTATTTAATTGGCTTTTGCCTGTAATCAGAGAAAAAATTAAGAAACATAACGAAAAAGCCGTTAAAACGTTTTGCTGTCTTGACAATTAGTATGAGAGTCGATAACGTAAAATACATACCCGGGTAAGATCAGATAATAAAGTCATATGCAAGCAAAGCAAAAGGTCACTTTGTATTTGTCATCAGAACTGCACAAAAGCTTAAAAATTCGTTCGGCAGTCGATTCTGAACCGATGTCCGAGTTGGCGGAACGAGCCTTGATTTTTTATTTAGCGAATTCTGAATTAGTAGATCATAATGAGGCCATATGTGGCAGAAACCACAGAGTATATTCTTGTCCTAGTTGTGATAGTTCTTTACTTGTTCGTGATAGCAAGTTGGTGACATTGGGTAATCAACCAGCTGTAATAAATCAGGAATCGATTTCTATTGAAGAGAATAAGAAAGTCCCTCAAGACGAGATTGAACTAGTTCCTTGTTGACTATTAAATTTGCATTTTGACTCGTTTTATTCTGCCTGATTGATATTGATTTGTAAATCTTGATTTGTGATTTTTAAATTACTAAGTTGTTCATGAATTCTAAATTTGCTAATACATAATAATATCCTTACTGTTTCCATTAGGTTTTCAATAGGTTGATGTATGAAAGAAGAGATCAGCATTCTCATTCAAGCTCAATACCCTCTAATTTATCTAGTGACCTCTGAGGAAGAGCGGACCGAACAAGCAATATTAAAAATTGCTCGAGAAGATTTGAAACCTAAAAAGCAAGTATTTGTATGGACAGTAACTAACGGTATTAGTATGTTGGGGAACGCTGAGGGGGATGCTAAAAATAAAACCCGAAATGGTGCTCAACATAATACAACCTCTCCAGAAACAGCAATTGATTGGATTATTCGACAGAAAGAACCAGGTATATTTATCCTTAAAGATCTGCATCCATTTGTTGATTCTCCTTCTATTACCAGGTTATTGCGGGACGCAATTGCTAGTTTCAAGAATATACAGAAGAATATTATATTAATCTCACCCATTCAAAAATTTCCTATTGAGTTGGAAAAGGAAATGGTAGTCATCGATTTCCCTTTGCCAAACGTGGGAGATTTAAATAAGGTTTTAAACAGTCATCTTTTAATGAATCAGGGAGATAAGCTTGAAGAAGATGCACGAGAGAAACTTTTGCAGGCAGCTTTAGGTTTAACTAAAGATGAAGTAGACAAAGTCTACCGTAAGGCACAGGTAACATCTGGTAGACTGACTGGGCAGGAAGTTAGTATAGTCTTATCAGAAAAGAAACAATTAATTCGACGTAATGGTATTTTAGAGTACATAGAAGAGAATGAAACTATAGATGCGGTCGGTGGTTTGGAGGAATTAAAGAAATGGCTAAGACAACGCTCTAACGCTTTCACTGAAAAGGCAAGAGAATATAAATTACCTCAACCAAAAGGTATGTTAATTTTGGGAGTACCTGGTTGTGGCAAATCTCTAATTGCAAAAACAACTTCCCGTTTATGGGGTTTGCCAATACTGCGGTTAGATATGGGGCGGGTTTACGATGGTTCTATGGTGGGACGGAGTGAAGCTAATTTACGCAATGCCCTAAGAACTGCTGAATCTATATCTCCGGCGATATTATTTATTGATGAACTAGATAAATCTTTTGCTGGTAGTGCTGGCTCCGGAGATTCTGATGGTGGTACATCAAGTAGGATATTTGGTTCTTTCCTGACTTGGATGCAAGAGAAAAAGTCTCCGGTATTTGTAATGGCAACTGCCAACAGGGTTGAGCGTTTACCAGGAGAATTTCTAAGGAAAGGACGCTTTGATGAAATTTTCTTTGTGGATTTGCCCACTCCTGAAGAGCGGCAAGATATTTTTATAATTCACCTAGGTAAGCGTCGGGAAGATATATCTCGGTTCAACTGGGAACAATTATCAAAGATGTCCGATGGTCTTTCCGGAGCAGAAATTGAACAGGCGATTGTTGCAGCAATGTATGAAGCTTTTGCTCAAGATCGAGAATTTACTCAACTAGACATTATTGCTGCACTTAAAGCTACATTGCCACTGTCTCAAATAATGCAAGAACAAGTAACAGCCTTGAGAGACTGGGCAAGACAACGGGCAAGACCCGCTGCAGCCTCCGTTGCTGAATATCAGCGTATGGAGTTCTAAAAGCTTTCCTCTGTCAATGCAGGGGTAAAGGCTAGCCAAACCAGCTAGCAGTTATCAAGAAATCGCGTACTTATAAACGCGGTGTTATCTAAGATTATGTTGTCTTTTTTCTCAATTTTCTTCTTTGGAGGAAACCCAAATGTCACACTTTAGCACTCTACGTACCAAAATCACCGATTCTGAAATACTCACCTCTTCCCTAAATGATCTTGGTATTCCTGTTCTGATTAATGAAGATGTTCGTGGTTATAATGGCCAGCATGTTTGTGCAGACATAGTTGCTGTCTTAGAAGGCGAGTATGATTTAGGTTGGTCTCGCAATGCTGATGGATCCTTTGATCTAATTGCAGACCTATGGGGTGTTGCCAAAAAGCATAATCAGACTGAATTAATTAATTCTATAAACCAAAAGTATGCCGTTAACAAGACCCTCAAAGAAGTTAAACAACGCGGTTTGCAGGATGCCAATATCAAGTTAGTTCTAAAATAATCTCCATGGTGTATTCACAAGTTAGTATGGGGTAACTTATATTACCAGTTGTTATCCTACTTTGTCCTAGGGACTAGAAACAATCTAGTCCCTTTTTAGCTTTAACTATTTAGCTAAGATAAAGATGAATCTACTAAATCTTTTAATAATCATATAGTCATTAATTTATATAAAAAATAAACCGAGAATCCATTTATTTTTAGTTTATGAAAATTTATAATTTAAGTCCGCTAGATTTTTCCTTACAGGATTTCAAGACTGCAAATATGCAAATATAATCATAGTGAACTGTTACAACAAAAATAAGGTTACAAGTACATCCTAAATTTTCTTAAGTCAATTAATAAATTACCATGGAATGTTGTTTGATAAATTAGAGAACATTTACATATGCCTATTGTTTCTTGCGTAATTCTTTCTATACCAGCTACAAGTGCTAATTTAGGGCCTGGCTTCGATTGTATTGGTGTTGCTTTAACCCTAGATAGTAAATTTAAGTTTACTCGTCTCGAGAGTGGCAATTTTTCTATTACTGTTAAGGGCTTAGAAGCAGAGAGAGTAAAAACTGATAGTAGCAACTTATCATACCAGGCTTTCATAAAACTATACAAACATATACAACAAAAACCACCACCAGTAGATATAGAGATCACACTTGGTATTCCCCTAGCTAGAGGTTTGGGTAGTTCTGCAACAGCAATTGTTGGTGGTTTAGTAGGTGCTAATGAATTAGCAGGTAAACCATTAAACCAGTTCCAATTAATGGAATTAGCTATTTCTATGGAAGGACATCCTGATAATGTAGTCCCTGCCTTAATTGGTGGATGTAGACTAGCTGTTACTAGTCAAACCAGTTGGAAAATTTGTGATGTTCCTTGGCATAAAAATATTATTCCTATAGTTGCTATTCCAGACTTTGAAATATCTACGGAAGATGCACGTAAAGTTTTACCAACTCAAGTTAGCCGTGCAGATACAATCTTTAATACAGCACATTTAGGGCTATTATTGCGGGGATTAGCAACAGGTAGAAGTGACTGGTTAAAAACAGCTTTACAAGACAAATTACACCAACCCTATCGTAAACAATTAATTGCTGGGTATGATACTGTGAATTCTGCAGCAATAGATGTTGGGGCATATGGCATGGTAATTAGTGGTGCTGGACCAACTTTACTGGCTTTAACAGATATGGAACACTCTGCGGATGTAGTTGCTGCGATTGCAGCAACTTGGCAACAATATGGGATTATCGCTTCTGTGCAACCACTATCTATAGATCAGCAAGGAGTAAAGATTATATCCCAAACCCAAATACAATAAATAAACAGAGTCTGTATTATTTTCTTCCCTCTTTATAATCTGATAGACAGCTGGAATCATAAACTGCTTCATTCGTATATCATTTCTAATGATTAATACTACCCTACAAACAAAATATGAAAAAGCTTATTATCTCTTGAGTGATTTATATCCCCAAACCAATCACCAATATTCCATAAAATCATTAAAACTATTTAGATAGTCCAAGCACAACAATTCACTATATGTTGTGTATAGGATTTCCCAACAGAGGTAAGATGTACCAAGGTAGTTTTAACTGAGGTTTCTATTAAGATAGAGTAATTTATTTTGAGAGTTTGTTGATCTCCAAAAAATTTTCCAAGGTTGTCTAAATCTACTAATTATTCAATATGGAAAACTACTAATTTATTTTGGCATGATTATCTATCATATTTTATTACTGTACATCATATTTTCAATAACTTGACTGTTAACAATTAATCATTTTATAATATCTTATAAAGTCAATTCTCCGTCTGAATTGTTATCTAAGTAATATTTTTATACTAATTGCAGAAATATTTATACACTGTCTTTTATTATAGAGGTAAGGCTATTTATAAAACCTATTTCTGCTTAACTTGTAGCGAAAATTGTGTGATGATCATATATCAAATTCACTCCTGTAGTTCAAGTAGACCTGATAGCTAATAAATTCACTAATTAAGTATGTAAATACTTTGAGCAACAGTAGTCAAGTAGTAAAATCATCCAAATTTAAATAAAGCAAATAGCATATTTGGTAAACAATCCATTAAAGGAAATTTTATATAGTCGATAGCTCAAGATATAGGTGCGTCTGAATTTCATATGATAGAATACAAACATATGGTATGATTTTCAGTGGGTTAACCCACTGAAAATCATACCATAACTAAAAATCAAACGAGTTTAGCCTAGCTTATCCTCCAGAGAATAATAAACAATTATATTGTCTCAAGTATCTCGACAATACATAACTATACTCTGTCGAATTGGGCATAAAATTGTTTCAGAAGATATGCCAGATATCCAATAATTTGCCTATTTAGTATTTGGAACTGTACAAATCGTAGCCACTAATTTTTTATGGTGGCGCAGGATATTTAAGTAAAAAGATTGATATAAATTGTCTTTTGAGTATCCTATATCAACTCCTTTCGACATTAAATACTTATACAATTCATCAATTGTACCCACAGGTTGACCATTAAAGCCTACAATTATATCTCCTTCTTCTAGGCCAGCTTTGCATGCTGGACTATTGGGTTCTACAAACATCACAAGGATACCAGTATTTTTGCTCAATTCATGTTGAAGCATTAACCGATGAGAAATTTTGACATTTTGCCCCCCGATACCAATATAAGGACGTTTCAACTTACCATATTTCATCAAAGCAGGAATAACCATTTTGGCTGTGTTAATGGGAACAGCAAAACAGATACCTTGGGCAGATGCAACAATAGCTGTATTAATACCTATTACTTCCCCATCGGAAGTAACAAGGGGACCACCAGAATTCCCAGGATTCAGGGCTGCATCAGTTTGAATGATATTTTCTATAAGTCTGCCAGACTGAGAGCGAAAAGAACGCCCCAGAGCACTAATTACACCCGTAGTGACAGTAGTTTGAAAACCGTAAGGATGCCCAAGAGCAATTGCCAATTGACCAACCTGTAAAGATTGGGAATCTCCAAATTTAGCTGCAATCAAATGGGGTGCATGAATTCTAATTATTGCTAAATCCGTGTCAGTATCACTGCCAATGATTTCTGCATTATAATTGTGACCATCTGATAGTGTAACCTGAATTGAACTTACATCATTAACTACATGACTATTGGTAAGGATATAACCATCCTGAGTGAAAATCACTCCAGAAGCATTACCTTTTAATTCTTGCTTATGGTAATAGTCGCGCTGTCCAGAACATTTTTGTACATCAATATTGACAACTGCTGGGCTTATTTTTTTAACTACCCAAGTTACAGCTTGAGAATAGGCATCTAATAGCTGTTCATCATTCTTCTGTAAAGGCATTCTTGATGAAGTTTCTGCTTTCCCGTAGGATAAATCATCACTAGAAAACCAACCCAAATTAAATTTCATATGAGTTTAGGATATGTAATACAAGAACACAGTATCTACACTCGGATTCCCTTAAACTTCAACTTGATTTTTTTAGATCAATCACTTTCTAATCTTATGTTATCTATTTTCTTGCAAACTTATCGAATAATAATATAGAAATATCTAAAAATTTTTTCTGCCTGACTATGTATTTCCTAAACAAAGCTAAATAATTAATTAGCACAATAAAATATAATATTTTTTTATCTTTCTCTCAAATTGTTATTCAAGTCCTGTCTATTTAATTTCAATATTTTATGTGTGATTGATATAGTTTAAAATCATAATTTCCCTTTTAATATTATTTTTTCCCAGCTTTATTAATGTTCTAGTAATATCAGATATTAAACATTAAAAATATATAAATTGTATAGAATTTAACTTCAGGCTAAAAATTATGTACAATTAATGCTAGAAATCAATTTTTCAAACCTTGATATTAATAATTCTACTTTTATTGTTCCTTGAAACCTAACCTATACCCTATTAGGGTAATACGGGATTTTATTCTGGCTACTAAATGTTAGATCCTAGATTAAGATGTGGAGAAATGTAAGAACAATTTCTTGGCAGTATTATTAATTGAAAGAAAATTTACTGAATAATTTAAATATCATAGATACCCCACTTATTGCAAAAGTTGGGTATCCGTAAAATTTTTAGAATAGATTAATAATCTACTGTAAAAGGAGGTAATTCTTCCAAAATAGTGAAGCGAATATGATTAATTGCCAACTCACCAATAGAAACATCCTCTTTGGCTAAACGCTCTCCTTTTCTAGTTAAAACTTCAAAGGGAATACCCTTGCCAATTTCAATATGGAACCACGCTAAGCCCATGAAAAACCTCGTTGGGTTTGGACCTGAATCAACTAAGTCATCGGGATTTGACTCCATGGGTAACCAACCAAGGGTAGGGATGTAAAATTCTAGCCATACATGGTTAAAATCTGGTTGGAGGGGAATACCCTTTTTGTCTCCTTCTACAGGACATTTGTACCTCCCTACTGTTCTACAAGCAATACCATTTAAACGACACAGAGCCAATAATACACCTACATATTCTCCACAAGAACCCACACCCCTATCCAAAACAATATCTGGCGTATTAATGTGTGGTTTAATACCATAAGATAGCTTGTCGTAAACATAATTACGGATGCTATAAATTTTGCGTAGTATATTAGTCTCTGTTCCAACAGATTCTCGGGCTGCATTCTTAACCACAAGAGTATCCATTGCCAAATCATCATCATCAACTAAGTAGCGTTGTTGGAGTTCGCTTGGTAGTGAGGGGATATTCTCAACATCTCGTGGACTAACCCGATATTTAACACCTCTAACTTCGATTAAGGCCTTCCAGCCAAAAATATGTTGCTCCCCAGGATTAAGACAATCAAACCTGAACACAGCTACTCTTTGCCCATCTGCTATTTCTTCTGTAAATGGCAAACCAATGGGCTCAATTGATCTAATCTTCTGTCGGTTCGTTTCTGAGGGTATAGCAATGCGCCATTCTAGTTCCGGTAAATATATGTCATCTAGTGGAGAAATTTCCTCTACATAGGACATTTCTACCAAATAGCCATTAGAAAGGGCATAATGTTTTTCTGAATCATAATTGTAGTAAAGAGGATGTATGAAAGTGCGATCACGGTATGTTAGTTCGTGGTTAGGATTACTATTGGGATTGTCTCGAATATAGGGTTCTTCGCTGGCATATGACACGTAAAGAGTTTCTTCCCCAGTGATATTATGAGTATGAACAGCAATTCCCGAGGGAGAATCAAAAGGGGTAAGAACACTAAATTGAATTTCTCCAGTAGCCTTGTCCAGACAATATACGGATTGCTCCAAATCATCGCACACCCACAATTTTTCCTGGGCAATAGCAAGGTTTTCTATCCCCACTCCAGGGGCAAAAAAACGAGTAATTTCCCTACGTGTACTCTGATCAAAAATGAGAATATATCCCAACTTTTGACAGCTAACGTAAATTGTTGATTCCCAAACAGCAATTCCATGGGCCCGATAGGGTAAGGTAACAAAATGTTCTAAAGCCAGGGAGTGGAGATTACATAAGTAAACACTATAGTTTCTAGTAATCCACAATACATCTCCCCACAATGCCAAACCAGTAGTGCCATGGAAATCTCTGACTTGGTGAGAGTTGATGATTTTTGTATTATCTGTCAACGGATCTATCTGCAAAAGATGACCCTTTATTGTATCAACACCGATAAGAGTATCGTTAATAAAAGCTATGCCACCGAGAGCGGCGGTACCTAACGGTCTAATTGTCCTTTGCCCAAACATCTGACTTCTTATCACACTGGAGAGTGCAAAACTCATATTAAGCTAATTTTTGCAACTAGTTAGCGTGTCTGGAACTAGTTATGGTTTGTATCCATATTTTTGCATCACCATATCCCATAATTAAATATAATGGATCAACTTAGGAAGATTTTATTTGCATATGCTGGAAGTATTGCAATAATTACGTATACAACAACATATTTTTCTAGAAAAAAGACACTTGTATGCATCTAAATCTTCCTATATCAACATTGAAGTAAGTTTAGACCCCAGCTTGATCTTGGCAACAAAGCCCTCTTTGCTGTTCTTGTTTTTATTTGATGGTTTTCCCACCATCACCAAATTATGATCGATGTTTATAACCATTTTCTCTAATCTACAAGATGTCTGCTAATTCTCTGCCTGATACAGCCACTGCTTGGCATGGTTTGGAAATTGAAAAGTCCCTAGAGCTGCTATTTAGCAACGCAGACGAAGGGTTAACATCCCAGGAAGTACAACAACGCTTACATGAATATGGTTCTAACGAGTTACAGGAAGGAGCCATACGAAACCCTTGGGCAATCCTATGTGAGCAGTTTAAAAATATAATGTTGTTAATGCTGATTGCTGTTGCCATTATATCTGGTGTATTGGACATCGTGGCTTTGCAAGCCGGCAACAATCATGGCAACATTCCTTTTAAGGACAGTATTGCTATTTTATCTATTGTACTTCTTAATGGTATCCTTGGCTACGTGCAAGAGTTCCGTGCAGAGAAAGCTCTGGCAGCTTTAATAAAGCTATCTCCCTCCAATGTACGGGTAATTCGTAATGGAAAACCTATGGATGTAGCTGGTAGGGAAATAGTTCCTGGGGATGTAATGTTAGTGGAGGCAGGAGTTCAAATCGCAGCTGATGGACGTTTATTGTCAGAGACAAATCTTCATGTAAGAGAATCTGCCTTAACAGGGGAAGCCGAAGCAGTACATAAAAGGGCAGATCTACAATTGCCGGAAGAGACATCTCTTGGGGACCGTATTAATTTGGTCTTTCGGGGTACAGAGGTAGTTCAAGGCAGAGGCAAGGCTTTAGTGACGCATACAGGTATGCAAACGGAGCTTGGTAAGATTGCTACCATGTTGCAGTCAGTAAAAAGTGAACCCACTCCCTTGCAACAACGTATGACTCAGCTGGGAAATGTGTTGGTAACTATTTCTCTAATGCTAGTAGTTTGTGTAGTTGTTGGTGGCATAATTCACACTGGGAGTGGAAATCAGATAAGGCAACTGTTGGAAGTATCCCTGAGTATGGCAGTGGCAGTAGTCCCAGAAGGTTTACCTGCAGTAATTACGGTAACATTGGCATTAGGAACCCAAAGGATGGTACGTCGCCACGCTTTAATTCGAAAGTTACCAGCAGTAGAAACTCTGGGTTCTGTAACTACTATTTGTTCCGATAAAACAGGCACTTTGACACAAAACAAAATGGTGGTGCAGTCTTTACATATCAACCAAAAGTCTTTCACAGTAACTGGACAAGGCTATCAACCCAGGGGTGAATTTCGTTTACATAACGATGTCATCATGCTGGAAGAGCATCCAGAAATTTCACCAGTGTTGATAGCTTGTGTAATATGTAATAATGCTGTTCTCCAGCAAAAGGAAGGGGAATGGACAATATTGGGTGACCCTACGGAAGGAGCTTTAGTGACCCTAGCAGGTAAGGGAGGTGTTGAACAAGACCAGTGGACTAGCAAATTGTCTAGGGTGTTGGAATTTCCCTTTTCTTCTGAACGCAAACGTATGAGCGTTATTTGCAGGGCAGAAGGGGTGGATACTGGATTATCACCTTTTAGAGATGTTGATCCTTTGCTCAAGGGCTTAGTAGCACCGAACGGCTACGTCATGTTCACCAAGGGTTCACCAGAGTTAATCTTAGCTCTGTGCTCCCATATTCATACTAGTGAAAGTAATGATCCCTTAGATAATCAACAACGTACTGCCATTTTGTCAGAGAATGATCGCATGGCTAGCAAAGGCTTGCGGGTATTGGGTTTTGCTTACAAATCACTAACTAAAATTCTTCCAGAAGACAGTGCAGAGCAACAAGAACAAGAATTGGTTTGGTTAGGATTGTTAGGGATGTTAGATGCACCTCGTCCAGAAGTGAAATTAGCAGTAAAAGAGTGCCGAGAAGCAGGTATTCGTCCTATTATGATTACCGGAGACCACCAACTTACAGCTAGAACAATTGCTACAGAATTGGGTATTGCTGGAAAAGAACAACGGGTTTTTACTGGTAAGGACTTAGAGAGTATGAGTAATGAGGAGTTAGAGGAAAATGTCGATTTAGTTGGTATTTATGCCCGAGTCTCCCCAGAACACAAACTCAGAATTGTCCAAGCATTACAACGCCGGGGTAAATTTGTAGCTATGACTGGTGATGGGGTAAATGATGCTCCTGCCCTTAAACAAGCCGATATAGGCATCGCTATGGGTATTACAGGCACAGATGTGAGTAAGGAAGCCAGTGACATGGTACTGTTAGATGATAATTTTGCCTCTATTGTTGCTGCTACTAGGGAAGGAAGGGTTGTTTATACCAATATCCGCCGTTTTGTGAAGTATATTCTTGGCAGCAACATTGGTGAAGTTTTAACTATAGCTGCTGCCCCAATTTTAGGATTAGCAGATGTACCTTTAACTCCTTTACAAATTCTCTGGATGAATTTAGTTACTGATGGTTTACCAGCTTTAGCTCTAGCTGTAGAGCCTCCAGAACCTGATATTATGAGGCATCCTCCTTTTACTCCCAGAGAAAGTATTTTTGCCAGGGGTTTAGGTTTCTACATGGTGAGAATTGGCATTATTTTTTCTATCACTACTATTATTCTCATGAAATGGGCGTATGATCATACATATGGAACAAGCATTGAAGGATTAAGTCCAGAGCGATGGAAAACCATGGTGTTTACAGCTTTATGTATCGCTCAAATGGGCCATGCTATTGCTATTCGTTCTAATCACCGATTAACCGTTGAGATGAACCCATTTTCCAATATTTTTGTGTTGGGAGCAGTAGTTGTTACCACGATTTTGCAGTTGATGTTAATTTATGTTCAGCCTCTTCGTTCCTTCTTTGGCACTCATATCCTCAGTACACAGGAACTATTTATCTGTCTTGGCTTTAGTGCTCTAGTATTCGTGTGGATTGAATTAGAAAAACTGTTTTTCCGCTTTATAGGTAAAAAGAACTTCTAAAAAGCAGGATAATTTGATAGTTAAAAGTTTATGAGATAACGGAGTATTTTTCATCTTTGATTATACTAGATCAATGCTAAACCTAAATGGAGGGGTAATTTAACAATGAGAGATAGGTAAAGACTAGTACTTACTTATCACTTTCCTCTATTTTCCAAGTTTATTTCTTCCCTTCGATCTCTTCCATGTATCTTCAAAGTCTATATATAGAAAATTTTCGTAATTATTCCCAGCAGAAGGTTGAATTCAACGCTCCCAAAACTATTTTGATGGGTAATAATGCTCAGGGAAAATCCAACTTATTAGAAGCAGTTGAATTGTTAGGAACATTAAATTCACATCGTAAGGCAAGGGATCGTGATTTAATTCAAAGTGGGGCTTCGATTGCTCACATTTGTGGCAAGTTGGAGAGAGAAATCAGCACTGATACCCTTAAGTTGACTTTACGTCGACAAGGTCATCGTACCGTAAATTTAAATGGGGAAAACTTACGTCGGCAAATGGATTTCTTAGGAGTTCTGAACGCCGTACAGTTTTCTAGTGTTGATTTAGACTTAGTTAGAGGTAGTCCTGATGTCCGTCGTTGCTGGTTAGACACTTTGCTAGTCCAACTTGAACCAGTTTATGCCTATATTTTGAAGCAATACAACCAGACCTTGCGCCAGCGTAATGCTCACTTGAAGGTATGTCAGAAGTCAGAAAGTCCTTCTGGGCTAGAAGAGTTAGCCATTTGGAATAACCAATTAATTACTTATGGTACTAGAGTAATTAGAAGAAGAGAGCGTGCCATTCAAAGGTTAGCTCCCATTGCAGCCCATTGGCATTCCAATATTAGTAATAGTACAGAATACTTACAAATTAGTTATGATTCTCATATACCCCTGGAGTATAACTCCCCAGAAATTATCCGCAAATCTTTTTTAGATAAACTACAGCAACGTAGTGTTGCAGAAGTAAGTCAGGGTACAACACTTGTGGGTCCTCACCGTGACGAAGTAAAATTATCCATCAATCAGATTCCGGCCCAGCAATATAGTTCTCAAGGTCAACAAAGAACCTTAGTATTAGCCCTGAAGCTGGCAGAATTGCAATTAATTGAAGAGGTAGTAGGTGAGCCTCCTCTTTTACTATTAGATGATGTATTAGCCGAGTTGGATTTATTAAGACAAAACCAATTGTTAGATACAATCCAAGACCATTTTCAAACTCTTATAACAACTACTCATTTGGGTGCTTTTGATGCTCAGTGGCTTCACTCCTCCCAAATTCTTCATGTTTATTATGGAAAGGTAATATCCGAATAAATAAACTAGGATATTAAAGAGCAAAGTGTTTCGAATTTAACCTCTGTTATATCTCCCTACTCTTCCCAATTTTTTATTATTCTTAGTTTTATTTGTAGTCAGGTCCATTAGTATACCCTGAAATCATGGATTAGATTTAGTAGAGAGGGGGATTGTATCTATCTCCGTGGAACCAGAAGCATTATAAAGAAGTCATAAGATTAAGGTTATTCTTTGTACAGATTTGTGCAGAGCAAAGTCTATTTTTTATAATTATTTACCTATTAGCTTACAAACATTTCTATATCCATGAATATATAACTATATTTTTCATGAGCAGCTTATGCTATGGAATTACATACAAATATCAAGTTTCTGATAAGTTTAATTAATAAAAAATAATGTAAATTAAATTAATAAATAAAAAGTCTTAGCCAATAGGAGAACTTTTCCCCACAGTTGATAAATATTTCAGGAAAGGAATTCAACTGTAATTAACATGTCTAGATGATATATAATCAAATCCTATTGATTATATAATTAATAATTTACTTATAATACTTTACAAAATACTAGTTTACATTTAGATTGTTGGTATGGTTTTGAGCAA
>NZ_CAIY01000083.1 GCF_000350105.1 Richelia intracellularis HH01
GCTATTCTTAAGATATTTTTACTATAATAAGTTTTCTTATATTGTATTTTTTAAAGTGGATATTAAAACTGTATTAATTTATACTATACAATAGTTAATCAAAGTATCTATATACTATTATATAAGGTGTAAAAATGTAGATTTTTACACTCTTTGCTAAATAAAATATGGACCCACTACCAATTATTTATTTGTATTTTACAAGCTTATGAGCACAGCAACTCTTGGAAAAATTGTTGTATAATATTTATAATTAACATAATATTCAGGATAAGTAACTACAATTATTTTTTTCAATGTAATAATTGTCTACTAAGATATTCCCTTATTTATTACTATCAGCTACAGTAAATTATGGTTATATAGCCTTAATAAAGTAGCCGTAAATAATGTACTTATAGTCATCAATTAACTTTGCAAGTTAAATCTTTAAACTAGGAGAAAGCTATAGATATAAATAAATTCTTAAATAAATTAATAACTATTAAACATACATGTAATTAACAAATATCTATATTAA
>NZ_CAIY01000082.1 GCF_000350105.1 Richelia intracellularis HH01
AAGATATAAAAATATTTTGCATACATCTATTTATCTGGGCACTATTTGTACTAAAAATAAGTAGAATTTATGAGACTCATATGTGTAAGAAAACCCTATTTATAACAAGGCTAATTCATAATAAAATAAACTTATTTTTATTAGAAAGTATGTATGCAGACATGTATTTATCAAAAATAAATGAAATTATGCCTATCTCTTGGAATTAGAGAATAAATTAGTTGACTATACTTATTTATCCACATTTTTAATTAATATCGTAATATAACTAGCTAATTAAATAAGTTCTCTAACTAGGAGACTGGTAGAAATAACTAAGAGAACAGGCTATATAATAAGAAATAAAATATTATCCTGGGAAAATATAACCTAAAAGAAGAACGAATAAAATATATTTAAATATTACTAGACAATAAATTAAAATAGGTCAATAAATTTCCAAATACTTTCAAAGTTTTTGCTTTCCCTATTTAAAGTGTGCTATTGGCATTTTGGTCTTATTTTATGGATTACTCTAGCCACTCCTGTTCAAGCTTCTTTAATTATTCGTGTGGTAATTATAAGAGAAGTTGAAAAGCTAGAATTGGGAAGTTCTACTGGTGCAATTGTTAGAGATGCTAGGAGAAAGATTAAAAGGAAAAGAGTATTATGCAAAAAGTTTATCTGGGATAATTCTATTAAATAAGTGGCGTTCCAATTTATTTTGGATTGAACCTACAAACAAGGGATTTATTTATATTAACGGTCGCTGGTATCAGGGTAGAATGCTCATTGTCCTAGAAGAGAAAGGGTTAACGGCTATTAACTAGATAAGTTTAGAAGAATACCTTTACAGCAACAAGACGAGGAGCTATTGCTCTCTACAAACGTCAAAAAAATTTGGGAAAAACTCATTGTATGATGTTGGGAGTAGCCCTGGACGCTGGCAAATTTATGGGGTATGATTAACCGGCACCATAATCCTTTAGCTGCTGTACATAAAACTGTAGGACAGGTATTAACTTACAACAATAAAATTTTCCTTTCAGCTTTCCATACTTGTGATGGAGAGCATACGGAAAATGTAGAAGATGCTTGGGGTAATAAGTTACCCTATTTACGTGCAGTCCCAGATTTTGACCAGAATATTAAATACTGTAACTGGGTATAAAAATATTTCCCACTCAATATACAAGTGCAACAGTTCCTGAATTAGGAGATGTAAAGCAGATACGAATAGAGCAAATATACCCCTATTAAAGTGTAAAATCCTTAAAAATTATGGGTGATAAGGGTTGGATAGTTTTAACAGTAGAAAAAATACGTAATGTCCTCAAGTTAAAAAGTATGCGTTTTACTATTCGTCAGAGTATTAGCAGCTTTATGTTTAGTGGATTTGGCTTTGGCCAAGGCTTAGGTATGAGCCAGGCATGGGGCCAATTACTTGCAAATTCTCGGGTGTTATTTTAGAGGTGAATTCCTTACAAAAATTCGAGTGAATAAGTAATTAGATTATTATTTTATTGAGGCACGGTGCTTGTATCTTTTTTTTACTGGTATAAATATTTTAACAGTATCAAATTATTATCAAGAAGCAATTTAGAATTAAAGTAAAAATTCTGCAACTTGAAAAGCTTATTATAAACTACAATTTAGATGAAAATTCCGTAATATAATAAGAATTAGTATTAAATGTTAGTCAAAAAAATATACGTACATCACTATATAATTTTACTCCAGGAGAAGCATCCTCTCCAAAAATATGTGTATGCGTCAAAGTCTCGATACTTTTCTTAATGTTTATTGTCTTATTTATATATTCATATCAACGTTTTCTGAGTCATTTATGGGGGATAATAGTCTTAGTATAAATATTAATGAAATTTAGTATAATATCACCAAGCATACATAAGACTATCATAATCTATTTCTAATTTTACTTTACTCAAAAATTTTGCTGTAATCATTTGGTTCCTGTTTTTCTTTATTGTAGTTTTCATATATTAGAAAAAGTCAACTTATCAGACTCAATAAATGTTTTTCTAGTATGCATAAGAATGAATTTATGTAACTATAATGTTATCTCTCATAAGACCAGCATTTTCATATCCCTTTTAATCTATAGTTATTCATATAGTAATAGGCTTGATTATAGTTTATTAAGACAAAAGTAAATTTGAAGAAAGTATTTGGCAATATTAGAATACTCCCAATGTAATTCTATGTAACTTACTTCTATGTAATTTACTATGGAGTTTTATTAAACCGGATTTATCTTCTGTTCAGAAAGCAGTATTGGTTTACTAGTAAATTTTGCTTTAAAAGCCTTTATATTCAATCAAGTCAATATAGTAGTATGAACTACTATGGGATTAGCCTTATATTAAATATTTAGTATTATTCTAATTCAGTTACTAGACTTTAATATTGTTTTCTACTTCCCAGCAACTCCATCATTTTGGTTATGATATGAGATCACAGCTTACATATTAGTCATTATGTGGAGAATTAGGCTAGTACTTTCCACTCTGGTTACAACTGCTAATCTAAGATGAAATCCTGGAATAATATTAAGTTTGTAATGCCTTCTCATAAAAGAATAAGAAAAATGACTTTCATACAGAGCATGACAGGAAGTAGAAGGATGATTGCCAAAAATATTTACTTCTAATAGTTGGCCGATTTATTTTATAGGTGTCATAGTCATAGTTAATTACTTTCGCCTCCATATTATCTTTGATTATTTCCTATGATACTAGGTCTATAAACTAAATAATGACCCACCTCAACTTAACAAGTTAAGTCTATATTCTTATTACTATCTTTGAAACAGGTAAGAGTTTTCAAGTTACACCATACATGTTAGTAATACTAGGACCACTGAAAATTGTAGCAATACCACAAAATATTATGAAGCAACTTGAAATATTTTTTTGAAACTTATATTTCATCATATTAATAAGAAGTACTATACCAATTATATTTTTTAGCAACCCAAATTCAGGAGATAGAGTGGAACAAAATCCAAATAATAGAATATCTATCTACTATATAGGTAGAATGCTCCGCTTATTATCACTACTCTAAGTTGATATAAATAAGGTAAATACTTGGCATCATGGGAATTACAAGGTTTATCTTTAATCCCCTCTTTCTTTTAATGGATGCTGCCATTCAGTTTCAATTCGTGCAGAACTGTCTATTTCTTGTATTATTAAATCTGTGCTGGTGGAATACACAGAATCATCTTTACTAATTACCTTTTCATTTGTAAATTGGCCAGCATATTCGATCTTTTGTTGTAATTTAGAATTATTTCTGGCTAACAAACTGGATCTAGCTTGTCGTTGCTGGTTGCGATAACTAATCTTGGTATTACACCACTGAGTCCAGAAATAACGAATTAAGGGTATTGCTAAAAATCCTATCCCATAAGTCCATAAAATCCAGTATATTCCTTGAACAAAGCTGACCAGTCCACCAACTTCTGTCGTAAACCTTATATCTGTTAATAAGCCACCAATAATCAAAATACCAACAAAATTGACTAGCCCAAGACCAACACTTAACATCAATTGTCCAGGAGTAGCTTTGCTAAACCGCCAGGAAAATTCCTGCAAATAATCTGATACAGAGTGATGATGTTTTTGGGATGCACTGACCTGTAATTCAGGAAAGTAGTATACAATATCACCTGTATTACTAACTTTAGGCTGTCCATTAAAACGGACAAGTACCGGTAACATATAATCTTCATCTTCCGGGGAGTATCCTGAACAAATGTTATCCAAGTAAGGTGATATTTGTTCTGCTATAACTGCACCAGAATTATTACGTATTACGTCTGCTACTTCTTGCCAACGCCGTTCTTCTAAATTCACATTAGGGTCACCATCGCCAAAAAGAAAAGAAAATACTGCCTCCAAGAAATTCAGCTCATTTTTTTCTCGACGTCCTCCTTGTTTGTAAACCCCATAATTAGGACTCAAATACCAGAGTAAATCTGAGAAATAGATAAAACTACCACTAAAATTACCACCGCGATTATCATTATCTTGGTCAGATTTGGAAGAAGTAGTAATAATGAAAATTGCTACATACGTTAAAACTATAGAAACAATTAATAAAATCCCAAAGAAAATACGAATCATGTAAAAAAGAACTTTCCAAATCCTTCTCGACCATTCCTGCAATTGCAAGCTCAAATCTTTACTGTACAAAATATCCCGAAATTTGCGCGGGAACTCGTAAACTATATCGCCTGACTCGGTAACTTGCATATGTCCACCAACATCAGATGCCAAGGCTAATAATCCTTGACTTGCCAGCCCAATATTTAATCCCGTTTGAGTAACTACATCACCTATAGTGACACGGTAGTCCAGGTTCTCCACTGCTTGCATAATAGCTTGATTGGGAGACATTTTTCCCTCTTGGTGAAAATAACTCTTCCTTTTCTAGTATAAAGTTTGGTTTGAGGGAATTTATTTAGATTATCGGTTAATTCACCTTCTGAATTATGGAAAAACCCCTCTTTCAAACTTGCTTATTTGTGAATGTATACTAAATAGAGTAATTTCCTATTAAATCTTGAGTATATGTAGAGAGTTCGAAAATTGCCCGGCCTAGAATAGGCTAATCAGCTACCACAGCTATATTCAGTTTTTGTAATAATTATTAATTATATATTTTCATATACTAGTTACAAGTTCTCCTACAGAGGTAGATTTTTCTTCTGATTAAGGACTACTAGGAGAGTGGATAAGCATTTAAACGATAGCACATTAAGGTTGATAGTGATATGATTGATCATCCTAACGTTTGGACCTCTATTAGGAAATCTTCTAACTACCTATGAAATAACAAATTTGGACTAGATTCAAAACTTAACCGTTAATATATCAAAATAGATGAAACTTAATTATAATGCAAATAGCATATTTTTTTTATTCACCAAGGTTTTTATTTTTATTAACTATCTAAAGCTAATTTCATATCAATAAATGATATGAAATTTCGACATATATGTTGTATTGATAATTTGGTATTATCCAGAATCAAAATTAAACTGTCTAGATCAGACTCGCTTTTTATACTCACTAAAACTGAATAATAGATTTTTTATTTGATTTCATCATAGAAAATAATTATACTCCATAAATATAATTATAACTTAAATAATGGATTTACTAGTTAAAAACCTATTACATTAGGCATATCCTAAGTGACTTTAGTATATCATTTGTGTGCTTTTACGCAATATATACGGATTAAATCTGCATAAAAAGTATTATTTAGTAGGTTAATAGCAGTATCATAGTTTGAATTATATTAATATAATTCAAACTATGATACTTTCTTATTGTTACAGTAATATTATGTAGGTAGATTTAATTTCTTGCTCAATAAAAAAATATAAGAGTCATTTATAAGAGTTATTGTATCGATACATATATGGTTTAATTAAATTAGTTAGTATATTTTTTATTTCTAAAATACCTATATATAATTGAATAATCTCATTCATATAGCAAGTCAATTTAAGCCTAATGGAATAATCACTGATATTCAGGAATTAAAATGTGGTAATATAAACAGAACTTTTCTGATTACATTAGATAGTTTCATAGAAAAGTGTTTTATTCTTCAATGTATTAACACTCAGGTTTTTTATAAGCCAGAGTTAATAGTGAAAAATATGTCTGTTTTTACAAGCCATATTTTCCAAAGTCTACAGGATTTTCCTAGCACTAACGGCAGACGATGGGAAATTCCAAAAATGTTACTTACTCTAGATTCTCAAGCGTATTTTATCGATATCAATAACTCCTTTTGGCGAGCAATAACATTTATTGAAAGAGCAGAAACCTTTGATACAATTCAAGACTATAATCATGCTTATGAAGTTGGCTATGCTTTAGGTACATTTCATAAGTTGACTAGTGATTTACCTATAGACAAACTAGTTGATACTCTTCCTGGTTTTCATATAATATCTACTTACTTGAATCAGTTTACTGATGTTAAATTACAATATAATAGACTCACACAATTCCCGGAAATTAATTATTGTTGCAAATTTGTAAATGATCGTTATACATGGGCACATGTTTTGGAAAGGGCTATTATTCAAGGGGATTTACGTTTACGTACTATTCATGGTGACCCAAAAGTTAATAACATCATGATAGATACTCTAACCAAGAAAAGTGTTAGTATTATTGACTTGGATACAATTAAACCTGGATTAATTCATTATGATATTGGTGACTGCTTGCGTTCTAGTTGCAATCGTCTGGGAGAAGAAACTCAAGAGTGGAAGGAAGTAAGCTTTGATACTGATATTTGCCAATTTGTACTAGATGGATATTTCTCAATTGCCAAAGATTTTCTGACTGATAATGACTATGAATATATGTACGATGCAATCCGCCTAATTACATTTGAACTGGGACTACGATTCTTCATAGATTATTTAGGATATAATACTTACTTTAAAGTCAAATATCCAGAGCAAAATTTAGTTAGAGCACTGGTTCAGTTCCAACTGACTAAAAGCATTGAACTCCAAGAAGATATTATCCGCAAAATAATTCAAGTAATGAGGTAATTTCATTATATTTTTACTTATACATATTTAAAATTCTTGATTAAAGTCTTACTAATCATGATAGATAATACTTTGGAATAAATCATCTTATCAACCATGTCAAAATGTTTGTTTATTCTTGAATATTTCAGTTAATAATTTTGACAATATGACTTTATGATGTCAGGAATTATTGAAATTTGAAAAATATGAATACTTCTAGTATTTTTTCTTAATATGTAATTAATAATAAGTATATTAGATTTGATGCTAATTTATTTTTAGGATGATTTATAAATCTCAGTTATCAAATCCTGAATGTAAGTTATTTTGTACTCAGTTTCACTTCTTAATTTAAAAGGATTTTGAAGCTTTACTTCACTAGTAAAATAGAACTTTTATAACTTATATTCAATATTGTAGAACAAAAAAATTTATTGAGTTTAAGGTGATAAATTTATACAAAGGCAAAATAGTTTAACTTGAGGCTTAAAGGTGAAGTATTGTTGCCAGAGCAAAGTCCATGGTGTAATAGGCTATTCTCTGCTTATTACACCATGGACTTTGGGAATTTTGTACTTACTTAATGCTAACTGCTCATTAAATTATATAAATTTTATTTGATAATTTTATAAAAAATAAGCTTAACAAGCACTTAGAATTACAGAGTTTCAACTAAAACTCTAGTTTATTTCTTAACAACTCTAAAATTCACACACCCCAGGATTTTTTCCTGGGGTATTTACTTTAATTTAAAATTAATTCATTGATATAGTATTATTATCCCTGTAGTTTAGAATCTCCAACTGACTCCACCTTGGATTGAGAAAGCATTGCTGCTACGATTTCGATAAGAATCAAACGCGATGATAGCATTACCAAAAATGACAGTATTGCTGTTGGGGATTATGTAATCAACTCCAGGCTGTAAGGCAAAGCTAATTTTATTACCCACAGTAGAAGATTTATCCTCACTTGCTAAAACCAAACCAACTCCCAAATAAACATCTGTTTGCCAATTTATTGGCATATCATAAGAGATAGTAGAAATAATGGCAGTACTATCACCAATTAAAGCTTGGGTACGTAAAGAAACAGGATTTTTTAAAAATTTATAACGGGCTGATATTATTCCTCCTACTTGGGAGTCTTCAATTAAACCCATAGTTGTTCCCACACCAACATAACTCCCATAGGTAACCTGTGCTGATGATGATTGGATATTACAAGTTATACCCAATACACTACTAGCTACTAATCCGAAAATCAGAAGCTTTTGATTATACTTTTTAGTCATATAGATAGCACTCCTCACTCTGATTTTCATATAATTTGAGATTGGTTGTTAGTGATAACTCATCTTGTTTTATAACTCCCATTTTAGGATAAGAGAATCAATACATGTATTAACTAGTATTATTTGACTTCGGCAGATTATGTATGATTAGTAACTATGATTGTTATGTTATTAGTAACCTCAATATTTAATAGATATATAGCTAAATAATACATATCCTAACACTCAATTACTATTTACTTCTTAATATAGTGATGTTATTGAATAGGATGTATGGAAAAATGGGGTTAAGAACTATTTTAGAATCAGCATCTACTATTAATTGTCCAAAAGTTATTATGTCTATTGACACCAAAAATATCTAACCACACTAGCAGTTTATCCTTTCGGGGTGTTACTTTCTATGTTCATTTATTAAAATACGTAGTGAAGTATTTTGTATATAGAGATTTTATACAATGATGGGTTAATAAAAATAGGAAATTTTATAAGTATTAAGCTCATCTGGAGAAAAATATTTCACTAACTAAGATTAGATTGTATTAATTCAAGCTCAGTGGTCAGTCTTGCAAACTATAAAATCACTATAAGTATTTGTAATATTACCTTGTGCCAAAAATATCTACTGCGTGAATAATAATTGATGAAAATATTAAGAATATTAAAACAAAAATTAAGACTAAAGCAAATACTAATATATAGTTAAGTTTATCAATAAATTATTTAATCTATTGCAACTATAGTAGCATCTAAAAAAGAAAAAGTTGATTAACTAATACATATAACAAACAGTTATTGGGTTTTGAGTAAAATCAGATAAATAAGTTATTATTTAGTTTAAAAATATTGGCATTTGGGGATATCCTTTTATCAATTTTACTAGAGGTTTTTCGCAATTATATACCTTTAGTTTGTTGATCTATGGAGAGGTAATGAATTATATTATTGCCTTTAGCCACAATCCAAAAGCATTGTTAGAAGTTAAGCCAATAGGTGAGTATCCTTCACATTCACAACAAAGGGAAGTGCAATAGTATGTTCTCAAAGTTAAAACTCTGAGTTTTTAAGAGGCATAGCCTTCGGGTATTTCAGGATAAAAGGCCAATTTAAATTCATTCAGTAATTGTAGTTGTTTCAGAAGCGCAAGGCTGTTTGAATTCAATACACATTCTTAATTATCTTGAATTGTAATTATTATCTTGGGTTACTTTTAGGGATTCGGGCACATTTGGAAATTAAACTCCAGTATCAATGATAACTAAATAAAATTAATCGTAAAACTTATATTTTATTTACCTTATTTTCAATAGCATTTTTTGTTATACCAACTATATATAGTTTCATAAAGTTTGACATCAAAACTGACTATTTAGTTGTATAGAATACATACTATTGTTTTTAAAGTACTAGTATTTATGAGGTAGTATATATGATAAGCAAAATATTTCGGCGAGTTTAGGAGCCCGGAATGTTTTACACTAAATTACTATTATGTTTGATTATCAAGATTTAAATAGCCAACATTTTAGAATCAAATTGCTACTGTTATTTAAATGGCTAAAGTTCAATTATACGAATCTACAATAATCCTGATAAGCATCTTTAGCATTGAAATTATTTTCTTCCCATAACCCGGAATTTTGTTAATAGTTAGTATTGACTTGAAAGTGAAATAGTATTATTTCTAATTTTTGCAATTCGCATGTACTTAGAACACTTTAACTTAGGGACAATTGGGATGAAAGGCTCCCTGAGTGCAAATATAAGCTATTTGTCTGGGATCTAAATTTTTAACTTGACTGAAATCCACTCCACGCACAATTGCAGATTCTAATCCGACAGTGGGAACATCCACAAATTTGTCTGTGAGATAAGGGCGTCTAGATGAGAGAATTACTCCTTGAAAATCTGCCCCTGTCAGATCAGCACCTCGTAAATCGGCTAAACTTAGGTTCGCATTCCTAAACCTGACATTTTCCAAGTTTGCATGACTTAAAATAGTCCCTTTCAGGCTTGTAGCGCTTAAGTTGGCATTTTGCAAATTTGCTCGGTGTAGATTTGCCCCTGACAAATCCGCAGCCTGCCAATCAGTATTCGTTAAGTTAGAATAGGCTAAGTGGGCACCAATAGCAGTTGCTCTTACTAGACGTGCTCCAAACAAATCAGCTTTGTCCAGTTTGGCATCTCCTAGGTCTGCCCCTGTAAGTCTAGCATTTTCTAAAACTGCACCGCGCAAATCTGCCCCTACTAATTGAGAACTACTGAGATTAGCACCTATCATGCGGGCACCAGATAATTTTGCCTGGTTCAGTATTGCACGACTGAGATTAGTTTTTACCAGCAACACACGGCTAAGGTTAGCATAACTTAAGTCAGCTTTCTGCATTTGGGCACCACTGAAGTCAGTAATCCAATCATCATAGGTATCCCAACGGCCATCTTTCCCAGGCCCTCGGAAACGGCTACTTTTAAAACTAACTTGGTTAAGATTAGCGTACTTAAAATTAACACCCCAAATATCAACTTTATCTAATACCAAATTCGGTTTTGGCTTAACACTATTAACAATACTTAATTGAACTCGACTGAGGTCAAGATTATAAGTATTACCACTGTGTACAGCTAAAATATTCTTAATTGCCTGGATATTAACTTTCAAGCTCTTTTCCTGTAATCTTCTAGCTGAAGCAGTAATACTCATTTCTGATCCCAGTCGGCCAGCCAGAAAGTGATTTGCACGTTTTAAATTGGGAATAACTTTTACCCCCAAGTTAACTAGTGCTTGCTCGATAATATTGGTTATATTTAGATTATTTGACTCTTTGACTAATAAATCAACCAGAAACTGGTTTGCTTGAGCGTTTTCTAAAGTTCCTAAAGCTAGGATAGCACTGACTTTCTCTTTCTCTTCAACCTGGGACTTAGGATTTAACTTTTGTAGTAAAAATATAAACTGTTGACTATTAATCTGTTGGATAGCCCGACTATTTTTCTGAGTTTGAATGTAAATTTGTGTACTAATTAATGTACCTAAGATTAGGACAATACTGCTGATTGACAATCCAACTAGGGAAATATTGGAATGTTTCTTAATGTAATTCCAGATAGTACTTTTATAACTATTTTCTCCTTCCGGTTCCGGAGTAATTACCAAGGATGCAATAGCTGCTTCCTCATCATTAGACCATTGATCTTGATCATATATTTGCTCCAAAGTAAAGGGAATAGTATCATCAACGGTATAAGTACCTGCCAAGCGATCATGCCATGCTTGTCTGGGTTTACGTTGACCAAAGCCAACACTATCTGCCAACCACAACAAAAAAGCAATAACCATAAACGCCCCCAAATTTGGGAAGGCAAAACTATTTCGCCACACGGTGTAAGTAGTTAATACTGGTACTATCCACATGCCCACTAATTCCCGCTGGGCAACTGCTGCGAAACCAGGTGACATTCCATTTTTATTCAAGACTCGCACTCTAAACCAACTTTTGGGGGTTGTCCGACCTGTAGTGGCCAGCAAATATAATTGCCATCCAGATACACCTAAAGGAGCTAATAAGGCCAATGACCAAGCAAAATTAGTTATCCAAGCCACATTGCGAGTACCGTGACTTACAGGCAATGCTAGGGGGTAAGCGATTGCTATTTCAGCTACAACCAAAATCGGATGCAAAGAAGTGCGTTCCATATCACTTTTTGAATTGGCATAAACTCCAATACTAAAAGGAAGTAATCCGCTAATAATCAATAGACTAAATTCAACAGTCCAAGCAGCAAAGCATCTAGTTTTCAAGGACAGCAACTTAGATTTACCCATTTTATTGGACTGACTGGATTGATTAACACTTCTCCTCGCCATTGGGGTTGCCATGAGATAGTTCCCTTTTTATTATTATATTTAAATATTTAAGCTGGTGGCTTTTATATACAGGTATGAGAATTGATAGAATGAAGTTTAAACCACATCTTGGGATGTAAGGAAAACTTATCAAAATTAACCAGATCCGAGACTTAGACAAAAAACTTATAAGGTCTTCAGGTAGGATATTTAAGGTTTGCTTAAATTCTTATATTTTTTTGTATTGGAAATTCATTGCCAAAGTCAAACCACTCAAAAGTTTCATAGGTTAATAATTACCTCATACTAATAACTAAAGGAATTGTACTACTGATCGTTTCTTTAATAAAACCTATGCAGATATCATGTCAACTAATTAAGCAAATCCAATAATTTGCAAGCAGTCATTTGCCAGCAATATTGAATTAATCTAACAGTTCAGTAGAGAAAATGAAAAATCTACATAAAGTTTGAGATGTTAATTACTCTTCCCAGCATGTGAAAAACAATTGGAAGCTTTCAAAATAAGTTAAAATCTTACCACTTCCATTGCAACCTATTTAGATACGAAAAATTTATATCCTAGATATATTAACGTTAGAAATACTGTCAGACTAATTGCAGCTGCTAATAACTTGAAAATAGCTTGTATAAGGGCAACAGAAATTACAAGAGATAAAACCAATACTCCTATTTGAGATACTCTAGGAAGACTTTTAAACCATTGAGTAATTTTTCTAGTAATGTTGGCAACATTATTTATCCCTGCAAAGCTAGAATTATCCACATCAAATTTTTTTTCTGTCTCAGAGTTTGGCATAGATTGCGAATTGATTTCTGTTTCTAATGAATGTAAGTGTTGTTGAAATTCTCGTTCTGATTTATGATTCATCAGCTTTGTTAACCTCTGCTCAAGATATTAATGTAACTAAAAACATTAAATAGTAATTACTAGATTCTATATAGTTACCCAGTCAATATTATTTGCTGTGATTAATCAGAAATCATTTTATTAAATAAAATTAGTAGCATAACGACTAAAATTGATTAATCTAATTACTCATTTTAGAATGTATATACAAGTCTATACCAAGTATTATATATTAAGAAAAACATGAATTACAAAAAATATTTCTAATAGAATTTAACTTTGAGCAATAATGGCAATATATCCTAATTTAAGTAGTGACAATTATTGTATGTGTACAAGCAGTTCAATAAAATAGAGGAGTGAAATAAATAATACAATTTAAGAGAAAACAAAGGAATAATGAACTTAGCCTCGAAAATTGCAATATATTAATTATTCTTCCTTAGTTCACCCACCATAATTATTATGAAACTTAAGAACAACCCAGCAATATTTCAGGCAGTCCTATTACTTGCCCCATTTTTATTACTCAGTCAGTATGCAAAAGCAGAAATAGTAAAGGTTGATGACAACTTGGAATCGGATCCATTAATCATTATTGGTAAATCTGGGGGATCGGTCAATAGCAACTGTGGTGTTATACCTAAAACACCTCATCAAGTTTTAAAGCTTAAGAAACCATTATCCTATTTACAGATAACTGTTGAAAGTGAAAGTAAACCAACTCTTTTAATTGATAGCCCCGTAGGCAAATTCTGCATACTATATGATGCTTATTCTGGCAATAAGCCAAAAATCTCTGGATTCTTTAAAGATGGGACATATAAGCTTTATATAGGTCAGATGGTTCCGGGTAAAAGTCCCAAATATACTCTGTCAATTTCACAACATGAGAAGTAATTTTATTTCAGGCCATATAATTTCTTGATAACTATCAAATATGACCAGGAATATTTCTCAAATTTTCACTTTCACCCGAAAATCAATTTTATTATGATCAAAGTATCATCAATTATTTGACTCCAACTGATTAAAATTTCAAGATATCTAAGTTGATTCCGGTATTACGAATCTTCTGGGGAGTTATAAGAAACCTCAGTCACTTCCACATCAATAGTCCCCTCTGCAGAAAACCGCTGGATTTGTTTCTCTCTTATAAGTAATTTTTCTCCACAGCTGTTACATTGCAGTTGTGTATTATTTAACCCAGTTACTTCATTTCCACATACAGGACAGCAACCTCCGACTAGATTACCCTGTAGCCACCAGCGAAAACCAAAAAATAAAATAACTGGTGTAATGGACAGCAGTCCTAACAAAATTAAAAATGAGTTGACTAACCATCCCAGTCCGAAAGATCCAAGTAGCCATAAAGCTATAAATAAATTCAGCCAAGGGCGTAAACCTGATAGAAGATGGGAAGGGTTGAATTGTATGTTCCTAAAATTCATTGTTGGGATATTATTTATCTCCTCTAAACCTAGAATAGCGATTTTTATTCTTAATCAATAAATAGTATTTAGAATTATTGCAACAATTTAACATTACTTTGGATTCGGTTGTAATTTGATTTTTCCTATGCATATCTTATCGTTTATTTTTGCAAACTTACATAAAATAAACATGGGGCTTGATAAGCATACGGGACTAAATGATAAGTAAAAAAATATCGGCTGCTGATTTTAATGTTCAATTATAATATAATCAAATATTCCTCCAAAGAGAAGAATACAATTAATTAGAGTCGCCTGGAAATAAAAAAATAGAATTTTAATAATCATATGAAACCCGTTTTTAATATTGAGCAGGCATTAAATTATAAGTTAATTATACTGATAAGAGCCCAATTGAACAAAAAAGTTTTGGACATTTTATCATCAGTATTACATTGATAATTTATATGGGAAATTAGGTAAATCTTATTATAACTCAATGTTTATTTATAAGAAGAAAAAATATCCGGATTTTTTAATTCTATTTTAATGCTAAATACTACCTAAAATTTGATTTGCTAATATTTATATTATTATTATATAGAATGTGCTTAAACCCATTACTGAATTCATAGACTAGCAAGAACTTTAGAGTTTAATTGGGATAAAAAATAGCATTGGTAGAATATAAATGAAATACCATATAATTATTAATTATTTTGATATAATTGAAGGAGTAATGATTGATAGAATCGAATGTACTATTTAACAATATTTATCTTCAGATTTATGTCCAGAAAAATGAAATGTGACTATGTCTAATTAAGTAATCATAGTTTTAGTTGTTTTTATTTATGCAAAAGAAGTTGGAGGAAGTACTAGTTCAATTAGTTAATGAGAACTTGACAATCTTCCCTCAGAAAAGTAAAGCTACATAACTATTCATTATTAAATGCCAAAAATTCAAGTCAACGGTACTGAGCTATTTTATGATATTAGTGGTGCGGGACAGCCTTTATTATTATTGTCAGGCTTTGCCTGTGATCATTCTTGCTGGTCCTTAATGATGCCTCTTTTGGCAAAAACAAACTTGGTAATTCGAGTAGATAACCGGGGAGTAGGACGTAGCTCCCTACCTACACATCCTTATTTAATGAAAGACTTAGCAGGGGATATATCAGCATTACTGGAATATCTACAGATTCAGAAAGTAAGTGTTATTGGTCACTCCATGGGTGCTCAAATTGCTCAGGTCTTGACCTCGAATTATTCGGAAAAAGTAAAAAATTTAATATTGCTTTCTTCTTGGAAAGAGGCAAATAGCATCTTTCATAATATAATTGACACCTGGGGAGAATTACCAAAAATTTTAGATTATCAACAATACCAGAAAGTTATACTGCCATGGTTGTTTACAGATAAATTCCTTTCTAGCCCCCAGGCATTTGCCAGAATTATTAAAATAGCAGTCAATTATTCTTTTCGTCCCAATCCCCAAAGTCTATACTATCAAAGTCAAGCAATCCTTAACAGCAGTATTTCCGGGGGCATGTCAACTATTTCCTGCCCTACCTTGGTCATGGTAGGCAGACAAGATATTCTAACCCCTGTGGCTTTCTCTCAGCAGTTATTACAATTCATTCCTCAGGCAGAATTGCGAATTATAGATCATTGTGGACATGGACTATTAATTGAATCTCCTCATACTGTTGCCTCAAATATACTAGATTTTCTAGCAAGAACAAGTGTCACAAATATCTAAGTTTTTAGGACGACCACATAGTAAAGTGAATATATTAGGGCTAGTTTTTAGCACGTTTTTACATATTGTTTTTATAATAAATAGTGATGCTGTAAAGGTCGTCCAATAGTCTTCTATTATAGTAAATAGTGTGAATTATTCCCATAGATCAAATATTCTTACAAGTATACTTGTAGAATGTTAATAAGGTATCAACTATTGATTACAGTTCACACTTTAGAATAAGTATTATGATTATTATTCATATAGTAGGCAATTTTGGTGATATTTTTAGATAGCAACAACTTCCCAAACAAGTTAACCAACTTGAGCAAAAAACAGCCTAAGAATTTTTGATATAAATAGCATCTTTGAAAGATAGTCTGTTGCGTACTAGATAATACATTCTCTAATCATATCATTCAAGTATTTTTAAGGAGTGAGCAAATTAATCTTGCTATATTGTCCGAAAATGTTGCTTAGCAAAGCGTAATTTTATCTGCTCTATGGTACATCGGTAATTAGTTTAAGACTATGAGCTACTGATCACAAATCAAAAGGTTTTTTATCTTAATGTTATACTGATTGCAGTGATATAATTGGTATGATTTCCAACACATTTAATTATTAAATCATAAATATCTATAATAATTCTAAAGCTCTGAAATTAGATGAGTAGTGTACACTATTACAATTATATATTAGAAATTTAAATACTACTAATACATAGTTGTAGCACAAGTAGTTGGATAGTAGTAGATTAAATCAAGAGAATCACTTTTGCAGAGGATTACAAAGTATTACTCTCCAAATGCCAAATGGAAAGTAGGGATTGTATAACAGCATAATTTTTATATGTAAAGACATAAACTATTAATTCATAAATCATAGTATTTAGTGGCTAAAGATGATAATTCAAGTGAAGAATACAAATAATTTTGCACTTGTATAATTGGTATCCCTACATAATATTCTCGAATAATTCATGAACTTTAAAAGTTCAAAAAAGATAGGCTTTAGTATTAAGTCAAAATATCTAGTTTCAGAAGTCTCTACAATTCCTAAATTTCGCATTTTTATAGTAGTTGCAGTTTTACTGCCCACCTTATCCACACTGTAAAATTGCACCTGGCTGTAGTAATTATTCAACCATCAAAAATAATTGTTTGCTTATACGGAAGTTTGAATTATTATCCGGAAATATTTATGATTATGAATTAACATGACCAAGACGACGAATATTAATAACGTCACTCATCTTTTTAATCTGACTAAACAACTGTTCTAGTTGAGTACAACTAGATATTTCTATCTCCAAATCAATCTGTGCTGGTTTAGTTAGGGAGGTTTTCACGTTGGCATGACGCACATTAATGCTGTGGTCACTTAAGCGAGCTAAAATATCTTTGAGAACACCAACTCTGTCCAAAGTTTTAATTTGAATCCTTACCGGATAGGTATGGAAACCAACGTTATTATCATTGTCAATATTCCAACTAATAGGAATTAGGCGATCACATTTAACTACTTCAATATTTTGACATTCTTGGTGATGAATCCTAATACCTTTCCCTCTGGTTACGACACCAATAATTGGTTCCCCAGGAATAGGATTACAACACCCCGCTGGATGGTGCATTAAGCCTTCTACACCCAAAATTGTGGAGTTGCCGGATTGAAACCCACTAGGAATGATTTCTCTAGATTTAGTTACAGGGCATGCTAAACTATCAACTATTTCTGATTCGCTAGTTAATGGTTGTTGAGACTTAATTCCTTCTCGTAGACGGTTAAGAACAAAATTAAGAGTAATTTCACCATGACCCAAAGCTGCTAGCAAATCATCTACACTATGATAGTTAGACTTTTCCACTACTGTCTGCATAGCGCGGGATTTGAGCAAGTTCTCAAAGCCTTTTTTACCACATGCTTTTTCTATTGCGTCTTTACCACGGGCAATATTTTCCTCTCTATGGGTACGTTTATATAGTTGACGGATGCGATTCCTCGCCAAGCTGGTTTTTGCGAAATTCAGACAATCAATACTCGGCTGACTACTTTTTTGTGTGATAATCTCTACAATATCGCCATTTCGCAAAGATGTCGAGAGGGGAACAATTCTTCCATTTGCTTTAGCACCTGCACAATGATTGCCTATTTCTGTATGAATCCGGTAAGCAAAATCTATTGGTGTGGAACCAGCTTTTAAATCAACTAAATCTCCCTTGGGGGTAAAAACATAAACATCACTTTCAAATAAATTATCTTTAACACTATCAAGATATTCCTGAGCATCCTTAAGGTCATTTTCCCATTCCAATAAATGCCGTAACCAAGTAAATGTCTCATCTGCTGCAGTTAAATTTGTATTATGAGAACTGCCGGTTTCTTTATACTTCCAATGAGCAGCAATCCCATACTCTGCAATATGGTGCATTTCTATAGTACGGATCTGAATTTCCAAATGTCCACCCCAGGGCCCAATAACACCAGTATGTAAAGACTGATACTGATTGGCCTTGGGTAACCCAATATAATCTTTAAATCTTCCAGGAATTGGTAGGAATGCATCATGTACTACTGCTAAAGCACGGTAACATTCATCTTTAGCTTTGACAATAATTCGTAAAGCTGCCAAATCATAAATTTCGTGAAACTCCTTATTTTGGGATTGCATTTTCTGGTAAATACTATAGAGATGTTTAGGCCTGCCACTAAGATCAAGACAGTGGATTCCTGCTTTCTCTAGCCGAGATAGCAAAGTTTTACTTGCCTGTTGTAACCTTTCTTCTCTTACACCACGTTTTTCGGCAACTAGGGTTTGAATTTTTCGATAAGCTTCCGGCTCTAAATACTTAAAAGATAAATCTTCTAACTCCCATTTAAAATGCCAAATTCCCAGACGGTTAGCTAAAGGGGCAAAGATTTCTTTGGTTTCTAAAGCAATATGATGGCGTTTTGTATCTGATAAATGTTCCAGAGTACGCATGTTATGTAGCCTATCTGCCAACTTAACTACAATTACACGAATATCCATTGCCATAGCTAAAAACATCCGTCGAAAGTTTTCAGCTTGCCCTTCTGTTTTACTCTTAAAATTGATTTTAGAAAGTTTGGTAACACCTTCTACTAACTGTTTGACTTCTTCACCAAAAAGAGTTTCAATTTCTTCAATGGTAACTTCTGTGTCTTCCACTACATCATGAAGAGACCCAGCTGCTATCATGGCAGCACTACCCCCTAGGTCTTGTAATAAACTGGCGACTGCAATAGGATGACAAATATAAGGTTCCCCCGATTTGCGGTATTGTCCTTCATGCAGTTGGCAGGCAAATTTAAATGACTCAGCTATTAATTTATCTTCAGTCTGGTTACTGCCGGCAAGTGATTTGTCTAAGCTATTTTGTAACCATAATGGAATTTTGATGTCCATAATGAAGTTGATTGGGCAGTTAATGTATTTTTTTATGTGGAAAGAAAGTACAAGGTAAACTTGAGTGGCAAAGTAAGTATGGAGTCATGACACTATGCACAAGTTAAAAAATGATTTAGTCATAGTTTTGAACCTTCAATCGTGTGATGACATAAGCCAGGGATAAGAGAATTAGTATTAAAAAATTTAAGGATGCTCTAATGGGTATTAAGGACCATAATATGAAGCTTGAGTCATAGCAAACATACAGTATAAAATTTGCTTTTAGCCTTTATGTTTTTCAAACCTACTTAAGAATCATCTACCCATTGTATAAGAAAAATTTCTTCATTAACCGAGCTCCTTTTTCAAATACTGGATATTATCTAATAGTAAGCTATATAAGGTATTCATGAACTTTTTATAGGAATTACGCAACCATATCAACACTTATAAGCCAAATTACACCAGAATTGCAGTGGTGAATTTCCTTAATAACAGATTTTGAGTTTGGTTTCTCCTGAAGTAGACAAAAACTAAATATTAGGTAGAATCAACTTTTATCATACAGGAATCAATAAATAATTACGCCTTTTAGAAGTAGATGTAATATTTCTATGGGGAAGAAGGTAGAATACTACTGCTATTTAGATGAGACTCGAAAAAATTAGTGAGAACCTAAATACTCTGATTGGGAGTTATCATGCCACACTAGTAAGTATGATTTACCTGACTGACCACACTTAGTTTTTTTAGTTCAGCTAATCGCTAATGGTTTTAAGATTAAATTTTTGAGTGATTTTGAACGTACGTCCATGAGAATCTTTCCAAGATTGTTCTGACCAGATTTGCTTGCACCACAACCCCAAAAATAGTCAGTAGGAGAATTTTCTACTAATATTTCCTTCCCTGTAGATAGGAGAATCTCTCGAATTTCCTTATGAGTGTTGAATTTTTCTAAGACGACCTTTCGCATTACATTAATTTTTACTGATTCCCAGTCTGGACGCACCTTATAGCCAGGATGGCGACCTAAAGCAGCTGCTTCTTCTGGAGTTTTTGCATTATGAATTGCGTTAATAATATATTTATCTTTTGTGCCTAGAAATTTCTGAGCCTGATAATAATGTTCTACTGCAGGCCAATAAATTCCTTCGATGGTAATACCATGAGGAGAAAAATTGGAAAAGCAGCCATATGGTTGCCAAGATTTATAAAAGTAAATTGTCATTTGATTTTAATAAGTTTTAGACTTGGTGCTGATTGTAGTTTATTTATCCATCTTTCATAATCCTTCTACTATGGGTATTTTGTGATCAAGCGGTAAATATCATAAGCAGTTTATTATGTGGTATTCAATTTTTAATTCACTCTACCAATATAAAATACTCAGTAAAATAATTCTAATTACTTGGTGACTAATCTCCTTCTTAACATTCAGGTTAAATTTCTCATAATTCATAATTTCTAATTATAATAGATTCTTGATATAAGAAGGCCAAAAGACAAAATAAACCCAGGCTCTCATTACAAACCCCCTAACTAAAATCACTTTTATTTTACTTTATAAACCAATATGATATTGCTATATATAATCCCCTTATCAGTAATTCAATCCCCTTATCAGTAATTCGTTTCTTGCACTTGTACCTAAACGTCCAAAAAAAATACTTGGAAAATAAAAAGATATCGTTATTAACGTGGATACTTCAACTAAATCATCTTTATACTTGTCAAGGATTAATTAAATTGGATGATGAGTTGTAGCACCATTATTCCTAAGCTGTTAACACACCTTTTCATAATGTCTGGAAAAGATCAACTTACTAGTAACTAAGGAAAAATAACATACATGGTAAAGTTCTTCTCGGGCTGATAAATTTGTAAGTATTGGAAAAAATGTCGAGCTAGGAGTAAAATCTTGTAATTAATAGGAAAATTCCATAATACAAGCCCCAGGTCTCCTATTGCTAGGATTTCAGCATAATTGAGCAAAGATAAGTATGTTTTTTGGATGCAAAACTGATTTATTTAATCTCCAGGACTATTTATCCCACATACTACTTTTTTGCAAAAAACCGATATCTGAACTAAAATAACTTGTAGGTGAATTCATCCATAAGTATTAGTTTCTTTCCAGTACCAGCAAAAACTCTGTTACTGGCATTAGTACCAACACTTACGGCAGTAGTTGTTACAGTTTGACCATAACGAATTCATCCAAAATTGGTGATTGTTTATCCTTTCCCTTACATGGTAAAAATCTCGATTTATAAAACAATTGAATGCAACCAAATTAACATTTATTAGTAAAATCCAATAGTCTAAATTATTATCTTTTATTTTTATAAAAGTCTCATTAATAAAACTTGCGCTGTAAATACTGCAAACCAAGTTATATTTTAAATAATTCTTAAGTTAATTAAAAAAAATGAAAATAGGGAGATAAAAATTTTGTTTTCCCTATTTTTTAATCTTGTTAATCTTTTTCTCTCACTTAATAACTCGCAGACGTCGAGTAACTATAGTCATTCCGTCACTGCGCACAATTACTGCAGAAACCCAGTAATTTCCCGGAGTATCAGGGGCACGCCCAATCTTAAATAATCCCCCAGCTTTGAGTGACTCCAAATTCATAGAGGATGGCTTAAGATATTGGGGTAATTTGACTGGCTCCTGCATAACTTTGCCTAAAAGATAATTATTTCCCAGAGGTTCCTGGACAATTGCATCAAAGTAATAAGACATTCCTACTTTAACCTGTTGTGGTAGTTTAATATCTACCTTAGGAGGTTTAATTCCAGAAGTCACTTCAGTATGTTCAGATAGGATTTCCTGGTGGGTAATTCTATCTCTCATAAATGTTTGACGAGAGTGGATAGTAGCATTTAAGGCTAATTTATCTTGATTGGAAGATGGTAAACCAATAATACTAGTAATTGTTTCAGCAATAATAAAATTGCCCTTTGACTTCCAAGACTTAACTTTTGTTTTGTATCTTAATCTGGGGTAACGTTTCCAAAATTTGTCTAACGCCTGTTCCATAGTCTGGTAATTTATCCCATCTCCATGAATAAAACTAGGACTATAAAACTGCATCACCCCTTCAACATCACCTTTACTGGCTGCTTTGTCTATCTGTATTAGTGAATTTGTCAACTGTGCAGGTGCTTTATCCAGTGTATCTGCATATGCAGGCTCACTTAAACTAACTAGACCAAGAGTTATCAGAGTAAAAACTAGCCAGCAATTCATAGGCAATTTAGATAGGCATTTTAGTAGTAAATTAGTAGACTTAGACACTGGTAATTATTTTTAGTGGGCAGTTTGGCTACATACATGTGTACAAATTGCTTTATTTTTAGGTTAATTAACCAAACCCTATACCCTATATAGTATAAGTTTTGATGGCAAATACACCAATAAAATTATTAATAGCTGCAAGTGGTACTGGTGGACATTTGTTTCCAGCCATGGCATTAGCACAAGAGTTACCGAAATATGACATAGAATGGCTGGGTGTATCTAATAGATTGGAGACTCAGTTAATTCCCCAACACTATAAGTTGAATACTATCGCTGTGAAAGGTTTCCAAGAAAAATTTGGTTTTGATACTTTTCATGTGCTTGGTGAACTTATGATTTCAGTACTGCAAGTGTATAAGTTATTGCAACAGGGAAAATTTCATGGAGTTTTTACTACTGGAGGTTATATCGCTGCTCCTGCTCTAGTTGCAGCCAAAATTCTGGGAATACCCGTAATTCTTCATGAGTCTAATGCCTTACCGGGTAAAGTTACACGTTTCCTCGGCCCTTGGTGTCATGCAGTTGCATTGGGTTTCCAAGTTGCAGCTCAGTACTTGCCTAAGGCTAAAACGATTTATACTAGTACCCCTGTACGATCACAATTCTTAGATAAAAATAGTATTGATGATTTAGATCTAAATATTCCTGAGAATGTTCCCTTAATAGTTGTTTTCGGTGGTAGTCAAGGGGCGGTAGGTATTAATAAGCTAGTACGTCAATGTGTTCATGCATGGTTTGCTGTAGGTGCATATGTAGTTCATTTGACCGGCAATAATGATCCCGAAGCTAGTAGCATTCACCACTCCCAATATATCTGTATGCCATTCTACGAAAATATGGCAGCATTGTTACAACGGGCAAGTTTAGCTGTTAGTAGAGCTGGTGCAGGAAGCTTAACTGAGCTGGCTATATGCGGTACTCCTGCAATTTTAATTCCTTATCCCTTTGCTGCAGAAGATCATCAAACCTATAATGCACATGTTTTTACCGAAATGTGTGCAGGTTTATATTATAAACAATCAGAATTGACTTCAGAAGTGTTACAAAACAAAGTATTAAGTTTAATAAACTCCCCAAAACAATTGAAACAGATGGGGAAAAAAGCACAAGAGATAGTCTTGGTAGACGGCATCCAAAAGCTGGCTAAGCTAGTCAAAGAAGTAGTAGAAAGGTGAGCTTTATGAGAGAAGAGAGAGAGAATATCAATCTAAAAGCTGAAAGTATTATCACTCAGGATTTAACACAACAATGGTTAACAGAAATACAAACAATGAAACAAAAATTGGCGGAATTAGAGCAAGAGAAGAATAAAGCCTGGAAAAGCGCAGAGAAATGGCGTTATTTATATAATAAAGAGTCTGAGCAAAGACGTAATGATTCACTATTATCCCAAAAAGCTATTAATTCTTTAAAGCTACAAATTCAGAAAATGCAAGCTATTAATGAAGAGCTAGTTAATCACACTACCAATGATGAATCAATACATCTAGAAATAGCACACCTTAATTCTGTGGAGGAGCTACATGACAAATTAATGATTATCCTTAAAGAAAGAGATAAACTCTTACAAGCATTAAACTTAGAACGAAGAAACCATACTCAAACACGCTATAACTTAACAACAACTCTTGGAGATGCCATTGATGGTTTGATGAAAAATAAAATCAGTAAATAATTTGATTCCTTCTCCATAACTATAAAAATATAACCCTATTAGTTATTTAGAAATAAAGTCGTAATAATGGTAAAACAGCTTCAACTACATCTGTTGTATGAGCTCCGGCAATACTTACCAGTAACACTTAACTATAACAATTTAATTTAGAACATGTAAAGTTAGACTTAAATTAGTAGAAAATGAATTGCTAAATTATGAATCTGAACGACTTATAATTTAGTAATTCATTTTCTAGCCTAGGTATTAAGGAAACCCCTTGAAAAAGTACTTTAAAGCTTTGATATAATTATGATAATTCTTTTTAATTAGTATTAAATAGAAGCTATATCATAGCTTCTAATAAAATGCTCATTTTTAAGAGGTCCATTGACCGTATGAAAATTATTCCTTGATTTGGTATATGTTCCTAGCCATTATTACTGTATTATTCTTACTTACTCTGGTATTGATGGTATTCAGTAAATCTAACAGAATATTTGATTACGGGTAAATTTTGTGCAATGTATTATATTTATTCAATATTTTGGGTTTATTACCATGTGGTAACTATTACTATTAACTTAGTAGAATATAGTATCAATGAGTCTGAAATACATTTTGCACCATCTTTCTATCCAAACTAGCTGCAATTCTGTCTAATTCTTCTACCTCACCACTATCTAAGTGCCAACCCAATGCACCAATATTCTCCTGTGCTTGCTTAGTATTTTTTGCTCCTGGAATGGGAATAGTACCTTTGCAAATGCACCAGTTAAGAGCGACTTGGGCCACAGTTTTATTTTTAGATGCTGCAATATTGTGTAAGCAAGATAATAATGGTTCAACTTTGGGTATTAACTGCCCAAAAAGAAAACGACGAATACCTGGGGGATACTTGCCTTTTATAGAGAACTTTCCTGTTAAAATACCTAAACACAGAGGACTATAAGCAATTAATTTGATCTCCATATCATCACATATTTGCTTTAAACCTAACTTAGTAATAGGATAAGTTGAAAGTAGTGAGTACTGGACTTGAAGAGTTGCAATGGGTACACCCCTTTCTGCTAATTTTTTATATGCCCATTGTAATCTTTTGGGACCATAATTGGATAGCCCAATACCTTTAACTAAACCTCGCTGATATAATTCGGCTAAACCATCTAAGAGTCTACCTTCTTGCCATGGTGCATAATTGGCTGTTGACCAATGCATCTGTACTAAATCTGCGTTTCTCCCTATCCTTTGAGATGAAGACTTTCCAGCATTTATTATAGATTGGCGGGTTAATCTCCAGGGATAAGCAGCTATTTTAGTAGCAATACAAATATTTTCTTGGTTTAACCCTTGATATGCTTTGGCAAACTGCCCCAAAAGTTGTTCACTACGGCCATTTAATTTACCAGTACCATAAGAATCTCCAGTATCAAAGAGAGTAACACCATTGCTAACACAGAGGTCAAAGACTCCTTTTAATTGTTTATCCATACTCTCATCATATTGCCATATTAGTCTGTTACCCCATGCCCAAGTACCGCAACCCATCATGGGTAGGGAAAGCTCCTGGTTTGTCTGTATATTTACCTTCATAAAAGTCTTCTATTATTTACCCAGTGAACACAGCACATGAGTTTTGCTTATATCTTTAACATATCAGCTTAATTATGAAAAACTAAATAACTGGATTTAGCATCAAAATAGTTGATAATTCTAGGTTTTAAGATGCTGTGAATTTGATGGGTATCCTGTATCTGATCCGTAGATAAAGAAACACACCATTTAATGGTGAATAAATGAATATTGATGATACTCACTAAATTATATATACCTAAGTTCTAAATTAAAAAAAATTTCTCCTTCCTTTTACAAATAAATTTGTAGGGTATTTATATATATTTCCAGTTTATCTAGTGACAGAATTATTAATTCACACTGGACCATGAGTAAAATACACCACAGGAAATTTTCTACTTGCAAGTATTTATTTGGAGTTAATATTATGGATTGGTAAATAATGATAACTTAATGGATATAAATATTACCTTGCACAATATATATTGTGCCTCTTTGACAATAAAGTATTGGAATATCTTCCAAGTAACTCCTGAATATTTATGATTTTTAGTAATATCTAAACTTTACCTATATAAATAAGTACCACTACTATTATGATTATTACCTGCAAATTTTGCTTCCCAGCTCTATAATAATTATTACAGTCTACCTTTCCTTAGAAGAGTAGTTTTAGAAATTTGACTACTGTTAAACTTTCACATTTATCTAAAATTAACCCCTATTACATAGGGGGATAAAGGAAAATAAATATATTCAATAGTCTTTTCATTTTATAAGTCTTTTCATTTTATATTTGTATGGAATTTGTAGAATAAAACAGCACTAAATATAGGAAGCTAATGCATTTATACACAATAGCATAAGAGAGAGTTTATCTTTTTCACTACATAATTCTCATTAATCTTAAATTCATCAAAATTATCTATATGTTATCAACATTATAGTTGGGTTTCATCACTTGAAGAAAGAATGGATTTATTTTGGCCTGTACTTTGTTTACTACATAAGATAATAAGAATTTATTCTTCCTAATGTTTCGATTAGGCTTCCAGTAATTAAGCAGGGTAACTCACATTAGTTCCACCCAAACCACAATATCCACCAGGATTCTTAGCTAGATACTGTTGATGGTAGTCTTCAGCATAGTAAAATTCTGGAACATCGAGGATTTCTGTGGTAATTTCACCATAGCCTTCATATTTTAGGGCTTGTTGATATATTTTCAGAGAAGTTTGAGCTGCCTGTTTTTGCTTTTCTGAGTAAGTATAAATCCCCGAACGATATTGAGTTCCAATATCGTTCCCCTGGCGCATCCCCTGGGTAGGATTATGGTTCTCCCAAAATACCTTCAGTATTTCTATATAACTAATTAACTGTGGGTTGAATACAACTAGAACCACCTCATTATGCCCAGTCATGCCAGTACAGACCTCTTCGTAAGTACTGTTAGGAGTAATACCTCCAGCATAACCCACAGCGGTAGTATAAACTCCTTTCAGTTGCCAGAACTTACGTTCTGCTCCCCAAAAGCATCCCATCCCCAATACTGCCTTTTCTAGACTTTCTGGGAAAGGAGGTTGGAGCAGATTACCACTAACATAGTGTTTTGATGGTACAACCATGGTTTTGTCCCTACCTGGTAAAGCTTCTGAAGGGTTAGGCAGGCTTAATTTTTTTTTAATCTGAACTGCATGATGGATATCAACTCCAATTTTTTTTATACTATTTTTTAACTTTACCTAAAATTTCCTATATTTTTATTGACTTAACGGAAATTTCCTCATTTATCCAAGTTATTTATTCTATGCTTTCCCAAAAAAATTTCAAAATTTTAGCTTATATACCCTAATGTTATTTAAGGTATATAAGTGAATTATTTCCATAATAGTCTTTCTGCAATTCAAACCATAAAAATTATTTGAAATCATACTTAAATATTGATCCTGTGAAAAGATAGTGAGTAAATACCTGTAAAAATTACTTTTATGTAAATAGTAATACTGGTTTTTATACGACATAATACAATAATATCAAATTCTGGGTGATTTCTCTTAATTATATAGATTTGTCAATTCTCTACACATAAGGAGATCTATACAATTCCTATAAGACAGTTTGTGTGATTTATCATAAAATTGGCTGCTGGCTATTATATTATAATATATTGTGTCTAATTAACATTAGTATGCAGTAAATAAACCATAATATCAAATAAATAATAAGTTCTATGATATGAATTTTGGCTACTAGCAACGCTGAAAATGTTAGCATCATAATTAGTATATTTTGCTTGTTATATTGTATGTTGGTTCATTATCTTAACTTGTTTAGAAACTCATAGAATAAAGAAAGTTGGTAGATAAAACTAAATATAAATAATGCTAAATATTTTGAGTAGAAATCGAATAGTAGATAACTAGTTGTGGCAGCTATGTAATTCAGCAAAAAAATCTTCAAAGTTTTATAAGCATAATCTTTTAGAGTATTATATGGAGCGCATTTATATAATTCACTAATAATGAACCACATTAAATCTTCATTTGCACAACATTTGATGAATTTCATTTTATATTAATTTGGCTATTACTATGGGGTATTTAAATTAAAATATATTTTATAATTAACCCTATTTAAAATGTAGAATTACTAGGGTAAACATTAAAAAAGATAAGAGAATCAATTGAGTATTTTATGGTTTCAAGAGAGTTATGAATGGTGGTAATTCAATGATATAGTAAGTAAGCAATAAACTATCTATCTGCTTTAATATAAACTCGGATACTAGGTCTAATTTACACCAACCTCTCAGTATAAAGTTCTTAATATATATATCTATGTCAATCCATCTGGGTTACCCATCATAACAAGAGTAAATACCGATGACCTATTTGAATTATGAATCAATTATCCTGATAGTTTTTTTATCTCTGGTATTCTGATTTGCATTTATTAAAAGTATGTTGCTTAATTCGGAAAAATTCCTAAAAACTTAGACCGTAGCCATATGCTACTCAAGCAAGAATTTCAACTATCTTTGATTAAAGTGTTATACACTTAATTAAGTATTAGCTAAGATAAACCCAAAAACAAGGATTGTTTTTAATTACATGAACTATGATTAAATGCATAGTGATATAGTAAATAAGAACAGTTTAGTATTGAGCCCTGATTTGATACATCATAACCATATAGAGTAATAAGAATTGCTGAATCTGGTGATTGCTTATCATTACAAAATAATAAAGGCTTAATTAATAAATGTTTGGATTATGAATACTGCTTACTTTTATGATTATAGATGTGTATTCGCTCAGATTTAGTTACTTTTAGAAATAATCCTTATTTATCCTATGACTTATAGTGATATGAGCACCTATAACTACAAGAGAATAAAACCTCATAGTATAAATAAGGATTGTACCGTAGCATAAGTCTTAACCATATGAACTGAACACTACACCAGTACATCTGTAGATTACGAAATTTAATTTAAATTTACTCAGTTATGACTCAGAATTACCAAATCACTTTGCTGCCAGGAGATGGAATCGGACCCGAGATTATATCAGTAGCAGTGGATGTGTTAAAAGTAGTAGGGAAGAAGTTCGATATTCAGTTTAATTTTACAAAAGCTTTAATTGGTGGCGCAGCTATTGACGCTACGGGAGAGCCTTTACCAGCAAGCACCCTAAATGCTTGTCATCAAAGTGATTCTATACTACTAGCTGCAATCGGTGGTTATAAATGGGACTCCCTACCTTCAAATATGCGCCCAGAAGCTGGTTTATTGGCTCTGAGAGGTAAGTTAAAATTATTTGCAAATTTAAGACCAGCAAGAATATTACCTCAACTTATTGATGCTTCTCCCCTCAAGAAAAATGTGGTGGAAGGTGTAAATCTAATAGTAGTTAGGGAACTTATAAGTGGTATTTATTTTGGTAAACCCAAAGGAATATTTGCTACCAAAGATGGTGAGAAGAGGGGGGTAAATACTATGGCTTATTCTGAATCAGAAATTGAAAGAATTGGAAGAGTGGCTTTTGAAACTGCTAAAAAACAAGGTCATAAGTTATGCTCTATAGACAAAGCAAATGTATTGGAGACATCTCACCTATGGCGTGATTGTATGAACAAGTTAGCTGGTGAGTATCCAGATGTGGAATTATCCCATTTATATGTAGACAATGCTGCAATGCAATTATTACGAGCACCAAAGCAGTTTGGTGTAATTGTCACTGGAAACTTATTTGGTGATATTATTTCCGACATTGCTGCCATGTTAACAGGCAGCATTGGCATGTTGCCCTCTGCTAGCTTGGGTAATTCCAGTCTGGGAGTTTACGAGCCAGTTCATGGCTCAGCTCCAGATATTGCTGGTCAAGACAGAGCAAATCCCCTAGCACAAGTTTTAAGCGCTGCCATGATGTTAAACTATGGTTTGAACCAACCGAAAGCAGCAGAATTTATAGAAAAAGGAGTATCACAAGTTTTAGAACTAGGCTATCGCACTGAAGATATCATGTCTGCCAATATGAATTTGGTCGGCTGCAAAACTATGGGAGATATATTAATTCAAACACTAGAGACCATGGATTAAGTAATAAATCAATTTAACTGGCTAATTTAAATTTATTGGTTACTTGAAATCACATCTGAAGCAGTCTATTGAGCATAATTAACCAGAATAGCCCTATGGGATTATCAAATTCATTGCTTATACAAAATTTCAATCATAAATACTGATTGAGAAGGGTCTCGGATAAATTAAATAACAATAGTAAAAGTAAGGGGTTTTAGAAAACAGTGTACGCTTTAAAACAAGAACAAGATAAATATACTAATACTTCTCAAACTAATACTTCTCAGGCGTATTTAGTTGACCCTAATTTAATTAGGGCTGCCGGTCGAATTTATTATACTCACTGCGAAGTACATCCAGAAATAGAAGGGCAAGCTGCCGGAGTAGCAATCAATCGCTCGAATTATAGAGGTAAGGTCATATTTATTGACCAACCAGCCTTGTTACCAGAAGAGTGTTTTGTACATTTAAGTCAAATTGAATCTAGCGTTTACTAATCATGGTAAAGTTTTAGAAAGTTATTTATATTTTAGAAAGTGAAATTTTTAGACTTCTTCATCAGTAAAATTCGAAAACTTATATGAAGGGGGAATTATTATTATTTATTTTCCATTGGTAGAATCCATAACTATAACTATGTGACAATAGAACAGTAAAAAATACAGTCTAACTTTAGAAACATTATCCTCAGAATAATAGGGTTTATAAAAATATTTACATTGTATATTGATATTTAGTAACCTTATACCTATAATTACTAAAATGCAAGTATTTTTATTTATAAATTATTTAAGTAAGATTAGTTTTCAAGGTATCTTTCTTTGTGTCACTATTATCTAGAATCAAATAGAGATAAGATATATTCTTATCTCTATTTGATTGTGGTTAATAAGAGCACTATTTTTTTGTAAAAACTCCATATCTCCTCACTTCTCTCTGGCAGTAGCAATCACAAGTTTGATTCTATTATTTGTGGAATTTTTATTTTTCATGCTAAACATTAGATATTTTTCATACTTTAGCTAGGATTAGCTTCAGTATCATGACTCTACCCAAGTTCCTTAACTATATCAAGTGAAGCTATTTTAGCCATATATGTGTTTCTTTGTTGATAATTATCCGTATTAACTATGTATAAGTGCTGCATACAAAGAAAATTTAGTGGTAAACTCATCCAAGTAGAAACATAATAATATTATCTAAAACTCATACTTGCAATTTCTATAGTAAAACACAAACAATAGATTCTTTACAAGAAATAGTAATGCGAAAAAGTATATAATTCAGGTTATAAGGCTTTATTTTAGTTAAGATAAATATCTATATTATTTATCTTAACTAAAGACTCTAATAAGTCTTAGAATATAGGTAAAATAACAATTAGCTTTGTAACATTAGTACTGATAAGTGAATAAATAAGCCTTATACGAATAAAAATGATAATAAGAATTAATATTAAGATTTATTAATCAACATTTTACCTTGTCATAGTATATTTAATAATCGCTCCCGTACAGAAGTTGAATTAATTCATAGCTAAGTTGAGAATATAGTACTTATTGCTTATCAATTTAGTTACTAAGATAGACTATCCTATTAAAGGGTAACATAACCAGATACATTAACATATTATATTACAAAAATTGATTAAACTTTATCGCCCCAATAACCTAAGATATTGATTCAAGATATGTCGGGTTGATAGAGTAGAGTATTCAAACCTATATTATTCTAATAGCTTCACAATATTGAGTAGTTTTACAAATAAAATTATTATTCTTTGAATTATCAGAAAATATAAGCTAATTGTATATATCTTGGTAATAAAAATCTACTTTTTTTCGGTGAATTAAACATAAGAAAAAATCATGCATAACTCATGCATCAATATAGGAATTATTGTATGTTTATCTCGCTATAAAAATAGCCAAAGAGTTTGACTATTTTTTATAGCTTAGTTAAAATCTGAAAAGATTGCCAATTAAATTACCAATCATAGTTGTTTCTATAAACTTACTAAACCTCCTACTACAAAATTAACTTTAGTATCTCCAATCATACAAATCTACTTAGTAGAGATAACTGCTATAATATATTTTATTACTATCAAAGAAAGACCTCAATTGAATTTTGTTTATTTCACTAAGCTGGTAAGTGAAGATATAATAATTTCTTATTTGCTAATATGAGAAGTTAAAATAATCTACTAACAGTTAAGAGTATATCGTTAAGTATTGGTGATAAATTATACTTTGCGGATATAATATTATTTATGATTTTGGCCAGGCTATGATTCCATCATATACACATTGAATGATATAGGCATAATCTCAAATTTAAAATTGGGTGACTGTAATGTGCACTACTCCACAAGTATTTTTACTTCTATTAAAATGAAAATTATAATGTAATTCCACAAATATAGGCGATCATTATATTTAATTTCTATACATGTAAACTCTTATATCTCTATAATTAATATTAGATTTGGTTCTTACTACAATTGATAATCTTTACTAGTTTTCTAGCCCATAAGTTACCGTACATCCTAAATCCCTAGTTAACTGAGTGATAATAACAGATGAACTTATTATTAAGTCTTTAGAGCCCAATGATCAATATTAGCATTTGAAAGTGGGAGAAAAACTCCGCCTTATTAGTAAATTAGTATTGGGAGAAACCTATATATGAATATGAAAATTATTTATTTACCTCTATACTGCAAGTGACTTAAAAAATCTTTTAATATAAGATATTTTTTATTCTTATCCATAAGCACTTTTATTAATATTTGGTTATAAGATCACTTCCTATTGCCTAAAAATTATAAATACTATAAATGGAGATGACAACTGGGATGAATTTTCTACTTATAAGAACAAAGACTTGAATTGGCTTCCATTTTTTCGTTAAGCTGACAACCGGAGATACAATAATATATTTTGTTATTCACATGAGATGTTCAAGTAATTCATCAATTGCCAAGAGTTAAAAATTAAGCCTTGACTAAGTTCTGGCAAATTCATAAATAATTATCTATAGACTCTCGACTATTGATTAAGGAAGTATACTTTGCAGATTCAGTGTTTTCCATATTGGTAAGAAATCTATGACTATGCTAACTCACTTCTAGTTGCTCTATTTTGGAAAGTCCCATACATATGTGGTAACTCACAATATTAACCCCTTAAATATAATAAAAAAATGGCAAATAACGAAGAAAATCGCGGTTTAAAGTCTTTATTTGATTGGTTTGCAAATCGACGTAAATCAGGCTCTATTCAAATCGAACGTCAAGAAAGAGATATTGCAGATGGTTTGTGGCACAAATGCCCTAAATGTGGGGTATTAACATATACTAAAGACCTACGTTCCAATCAGATGGTTTGTATGGATTGTGGTTATCACAATCGAGTAGATAGTGATGAACGCATCCATCAGCTTATAGATGCAAATACCTGGATATCAATAGACGAACACCTGTATCCCACTGATCCATTAGGTTTTCGTGACCGTAAGGCATATTGTGATCGCTTGCGGGATTATCAAGAAAAGGTTGGTTTAATAGATGCAGTAAAAACTGGTTTAGGTCAAATTAATGGTTTACCTATTGCCCTAGGAATCATGGACTTTCGATTTATGGGTGGCAGTATGGGTTCTGTAGTGGGGGAAAAGCTAACCCGCCTCATTGAAGAAGCTACCCAAAGTAGTTATCCTGCAGTTGTCATTTGTACATCCGGTGGTGCAAGAATGCAGGAAGGAATGTTATCTCTAATGCAGATGGCAAAAATTTCTGGAGCTTTGGAAAGACACCGACAAGCAAAATTATTATATATTTCTGTTTTAACCAATCCCACAACTGGTGGAGTTACTGCTAGTTTTGCGATGTTAGGCGATCTAATTCTTGCAGAACCGAAAGCAACCATTGGTTTTGCTGGTCGACGAGTTATTGAACAAACCTTAAGGGAAAAACTCCCAGAAGATTTCCAAACAGCTGAAGATCTACTGAAGCATGGTTTTGTTGATGATATTGTTCCTCGTACTCAATTAAAACAAACTTTAGGTAAATTAATTAAATTACATCAACCCACTATGATCCCAAAAAACCCCAGTATGGCATTTTTGCAAAAGACTATGACCTTGAGCTCTAGTACAGCTGATTAATAACGTTAATAAATAAATGAACTGAATTTATGCAACGGATAATGTAAAGGATTTAACTCCAATCTTCGATATCTATCTGCAATAATATCCGTTGCCACTATGGTAATAGTATGCAGAATTAAAAGTTCAAAGGATAGTATTTTATGCTGCCATTAATTAAGATATCTGTGGTAGATGTTTATTAAACATCTACCCTTCTTCATAACCCCTCAATTTGCTTTGTATAAAACATACTCAAGTCAAGCAAATCCAAAATTTTTATGTTTTGTTATTGGTGCAATTTACCACCTTTATAATTTTGATATAGCAGTATATTTTTATATAGTTTTTACACTATAATAAACTTCAAATATATTGCAGTTATAATAATGCCATATTAGACGAATTTACTAGTATCAAGATTTACAAGTATGTTACAGCCTTTCAGTAAAAGAATTTTATTTCTTCTAGAATGTTGTACTATCTGAATGTTATATTCAACTTTATTTGTGACGACTTACTCAACCCAACAAGAATGCTGAAATAAATGTTTATAGTATTTTATTGAAGTTATGTTAGCATCATTTTCTTATACAAGAGCAATTTTGACATAATTTATAATTTATGTATTCACTACTAATATTAATTTACTCTTTATTCAATACTTGCTCAATGTTTATTATCTCTACCTTTTCTCAACCAGGTATGAATGGTATCACTGCAGTTATTAACATATGTAAGGGATAAATAAACCAAACCTGATATAAAGTTCTCTTTAGTTGGTAACATTAGATTTAATTAGGTAAATTATCATATTTACTTTCACTATTTAACTCTGACAATAAATACCATTGAATAGGTAATCCATACTGGTAGTATTGTAAAATAAAGTATTTCTTGACAATTTACCTCAGAAAGTTATCAACAAAGTTGGATAAGTTCAAAATTACAAAGGGTGTATAAATATTTAGTCTTTGGTTAGGCTAGGCTCTGTGTTTTTATTTAATTCTTACTTAAAAAAGATAGATTTATGAATATTCAACTTTTTCCACATACTATATAAAAAAGCTTTAATAGCAAATTCCGGTAAGGCCAACATACGTTGCCAACGCCAAGGTTCTTGATACAAGCGGTACAACCATTCCAAATTATTATTTGCTAACCATTGTGGAGCTCTGTTTTTTATGCCACACCAAATATCAAAACTACCACCAACACCAATCCAAATTGCTCGGGGACATAAATCGCGATTTTGGGAAATCCATAGCTCTTGGCGGGGTACACCTAAACCAACCAAAACTAGATCTGGTTGTAATTGCTTAAGTGTCTGTTGCAATTCCCAAATTTCTTCTGAGGAAAGATAACCAGAACAGTTTCCAACAATATTCAACCCCGGTAATTTCCGTTGCCATAATTCTGCTACCTTACTCGAAACACCTGCAACACCCCCATAAAAAAACACCCTTTTGTTTTTATGTTGGGTTCCTAAAATCTGCAATAAATCTTCTGCTAACTCAATCCCAGGAATTCTTGGTACTGTTTGATGCAGCATGAATGTCAAATATAAAGCTATCCCGGCCCCATCAGGAATAATCAGCTCTGCATTGTGAATAATAGTTGCTAAAGACTGATTTCTTTGTGCTTGCATTGTCATTTCTGCATTTAGAGTGACAATATGAGCCCCAGAGCCCTGTTGCAATCGTTCTAGGATCCAAGTGGAGTAACTCTCCATGAGATTAATAGGCAACCCCAAAATATAAAAGGTTCTATCTGATTTCAACATGGTCTACATATAATTCTTTCAATACCAATATATATGGCAGTTTATCAAATCAGTTTGTATTTGCCATACTTTCTATCCAGTAGAGAAATATACTATCAAATAGTTAACTAGTAGTTAACCTCAAACAATTGTTAGAGTCCCTAATTGTACTGCGATAGTATCTTATTTAACCGACTATATTAAGTCAAGAAATACATTCTTATACTGTATTATTTACAATTCATGCTCCCTAACTTTGATCTGATAGTATCAACTGCTCGCGCTTATATCTTTTCTTTAGAACAGAATAATTCCAGTTTGGTTTTTAAGTATTGACGAAAGAATATGAAGTATTAAATCTTGTATAGTATCTGTTCCTAATAATGAGTGTATTTTCCAATTCCTTATAATTCATATATTTATTAATGAGTTTAAGCTCTTATCTATATTCAAATCCAAATAAAATTCATACAAAATAATATTTTAGGGAGTCTTTGAAGTAGGTCAGAATATGACATAATTCCCCTATTTAATTAATAACTAAGCTTTGTGCTTTCCTCCGAAGGCATAATGTTATTTTTGGGAAAAAGTACTGTTTCCATAGAAATTAATACCTCTAAAACTTGCTAATAAGAGTATATTTTTTTTAACCTAATCCTGATTATCCTTTACACTATATATTCTGAGGCAAATGCTCACCTAATAGCTGGGTTGTTCTCATCTGGTTAACAACTTTAATATGTTTCCCTATTTCCCAATATTTTTATTATTTCCATTACCAACTACAATCCCATAATATTATCTAATATAGCTTGGTTACAAATAGGTCAGATAATAAGTAAGTAAATTGCTTCTTAAAAGGGAGAATTGGGGTGGGTATAGGTTCTACTAAGTGATTAACTATTTGGTATCAAGTTGCTACGTATTATTAAAATAATACGTAGCAACTTAAATTACCATCACATAAAAAAGATAGAGGACTAGTTGTTAAGCTGACCTTACAACTGAGAGTACAAAATAAACGGTAAATAATTGAATATGAATAAAATTTGTGTAGCACTGATTGAAGATGATGATCTCACCCGTGTGGGAATTCGGACAACATTACAACAGAGGGAAGAAATTGAAGTTGTAGGAGAAGCAGCCAATGCTACTGAAGGTAGACAAATGTTAACAAGAACTTGCCCAGATATAGCAATTATTGATATTGGTTTACCAGATAAAGATGGCATTGAATTGACCAAAGAAGTGAAGTCTTCTTCTAGTAAAGGAATACCAGGTATAAAGGTACTAATTTTAACACTGTGGGATAATAAGGAGTCTGTATTAGCTGCTTTTGCTGCAGGTGCGGACTCTTACTGCATGAAAAATATCCATTTTGAAAATCTGTTGGGAGCCTTACGATTCACCCACAATGGTGATTCTTGGATTGATCCAGCAATTGCACGGATAGTTTTGCAACAAGCACAACAAACATCATCAAAATACAAGTCTAATACCAAAAATGATTTTAATCCTACAAACACTTATAGTCCAGGGAAAATTGATAATATCATTAATACCTATACTCTAACGGAAAGAGAGTTAGAAGTTTTACATTTAATTGTTGAAGGCTGCAGCAATGCTGTAATTGCCAAGAAGTTATACATTACAGTTGGTACTGTCAAAACACATGTCCGTAATATTTTAAACAAGCTATGTGCTGATGATCGTACTCAGGCAGCAGTGCATGCCTTGCGTTCTGGTTTGGTAGGATGAAGCTAGTTTATTGCGATAGCAAAAATTTAGATAATAATGCAAATATATTTATAACATCAGAAGTAAATTTACAAATTTGTACCGACAAATTATACTTTCCAAATAGGGAAACTATTTTTACTTTTACTTATTTAACATCTTATAGTTTGTATGCTCTCATTTCAGTCTGGTATTGTTTTGAGATGGAAATGTTGAACTAATCATATGAAAAACAAAGTTCAATCCAACATTTATATATAGTCGATGATATCCTATAAACTAGGATGGCTCTGCTTCATTTTACAAAGCAATTTCTAGGACTATAAGGCAAACAATGCAGGGATACCTATGTTGAAATTGATAAAGAGCAAGGTACAGATTTGCTATACAATAGTTAATTAACCATAAATACTGAATATCCTAAATAAAGTGATTGCACTAAAAATAAAAAGATTTTATTTTTCGATAAAATATTAAAGAATTTAAATTAGATATTTTTGTTGCAAAATGAGTAGTAAAGCTGACTACTTATTAGAATTGAAACCTAGTTAAATGTGAATTACGTTGAAGTTTTATTTGTAAATATTTATATTTATTTTGTTTGTTTTATAAACATTTCACAGTTATAATTGGCAACATTAACTTCAGAGAATCATTGAAACACCTATTACGATAGTGAATTTTTATAGTGATTTAGTTAAGCAGAAAGCTTTAGAGTTAGGATTTCACCTGGTAGGAATTGCAGCTGTAGAGGGCTTAGACGTAAACAATCAAGAAAGATTAGCAAAGTGGATTGCTTTGGGGTTTCATGCAAGCATGGGATGGATGGATTCTCCAAAGCGGCATTCCCCCGAGTTGATAATGCCAGAAGTACAGTCAGTTATTTGCGTTGCATTGAACTACTATACACCCCACCAACATAGTCAAGAAGATGAATATGGAAAAATATCTCGTTATGCTTGGGGGCGGGATTATCATAAGATTATGCATAAAAGCCTAAAAGCCCTTACTAACTGGTTAGAAAGTTTGGAGCCAGGAATAAAAGGGCGTTATTATGCAGATACGGGACCTGTACAAGATAAAGTGTGGGCACAAAGAGCTGGTATTGGCTGGATTTCTAAAAATAGTAATCTCATTACAAGGAAGTACGGTTCATGGGTATTCTTAGGAGAGGTCTTAACAAACCTAAGACTAGCACCGGATAAGCCACATACTCAACACTGTGGCAGCTGTAATCTTTGCTTACAAGCTTGTCCTACCAATGCAATTACTCAACCATTTATAGTTGATGCTAATCGGTGTATTGCTTATCATACAATCGAGAACCAGGACGAACAACTGCCTGAGATGATCATACCCCATCTACATGGTTGGGTTGCAGGTTGTGATATTTGTCAAGATGTTTGCCCCTGGAACCAGCGATTTGCACAAGAGACAAATGTAGTTGATTTTCAGCCTTACGCTGGGAACCTAGCCCCAAAACTTGAAGAGTTGGCAAGTATATCTGATAAAGACTGGGATAGACAATTTACTGCATCAGCATTACGACGAGTCAAACCAAAAATGTTAAGAAGAAATGCCCGTGCTAACATTAAAAAATCTTCAAATACAAGTAAAACTTGAATAGTGATGATTTAATCACTATTCAAGTTTAGAATTAGCTATCATGTTCTCTCAAAATATCTAAGGATAATCGAAGTAATTTACCTAGGTCAACTTAAAAATTTCATTTACTCAATATTAATTCTAACAAGGACTAGAATTGTACATTTGAACTGTTTGGGGCTTTAGTTATATTAATACCGGAATTTAAATAATTTAATAGGAACTAAGTATTTTTAACTACAGTAATAAACTTAATTTGCCTTTTTATATGGTAGAATGCAAATGTTTTTCACATAATTGCATATTTAAAATGGATACTACTTATATTACGTAGTATATTGTGGCAGGTTAACTATCTAAGATAAATATGTTTTATTGCCAATATCAGAGTAAGAATTGCCTTTACATCAAATTATCAATTTTTATCAGTTGGCCAGAGTCAAGTTCTGTAGAAAGATAAAACCTTTAATTTTTTTGGCAATTGATAATTAATACTTCGATAGACTATTCTTTCCAAAGTAAAGATACGTATAACTTGAAACATCACTAAAATAAATTGGTCAAGGTTAAAATAACATGTTTAATCTGTTAGGTTTCCACCATGTAAAGATTTCAAGTAAATATTCCAGATATTGTATTGAAGTATTGAAACTGGAGGTCCTAAGTGATAAGATTTCAGCCAAGATTATTTACTGCTATGAAGATTGAATTTTCCTTGAATACCCGTAAAAAAGGTTATACGTATAGTATGCCGTTACTAAATAAATATATATGGACATAATTCAAATATGAAAACTATAAGATGTAACTATAGTTTTCATATTTTCTTAGGTTAAGTTATAAGTACTGCCTCAACTAACAATAGTAATTACCCAGTTCATCACAACATATCATAATAATCTTGATTCTCTTTTGTTAAAAGTATATAAGTTCCTAGAAGAGAATGAGTTAATATTGTATATACAAGGTTTAAACTAAAAACCGAGTCGCCGATATTTCCCACTCATGACCATAAACATCAGCAGGCAAGTCAACCAATCACCATTATCCCTTGATCAAGGGTGTGTATTATTACATAATGGAGGAAAGAAGTACTCACCCATTGCTGTAGAGTTAGCCAGGATAAATTAATGGACTATATTACTCCTATCAAAAGTATCTTATCGAAGATAAGGTTATGGGTTATTGAATTAGGATGTTGCAATTATTGCAGTTCTAAGAACTATGGTTATCGTTAATACGACGATACAATTTTTTGAGCGGATGATCAGTTTTGGTACCCTTGGAGTCTTGTACGCCAAAATTTTAAGGGGTACTATATACTGGGTTTATCCCTGGATTTTGACAGACTTAACGATTAGAAAAGGCAGAAGCAGTAGATGCTACACCGCAAGATTTATCAACTGTGTTGTGATGGGCGGGATGTATGTATTTTCTTGCGGGACCAGCAACGCTGGATAGAACGCGCCCGCATCATCGACATCGAAGGTGACCTAGTCACCTTACGTTATGAAACTGAGGAAGAAGATGAAATCTGTTCTTGGGAAGAAATGATTAGGCTAGAAAGTGTTGGTGCTGTCACTCAAAAACTAGCTTCGGTCCCACGAGGTAATGTAGATCCACCTTTAACAGAAGATTGCCCAGAATCTGAACGCATTTGGAACCATTACAATGATACAAACCCAGAATAAAACCAGTTAGACTATTGATTATATTAGGTACATTGCCTGTAACATCTTCGTATCTGTAGGAGGACAACGTGAAGATAATATAGGCACCAACTACCTTGCTAATTATGTCCCCCTCATTACTAGCTGCTTAGAGGGGGCGCATTCAACTGGTAAGTTTTCCTATTCATGTGTATCCAGGGTTTAACTTGAAAATTGTATAATCCCTTTAACTTATACTAAATCAGTTTAACTTATACTAAATCAGCATATCAGATTTCTTTGCTACTCTATTTATTTAAGTATTCACAAGTTTTCTTACCTTTTACAGATAACAAGAGCATATCTAATATTTTTAGATTACAACAGGCCTAAAATTAATTTAATATTAAATGCCACCAAATCTATTCATTACTAGTCCTAACCATTTTATATTTGCTAAGGCTACCTGGAAATTCCAAGTACTTTTTATCTCCCATCAGAATAATTTAATTTTTATTTCTCTACGTTTTGATATGTTAAATGGGACATTAGAATTCATCAGTAATAACTAAATTAACTACATTAAAATACCCAATAGGTTTAATCTTTAATTTAATTTATAGTAATGTTATCACTGATCTAAATTACATCTTGTAATCCACAAATCTATTAGCGGGTTTGAGTGCAATTGATATCAAATATAAGTGCTAGTCAATAATGTATTCTACAATATTTTCAATGGCATAAGATATAAGAGCATTTATAGATACTGAAGATTGGGTAGTTTAGCTTTGTGTGGCACTGCAAAATAAGGCTAGAGCAAAATGCAATTCAACCTGTTTGTTTTATAGGTTTTGCTAATAAAGTTTTAGAAGATTTTTAATATTCGGTCCATTTATTATTAGATAGGAAAAAATTTTAATTGAGCAAGTTAATATAAGAACCTGATATGGATAGTATTGAGCATTAAATTGCATCATAAAATATGATGGTGAAGAAACTATTTACAAATCTTAAAAAACTATTTTATATGCAAAAAAAGGCTAATCATATATAAAGTCAACATAGAAATAAAATTTCAGACTGAGTATATTTACAACTATATAATTAATGTAGAATAACTAATTAATTTTTCAAAAATCAGTATCAGTATGAAACTTATATATTCTATGACTAATAAAAACCCTCATCTGCCCTGAATCATTATTTCTTATCTAGAGTAATTGCAGAGCCTACTATTTTTTTTAATACGACAGAAACATTTGTAATGTATTTACATACTGTTAAAATATTAGATATTCTTGCTATATGTCATATAAATATAAAATAAATTTTGCCATCATTAATAATTAGGAATCATAAGCTAAAAAATATAGACTCTATTTTTTATAAATATTCCACATACCAAAAAATGAATGTATTTATGGATAATTTTAATAAGTTTCACTTATAAAATGAATCACCAGAATTATTATGTAAGAATAAAAGACTAACTAATTAGACTCAAAGTGAGTTCAAATAAATACATTGGCCAACTCTCATTAGTAATGATCCTAGATCAGGATAAAAAAGAAGGAAAGTATTCGGTAAGAATCATAATGTATAAACGAACTCACTTGAATCTTTTCACTAACTCGCTTAATTAGCTACTTCCAGCTAATTGTTTTATTGGTAATTTAGTATGTGCTGCAACAATGTTACGGAATTGTTCTCCCTCGATGGTTTCTTGCTCTACTAGTATTTCCACCAATTTGTCAACTAGTATTCGATTATGACGAATAATATTACGGGCTTCCTGATAACAAGAAATAGCTATTTCCCTTACTTTATTGTCTACTTTTAATGCCATTTCATTTGAGCATTCCGAGCAGTTATTCCAATCTCTGCCCAGAAAAATATCATTGTTTTGACTTTCTAATGCTAACAATCCCAAATCAGACATTCCGTACATAGTTACCATTTTTCGAGCTAGAGTTGTAACTGTTTTCAAATCACTACTAGCTCCTCCAGTAGTTTCCGCCTCTCCAAATACTTCTGTTTCAGCAGCTTTTCCCCCTAGTATCATGGTAATATTACTCTTAAGCCAGGCACAAGTATAAAGTCCACTATCAATAATTTCTTCATTAGGAATTAATTGAGAAAAACCACCAAGCCCTCCAGAACGAGGAATAATTGTCACTTTATTCAGAGGATCTGAATGCTCTAATAGTGTTGCTAATAGAGCATGTCCAATCTCATGGTAGGCAATAAGTCGCTTTTTTCGGCCATCTAAAAGGGGATTGAGAGTTAACCCAATAGTAAGGCGGTCAATTGCATCATCTATTTCTGTCTGGGTAATTGCCTCTTTTCTTCTCCGGGCCGTAAGAATTGCAGCTTCATTTAGAAGATTTGCCAGGTCTGCACCAGTAAAGCCTGGAGTGCGACGAGCGACAATTGTCAGTGAAGCTAATGGGTCAATTTTTTTACCCCGGGAGTGTACTTTAAGGATGGCTAGTCTTCCTTTACGATCAGGCGCATCCACAAACACCTGCCTATCAAATCTACCAGGGCGCAATAAGGCAGAATCTAGTACATCAGGACGGTTAGTGGCGGCAATGATAATAATACCTGTGTTTCCCTCAAAGCCATCCATTTCTGTCAATAACTGGTTGAGGGTCTGCTCCCGTTCATCGTTACCACCACCAATTCCGGCACCCCGTTGTCTACCAACTGCATCAATTTCATCAATAAAGATGATACAAGGAGAGTTTTCTTTAGCCTTCTTAAATAAGTCTCTTACCCTAGAAGCACCTACACCAACAAACATTTCCACAAATTCTGACCCGGAAATACTGAGAAATGGTACTCCCGCTTCCCCCGCAATTGCCTTTGCTAGCAAAGTTTTACCAGTACCAGGGGGTCCAACTAACAAAACACCTTTGGGAATTTTTGCACCTATCGCTGTAAACTTCTCAGGTTGTTTAAGAAAAGTTATAACTTCCTGAAGTTCTTCTTTAGCTTCCTCAATTCCTGCAACATCATTAAACATCACACCAGTTTTTGCTTCCATTTGAAACCGAGCCTTGGATTTGCCAAAATTCATTGCTTGACTAGGAGTATTACTGGTTCGACGCAAGAATAATAAAATTAAGGTTAAGAATAAAAAAATCCACATAAGAGGAATCAGCAATTCCACTACAGATTTACTGCTAGTAGAGGAAACTTCTGCAAAATCAACTTTACTCTTTTTAAGTTTATTTATTAATTCTGTATTACGATTGAGCAACTTGACTTTGATGTAAGCTGTATTTTTCTCTTGGTTGTTTAACTTGACTCTAGCCACTTGTTCAGTTGTATCAATTTCCAGACTCTTAACTTCTTTGTTATCTATTTTTTGTAGTAAGTCGCCATAACTAAGGTAATTGGCTTTTGCTTTTCGTGCTAAGGCCGGAGTATTTGTTACTACCCCTTGTAAAACTATCAAACTTGCTACTAGCAGACGTGCTAAAGCAAAATGCCGAGTAGTGGTGCTTTTTCTCATGGATGCTTTTGTTTCCAAATAAATCATAATAACTTTCCTTTATCTATTGCCATATGCAAATTACAAGTTTTTATAGCTGTTGTTTCACAATATTTACACTAATAGCCTTTAATAAGCTTCCTTTAATTTAGCTTAGCTTCCGCAAACTAAATATTCCCAACTTTCTAGTTGTCCTGAAAGCTTAAATTACTCCAAAGAAATTTGATTTGGCAAACCTAGGACATAACAAATATTGACTTTTCTAACCTTGAGCATTTGCCAGACTTTACTTACAATTATATTCCTTTACCCTAATCTATAATTGCCGTTTGGCAAGTAGATTTCGAAGAAGATAGATTTTGATGATCATTGTTAGAATTAAGTGCAGTAATTTTATTACTATATTGACCAGGCTTTAAATCTAGCAGTTCAAAGAGTAGTATTCTTAAATACGAATATAGAAAGTTGAAATTTAATTCAGATATAATTATTATTTTTTCATATAGTGAATATTATAAGTAATTACCTAGATATGATAAGAATGAAGGATAAAGTTTCAGTATCTACGAACCAACTTCAGATATGCCAACATATCATGAGATTTTAGTTACACAATAATTATTTGAATTTAATAATTATTGAACATTTATTAAGAGGAATTTACTAAATTAATTGGCATCCTAGGATCATAAGTCAATAGTAGCTTATTAGGAATAATCGAGGCTAATGATCTGTTATATTTACATATTTTGTTATCAGAAAATACTTACATTTTTGAGATTAGAGGACCTTTAGTGCTGGAAGCTAACACGCAGGAGATAATTTATTAGACATTTGAATAAACTATCTAGGACTTTATTAAAAAAGATTCTTAAACTATAATAGGAGAATTAAGAATCCATGAAGTTAAGTCATGAACTAGACTGATTTATATCAGAAAATAACTAACTTAATTAATTTTTGATTACTGTTATTGAAGAATAATGTGATGACTCTCTTACTAATAACCGTTAGAATAGTATTTTATTTTGTAGTTGCTTTTATTCTTGCCAGTTTGGTAGAGTACTGGATGCATCGACTAATGCATATTTCTCATAGAATTGGCAAAAGACACCGGGAGCACCATCGTCGGAACGAAGCACAAGGAGTGATTTGGGAGTTTATTGACTATATTAAAGGTGGTGCATTTGCTATGTTCTTGATGTTTTTCAATACTTGGGATTCTGGGATTGGTTGGTTAATGGGTTCCCTCTGTTATGCAGCTTTTGCTGCCTATTCTCACCAACTACAACATGAAAATCCAACTAAATGTTTTTGGATGAAAATCCCAGTTCATTACGTACATCATAAATATGGCATGTGGGAACATAATTTTGGCTTAGCTCTAGATTGCTGGGATCATATATTTGGCACTTATAAAGAAGTAGAATGGCTAACCGAAAAAGAAACTGAACAATATGAAAAAGGCCACTTGCAACTAAAATGGTGGTGAGAACAGACAAAATTTAGTATATTCATCAAGGAGAGATGTACTAGTTTTGTCTTGCAAAGCATAGGATTTCATAATAATGGGGTGTAAGTTGTACCTGTGGTTATAAGTAATTCTTAATACTAATAAATAGAATATAAAACACGAGTAAATAGTGTGAGAAATAACTACATAAAATTAAAAAGCTCTTAAAGCTATATTAGCAATGTTAATTTATTAATTCTGTTGTATTTGCATTAATATACTGCGGGAAAGGAAAACAAAGCTTGATTAGGAGATATACTAAGGAGGTTTTGATAGGATACGTTGTAATTAATACATTTATAAATTTCTTCTAAATATAAGAATTTGGAAAAATAGCCTGCACAGCTAACAACAGCTATTCACCCTTAAAAATAATTATAAAACCCCCTAAAAGCAACTATTTTAATATTCATAGATATCCATAATTTTGCAATTGCCTTATTAGATAAGAAATTCCAACATGCCACTACGCATTAGTTAAATACCAAAATAAGAAGGGTTATGTATGTATAATAGCTTTAACCAATTTTCTTGTGATTGCTAAATGTAATCTTATAATCTATCAAACTATTTCTAGTCTGTGTTCACTCAAGAACGAATATACTTGCCAGTCTTCCCTAATTAAAGAAATTGATGAAAGTTCATGATTTTAATAATAAGGAGAACAGGTTAACTTTATAAATCTGATCAAGACAAACCTTCGAAATAACGACTCCCTCAAATACTCTCAAGATATTTAATTGTCTTTGCATAAAATAGATAAGTACCAAAGTTGAAAGTCTACTTTGAGTTCAATTTCCCGTTTATCTGCAAGCTAATAAGTTAGGAGGCGAAATTGATAGGCTCTCTATTCCTTGGAAAATAAAACCAAAGATATCGGTATTTTTATCAACTTACCACTACCATATTTTATGATAAAAAATCTTAAGATGTTATTACATCAAGAGCGCAAAGAATAAGAGCAGAGAGTAAAACTAACCATACGAACAAGCCAAAAGCTCATAGCATAATTATAGCGTCAATTATTTTATAGTAGTCAAATGAGAAATTTTGCTCCAACTGAATAATATCTGCTGATACTTTAGAGATTTAAATATCATATCAACATGGTTGATAGCAATAAGTCTATATTGTATAGACATCAACTATATTATGTAATTAAATTTTTGGCTAACCTATCAAGTTTACAGTTAACCCTCCTATAAAAATCCTTTGTTCAACTTCTCGGATTAAGAAAATTCTTACTTAATAACCAATTTTTTGATTTAATATAAATTAACATCCTTACTCTTTCTTCTAAAATCTATGACTTACGATAGAGTTTAAAGTTGACTAAAGAATCAACCAGTAGCAAAGTTATATTTCAACATTGTTGAAATATAACTTTGCTACTGGTTGATATTACAAATATATATAATACATTAACGCAATTTTTCCTGTTTTTGATTTAATAGATATAGACAATGAGAATATCTTGTTTCACCTTGACATGGAAAATACACCTGAACCATCTCTATCATTAAGTAAGGTGAAATCTGTCTTGCATAAATTTTCGTCAACTGGTCCTGTATAAAGAACTGCTAATCATAGTTTAAGGCTAGTAGTAAAATAAAGTACGGAAAAGCTGTAAGTAATGGAGGAATATCAATTGGATGAACTAAGGGTAGTTTTGGAACTAGCAACAAAAGAAGAGTTACAGAACTTAACGACTATTCTTTTTAGTCGCAAGTTTAATCCTATCGATTATATAAAAACACCAGAACCCATAGAAGTTCAAAGCCAAAGCCATCAAAATTGGCTTGATGCAATTGACCAAAGGTTTCGCTTTTTAGCTGCTGATGGAATGACCGTATTACGGGGTCAAACTAATCATGTATCTTATAGACAAGCACTTATACAAGTATGTAAATATTTAAAAATCTCTTACTCTCATAACCTGGAAACTGTTGATTTAGAAGCAGAAGTATTTTTATTTTTGATAGGAAAAGTTTGGAGAAAATTACCTTGCAAAGAGCAACAAGAACTAAATACAAGACTACAATTTCAATTAGCAAATTTGGATTTAAGGGAATCCTTACCCCTGTCTTGGCAACAAGATCCTCTAGGAATAATTTTTAAAGGTGGCAGTGCTTTAGCTATAACCTCTCTATTACAACCATTTATTTTACAAAAAATAGCACACCAATTTGCAGTGAATCTTGCAACCTATGAGGTCGCAAGATTCACTGCAATTCAAGGCGGAAGAATTGCAAAAAGACAGTTTCAAGGCTATATCAGTTTACAAATGGCCAAGCGGGGGATGGCAATAAATGCAGCTCGTTATGGAGCAGCAAGAAGTATTTTTGCCCTTGTTGGTCCTATTATGTGGACTTGGTTTTTTGCCGACTTGGGGTGGAGATCAATCGCAACCAATTATAGTCGTATCATACCCACAATATTTACTTTGGCTCAAATCCGCCTTACCCATATTGAATCCTGGGAAGTTGCCTAAATAAACTACTGACAGGTCAGCCTCTAAAAACTGATTAATAAAGTATGTAAAGATGGGGAGAGAAGATAAACGGCCTTATCAAATTCCCCTCGGCCTGATGATGCTAACATTCAACTGGTATTATTTGACAGTAGTATAGATTCATATTGCCTTTAATAATACATAATAGTAACGTTGATTTTTGCATGGCAACATAACTATTAGTCAATTATTTATAATCCCTTGAATTGGGAATTTGTAATGCTAGGCTTTTTATTTATTATCAGTATGGGTTTTGCTTTTAATAGTATAGAAGTATTGCTAGTTATATGTAATTTTTACCATGCTTTATTGCTTTTGCTGATTTTGGTAGTCTCATTTGAGAAGCATCCCAACTAAGATATATATCTTGGCTAGTAGTTATTTCCTCTACCTCTATAGTTATCCTGGCTTGGGGATAATTATTCTGGAGTTGGACTAATATTACTCCAGTGGTAAAGTGTATTTGATCGGATAATAATATTAGAGAATTACCCCCTAGTAAAATGGCCTCTGTATTTATTCATACAAATACTTTAAGTAGTTATCTTATTATGGTGCTCACTTTGGGATTAGGTTTATAGTTGACAAACTATCAAAAGTTAAGAAACCTACTTTTTCTTCCGAATTCTGAATAATCTAAGATTAGAAGTTGTACTTAGTGAGCTTATGACTCTTAGTGCAAACATTATTGCCAATTTGCCCGACCTAATTCTAAATAATTCCTATAATACCTGTGCAATTGTTTTGATTATTAGTTTTATTTGTATTATCTAACAAGACTGCTAGATATTAGCAGTTGGAGTTTTTAGTATTGTAATAAGTATTGCTATGGTTGCACTTGCACCTCATAATATTTCTAATTTTTTTTACTCAAGTTGTACCTTCATTCTTTTGAGTGTGGTTATTATAACCACACTATACCCTACCACCACCGCTCACTACCTTTGATGTGAAAAACTCAATGGGATTCTTCTATATATCTAACATGGCAATAACCACTTACAGGCTGGGGTTTACGTAACTTTATCAAAATAAAATGTATATTTGGGTAGGTCATCCCCATAATTTATTTTTAATGTTGTCTGCAGAAAATGGTCTACCCGCAACCTTTTTATTCTGTGGTTTATTTGCCACAATAGTGCTCACTAGCATTAGGCTTTTCCATATAAATTTCTTATCAGCAGTAAACTAAATCACGCTTTTCATTTATATGATTTCACTAATTAGCTTACTACCATATTAATGTATTATATACAACCATATTGCACTTCCGAGTGAATATATTTTCGTAGATATTATTGTCTAATATTAAAGGAATAAGTTCTAGATATCAAAATATTATCAGACCCTAAATATAAACATGATATAGAGAATTTGTTGCTAACATTGATAGCGGCAGAAATTTTATTTAATTCTCCTAGCCCAATATTAATTCAACTCTATTTAGAGGTCCATATAAGTTAATCAATAGTAATCAATGCGTTATTATGGTAGTAATTGTAAGTCAAGATATAGATTTCAATATTAATTGAAAATATTAAATAATCTAGGCCGTTTATTAATTTTAGCGCTTTATTATTTGTACTATGGGTTTAAGTTACAGCAATTAACTTAAACTAGAATAGAATTCTAGAATTCAACAACTATTTAAATGGGTTTAGAATTATTAGTAATAAGACTTACCTGACAACAAAATATACAGGGAGCGGTTTCGTTTAAGAAAATACTATATAGTGATTGATAAAATCTTGCCGTAGTAATTTCTACAAATTATTTGTAGAAATTACTACAATTCTAGGAAGTTGGTGAATCAAAAACTTTGTGTTGATGAAGAAATTTTCATGAATAGAGGATAATTTTTTTATTTCATGGTGGTCCGTAAGTAGTCTGAGAATTTGAATTACCAGTCAACATAATACGGAGGTTTTTACATCTTGCTATGACTTATCAATATATAGTGATTCTCTCAGTTTAATTTTAGTTATCTAGTAAATTTTCCAATTCTTTTTAACTCTCCTAACTATATTTAGATATAACTTGGATACTCTAAAATAAAGTCCTTATTGTAAGTTATTTTTTTAACTTGTTTTATCTTTAACTTAATCTCCTCACCTGAAAGTCATTTGTATTTTTACCCTTAGAGCATGGCCAAAAATATCCCAACTATGGCAATCTGGGAAGTAGCAACTTTTGAAAGCTAGTATTTAGCCTACAACACATTTATTTAATAGATTATGCAAACTCTACCAATGCTTACACATCCTTATGCTGCATTCAATCAACTGGAATATGATACTACCATCAGGAGATGCAAAACCCGGCCTGTGAAAGTGGGGAACGTCACCATTGGTGGCGGACACCCTGTGGTAGTGCAGTCAATGATTAACGAAGATACCCTGAATATTGAGGGTTCTGTCAACGCAATTCGTCATTTGCATGAAATCGGTTGTGAAATTGTTCGTGTCACTGTACCCAGTATGGCACATGCAAAAGCCCTAGAAGGAATTAAACAAGAATTAAGACAAACATATGAGGATGTGCCCATTGTTGCAGATGTACATCACAATGGGATGAAAATTGCTTTGGAAGTAGCAAAACACATTGAAAAGGTTCGAATTAATCCCGGACTATATGTATTTGAGAAACCAAACTCTAAGCGCACAGAATATACCCAGTCGGAGTTTGAGGAAATTGGAGAAAAAATTGGGGAAACCCTAAAACCCTTAATAATTTCTCTACGGGATCAAGGAAAAGCCATGCGAATAGGAGTAAATCATGGCTCTTTGGCCGAGAGGATATTATTTACCTATGGTGACACTCCTGAAGGTATGGTGGAATCAGCATTGGAATTTGTGCGCATCTGTGAGTATTTAGATTTTCGTAATCTGGTAATTTCCATGAAAGCCTCGCGAGTGCCTGTGATGATTGCAGCATATCGTCTGATATCAAAACGCATGAACGAGTTGGGTATGGACTATCCCTTACATTTAGGCGTTACAGAGGCTGGGGATGGGGAATATGGACGAATTAAGTCTACAGCAGGTATTGCTACCCTGCTAGCAGATGGAATTGGCGACACAATTCGTGTTTCTCTTACAGAATCACCAGAAAAAGAAATTCCTGTGTGCTACAGCATTCTTCAAGCCTTGGGTTTACGTAAAACCATGGTAGAATACACTGCTTGTCCTTCCTGTGGACGCACCTTATTTAATCTGGAAAAGGTATTACATCAAGTTAGGGAAGCAACCAAACATCTGACCGGCTTAGATATAGCTGTCATGGGTTGTATTGTCAACGGACCAGGAGAAATGGCAGATGCCGACTACGGTTATGTGGGGAAAACACCAGGTTACATTTCTCTCTATCGTAGGAGGGAAGAAATTAAAAAAGTTCCAGAAGATGATGGCGTGGAAGAATTAATTAGCCTAATAAAAGCTGATGGGCTTTGGGTAGATCCTTAATTTTTATCTAATTTGCTTAATTTTTATCTAATTTTGGTATCATTAGTGCCTCAAATCACCTAAAAACGAATTTTTTATTGGAAAATAACAGAATATGCTCGATCTTGGTACTAATGGCTGTGTTAAATTGAGCATATTGACTATTTTTTCTCTAGCCGAGCAGCTGTCATTATGGTAATTAATAGGAAAAGGCTTGTTTTTGGTGCTGCGGCAGTGACTTTATTGACAATTACCGTCACTAGCTTGGGTGTTCATTCTCAAGGACAGGCCTTATTCAAGGGAAGTCCAAAAGAGTTAGTGGACGAAGTATGGCAAATTATTTATCGTCAATACGTAGATGGGACTTTTAATCAGGTGGATTGGCAAGCTGTTCGTAGAGAGTATTTAGATAAAAACTATAGCAATAAGCAGGAGGCTTATAAATCAATTAGGACAATGCTAAATAAACTCAATGATCCCTATACACGGTTTATGGTACCTCAAGAATTTAAAAATATGCAGGTGGATACCTCCGGGGAATTAACAGGGGTTGGGATCCAAATAGGCATAGATAATGAGACAAAAAGGCTTATAGTGATTGCTCCGATTGAAGATACACCAGCTTTTAAAGCAGGGATTCAAGCGAAAGACATTATCATCAAAATTGATGGTACAAGTACTGAGGGTATGGATACAAATCATGCTGTGTCTTTGATCCGCGGTAAGGTAAATACTAAGGTGACTCTCACTATTTTACGTAATGGGAAGGAGGAAGATTTTAGAATTGTCAGGGCAAAAATTGAGATTCATCCAGTACGTTATTCCAGGCAGTCTACACCCCAAGGTCCCATCGGTTACATTCGGCTAAATCAGTTTAGTGCCAATGCTAGTAAGGAAATGCGAGGCGCAATAAAGAATTTAGAAAAGAATAAGGTTCTAGGATATGTTTTAGATTTACGTGGCAATCCTGGGGGTTTGTTGTATTCTAGTGTAGAAATTGCCAGAATGTGGCTGAGTCAGGGTACTATTGTCTTTACTAAGAGCCGCTTTGGTGATAGAGAAAGGGAAGTTGCCACAGGTAAATCATTGACTAAAAAACCATTGGTAATTTTGGTGGATAGAGGCAGTGCTAGTGCTAGTGAGATACTCTCTGGTGCTTTACAAGACAATAAGCGGGCTGTTTTAGTTGGTTCGAAGACTTTTGGTAAAGGACTAGTACAATCAGTACGTCCTTTAAATGATGGTTCTGGTGTTGCTGTCACAATTGCTAAGTATTTTACACCAAGTGGTAGAGATATTAATAAGCAAGGAATAATCCCTGATATCAAATTTAAAATGACAATAGAGCAAAGAAAAAAACTGTGGTTAAAGGAAAGAAAAACAGTAGGAACTCTTGCTGACCCTCAGTTTGCTAAAGCTGTAGAAATCTTAAGTGAGAAAATTACTACTCAATATTCAACAAGTATAGAAAAAAGTGCACGATAGGAAAAATGTAAATAGACAGTATAGTAAAGCTAAATTAAAAACTCGCACTTCAGAGTATATATGGTAAATATGTATATTTATACAGGTTAAGTAGTCTTTTATCATCTTGTTGGAACTTTTATTCTGATTATCTTGCCAATAAATATTAGTAAAATTGAGCAGTTTTTAAGATGTAGGCAAATCAACAGTTTTTTTTTAAATTTAATGGTAATTCTTGTTAGCAAGAGGAGATATTTAATGTGAATAATTAGTTTGTCATCATCTACCCAATTTTGGTGCTTTGTTGACAATTACCAATTACGATTGAGTAGGATAAAACAGCAATGCTTAATAGCTCTGATACTAACCAAGCCTTCCGTAAAGAAGAAGTCAGTGCTTCCTGGTCTTTATTCTCTCCCAGGAATGAATTGACAATCGAAAATAGTGACTTACCATTCACTAATCAAAGAAGTTCAGCAACATACACCAATAAAATCACTGATAATTTTGGTATTAGTGACGCTGAATATAACCATAATTTGGGTTATGGTTTAGTCAGTGCAGCAGAAGCTGTAGGAAAGGCTTTAGGGAATAATGGCTTTCCTAATGTTCCAAGCTTAGGAGGTCAGGAGTGGAGTGCTGATTTAGTACAAGCACCTGAGGTTTGGAGTGAGGGCTATACAGGTAAGGGAGTTATTGTTGCCGTTTTGGATACTGGAGTAGATTATCAACATTCAGACCTAAATGGCAATATTTGGACTAATACCAAAGAGATTGCTAGCAATGGCATAGATGATGATTTGAATGGTTATATTGATGATGTTTCCGGCTGGAATTTTCATGATGGCAACAATGATATTTTAGATCGGAATAGTCATGGAACTCATGTTTCCGGGATAATCGCTGGGGAAAAAAATGGCTTTGGGGTTACTGGTATTGCTTATGATGCCCAAATCATGCCGGTGAAGGTATTGGGGGATTCTGGCTCCGGATACTATGATTCCATATCCAATGGTATTCGTTATGCGGTGGATAATGGGGCAAATATAATTAACCTTAGTCTTGGTGGTAAATTTCCCGCTAACAATATTGCCGAGTCTCTAGAATATGCCAATAGTATGGGAGTAGTTGTAGTCATGTCCGCAGGGAACTATGGTGAATCCAAACCGTGTTATCCAGGGCTTGACGCAGATAAATGGGGTTTAGTAGTAGGGGCTGTTGACCAAAATAACCAGTTAGCAGATTTTTCTAACCGGGCTGGTAGCAATGATCTAGCATATGTTACAGCACCAGGGGTTCAGGTTTATTCTACTATTCCCAATAATGAATATGATTTCTACAGTGGCACTTCTATGGCAAGTCCCCATGTTGCCGGTGTGGTAGCACTCATGCTGAATGCTAATTCGAATTTAACGCCAGATAGAGTTCGTCAAATAATTATAGAAACATCGGGTAATAATGCTCACGGGATATTTTCTAATACTAGAGATGTCTCTGGTTACTTATCTAATAATGAAATCAATAATGAGATTGAAATGATTGTTCATAACCATAACCCCTCTTTTAATAATGCTCCCAGTGACTATCAATTGTTAAACTCTGGAGAGAGTATAAACCAGATTCCCAACTTAATCAGTGCTTTTCCAGGAAATATTATAGGGGATACTATAAAACGTTTTTTATACAATGACAATGAAGATAATAGTGGTAAGGAAGATAATGATATGTCTTGTATTATTAAAGACATTACTGAACAATTACAGCCCTATCAACAGTTGCTCAATTTTTTCTTTTGAAGGTAAGTCAGTCTGCAGTAAAATTCATAGGATGAGATTATTTAGTAGGAAGAATATCCTCAAAATTCTATTAACAATTAAGAAAATGCTTGACTAACTTTTAGAATGTAGGCTTATAAATATTTAAATAAGGTAATACTATACTCCCTATCGTCGGATATTAGAGGGATTATATTTGCACATTACATAAAAACATCAAAATCACGACAGATAATTTTTCTTTATTCATTATGAAGATATATATTCTGCAATTCGGTTTTTGATGATAATAACTAAATATACTAAGACTAAATTATAATTAATATTACTTATGATTTAGGGATGATAGGAAATAGTAATTGGCTGCAAATTAAACCACAAAAAATTAATCATAATATAAAAAAGCTTACCTTGAACATAAAATTAAATAGTGATTTGATTTTATCAAGTGATATAAATCTTACACCAATTAACTATGAGACTATAATCAAATTCAGCTATCAATATAATACTTGTAAAATTAATGTAATGGGTATTTCTTGTTAATTATCTTTAATTTTTTCTAGTAATATATTATATATTTTCGATAGATAATATATTACTCCTACCATAT
>NZ_CAIY01000081.1 GCF_000350105.1 Richelia intracellularis HH01
ATGATGATAATCGTATTGTCCTGATGCCCCGGGATCCTCAATGGGCTTATACTTACTGGGATATAACTAATGAACACAAAGAAAAGCTCCGCCAGCAAGGAGGGCAACAAATAGCACTGAGGATTTATGATTCCACCGATATAGACTTGGATTACCAAAGTCCTCATAGCTTGCAAGAATATCCTTGTGATGAATTAGCTCGGGACTGGTATTTAAATATCCCAGTTAGCGACCGCGATTATATCATTGACATAGGTTACCGTTGTGGTGATGGTCGTTGGTTGGTGTTAGCTCGTTCTAAGAAAGTACATATACCCCCTGTATATCCTTCTGGCTGGATCGAAGATATTTTTGTCAATATCAACTTCAAGCAAGATTTACGGGATAAAACTGTCCAAAATTTGACTCCTCCAGAAAAGAAAATAGCGGCAAAAACGTATGTAAACAACATTTACGACCAGATATTTGATACAGCAGAGTCTACTGAGATAATGGGGGTAGCTGGTTTTCCCTTCGGTTCAATACAACATTTTCATGATTCAACAAAAATAAAACAAGTCATTAGTTCTTATATCTTCCCCTCTGATATGGGTATGTGGGCTCTTCCTACTACATCGGGCATCAATATGTCTGGAGTTAGCTGTTATGCCTCTTTACCACCAATCCATCCATGTCAGTTTTGGCTAATTGCTGATGCTGAGTTAATCGTTTATGGTGCAACAGAACCTAATGCCACTGTTACTATTGGCGGTCGTCCTATAAAGCTAAATCAAGACGGTACATTCCGCCTCCAAATGTCTTTCCAAGATGGCTTAATTGACTACCCAATTCTGGCTGTGGCTGCTGATGGTGAACAAACTCGCTCAATCCATATAAAGTTCGAACGTGAAACACCATCACGTTATATCAATACGACAGAAAAAGCTGATTTTGAATGGCCTTCTTAAAATACTATAATTGCAGCATACAATAGAAGAACCGGGCTTCTTAACAAGAAATCCGGCTTTTATTTCCCACTCTTGATTCCAGGATATTTCACCAGGGAAGCATCCATCATTATGGCTACCACATGGAATTATTATCTTTTCTTAATTATCAGAATTTTAACCTTCAGTAATACCAAAATTAGCAGTTTCAAGTATTTATTTGTGAAGAAGTTAAGCTTTAATATTTGCCTAATTCTATTTAATAGATTATTGTTAATCTCCATATTCTAACGTTAAAATGCAACAATATAATATCTAAATATTTTTGCTGAATATTAAGATAGTTAAACATCGAATTTATATAGAGAATAAGTAATTATAATCAACAAAATTATATTAGATAATACTACCAATTATTTGGGCTTATAAATTTAATTTTTAACCTGATATTTCAATTATTTTGGGTTTTATACTCATTGAGTAGGAGGATATACCCCATCAATCATTACTTCCTTAAATCATAAAAAAATAGCCCACAATTTTAAATTTGCATTTTGGTCATAGCTTATCCTAAACCTAGGTATATTCAAAAATTCTGTATTATTTATTAGTCACAATACCTCATCAGAATATATCTGGGGTAATCATGCTCATGATTTGGATATTAAAAATATGCTTATGGTAATTCAATATGTAAAATATTTCAGTGGCAAAAATACTAAAGTTAATGATTTATTTCTATTGATATTTAATAGTTAGCATAGGTTTTTATCAGACAAATCACCTGAAAGATTTTTGGGCCCAAAAATCTTTCAGGTGATTTGGGAAGTTTTGAGGTTTATTCTGTTCAGTGAGCGTTTTATTGGATAGTCTGTTTTGATAAATAAACCACCATAATAGATAATAAATATTTTTGTTAGATTATCCACATGGTTTTGATACTTAAATTTATTAAAATGGCTTGATCCTACTCAATAAATATAGATATAGAATTTTGGAACTTACTTGTGGGTAGCTCAGGTATATGAATAATTAATGTAGGATTATACATTATTTCCTATGATGCCAGTTACTTCTCTGCATATTTCTAATATCCCTATGATAATTGATATTTTTCACAATTTATGTATCTGGATAATTATCAAAGATAACCCAGTGTCTTGGAAATATGTAAATTATTGAGAATCATATAGTGCTGTAAATAAAATTTACTAATTAATAGTGCCGAGTCCAATTCTTGTTCACTATTATGGAAATATTTAATCATTTCGGAGTTTAGTTAAAAGCTAGAACTGACGGCTAATCATTTTTACTTCCTACTATTTATCTTTCAAATTTACTTAATAGTGCAAACCCACATCACCAAATAATAGTTAAATATTCTCATTGTCATCTATATTTTGTTGTAATTCAATATCAGGCTAGTATTTTGTGTAAAACTATATGCAACCATTTGGTTTTTCCACTAGTTTCACACTCTGATTTCACCGATACATTTTCAGCCTTACAAGCTATAACATTGAATATTACTTGTATCATTTGAGGAAGAGTCCTGATTTTATTTGCAATTGCTTTTTGGATTATCTCTTATCTAAACATAGGCTAAAGTCTCTGATATATTCTAATTGCCGTATTATCCCGAATCAATAGCCAATTATCAGAAAAAGCTACAAATACCTTATACCATAAAACATATACTGGCGCTTTTACTGGTTTTGGAATACTTAGTTTGTAAATCCGTCTTACATTAAGATTACCTTAGTCTAAGGACTTCAGATGAATATTGAGTGGAAATATTACAACTACCACTATATTAAGTTCAGTGAAAAATTATAATGAATCTACCTTAGATGAAAATAATCCAACTTCTATTTTTTCGACATGTTTACCCATTCCTCTTGCACTTTTCCCACAAGTACAAAGGTTTAGAAACATTTTTCCTGGATTAACTAAAACCCTAGGATTAAATTTGTTGATTTAGAAACCATGCAATGGCTAAATCAACAAATTTAAACATTTCTAATACACAACATCTTTTATCTACACCAATGCCGTGCTTACCAGAAATACTACAACCTCATTTCACATAGAATTTGAGTATTTTCCCACTGACTTCTTCCACTTTTCCTAATACCCCTGTCACAGGATTATCATAATAAGACCAAAGTGTTTAAGTTAATATCTCCAGGGTGAAAAACATTGGCTATTTGATAACCATATTTTTCCCCTCATACTCCAATTCCTTTAAAGACACAAGGTAATTATGTACATAGCTGCAAGTTCTGTCTTCCTACCTTTCTATAATTTTAGTATTTGTTCGTAATCACTGGCAGAACTCATATTCCTTGTAGCATTGTACTGATATATTTATTCGATTCGCCGTTTACTTACTCCCACCTGCACTAACAAAGCATCTATTTCCACTAACAAAATTGCCTCAGTATCTTTAGCATAGCAGCTGATTTTTAATACACTACTGCATTGATACTAAAATCATCTATCATTTCCATACTGTTAGGAATTATCCCAGCACTGATAATTTCAGAAACTGCTGCTCCTGCAGACTCTATAATACTGAAGTTTATCAATAGTAAACAAGTAGACTCGGATATTTTGAGAATGCATAAAGTAATCTCTGTGGAAAGACTTAAAGCTTATTTAGAAATTAGGAAGACACCACTTAGATTATAACCCGGTATTTCTGATATTTGACCACCCAAATCAATAATTCCAGGATCTAGTAAAACTACTTTCAAACAGGTTACATGTTTAGTTATTACACTATATTTTAAAAAATTTACACCTCCGAAATTTTCTGTAGAATTCCCACCAATAGAACAGATAATTTAACTACAAGGATCAGGAGCACAGTAAAAATTGGAATTGATGACTACTTATGTTATCCAATTGTTAACTACCTCAAGTTTTCCTAAAAATTGATTATCTAAATATTTGACAAGTATTTTTTGCATCAAATAAATGATAATAAGAACTATTTTTTTGTAAGTAAAGCCCTGCTAGAAAAGCCAGTACCTGAGCTAATGACAATAAATGGAGTAGAATACTTGTTACATATTTTCACTACTTATACTGTCTGCTCCGTACTTCTGGTAAATACTGCAATATCTGAATGTTGATGATAGTTAGTTAAACGAATCATATTTGTAAGTATTTAATTCCCCACGACATTATACTAACCAATTTTTACCAGCTATAATCTCCAGATCTTGGATAATAGGTTTCTAGTTAATTGACTATGTATCTTGGATAACTATTAATTAGTATAAAAGCAACTTGCTCTCCACGTATACATCCATTTTCAAACAGTTGAAAACAAGTTATCTTAATGAATGCTCTATAAAAATGGTTTATTTCTCATGATTATTTTTGAGCACAGGATAAGAACCTGATATAGGCAGATTATATTGTCTTATTATACTTAAGATTTAGGTATTTATTATAGTGTTATTAGGAGTGCAATTAAATAAATTACATAACAACTTATACCAACTATCTAAACCTATCCCTGTTTGACTAGAAACTTGAAAAATTCTGATATGAGGATTTACATTTTGGGCATAATCAATACATTTTTGTATATCAAACTGTACATAAGGTAGTAAATCAATTTTTGTGAGAATCATTATGTTACTGGTACGAAATATATGGGGGTATTTGATTGGTTTATCTTCCCCTTCTGTTACAGATAAAATTACTACTCTGAGATTTTCTCCTAAGTCGAATAAAGCTGGACATACCAAATTTCCCACATTTTCAATCATTACCAAAGAATTGGGAGAAGGATTGAGTTTTTCCAAACCCCCTTCTATCATAGAAGCATCTAGATGACAGCCTTGGCCCGTATTAATTTGAATAACTTCACAGCCTGTATCTTTTATTTTTTTAGCATCGTTAATAGTTTCTTGATCACCTTCAATTACATTAATAACCAACGTATTTTTTAAGTCATTAATTGTTCGAGTCAATAATGTAGTTTTACCAGATCCAGGAGAACTCATCAAGTTTATAGCAATAATATTATGTGTTTTTAACCAACCACGATTTTTAGAAGCAATCAAGTTATTTTTAGATAAAATAGTATATTCTAGAGGTATAGTGCTACCATAAAAATCGGTATGACTTTCCAATATTTCATGACCATTTTTATTATTACTATTGGTATTGGCCACCTTATTTGACAAAACATAATTATAACTATTTGAATTTAAGTTACTTCCCACTACTATTGAGGAATTAGTATCTAAGATAGTAAAGTTAGTATTATCATCAGAGCATCCACAATTTATACACATAATTATTCTACCTCTATCTCTTTTATTTTTAATTCTTCACCAGCTATTAAATTTAATTGTGTGCTTCCACACAGACATTTACCAAAGGGCTGCATAAGAGGAATTTCCATACCACATTGACAACATTTACCCAATCCTGGAATCTCAATAATTTCTAATTTTGCTTCTGCTAAAACGGTACCTTGAGAACATACATCAAAACAAAAATGTACCGCATCAGACATAATTGCTGAAAGCTGACCTATTTCTAATAATACTCTTTTTACCTTTGCACCCTGAGCATGTTCAGATACAATCGCTACAATATTTCGAGTAATAGTCAATTCATGCATAACCAATTTGAGAAAATTTTTGAGAAGCGATCCAGCAATAAAAAAGCATACTAATTACTTTAGCTATATGTACGGATTATCATGAAATGGAAAAAGTCTCCAATATGTATGTTTTACAATAAATCATGTTCCTAAAGTAATTGCTGATATACCAGAAACTAAATGGAATTATGTTCTACTAGACAGGAATTTTTGGATTATATAATGCCCTGAGTTTATCTAAGTCTTAAAACGAATTGGATAATATAACGATAAATACCTGCCATCCATTATATGAAAATTTTCTCCATCAAAGCTAGAGTCAGAAACAAATACTTCTTAAAAGAGGAAGTTTTTGAGCCCAAAAATCCTTGCCCGCTTCACTTACCTGTTATAAGAAACTGTATTACTAATACAAAGATGTAACTCCTGATAAATCTTTGTATTCTTGTCACAATCAGAATCAACTATTTTATCCTACTATCATTGCATCTTTAATACTTTTACTATTGATTACCCACTTAGATAGATTATTAAATCCGGCTTCTATTGAGATTAAATCTCTTAAAGTATCGCGGATAGATATTCATTTAAGTAATATAGTGTAAATCAGTTATGGCAATATTTATTTGCACTCTGTGCTACGATAGACAAATCTTAGGATAACCCTGCTATTTTAAGTCTTATAAAAAAAAATATCAAAAATTATATTCTCGACTGGCTATATATGGATTTTATATTTGCAACCAAATAGTTTAATTTTATTAATAAAATTGCTGGTAAGTTTATATTTTGTATATATCAGGTTTATTAAGATTGATTTTCCTTATACTAGTAAAAACCGTACTTTTTCATACCTAATAACATTTAATGCTAAAAAACTTTTTTAGCATATACTCAACTTCTTAAATGCACTACCAGACTAAATATCTTGGATGAAGCAGGTATAGATTAGATTTTTACACCCTTGACAATTTAAATAAGTTGATACATGCTGAGGAACAACTATACCCAACACAGTGTCATAAAATAATAAACTCTAACATTCTTTTATTTTACCATGTTGCTTCTAACAAATTCTTGGTAATTGACTACCTACTAACATGTCCACAATCCGCTCAGAACCGAAAATAGTTTTGAGTAGGACTATGCCAGGATGGGAGTTGGTCACATGGCCAATTATACAAGAATCTCTACCTGCAGGGTGGCTTTGCATTTCTAATATAACTTTTTCTGCATAATCTTGTGGCACTGTTACTAATAACTTCCCTTCATTAGCTAAATAGAGTGGATCTAAACCTAATATTTCACATACTCCTCTTACCTTTTTCTGTATTGGTAAAGACTGTTCCTGTATGACAATACCAACATCTGAACTAACAGCAAACTCATTCAAAACTGTTGCCAGGCCACCTCGTGTTGCATCCCGCATTGCCCGAACTTGTGGACAAACTCGGAGGATTTTTTCTACCAAACTATGTAAAGGTTGACAATCACTTTCTATATTCGTTTCTAAAGCCAGTTCTCCCCTAGCAATTAAAATTGCTGTGCCATGATTGCCTAGTTCCCCATTAACAATTACTACATCTCCAGGCTGAATATTATGAGCAGAAATATTTATTCCTGTAGGAATTACTCCAATACCTGCTGTATTAATAAATAGTTTATCTGCTGTGCCTTTATCTACAACTTTTGTATCCCCTGTAACAATTTGCACTCCAGCATTTTGTGCAGCCACCTGCATACTCTGGGCAACTTTTCTTAAGTTAGAGATGGATAAACCTTCCTCCAAAATAACACTACAAGTCAGATATAAGGGCTTAGCACCACTAACAGCCAAATCATTGATTGTACCATTAACAGCTAATGTTCCAATATTTCCCCCAGGAAAGAAGAGAGGATCGATAACATAAGAATCAGTTGTAAACGCAAGTCTATCTCCATATTGCAACAAATTTGATAACTCAAAACTTGCCTGGTCTTCTAGTTGGGAGAGAATGGGATTATCAAAATTACTTACAAAAATATCGTTGATTAAATCTCGCATGGCTTTGCCACCACTACCATGTGTCAAGTTGATATTAGAATCTCGTACTTTTCCCCAGTGATGACGTATTTTTTTCATTTTTTGGAATATAGAATTTTGTGGAGAATTTTGCATAGAATTTTAGTTTTTGGACTATTAACCATGTAAAGTGAATTACTTTATTAGTTTTAATTATTATTAATAAGTTGTACTTTACTAGAAAAATTTTTAAATTTAGCTTATCCTTAAATCAATTATTTACGAACTTATAAAAATTCAAAATATGCACTATTAGGATATAAATGCCATAAACATTTTCATCTATAAAAACTTAATAAACTACTTTCTCTTAGGGAGAATACTTTTCTATGATCGATGATATTTCCCGATTCATAATCCCAATTTATTTTGTATTTTATTTTCATAAATTTTCCATATAGATGATGTTCACCTCTCAATTAATATTGTCTGTTACTTTAATGTTTTGCAATATACTAATCACTTTTCCCATGTAGTTTCTATTAGATACTAATAGCCTAAGAATTTCCAAGAAATTTTCTATCAACTTTACCCATGAATTCAAGTTCTCTGATTTCAATTGGCTATTATTAATAGCTAGTTTTTTTGTCTCGAGTCGTTGATACTATTCTAGTAGTATCAACGACTCGAGCAATTCTTCGCTTTTCATGGATGAAATAATCCCCGGCTATTATTCTATTAACTAATGGTTACTATAATCTTTTCCTTATTTAGCTAGTTAATAAACTCAGAAAAATTATGCTGTTACTATCGATTTTTCAACAGTATTTTTTGGAAAATTCTTGGCAAAATGCCCATACTTGTAATAAGCAGCACAAGCACCTTCAGAAGAAACCATACACGCACCTATAGGATTTTCAGGAGTACAAGCAGTCCCAAAGACTTTACATTCCCAAGGCTTTAATACTCCTTTGAGTATTTCTCCACATTTACAAGTTTTATAATCTGCCACTTTTGCATTAGGTAAGTTGAATTTCACTTCTGCATCAAATTGGGCATATTCCGGACGAATTTTTAACCCTGAATTACAAATTTCTCCTAAGCCGCGCCATTCAAATTTTTCCCGAACTTCAAACACTTGGTGCATTACTTTTAAAGAGACTTTATTTCCTTCTGGTTTTACTAATCGGTTATATTGATTCTCCACTTCACAGCGGCTCTCTGCCAACTGCCGTATTAACATCCAAATAGATTGCAAAATATCCAAAGGCTCAAACCCAGAAATAACTATGGGTTTGTGATATTTTTGGGTAATAAATTCATATGGCTTTGTACCTATAACAATACTCACATGACCGGGGCCAATAAATCCATCTATTTTAAAATCAGGATTTTTTAATAAAAATTGTAATGCAGGAATCACAAGGACATGATTGGAAAAAACACTAAAGTTACGAATATTTTCTGTTGCAGCTTGTAAGATTGTAAATGCAGTACTAGGGCCTGTGGTTTCAAAACCTAAAACAAAAAATACTACTTGCTTATCTGGGTTATCCTTGGCAATCTTTAGACTATCTAAGGGTGAATAAACTATACGAATATCTGAACCATTAGCTTTAGCTTGTAATAGGCTTACAGTAGAACTGGGAACTCTTATAGGATCTCCAAATGTAGCAAGAATAACATTAGGCTGTTGGGAAATATAAATAGCATCATCTAATCTACCTTTAGGTATTACGCATACTGGACAACCAGGACCATGTATTAACTCAATATTGTGCGGTAGAATCCCTCCTATTCCATATTTGAAAATTGAATGAGTATGTCCACCACATATTTCCATAATCTTCAGTGGGTAACTATCACTGAGTTTAGTAATTTCTTGTATTAGCGCCTTAGCTTTTTGAGGTTCTCTAAATTCATCAATGTATTTCATGGTTGATTGTTAGGAAGATAATTTTCATTGTTTTACCCGGGAACTAAAAAAAGATAATAGCTTTAGAATAATAATTTATTGTCAAACTTTTAATTGTAGTTTTCATCATGAGATACAAAAGCATTACATTCTTGCCTAGTTATCATAAATAATTAAGTCTTCGAATAGTAAAAATACAAATTACCTATTCATAATTGCTCATTGTTCCCTGTGCAATAATGATTTCTTCAAGTAGCTTTAATGTTTCGGCTGCCTCTCGTTCATCAATACGATTCATAGCAAAACCTACATGGATTAATACCCAATTGCCAACACAAGATTCTGGAGGGTTTTGATCGTCTACAATACAAGCAATATTTACCTGGCGTTTTACACCGCTAACATCAACAATTGCTAGTTTTTTATTAGGATCTATAATTTCAGTGATTCTGCCAGGAACTCCCAGACACATATTTTTTACCTAGATTTAATGAATTTGGCAGCAGCGATAATTGCTTGCCCTAGTGACAAACCACCATCATTAGGTGGAATTAGACTATGATCAATGACATCTATACCCATGTCTTCCAGACCAGTTTTGACTCTTTCTAAAAGAATAGAATTTTGAAATACTCCTCCTGTGAATGCAACTTTTGTAACGGCATATTCTTGACACAAGTGATCTGCCAGTTTCACGATGATTTTTACTAATCCATTATGAAATTTTGCAGCAATAACACCCATGGGAACTTGATTTTGTAAATCATCGAGTAAAGATTGCCACATGGGTCGTGAATCTATATGGCGCATTTTATCTAAAACTTTAGTAGTAAAGACATAACTTAGTTTTTCCTCACTATTACTTGAAATATGGTTTTGTGCTAAGGCCTCTATTTCTATTGCTGCTTGCCCTTCATAACTAATTTCTTCTGAACATATACCTATTGTTGCAGCTACAGCATCAAATAAACGTCCTACAGATGAAGTTAAGGGGGAATTGATTTGTTTTTCTATAGCCAGATTTAGTAGAGTTAATGGTTTGCTTTTTAAAACTTTAAGTATTGCTAGTTCACCATATCTGTGTATGAGTTTGTCCCAACCCAATGCGGATATTAAATGAGAATAAGCATTGCGCCATGGTTCTTTAATAGCTTTTTCTCCACCAATCATTGGTATCGGCTTAAATGTTGCTAATCGTTGAAATTGCTGATAGGTTGCTAACATAAATTCTCCTCCCCATAAGGTTCCATCCTCACCATAACCCAAGCCATCGAAAACAATACCAAGGATAGGGGGAGAGTTTAAAGGAATATGATTTTCCGCCATGCAGGCAGCAATGTGGGCATGGTGATGCTGAATGTATTCGATGCTAATTTGATTTGCCACCGCCATTTTATTTCCCTGTTTACTTGCAAGATACTCAGGATGTTTATCAACAGCAATTACTTTTGGTTGATGCTCAAATAAGTTTAAATATAAATTTAATGTTTCTTGATAAGTATCAAAAGCAGCAGCATGTTCTAAGTTACCCAAATGTTGAGATAATATCGCCTGTCCATTTTTTAACAAGCAAAAGGTATTTTTTAACTCACCACCCATAGCTAATACCTGAGGAATATTAGTAAATCCTGGTGGTAAATTTATTGGTTCTGGTGTATATCCCCTGGAACGCCGGAGCGTTTGTAATTTGTTATTAACCACCCGCACTACAGAATCATCTACTCGGTTAACTATATCCCGGTTATGGAAGACAAAATAGTCTGCAACTTTACTTAACTTCTCTTTAGCTTCATCATTATCGATACATTGTGGATAATCAGAAATATTGCCGCTAGTTAATACTATTGGCTGATGTATACGCCTGAAAATTAGATGATGTAGGGGTGTGTAAGGCAATATAAAACCAAGACTATTTTGCCCTGGTGCAATTAAACAAGAAAGGGGGTGAATTTCAAGCTTTTTATTAATTGTTGTATGAATAGGCTGAAATTGTTTTGCTTGTAGTAATACAATAGGTGCTGCAGAACTTACCAATAATTCTTCTTCTTGAAGAGAAACATAACAGTACTGTTTAATTATATTAGTATCTCGTGCCATTATTGCAAAAGGTTTACGACGACGACGTTTGCGTTCCCGCAGTTTTTGCACTGCTGTATCATTGGTCGCATCACAAGCTAAGTGGAAACCACCAATTCCTTTAATCGCAACTATTTCACCCTTTTGCAAAAGGGTACATACAGCATCCATATCATCTAACATTGAAAACATATAAGCTGTAACTGACTTGCCATCAGCCCTTTCTAACCAGGCCTTGGGTCCACAAATATGACATGCTATTGATTGGGCATGGAAGCGACGATTCTCAATGTTTTTGTACTCTTTACAACATTCCTCACACATAGAAAAAGCACCCATACTAGTGCTGTACCTATCATAGGGAAGAGCATAAATAATACTGAAGCGAGGACCACAATGGGTACAATTTGTAAAAGGATAACGATAGTAGCGACTGTAGGGGCTAAATATTTCCTCTTGGCATTTGGGGCAAGTAGCCGTATCAGGAGGAAGAGTCGTTTCAACTTGGCTATTGAAACTTTGAGTAATTGCAAAATTATCACACTTTAACTCACCTTGGTAGGGTTGGCGTGTTACCTTGATTATTTTTCCTAGAGGTGGGCATTCCTGCCATAATTTGTTTAAAAAATCAGTAATTGCTGACTCATTTCCTAATACCCTAATTAATACCCCTTCTCCATCATTGCAAACATCACCAAATAAACCATAAATTTTTGCCAAACGACAAACTGTAGGACGAAAACCTACCCCCTGCACAGTGCCGTAAACTCTTATTAATTCAGTCTTCGTGGTTAACATATCATGTCGTATGAATATGACATTACTGGCAGAGCAGTTAATTGCCAGTGTTTTACCACTAAATTAAATACCATAATGAGAATTTAATACTGTTCGGTATTAGCATGCTAATACTTAAGACTTTAATTCATTCGTCTATTTGCATAGTGAAATTGTCTTATTCCCCAATAAGCACTTCTACCATGTAAGGGTGAAATACATGCAGGGTTTTTCCAGGATTGTTAAAGGAAGTTTGCCATATATACAACCACTAACTGTTTGTTAACTATATCTACACGACAGGAGATATAGTTAACAATTAGTAACAGAATAATATACGTATCAACATGTTTACATAAGGTCACAATTATTTTCACTAAAACCTTAATAATTGAAGCTTTCAATCAAAATCCGAGCAATACTATATAGTACTATAATCAAATACTATCAAAATCATTGCTTGCTTTGATTCTATTTTCTTCCTATTTGTAATATACCCCGGAGCATATCATTTGCATTACAATCATACATGTGAATTTTTGTTCTAGGTAAATGATAATTCTCTAGTCTATTATTATTTTTTTAATCAATTTCCTAAGATATTCAAAACAGCAATAATAAGATTTTTTTAAAAATCTTATTATTATTATTTAAATAATGGAAAAAAATATGAATAATAGATATCATAAAAGAGTCAGAATCAAAAACTAAACGTTACTCAGTAAAGTAAGTTACCAAGATTCACTTAAATAAAAATCTGGAAAAGCTGAGAAATCTGCCAATGACTAACATATTATGGTTACAAGGTGGTGCCTGTTCTGGAGACACCATGTCATTTCTCAACTCAGAAAACCCTACAGCCTGTGATTTGATCACAGACTTTGGCTTTAATCTGCTTTGGCATCCATCACTAGGATTAGAACTAGGAAATAATTTACAAACACTTTTATGGGAGTGTTTTCTAGGAAAAACTTCAGTAGATATCCTAGTATTTGAGGGTACGGTGGTTAATGCTCCTAACAACACTGGGGAATGGAATCGGTTTGCTGGTCGCCCGATGAAAGATTGGGTAACTGACCTCTCTAAGGTTGCTAAATTTATTGTTGCTGCTGGTGATTGTGCTTCTTGGGGAGGTATCCCAGCCATAGAGCCAAACCCTACTCAGTCGAAAGGATTGCAATTTCTAAAACGTCAGAAAGGAGGCTTCTTAGGAGAAAATTTCGTTTCACAGGGGGGATTACCAGTCATTAATATTCCTGGATGCCCCGCCCACCCAGATTGGATTTCTCAAATATTAGTAGCGGTAGCTACTGGACGTATTTTAGATATAGCTTTGGATGAGCTACATCGTCCCAAAACATTCTTCAGTACTTTTACTCAAACAGGTTGTACTCGCAACGACCACTTCGCTTATAAGGCATCTACCCAAAAATTTGGCGAACGTACAGGATGTCTTTTTTATGATCTGGGTTGTCGTGGACCCATGACTCATTCTTCTTGTAACCGGATATTATGGAATCATGTTTCCTCCAAAACACGTGCTGGTATGCCTTGTCTCGGTTGTACAGAACCAGAATTTCCCTTCTATGACCTTAAACCAGGAACTGTCTTTAAAACACAAACGTTACTAGGGGCTCCAAAGGACTTACCTACAGGAGCAAATAGACAAGACTATGCTCTAATGACAGTAGTAGCAAAAAATACTGCTCCTGATTGGGTAGAAGAAGAGTTTTTCACTGTTTAGGTTGCAATAAGCCCCATTGGTATTTATTATGAGCTAGTCAATAATAGTGTAGTTTATATCTTTAATTTTGCTTTGAGTTTAGGATTTAAATAAACTCACTTAAAATTAAGCAGAGCTTAAAATGAAAACGCAAAATACTGATAGATAAGCTAGGTATTTATAATACATGATACTTGATTTTATATCGAGTTTAAGTATCGTAGTACCAAACTCAACTTGCCTAGGAGCCTTGCAAAAACAATATTACTTTGTAGTATTAACTCAAGATATATTTTCAACTGATTCAGTCAATGTAATAATTCTTGCTTGGTAAGTTGATAGTAATTTGAATTAGTCTAAAGTCTAGTCTTGAGTCTCCCCTTAGAGAAGAAAGGAGATTTAATGGGGGGCTAAGGTTTATTTCAGGTGACAATATCCTAACTTTAGAAATGATGAAATAAATGACATTGGCACCCTCTAAATTTTTCCTTATCGGAGTAACAAGGGAGGATGGAAAAAATCACATACAATAACCCATAAGTCATAGGAAAGAAGTATGACAATTAAAACATTAGATATTTCGCCTGTTGGCAGAGTGGAAGGCGATTTAGATATTAGAGTGGATATAGATAATGGATATGTGGTGAACGCTTGGACTCAAGCAGAACTCTTCAGAGGATTTGAAGTCATTTTACGGGGAAAAGATCCACAGGCAGGGTTAATTGCTACACCTAGAATATGCGGTATTTGCGGTGGCTCTCACCTGACTTGTGCATCTTGGGCATTGGATACAGCTTGGCAAACAGAAGTACCCCGTAATGCAATTTTAGCTAGAAATCTCGGTCAACTTGTTGAGACGATTCAAAGTATACCACGTTATTTTTATGGTCTATTCGCCATAGACCTTACCCACAAAAATTATAGTAGCAGTAATTTCTATGAAGAGGCTACACGCAGATTTGCGGCTTTCACAGGTAAACATTATGAGCTTGGTATCACCATTTCTGCTAAACCTCTAGAAATTTATGCTCTTTTGGGTGGACAATGGCCCCACAGTAGTTATATGGTTCCTGGTGGAGTGATGTGTGCCCCAACTTTGACCGATATCACCCGTGCCTGGTCAATTTTGGAGTATTTCCGTACCAATTGGTTAGAACCAGTATGGTTAGGTTGTTCTTTAGAACGCTATGAAGAGATCAAGACTTATGATGATTTGATGGCATGGATAGATGAAAGTCCCAATCACCGGGATTCAGATCTGGGGTTTTACTGGCGTATGGGTTTTGATATTGGCTTAGACAAATATGGTGTTGGTGTTGGAAAATATATGACCTGGGGATATTTACCCCATGAGGATAAATACCAGCATCCCACAATTGATGGTCGCAACGCAGCTGTGATTATGAAAAGTGGTGTTTTTGATAGTTTTAATCATACCCACACCCTAATGGATCATACTTTCACTCTGGAAAGTACTGCACATTCCTGGTATGATGAGGGCGGAATGGATATCCATCCTTTTGATCGGATCACTAGACCTACCCAGAATAATACTAAAGATTTTAATAATGCCTATTCTTGGTCGACAGCAGTACTTCATAAGGATTATGGGCGTTTAGAAGTGGGGGCCCTAGCCCGTCAGTTAATAGCAGGGGGCACACATGGCGAATCTTGGCAACACTATGATGGTTTTATCCTTGATGTATTTAAACAAATGGGTGGTGCTAGCACCCACCTCAGACAACTGGCTAGGGTTCATGAAATAGTCAAACTCTACCGACAAGCAGAACATTGTCTGCGAGAATTTCGCCTTAATGATAGTTGGTACATCCAACCTGAAGAGAAAGATGGTAAAGGTTGGGGTGCAACAGCTGCTGCCCGTGGTTCTCTTTGTCATTGGTTAGAAATAGAAGGAGGTAAAATAAAGAATTACCAGGTAATAGCACCCACTACCTGGAATGTTGGTCCTCGTGATGGTCAAGGAATCCGAGGGCCTATTGAAGAAGCTTTAATTGGTACACCAATCCGAGATTTAAGCGATCCTGTTGAGGTTGGACACGTTGCCCGCTCATTTGATTCCTGTATGGTTTGTACTGTCCATGCCCATGATTCCAAAACAGGTCAAGAGTTAGCACGGTTTCGAACCGCATAATACTTAATACCATTGATATAGGTCATATATAGAGACTCTGCCTTAGCCCCATCATCTCTCCCCTCGTTGATAGAGAAGATGGGGCTAAAATTCTAGCTGCATTGTATCCACGTAAAAATGATTCTCATAGAGTAAATAATAGTTCTACAACTAACTGTTTTCTTGAAGAGAAATACCTGGTCAACTTATAGTCTAAGCTTATTGCTGAGGTATTTGTTCGATTTGTGCTAATAGCTTTTCTTTATCCAATCTACGTTTTCTAGCATATAGTTGAATTGTAACTACCATTAAAATTACCAAACCAAAAAATAACCAAGCTGTGATGTCCGTAGGTAAGCTATTCTTAAATACTGCTAACATAACAATTATAACTAACATCAAAGTAGGTAATTCATTCATGGCACGCATTTGTTGACTAGTCCAATTGCACTTACCATTTTCTAATAATTTCATCAATCGAGCACAATAAAAATGGTAGGCCAATAATATAACAACAAATCCCAATTTAAAATGCAACCATATTTGCTTGAAATAATTCGGTTGTGTTATTAACAAACCAATTGCACAAAAAACTGTTACCAACATCCCTGGTGTGGTTATGATATTTAGTAGGCGTTTCTCCATAATTTGGTATTGTTTCTTAAGAATTATTTTTGCCGGTTCTGGTTCTTGCTCAGCTTCAATGTGATAAATAAATAGCCTTACCAGATAAAATAAACCCGCAAACCAAACTACTACACCAATAATATGAAATGATTTAAACCAATAATATGCCATGTTTTTAACCGTGATAAATATTTTATAACTTTCATTAATCAAGTTAATGTAAAATACTCCATATTAAATGAAATCTACAATATCAAAAAGTGTAAAGGTAATTTCGCCCTACATCATAATAGCGTTAGCTATCTAAATCCAATCCAAAGTATGATAGATGTTTTCTGACATCACTAGTTATAAATAGCTATTTACTATAGTTAGTAAATGACAAACCTATTATATTTATACATTGAGCTATAAATATAATAGAAAAATTCAATACCTCGATCATTCAATAATCTCACAGCAAGTATGGCCACTAATACCCCATTTCAAAGCTTAAAGATAATATGTTACAATCTGTTACCATAGATGGCTATCATTATACATTTGCAATTATATAAACTAGAATTTCTAATGGGAATTATTGCAACCCTATTTGCTTATGAAGCTCATCTAAAATAATGATTACAACTAATTAAACTCACCACATCATGGTTTTTCAGTCCAGTAAGTAAAACTTTAAAAGCTATAAGTAATTGACTTATAATTCACAGTATGTGTTATTCCAGTATCTACCAAATCTAACATACGGAGGATTTTTATATAGTATTAAGATACTATTGCAATCTTTGTTGGTCCCTAAAAAACCTAACCTACCCAAGTCAGGGTATCATCATATGCACTTGCAGTTTTTATTTAAGGCATTTTAACTTTTTTTATTTAGATATTTCTTGATATGATTTGCTGATCATATTCCTTGCAAAACTGTCCTCATCTCATAACAATCTAACTCTTATGACTTGGTTATTAAGAACTTTTAGTAATATATTTAACTATTCTGGATATATTCCCTACTAATAATCATCTATACCTGCTTTATCTATACACAAGTTGATTAAGGTTTTTAGTTTTCCACAGTTGTGTGTTTTCCTTACGACTACTGTCAATCTTTTTAAGAATATGATTTAGATTTTATAACTATAGCTTTAATCAAAACTAACAATTGTTTGATTATCTACTATTTAAGATTTTCTTTTGATTGAAGTTATGAAGTTATGAAGTTATGAAGTTATTTTAGCAAATGTGAAATATTCAACACACATTTATTTTGAGTTCAAGTGACTTCAACTCTTCAATTGCTTTCTAATTGTCACATTATTTATATATAAGTTCTTTGTTTTCTCCCTTTTATATAAATAAGTTCTAATATTTTTATGCTATTTATATTAGACAATTTTAGCTGAAGATTACTATATAATCAATCAGGCATTGTATCTTTTCCAAAATACCTTGGAATTTTCAGAAACTCACTTTTCATTTATAGACAGTACAAGAATATGGTCTGATAATAGAACATCTAAATTTTTCTTATTGTATTCCCTCATTACTCATATTACCTGTTCTCACTTCAATAGTTCTCCAATATTTGGTATTGTCACCGTATAGTTAATTATTAACTATTTTTCCCTGATTTACTAACAATTCTAAGTATAGTTACAACTAAATAGTACCTATACTCAATTTAGGTTCGTAAGGTACTTATTCAAACATTATTGGATTCTAAAATTAAAAGACTGAAAGTCTAAAGAGCATTTGGGATATTTATCATAGATACTTGATTTCTTAATCAAATTTGAGTGATTTGTAATTCAATAACAAATTAAAATACTCAAAAATGTATGTGCATGAACACTTATCTAAATAAGAAAAAATACAGTAAATCTCTATAACACCGATAAGGAAATGATTTAAACTGTGTAACTAGATACGATAAGTCTCATTAAGTGAGTACCCTACTCCGGAATGGGTAAGAGGTTAAGCAATCATGATTAAGAACAACATAAAACCCCCCGACCAATTTTGCTTGTATATACTGAAGCCGGAAAAACTAATCTGATGTTTAACCATCAAACCCCAATTTCCAATTTAATAACCCCCAAAGTTCAGCAAAATGCCATGTATGGACAACCAACAAAAAACAGCAGCTAAGCCTGTTGTAGAACTCAACATCAACAGTATGACAGACCAATCTGAACTTTGTCTAAAAGTCCTCCAATTGAGTGGTTGATAACCAAAACCACTGGGAAATGGCAGTTTATCACGATAATCCTTGTCATAGCGGGATGTCCGTGCAAAAGGTAATTCCCCTTTTAGTTGTGTAGGTAAAATCCTCCGTCTTTGGTAGGGAATTGTTTGCTCACCAAAGTTTTCCAGATACTCTTCACTATTTAGCAAAGAATCAATAAAACCTTGGAGTCCCTTAGTTGCTAATATAATTGACCAGGCCTGATTTTCGCGCTCATTGTATACACTACGACCTAAAATTCTCTGCATGCAGATGTCTACAAAGCGATAGTTGTTATTACAATCGTAGTTTAACCTCTTAAATGGCTCCGAAGTTGCAAGTCCTCGAATAAATTCCCTAACAGTAATTTGCTCAGACCTCAGTTGAGACTCTAAAAAAGTCTGGCGGTTACTAGCTAACATTTGCTGCTCATGAAAAATTTGATAATAGGCAGCAAAAATCAATTGGTCAATCTCTTGGGAATTGAGCAATATTTCTTTAGAATAAACTCTCGGTTGTTCGTCACCACTAATTTCATAGCCAGCAACACGTTGGTTTTGAGAGGAAGGATAGTAAGTTAATAAGGGAATAGACATTCTAAAAACTCTTAGACTAAACCTTTAGTGTTAGAAACGACTAACATATTGCAATTATATCTTATCTATTTTTAAATCCCCACTAGTAAGATGATGTTGGCATAGAAATTAATATCAGTAGATTAAAGTTTGATGATGTAATGGGCTTAATGGGAGATAAAAGATAATAGAAAGTTAGTATCCAGAATGACAAAAATCTAGTGAGGAAGATGATGCTACTAAATAAACTAATTGAGCAGGAAAATTTTTGAAGCTCTACTAGAGATATTTTGTACTTTATTTTATACTTTAATATATTCTATTTAAATACCAATTAGAGTCTTTAAAATTTTAAAGACTCTAATTGCAAACAAATATTATCGTATCTCTTGAATAGGTAAATAGACTAAAATATATATTTAGAAACCATTTAAAACATAAGGGAACTTCATTAAAAGACAAATTAATTACAGCATGGAAATACTAAAAATTTTGGTATAGATTAAGGGAACCATGATTCATCAATTTGAAATCTAGATACCATAAGTATTCCTTCAATAAAGTACTAACTAACAAAAACCCTAATATATTGTATCGCACAATTTAATTGAGAATTTTAACAGTTACCATACATGTTTGTTTACACTTATACAATAACACTTTCCATCTATTCACAGTAGACAAACAGTAGACCTTGTGGAAAAGGGCAGTTATATGATTCTAAATCTAATACCAAGTTACTTAACCCACAAATTTAAGATTTAGATTTACAAATCAAAGTTAATACATCCATCACACAAGAAAGACCATTAAACACTTAAACACTAAATTTATTGGATTTATGTTGAGTGCTATTCCATATTGAGTAACACATTTAAGTTATTGAGGATGTAAATTATTACACCAGTATTTTATACTTGCATAAGTATTTATAGATAAAATGGGAAGCATCTTAATAAAAGAGAAAATTGGTTGTGCAACAGGAAAATCTAAAAGCCTCTTAGGACATATTCATATCATTATGATACTCTCATTTAATTTATGGTAAAAATACTAGTTACTGTAACTTTGACCTTTCCAGTGAACAATTTTTATAAGGAATTCATTCTATTATTTTATATTTATTGACATTAGATTCTAATAGAGAAATATGTAAAATTAAGGTGCTTATGATAGAAGAGCATAACTTGTAAAAATTCTGATATTCTAGTTTGGTCTTACTAATACATAATTGATATTATATCCTGAAATTAGATAGCTCTGGATAACAGTACTCAGATTGGGAATCTTTTTGGATGTATTGTTTAATACTATCAATGTCTATAAAGCAGTCTGCCACGTTAATTAAACTATCACTAGTCATTGATCGCAAACTTAGAACCTCTACCCTGACACCTTTATAAGACACTGTATTAATAGCGTAAGCTAAATCTCCATCTCCACTTACCAAGATTGCTGTATCATAGTACGGGGCAAGGTTTAAGATATCAACGGCAATTTCTACATCTAAGTTAGCCTTTTTTGATCCATCTGGGAACTGTACTACGTCCTTAGTTACTAAACGATAACCATTCCTGCGCATCCACAACAAAAAACCCTGCTGTTTATCATTTGTTCGATCAACTCCAGTATAAAAAAATGCTCTGAGTAGCCGGGAGTCCCTAATTAATAATACAAGCAATTTTGCATAGTCGATTTCTATACCCAACTGTAAAGCAGCATAGAAAAGATTAGAGCCATCAATGAAAATTGCTACTCGACCACGATTAGCATTCCTATCCAGAAACATTTCTTGATTATCTTCAAGAAAATCAATTTCCTCGTTATGTTTATCTTCATTCATCGATAATGATGGAGAATTATACTGCTGGACTTTGATGGGATGAGAAGTTTGACTTGTCTTTTTGACAATATTTTTATTCTGATTCATGATTTACCTCTGAATTTATTTGTTACTTTTCGCTACAGTTTTATATCTCAATACTTTTATAAATCAGTCTGAAATCTTTTAGTTATTAACTATAAGCATATTTAATTACTTAGTTTATATTGTAATTATTTAATATATGAATAAGTCTATTCTCATCCAATGTAATCATTATTATCTACAATTTTAAGGACCATAAATCTATTATGCTTAAAAAGGTCAGCGCCCAAAAGACTTATCAGTATAGATTCGAATTCCAGATTTTGTTTTGATAGAGAAATATACCCTATTAACTCGAACGTTTGTTGCTACCACCATTCGACAACAGAACAGTATTGAGGTGGAAGTTATTTATCAGCGAACTATTCTTATATAATTTTATTGAACTCGAAGTACAGTTTAAACATTATTAATTCTATATGTGTGTTAGACGAAGGATAGTACACTGAAAATAACATACTACTTTTGATTAAGATACAGTGGAAATAAATCTAACTTAAAATGGAATATTTATTCTCAATTTGTCTCCCCCCAAAATTATTTTTTAATTCTAGCTTAACTGGAAGGTAATTTTAACTTGTTTTTCTGGATCTTAATTTAAAGTTATAGATAAAAGAATACAGTAGTATTATTATCAGGAGTACTTATTGATTTCTCTTTATGATGATTTAAAGTTTAGATATCAATAATTTATTGAATCTTGAAACTAGATTTGTGAATTTCATTTTTTAAGCTAGTCAGTAGGAGAAAGCATAAGTTTTGTTTTTGCTTCTCAGAATTTGAAGGGTAACTCTAAAAATGTAGTATAAAAATACTTGCATTAGTAACGCAGTATAGCCACTTCATAATTTATTGACTTATTGTTAAGTATCATGTATTTCCTTTAAAAGGTAAGAATAACAATTGCATATTAGTCTGGATACTGGATATCAGAATACAAACCATACAAAATATTATACTGATGGAATACTCAAAAATAGTAGCAATTGTCACAGGCGTAATTTCTATTTTGTTGGCGATCGCTTATTTAGTCTTAGTACAATTATTAGATTTGCGAGGAGAAATGAAACCAGCTCCTATCAGTAGTTTCTCTCAATCGCCAATAGTAATTGCTTTTTCATGGAATTATAAGGTTTTCTATCCCCATGATACAAATCATACAATGCCAATTATACAAAGTAAAAGTATCATAGGTGAGCATACACCAAAATTAATAAGATTATCATAGGATAATCTTATTCATATTTTAATATAATGTAGCTTATTTTCAGCTATTATTTGCTCAAATAATTAAGAGTAAAATTGCAGTGAAATCAGAATTAATACAGAACCTTATCTTCAAGATAGGGAATATAATAGCTTGCAATAAAGCTCGTAAATATAAATTGTGTATCCCACAACACTTGAGGATAAATTTATTTGCACTATATATCAAAATGTGATTCATTTCTGTTTAAAACTGATGAAGGTTGTCCTGTAGTGTGAGCTTAGATATAAGACCCCATAATTTTAGTGTACAGTGTGGTTAGGAACTAATAAACATTTTGCCAACCTAGTTCTACTAAACATTAAAATAACTAACCCTTTGCAAGCATAACTTTCTGCTCATCAACAACTGATAAGTGATTGGAGCCAAATTCTCCCTTCTTTATCCAAAGTTACTCTAGGAAAGGGAATAGATTATCAATCAAATTTAAAATCCATATACATACACGTGATTTTGCTAATAGTCTTAGGAAAGTTTTGTAATAGAAGCTAAACATAACTTATTATCTATATAATATAGCCTTATGTATTAGCTTCCTACTGTTAAAACTCCAAATTTTACTGATTTTAATATTAATACCATCTATATATTTTGTGATTAGCTTCCATGGACAAAAATAAATCAGGAGCAAGAATTGTTGAGCCTTTTAGAAATATTAACCGTTTTAACATGTGGCCATTTTAAATATTTTATCCCCGAATTTACTAAACTAATGGTAAATAATTATAATGCTTCTATACTCTATTTACCCCTAATATCCAAATGTGATTATGGTATGAGTGACTATCCTTACAAAACTTACAAAATTATCTTGATATACTACAATTTATCCTGAATAACGAAATTTAATTTGATAATAGAAAACAATAATTATTTACTTATGATCACTCATTAAAAAAAACTACAAAATGAGTAAAAAAGCTTCTGATTATACCTATATATTAGCTGTTTTGGGATAAACCCATTACTAGAAATATTTATCACTTGAGAGAAAATAAAAAAATTTGGAGACTAAGTAAAATCACAATGATTGTAGGGCAAACTTGGTATCAGTAAATTGACAATAGATAAAGCACTAACCTAAGTGTTATAGAAATCAGAAAAGAGTATCAATATTGACTATTTAAGTAAAAGTTTTAATAATATAAGCACTAATAATTATTTAATAATACTTGATATGCTTTTTATTTTGAGTGTTCTTTCTGCAGTAATTATTCCAAATTAGGGTTTACAATATATTTTCATCTATCTACAAACAAATTTCCATTTTTGGAAGGATGAGCTTTAATATAGAAACCAAAAATAAACCTAATACTACTGTTAGTTTTGTTTTAGCTTACTTCTTTTGAGTAAAAAGACTCAAAGAGATAAAAACATCTGCACAAAATTTTCAATGTTTCCAATGTGATTTCCTGGTTTTGGAGAACTTGAGAGTAACAATTTTGAAGCTATGGCCATTTTTGATAATAATCCTAAACCCTCAGCAGTCTAATACACATTAGTCGCAGAGTTGAGGGTAACTAATTCCAGATTTCATAATTTATTAGATTTACAGGTTTAATTTTCCCCATTCCTATAAACTATAAAATTTGAGAACCAATGTTTTAAGTATGTTGCTATTTAAGTTTTAAGTATGTTGCTATTTAATATAATAGATTGTGTATTTGTCTGCTAATAGTTCCGAGAAATCAGACAATTTGGGGAAGCTGGGAGCACATGAGCAAATACAATAAGGGTAAATAATAATAATACTGCCCGGCCGTTTTTTGCCCCCCACTCCTCATCTGCCCACAACTTCTTCAAGTCTGAGAATAAACATTGGGATTGTGTAAACCCCTCTCCTCCCCTATAAGTTATTGTCATATGCTTATAGGGGAGGAGATAATTAGTTTTTCTTCTGAGATACTGGTTCAATTACAATGAAGATAACTGAAAACGGAACCATTTGCCAGAAAGAAGATCATTAATTAGTAGCTCAAAAGTGCTCAAGAAGCTTCTCAGTTGCTAGGGGAGTTACCTGTTAATACTAGGAAAATAACCAAACATAATGATTTTAGTAGACCTAGAGTATGGTGATTTGGGTTGAGTGTGTTACCGGAGTAATATCAAAGTTGATAAGATACCTGCTATTAAAGGTTATAGTAGTATTGTGGATATTATGACTAATGTAACAGGCACATTGAAATAGTTCCTTAATGGAGCAGTTTTAGTTTCCACCATTTGCACAATATAAATATCTAACAATATATTACATATGAATCATTAGATAATTTGAACTAATAAGGTACAGCCTGTTTTATAGCTTCTGCATGTATCTGAATTTCTTTTTCAGCCCAGACTTAAGTTTCTTAATTATAATCTTATTATTAACGCCATAAATAGTTACTGTAAATAAAGATACAAAAATAGATGAAGATACTTCTAAAACTCTGAAATATACCACACAAACTTCATTTTCTTCTACTCCATCAGTTAAATAAGCCTGCTATGATGCGGAAGACCCTCTGATAAGGTTCAACAAATAGATAAAACCAGGAGAAAATTTGTCAGATTACCCTGCCTCTCCAAAGTACTCTAAACGGTATTTACCATTATTCCTACAGAGATAAATCTTTCAGGAATCTCCAAAAACCAAATATTATTGGGGGACAGGTTGAGTCTGAAATATTAGCAGATGGTATTCCTAAGAGAGAAAATGGTATGAACCTTTATAAAAGGCAAAAACACAATTAACAGCACTAGCAATGATGTTCGATTAAAATAACTATCAATATCATGCCTAGTGATAAAACCTTATTGTGTATAGTCGAATCATCAACTCAGAAAGTTGTGTAACGCCGCTTTTATGCAAGCAGCTACAGGTAGCTGCTTTAACCCAGTTAATCATAAACACATCAATATTCTTAACATTAATACCCAGGAGAGCAAGAATTTGACTATTATTTTGACTATTATTAGTACCTACCAAAAATACCATAAACAAGCCCATAGGATAAAAAGAAACATGAGCTCCCTAAATACTAACTTAGAAAAAGACAGATATATATGTTAGCGGCTTAACTACTAATAGGATAAAACTTATAACTACGAAAAGTAGCAAGGAATAAAAGCAAAAAGCTTTTTTAATCTTTCATGAAGGGTTTATATATAAACCCTTCATGAAAAACTAACTTGGAAAATTTATGGGTAGGCTTCTTCCATAAAACCTTCCTTTTTGCCATATTTCCTTAATCAGTTAAAAATCAGGAGTGCTTACTATCTATGAAAAAACCTTAAGTACTCATACTAAAGTATGAAATGAAATCAGATAGCTTTGAAACTTACATAAATCACCCAACTTGGGGTTTGCTCTGTAGAGTTTGTATGTTTGAGCAAAACCAAGAACTTTTTACAACACTTTATGCCCAACGTCTCTTCTTTTTAGTCACTTCTGAGCCAAAAGGTATGAAATTTCAGTCTATAGGACGTGCAGAAGCCAGAATGATGTTGGAAAATCGTTTGCGTTATCTACGTCGTACAGGGCAGACTCAGGAGTACGATCAGCTTCAGAGTGTTTTCAAACTGACCTTCCAATGATTGACACTATTCATGAGCGTATTCATGCTATACGCTCCAAATTACCAGAATCAGTCCACTTACTTGCTATCACAAAAACAGTTACTTCCGAAGTAATTCGCTCTGCTTATAACGCGGGGATCCGGGATTTTGGTGAAAACCGCATTCAAGAAGCCATTAAAAAACAGAATGCTTTGCAAGATTTAACTGATATTACTTGGCATTTTATCGGTCATTTGCAAAGCAATAAAGCCAAAAAAGCACTGCAATGCTTTTCCTGGATTCATTCTGTGGATAATTTAAAATTGGCAGAGCATTTGCATAAATTGGCAGTAAAACTAAAGGTTAGCCCCCTAGTTTTACTGCAAGTGAAAATTCTCCCCGATCCTACCAAGTCAGGTTGGCACATACCCCAACTTATGGCTGACCTACCAACCCTAAATAACTTCAAGAATCTAAAAATCCAGGGTTTAATGACAATTCCCCCACAAGGTTTAAATGAGACTCAAACCTTAGAAATATTTAATCGTACTCGAGAACTAGCAGTAGAAATTCAGTCCCAAAACTGGTCTCATATACAAATGAAAAACTTGTCTATGGGTATGTCTGGCGATTATCATTTAGCTATTCAAGCAGGTACCACCATGGTACGCCTAGGGACCATACTATTCGGTGAGCGATCATAATTGTCAAAACAAATACTACTGTTCCATCAGTAAGAATAAGAAATATCATATCCATTCCACTTGATCCCTTTTTATTCCTCAATAGTTTGTTTCCATTTTCCTATTTGGGAATTAATGTCTTGTAACAAAAGATTATAGTATTTACAGCAAAAATTTAACAAACATAATAAGGGGTATTACCAACTTCCCATATAAGATTGTTTGCTGTATAATTTTGACTCGATTATCGCGTGGGGTCTAATTAGATAAAAATTTCGGGTGTCTGTTATTTTACAGTTCCCGTAGTAGATGCTACAAATAGCGATGACATGAATAGAATATCCACTAGTGATCGCTATTTTTCTTGTTAATTACATTATTAACTGCATCGATTATCTTTAGTGAATTTAGGGTGGTTTGCACTAGGAGACTAGAAATATGAGTAATTTATTTTCTAAGTTAAGAGATTTTGTTGGTTTGAATGAAGGAGTAGAATATGAGTACTACGAAGATGAACAAGATGTAGACGCCTACCATAATTTATATGGTGAGCAGAATGCTCACCCTACAATTCCAGAATCCGCAACTCAGAATAGACGATGGCGGGAGTCTGTGTCTACAATTGACAAAGAAAATGTAGCAACAGGAACAAAAGAAGTGAGTAATGTCATTGGTATGCCGGGGGCTTTGAATGGTATCTCAGAAGTTCTGGTACTAGAGCCAAGAACATTTGAGGAGATGCCTCAGGCAATTCAATCATTACGGGAACGAAAGTCAGTGGTATTAAATTTAACCATTATGGACCCGGATCAGGCGCAAAGGGCTGTAGATTTTGTTGCTGGGGGAACTTACGCTCTTGATGGTCATCAAGAGCGTATTGGTGAGAGTATTTTCCTATTTACTCCTAGCTGTGTACAGGTAAGCACCAGCGGTTCCGTACTGCATGAAGTACATCAACCACCATTACATACTTCTCGTCCCAATAATTCCACTAGTAACAATCCAGTATGGGGTGAAGATGTTAACCGCGTAGCACAGTAACCTCAACACCAGTCATTAGTTATTAGTCATTAGATTTAATCTAATGACTAATGACCAGTGATAAGTCAACCAAATTAGTAATGAAAATTAAATTTTCCTTAATTGGTGGTGGGGTGATGGGAGAAGCGCTACTATCCCGTCTTATCTCTGGGGGAGTATATCAACCTCAGGAGGTGATAGTCAGTGAACTTCTACCCTCACGCCAAAGCTATTTAAAACAGAAATATCAGGTGACGGTGACGTCTGATAATCATTGGGCATTCACAGAAGCTCAAGAAGTTGTGTTATTAGCAGTGAAACCCCAAGTGTTCAGTACTATCGCACAAGAGTTAGCAGAAGTATCAAAAATAAATAATCACTATGGGTGTTCTGGTGGCATAGATAATAATGGTTACAATCAAAGTCAGCCATTATTAGTTTCTGTTTTGGCAGGTGTATCTTTAAGACAATTGAAAGGGGTATTTCCCTATTTACCAATCATTAGGGTAATGACCAATACTCCAGCCCTAATTGGTGCAGGAATGACAGCTATTTGTTTTGGAGATTATACAAAAAGCAAAGACCAAGAATTTGCTAAAAAATTGTTTGCAACCGTTGGGGAGGTGGTGGAGATTTCTGAATCCCTAATAGATGCGGTGACTGGGCTTTCCGGAAGCGGTCCAGCCTATGTAGCCCTTATGCTAGAGGCTTTGGCTGATGGTGGAGTTGCTGCTGGTTTACCAAGAGGAATTGCGAATCAATTAGCACTGCAAACGGTATTAGGTACAGCTCTATTACTAAATGAGAGCAAAATCCACCCAGCAGTGCTTAAGGATCAGGTAACAAGTCCTGGGGGTACAACTATAGCTGGAATTGCTCATTTGGAAAAGGCAGCTTTTCGTTCGGCACTGATTGAGGCAGTCATGGCTGCAAAAATTCGCTCTGAAGAGTTAGGTAAGTAATCCTTTTTTTTCAAAAGAAAAATATTTTGGATTTGACTATATCCTGAATTTATAAGTAGACCATAAGCAGAGCAGAGGAAATGAGGGGGAAAGTTTTGAAAAAACAAAGTCTACTATAAACTTTTAAAAATGATTTTTAACCCCCAAGTCCTAACTCCTAAATTCCTATCCTCATCTAAATATTTTCAATCATCTGTACCAGGGGAGTTCTCAAATGAGGATACAAGGGAAAGCGATCACATAATGATGCAACTCTATGACGACAATCTTTAGCCACCTCCTCAGAATCAGATTTTAATAGGCAATCAGCAATAATATTACCAATCTCGGCAAATTCTGTTGTTCCCATGCCCCTTGTTGTTAATGCTGGAGAACCTAAACGCAAACCACTAGTTACAAATGGGGATTCAGGATCAAAAGGTATAGTGTTTTTGTTAGCAGTAATATTCACGTTACTAACCAGTTTATCTGCCACTTTACCTGTCATATTAATGCTACGTAAATCTATCAGTATTAGATGATTCTCAGTGCCATTAGAGACTATTTTCATACCACGGGCTTGTAGCTGATTTGCTAACACTTTAGCATTCGCAATTACTTGGGCTGAATAGTCTTTAAACTCTGGTTTTAGTGCTTCCCCGAAGGCAACAGCTTTAGCAGCGATTACATGTTCTAGTGGTCCTCCTTGGGTTCCAGGGAAGACAGACTTGTCCAATTTCTTACCTAATTCGTTATCACGGGTGAGAATTAAACCACCACGAGGCCCTCGTAATGTTTTATGGGTAGTAGTGGTAACTACATCACAATAGGGGATGGGGTTAGGGTGATGACCTGTAGCAACTAAACCGGCAATATGGGCTATATCTGCTAGCAAGTAAGCTCCTGCTTCATCAGCAATATTGCGGAACTTGGCAAAGTCAATAATACGGGGATAAGCAGAACACCCACAGATTAGGAGCTTAGGGCGTACTCTCAGTGCTAGCTCCCGTATTCCTTCATAATCTAACTGTTCTGTTTTTTGACTAACGCCATAATGGTAAGCTTGGAACCACTTACCGGAAACATTAATAGGGGAGCCATGGGTAAGGTGCCCCCCATGGGATAAATCCATACCCATAATCCTATCTCCTGGCTCTAGGAGAGAGAGAAACACGGCAAAATTTGCCTGGGCTCCAGAATGAGGTTGTACATTTGCATGGGCTGCACCAAATAATTCTTTGGCACGGTGAATTGCTATAAGCTCAATTTCATCAACAAATTCACAACCACCATAATAACGTTTACCAGGTAAGCCCTCAGCATATTTATTTGTTAATATGGAACCTTGAGCTGCAAGTACTGCTGGGGAGGTGAAGTTCTCACTCGCAATTAACTCTAAGTGATTCCTTTGCCGTTGGAGTTCTCGGTTAATAAGCTCCGATACTTTAGAATCAGATGATGAAAGAAATTCTGAGTTGCTTCTAGTCACTAGAGTTATCCTTAAGGAAATTTACACAGTAATTTGGTTGATAATCAAGCCAAGAGTGTACGCAAAAACAAGTTAACCTATTTGGAGTTAGAAACTGAATACTATCACCAAATTATCAATTGAAATAGTTGAGGAGTAATTTAATATTCATATAGAGGTTTAAAGACTACAATGTAATACTATTAATATAGTTTATCAGTACTGAGATGATAAGAGATTTCTTATATATCTAGACAATTAGGATGGTACCAAACTAAAATTTCAACCAGGATAATTATACCGAAACTTAACTTACTAGTGCCATCTATTTAACATTTTGATGCACTACAATATTATTATATGTAGAGTTTTGCAATAGTTACTGCTACCATAAGCTATTATTAGCAGGCTACATATTCCTACAATAACGATGTATTAACAGTTAAAAACTTTGCTAAGATTTAATGACATAGAGCTCTTGTGTGAAAATAGACATAGTTTATGATTAAGAATTCTACCAGAATTGTGTAAATACAATCCATGTTAGATTGAAAAGAAATGAATAAGTTTTTTTGAGTTGAACAAGGGTATTTATAATTGTAGGATGCAGGATACCTTACAGACGCAAATTATGAGATGTTTCAATTAATAAATTTCAGAGAAAACATTAAAAATACTAATGAAAATTTTCATTAGTATTTTTACTATAATTGGTTCTAATTGAAATCAAAATTCTGCAACATATTTAAATGTGTCAGTTGTTTTTATTTGTTCGTGGAAGCCGACCAGATAGTCTAAAGATTATTTTTCTGCAGCTTAAAGTCCATCTATATTAATTCAAGATAGTTAGTGTATCCCTCCCTATATGTTATGGCTAAAATGTTATAACATCCGCAATAACATATAAATGAGTGATTCTAAGCTCAAGCACTGATTTGGAGATATGGGAGATATGACAGTATGACTTGGCGTGGGTCTACAACAACTATGGAGCGAGTTTTCGCTAGTCTACCCTATTTATTACCTCTAGTAGAAGTTTTTAAGTATGGCTCTTTTTTAATGACCCAGTTACCTATTTTGGGAGTTTTATTTTTACCTATTTTGCCCCTATTAAAGGTTTACTATGGTGTTCGTTATGCGGGGCTGCTGGTTTTCTTTGCTTTATTTACATTAGTGGTCAGAAGTGAGCGTATTGGTCACTTTATTCGCTTTAATACAATGCAGGCCATTCTACTAGATATTTCCATTTTCCTATTTGGGATATTAATGGATTTAATCCGTTTAGTATCTATTGGCGATTTTGCAGTTAAAACCCTATCTACCACTGTTTTCCTAGGGATTATAGCTGCAGCAATTTATTCTGTAGCTCAGTCACTTATGGGACGTTACGCAGAAATTCCTGCCATTTCGGATGCTGTGCATATGCAGGTGCGCTAGTTTACTATACTGGCAAATCTTCATGGGTAATAGCAATTACTGTATTTTCCAGACGACCAATACCTTCTATTTCGATACGAACACGATCACCTATACGCAACTCCCCTGTACCTACAGGTGTACCTGTAAGAATTATATCTCCAGGCAGTAAAGTCATCACTTTGCTGATATGAGAAACTATTACATCTGGAGCAAATACCATCTCGTCAATATGGGCTGATTGTGATGGTTTAGGATTATCGTTTATAAAAGTTTGTAATCTTGCCCCTGGGCTCAACTCCCTAACAATCCAAGGGCCCAGTGGGCAAAAGGTATCAAATCCTTTTGCCCTTGTCCACTGCATATCCTTTTTCTGTAAATCTCTTGCTGTTACATCATTGGCAATAGTATAACCCCAGATTTTACTATGAGCTTCTTCTGGCCTGCAATCGAAAGCTTGTTCACCAATTACTAAGGCCAGTTCTCCCTCATAATCTACCCTTTGAGATTGAGGAGGATAATGAATGTTGTGGTTGCAAGCAATAATTGCAGTTGTGGGCTTGATAAATATCAGGGGTTCTATTGGTAATTTTGTTTTCATCTCTCTTGCATAGTTAACATAGTTATTGCTAACCGCCACAATCTTGGAGGGGGAACAAGGAGCTAAAATCATATAATCCTCTGCTTCCAGGTATACATCTGTAGGTTGTCCTCCAAGCCAAGGTGGTGCGTCTAGTACTTGAACATTTAGTGATATCTGTAGTAGACCATAGAAAATATCCCCTTCTTGATTTTGAATTCGCACATAACGCTGCGTCATAATTTTTGAATTATATCCTCTTGTCTAAAATCAGAATTTACATTTTCCTTATCTTGTATAACTATTACTTGTTTGTGGTTTCATTGGTGTAGAAGTTTGGCAAGTATTGCTACTTGATACAAAATTACTCTGGAATTTGTACCTTGTATTTAGTTTAATCAAGGATAGAGTTAACAATAAAAAGTTTAAGCTGGTAAGATTATAATTCCTTGTTGCTTTTCATGATTGGGATCGCTAGTATCTCATAACACATACAATCACTATTGAAATCAGCAGCCAATTCGTCCAAAAGGAGAACATATTAGTAATGACAGTTATTTACGAAACCATGTATATTCTGCGTCCGGAGTTAGGAGACGAGCAGGTAGCACAAATAATTGCTAAATACGAGAATTTTATTTGTGAGGCCGGTGCAGAAGATATAACAATTCAAAACCGTGGTAAGCGCCGTCTGGCTTATGAAATCAACAATCATCGTGATGGTATCTACATTCAAATGAATTATACTGCCCCCGGTAGTATTATTGCTCCTATGGAACGTAATATGCGTTTGAGTGAAGAAGTAATTCGTTACCTTACTCTTAAACAAGAACCAATAGAAAGTATAGTACAGGAGGAGGAAATAACAGCTACCGCAGTTTAATCCTACTATCTATGGACTTGGGTACGATAAGGAATAAGTATTAATTATTAGTACCCAACTTCCTCATATTTACAATGTGCAAGTCATTCTATCCATAGTTATGGAATTATAAACTAAGTCCCCAATAACTTATTAGGGTAGGGTAATTTGCAAATAGCTGAATAAAGTAATAAAGGCTTTTATACAGGAAAATATTATGGCTGTTATAGCAAAACATTACCTAAATATAATGCTTAAAGACTTTTGTATTACCTGTTTCATGTGTTTCTACTTCTGCCTAAACTACACAAATCGGATTTTGCACCATCCAGATACTATCATTATTAAGAGCACTTAACTATTTAGCCATTGCAGCAATAGACCTAGATGCAATTTATTTTAAAAATTATTTATACTTATGTTTATACTCAAATAATTTATTAATTCTAAATAGACAGACAATTTTTGAAAAAAACCGCAATTTCAACATAATATTAAGTCACAGTACACTGAAGAGTATTTACACAAGAATTCTAGGTAACTAGAAGCTAATAAATAATTGTGAGCCAAACTTATAATTCTAGGATCCAATCTCTGTCGGTTGAAGTATCAGAACTACGTCAGGAACTACTACTTCGAGACCAATTGGTACAACAATTATCTTCTGAAATTTTCCGATTGTTAAAAGATAATAACAGTCTTTTTCCTCAACCAGAAGTATCTGATAGTAACCAGGCAGAAGTACAAAAGCTGAAAGAACAACTTGAATCCTGCGAACAACAAGCTGCCTTTTATCAGGAACAGATAACATGTAGGGACACGGAGATTTATCAATTAAGACAGGTAATACAGGAATTAACTGATCGAACCAGAATGTTAGAACAGGTTGTTCAAGAACTACCACAAGTTTATCGCAATAAATTTGAAGAGCGCATAGTTCCCGTGCAGAAACAAGTTGCTGCCCTGCAAAAAGAAAACCGCCAACTTCAAGCTGAGTTGCAAAGTGTCAGCTATCGTTTGGCACTTAAAATCCGTAATAGTAGTCACCATGCTATTGATTTACCCAATTTTGCCTGCCCCACTCCATCTGAAAGTGACGTACCCTCTATACCTCCTGATTCCTAAACTGCCAAGAATAATGACGTTGAATGCGACCCACACCTCTCATTTGTGTATGGGAAAGCAGTACAACAAGCTGTCTAAAACAGGTCATCACTCCTTCCAATGTTTTTCTAAGAGCCAGTCTTAACTATTCTTTTGCTGTAGTCTAAAAAACTAAATGATTCATCGCACCAATTCTTTGAGTAACTGAAAAGAGGACACGTCACAATTGTTGTTTTTCTTGTAGGGTAAGTGGTTAAATTACCTATACTGAAGGTTCCAAGATTGTTTTTGGGGGTTATTCATTAAGGTTTTGAAATTGCAATGAGCTACTAAATTACTGAAAATAGTTTTCACTTAATAATATCTTATTCATTTACAATGAAGAATTAAGTGAACTAATGTGGGTATAGGTCCATCATCTTAATCTATTTCCTAGTACCAGTAGCATCAAAAAGGCTATGAGCATTATTAGCCAGGCTCAAAACTGTTTAGTCCTTTTGTTTCAGTTGGATTAACGTAACTTTTATATTTACCTATCTAAACTTTATTTGACTTGTATTCAGAGATTATTCCACATGAGGAGTCAAGAAGCTGATAAATGAAATAACCTCCATTGTGGATATGATAAAATTCATTATTGTTAATTTATATACTATAATCTTAGAAGATGTGTATACATTTATCAATCATTTCTGCGATAATACCCGCAATTTATCTATAATTGATAATCAGTAGTATTTTCCACAAACGTATTGACCCCCGTGTATCATTTAGATTCCTTCTAATATAAGGATATATATGCCTAGAATAACCCAAAAATCATTGGGAAAAAGTGGCTCAGTTTATTTTGATAATTTTACTGCTTCAATTTTCCCCTAGTACTTGTCAAGTCCATAGTTTTGTATGTTTTATAATTGACTAGTCTGAATCATGATTAAATACCAAAAAGTCTCTGTAGGTATGTAGTAAAACTAAATAGGACCCATATGTTTTTTTGCCTGGAAGAAATAGGCTTGAATTATAGATTAATGTATAGCACAAAACTGCTAGTATGGTTTTAAATAAGCATCTTTAGAAAAGTACATTCCCAAACTAAACGGGGTTGAGCATGACAAAGTAAAGAATTACGAGCTTGTTCCAGGTTTTGAACTATTATTCGCTTACAACCTTGTCGCCAGTAAAAATGCTGTAAATAATCAATTAGCCATAATTGAACTTCTATATCTAAGTTTCTACTAATTTGTTTTGCCATTTCTAAAGCCTGAAGATTATCGTATGGCATTTTTGTAACTTCTGATAATAATTCGGATGATATACTTTGTAACTTTTTATAATATGTAATTGCTTCTCCGGGACTGCCTACAGAAATGTTTAGAATCATAGGATGTTGTAAAATCTCCTGATTGCCAGTTTGTTTTAGGACCTGTGCCATAGCTGTTATATTCAAACGGTAAAAAGGAATATAATGACACCTAGATACCAAAGTAGGCAAAATTAAATCTGGGGAAGGTGCAGTTAAAATTATAGTAGCTTTTCCTGGTTCTTCAAGTACTTTGAGCAGAGCATTAGCAGCACCCTCCAGGATTTTCTCCGCATTTGATATTACTACCACCTGTCTATGCGCCTTCAAGGGTGGATGGCTAAGAAACTTTATGATTCCCCGGATCTGTTCCAGACAGATTGCTGGAGGGACTTTATATTTTAAACCTTTTGCTGTAGCTTCTGTAACTGTTATCAGTTGCCCTTGATCTTGATATATAGGTTCTACCCACAATAAATCAGGATGATTTACAATATTTTGATACTGATTAGCATTATTAAAAATCAATTCAATGAAACATTTTGCCCCTAACCTTTTACCAATACCTGGAGCTCCTATAAATAAATAGGCTGGAGCAACACGATTTTTTATTACTGACTGAGTAAGTAGTTCTACTGCCTGTGGTTGTCCTATCAGTTGTTTGAATGGATTCAAGAAATTTTAGATTTTCTGATTGACTTAGACTAGATAATTAGACGAATGCCCATAATACCTTCACATCATACAAAAAAAATCCATAAAATGGAAGTATACTTGTCTTCAAAATAACCATCTCAATAAAAGAGCGAGAAAAATATAACTGATTATTAATAACTCCTATGGAATTTATATTAAAACTCAAAGTATATTATTAATAAAAGTACAAATTTTTTAGTTTAAACAAATTTTTAAGTTTATAAAATATTCTTATGATTAGTATAATCATAAGAATATTTAGCTTATAGTTTAGCCAATTTGTCATTTTACTTAATATTTGATTTGAAATAGTGAATAGTCGATACAATCGCGAAAAACCCAACAGAGACAATTAATGAGAAGGCATATCAAATAAAATAAATCTAATAAGAAAAACTAATTGTACTGACAGATGAACATATACTAGGCTTAATGCTAAATACACCTAAAATTTGGTAAATAGCTTAAGAAAATTATAGCCACAGAGCATTTAAGAAAAAACTAGTCATTGTTAATTACAAATACACTAAGATCTCTAACTTAAAAAGCATATTCCGTGCTTAATTTTTTAGGCCGAAATACTGAATACATTTGTATTAGTCATTGTAAAGAAAATTAGGGTTAATATTTATAACCAAATTTGTTTTTGTGGATGATACCACTAACTTTCAAAGGTATGGGCTGAATAGGATTAAATTTTCGGATTATTATGTTTAGTCTGAGGTATTAAAATAATATGAGTGAAAGATAAATAGCTAATTTATAATCCCTTATATGGAAATACTAATAATTTAATTTAGAAAGCGTAATGTTTAATGCAGACTTTATTTGATCAAATAAAGTCTGCATTAAACATTACGCTTTCTACTCCATACAAATTTGATAGATATAGCGATCTTATGTTATAGTATATTGTTATTGCTATTATCTGCCATAAAGCATCTCGCATTAATAGAGATGCCTACAACTCATATTATGAAGTTTTATCCAGATATTAATTTTCTTTTCTCCATTCTGCTAACCAATTTTCCAACACTTTTTGAATTTTTTGTTGTACAGCTTGTTTAGTTAAATTACCATTAATATGGGTAATAGTATGAGGATTAGAACTGGCTAAAGTAGCATAACCCTCTTGTACCCGTCGATGGAAATCGATATTTTCTTGCTCAATACGGTCAAATTCATCACCATTTCTACGTTTACGATTTAATCCCACCTCTACATCTACATCTAGCCAAAAAGTTAAATCGCTAGCTATTCCTGTCGTTGCAATGAAATTTATTTGGTTGATTAAATCCATATCCAAACCACGACCATAGCCTTGATAAGCTATAGTAGAGTAAATGTAACGGTCACATAAAATTATCTTTCCTGAAGCTAAATTAGGTTTAATCAACTGATCTATATGTTGTGAGCGGTCAGCAGCATATAATAACAACTCGGCACGATCACTGGTATGTTGGTTTCCTATCTTATTTAACAACAAACTTTGCAAATGTACTCCTAACTTAGTACCCCCCGGCTGACGAGTTGTGATAGTAGGAATATGTAAACTTTGCAACCATTCATAACAAAGCCTTATTTGGCTGGTTTTGCCGCAACCTTCTACTCCTTCAAATACAATTAACTTGCCATTCATAAATAACATTAGAGTTGTTTAGAATTAACTCGGGGCTGAAGTTGAATTTATTCAACCCCATGTACCTCTTCTGCAGCTTATTATTTGTTGTCGTTAAATACAAGTTCCATAACCATTGAACAGTAAGTATATAATTTTCGTCAGAATTCTCATTGAGATTAAAATGGACTAGACTTAATTGATAATAGGTTTGCACTCTAGCAAGTGCATTTTTAACAACCATACATAATTAACTCAATATCTATTTTAATTTTTTAGTCTTTTGCTATTGATTCTATTTAACACCTTTATTTTTGAGTTTTCATGAGAAGATTATTGTATTTTTTAGACTGTGATAGGTCCCAAATATATAGCAACCAAAATATAGTCTCCACTACTGTATTTTCAGATTTATAGAACTTGTTAACAGAAACTATTCCCTGATTTCTAATACTCAGAGATAACATCCCCTTAAATTTAACCTAATATTGATTTATCTTTTGTTAACTTAAACTATTAGTTCAGAAAATAATACTAAAACACATTTTACTTTCAGTGGTAGTACCTTTAGATATAAACTCCTTTTTTTAGGATCTATTGGTGCTACGGAAGGTTCGGGGTATTGTATTTCCAGGTACTTTGCTATTCGCGTATAATCACAGATAAATTGGTTGCCATTCTTTAAAAAAAGAACTTATAGCCCAGTAATTCGTAGTATTTCCAACTGTCAAATACCAGGAAAATTTCATACTTACAATATTCTAATCCTTTATAATCAAGTATTAAACGTACTTTTCTCGAATAATGAGATAGTTAAATTGGTATAATTCTAACATTAGAAATGTCCTGTACTGAATATATCCATGAGGATTGTATAACCTTTATTTCATTAATCTTTATAGCAGTTCTGAATATTACAAGTTATTTATGTATGTAGTTAAATAAATTCAGGCCAGCCTTTAATTTTGACAAAAATACCAATCGTCACAGCCTTATTCGGCTATAGTGGGCAGAATAATAATAAAGCAAATTATGACCAGGAAATTTTTGCGGAATTACTTATAACCTTGAATATGGGCATAATACTATTGTACATAGTGTATCTCCGTATCACTCATAGTATTGTTGACGCCAATCTACTTTTGACCACATTTAAGCTTGCTTGTTATTATATATATATTTGAAACTTACAACTTAATAATTAAGTAATTGCTTATTCTGTATCAAACCTTACCCCATTACAAAATATTATCCAACATTTTATTTGCTGGAAATTTCATTAAATTTATGAAGGTCAAAAATTGAGTTAATCAGGTTTTTTTATGAAAATGCCTTGATTAGTATGAAATAACATAGTGCCTGTGGTAGTGATTTAATAATGAGATAAAAGATTTTGACAAGTATTAAATGCCCATTTTCAAGAACTCATAGTGATTTTGTGTAAAAAAGCACAATATTAACTTCATAAACGAATGTAAGTTAAATAATTTTAACTTTAACCCTAACTCGTCTTACAATAACTCATTTCTTAAGTCTAAAACTCAAGACTCATTACCAAAAATACTGGGGACCATACAGAAACTTTTATTTTACTTACTTGGTTGTATTTTACATTTGACAAAATATTAAGAGTCTTAAAATGTAATTTGTATAAATCAAAGCTAAGCCAAATTTATGAAATTAAATACAAAAAATTTGCTTTTAAATTTATTGGGAATCTTAGGAGCAATGAATGTGAATAATTCCCTTGTAATGCCAGTTGATGCTAGTGAAACCATAAATCCATACCCTATGATTTTGCAAGAAGTTTTATACAACTGCAGTCAACACATTAAGGCAAGCAACCAAAAACCTATTGAGGAAAAAACACTAGTGCAGCTTAGCTCATCATTGCATCACAAACCCAGTGTTTTTTATGAGTGTCCTTATAACCGTGCTGCTTGTAACAATAGAATACCCATTAATGTCCCACATAGGACATCCATAATAGATAAAACTACATCAAAAAACCCAACAACTGAATCGGAGATTCTTAAAAAAAACTCTGCAATCATTACTAGCAGGAGGAATTTAGTAGCGATAGCTCAGTCAAACGCATCTTTTAGCACTTTTGCTCAAGCATTAAAAACTACAGGACTAGTAGAAATATTACAAGGGGAAGGACCTTTTACAATTTTTGCACCGACCAATGAAGCTTTTGCTAAGTTGCCCCAAGATGCACTTCGAGAGTTATTAAAACCTAGAAACAAAAAAATACTAGTGGAAATACTAGCTTATCATATTGTATCTGGTAGTATAGAGTCCAATAATTTCAAAACTGGGGAAATTCAAACTATACAAGGTGATACAATTAAAATCAAAATCATTAAAAATGTATCAACTATAAATAATACTGCTGAGGTATATACACCTAATATTAAGGGTTCTAATGGAGTAATTCATATCATTAATAAAGTAATTATACCCCCTAGTCTGTAAGTGTTATTTCTAATAAAGATATTTTATTGACAGAGTTAACCCGTTTTTTAAAAAACGGGCGTATTATTCTACTTAAAATAATTAGTATACGTAGTTTCACAAATTACGGCGCCGGTTGCTTATGTCAGAAAATAATTGAAAGTCTATAACTAAAGCTAATAATTTTTTTACATCTTGCTTTTTGCTTATCTTTACTATCACAGTTACAATCCGCATCTAAAAATATATGATTTTAAGATTTTCGGGTTTCAGATTTTTTATAGAATGACATTTCCAATTTATCGTGGATATTATAATACAAAAATTTTGTCAAGATGAATGTTGAAATTACGCCATTAGCATTAGTCGCATCGGCTTTAACGATATACACCAAGGTAGAGACTTCTCTCTAATAATCTCCCATTTCTCTTTAAATATTTCTGCTTCTAAGTGATAGTCCTGATAATTATTTGGGGGAGAATGTAATTTAAGAAATAAAGTCATCCTATGGAATGTCTCGCTGGTTCTCACCAACCAACAGAGAAAGGTATTTTCTTCATCTAAAGTTGCATTTAATACAATTTGATGGGCGCGAATACCTACATAGGTAAATGGATTGGAAATTGGTTGCCCAATTTGTAAATCACAATCCCAATCTAGTGCTTTTACTATTTGTGGTTCTGTCATGAAAGCACGGGAGAAGTTTTTACAGCCTGTTAGCTTTGCAACACTAACTGTATTGGGGTGTTGGAATACCTCATATCTGGAACCATGATGTGCTTCTTTCCCCTGTTCCATAACTAACAGATTGGGGCAAATACGGTAAGCCTCTTCCATATCATGAGTTACAAATAAGGAAATACCCTGGTAATTACTTAGTATGGATATCATTTGCTGTTCTAATTTGCTGCGCAAATGGTTATCTATAGCAGAAAAAGGCTCATCTAATAAAAGTGCTTTAGGTTGTGAGACTAAAACCCTACTCAAAGCAACCCGTTGCTGCTGTCCTCCAGACAGCTCATGGGGATAACGATCACTTAATTCTTCCAATTGCATGGTTGCTAATTGAGATGTAATTTCTTTCTCAATAGCTAACTTTGATAATTGTTTAGGTAAACCAAAAGCGATATTTTGTCTAACCGTCATGTGTGGAAACAAAGCATAATTCTGCATTAGTAATCCTACACAGCGATCACGACTGGGTAAATTGATTCCCCGTTTAGAATCAAACAGTACTTTGCCGTTCAAAATGATATGACCTTTGCTTGGGGTTTCAATTCCCGCAATGCAGCGTAGAACCATGCTTTTACCGGCACCAGAACCTCCTAATAGACCTAGGGTTTGGTTATTAGTAGCAAAGCAAACTTGTAAGTGGAAGCCTGGTAAACTTTTCTCAATATCTACAACCAATCCATCATTATTACTAGGCAAATGAATGGCATTCATCAAAACATACTCATTAAGTTTTCCATTCTTTTTTTGTTTACCTTTCCTCTGATGATTGTATAATTCTTGCCATAAATCTACCCATATTATACTGGATAAAGATATGGCTATAATTACTAGTGACCAAGACCAAGCCTCATTCATTGCTCCTGATTCTACTGCAAAATAGATTGCCATGGGGATTGTCTGGGTTTGTCCAGGTATATTACCTGCTAGCATCAGAGTTGCACCAAATTCACCCAAAGCACGAGTGAAAACTAAAGTAGTTCCAGCAAAAATGCCTGGAAGTGCCAAAGGTATAGTAATTCGCCAAAAACTATTCCATTCAGAAGCCCCCAAAGTTCTGGCTACCTGGATCAATCGAATGTCTATTTGTGTAAATGCTCCTAGTGCTGTTTTATACATTATGGGGAATGATACTACTACTGCTGCTATCACAGCACCATACCAAGTAAAAACAAGGCTGATATCTAGCGGCTCGACAAGTCGACCAACAAACCCATTTTTCCCAAATAATAGCAATAGTAAAAATCCCACAACTGTAGGAGGTAAAATCAAAGGTAAAAGAAATAGTCCCTCAATTAATGATTTAAATTTTCCGCGGTATTTAAACATAAAATAGGCAGTGCAGACACCTATAAAAAATGTTAAAAATGTTGCTAACAAAGCTGTTTTGAGAGATATGAATAAAGGGGATATATCAAAATACATAATGAATCTGGTAAGCTGAGAAAACTTATTTATTAACAATAAATATGAACTAGTAATATTAGGAAATTCAAAATATTTCTTAATCAATGTTAATATATAGAATGTAAAGAAAAGAGTAACTACGTCTCTCGCTGTTAAATTATAGTAAAATCTCTTATTTTTTAATATGTGTGTAGGGCTGTTTCTATATATTAACTTTATTTGCTATATAATCATCTACTCCGCCAACTCAAATCCGTAATTTTTAAAAATCCTTCCACTCGTTTCTTGAAAAAGAAAGTCAATCAACTCTCTGGCTAATTTAGCGTTTTTTGTACTTTTAATTGCGGCAACGGGATATAATACTGGGGAGTGGCTGTTTACTGGTACATCAGCAACCAGTTCCACTCCTTTCGAGACTTTCATGTCAGAAGCATAAACAATTCCTGCATCAACATTACCCGTTTCAACGTAGTAAAGAACTTGACGTACATCTCTGGCAAAAACAACTTTGGGTTTGATTTTTTCAAAGATCTTCAGGTTTTTTAATACTTGCTGAGCATAATGCCCAATAGGGACACTTTTTGGTTCTCCCATAGCAATTTTTCGGATGGATTGGCTGCTTAAATCTCGAAAACTTTTAATTCCTATTCTTTTTTCTTTAGGTACAATTAAAACTATATTATTTTTTAATAAGTTTTTACGAGTATTTTCTAATAATAGACCTTGTTTTTCCAGAGCATCCATTTTATCAGTTGCAGCTGATATAAAAACATCAATCGGCGCACCATGTTCAATTTGTTTTTGTAAAGAACCAGAACTGCCAAAATTATAGATAAGTTTAATCCTAGGTTTTGTATGGCCATACAAATACTGAATTTTTTCCATTGCAGTTTTAAGACTAGCTGCTGCAGATATAGTTAAATTAGTAGACTGGTTTATTGAAGAGGAGTTGGTATTAGAAATTAGGCTACAAGCAAACACCAAAGTTGATGAAAAAGACAACAGGCCAAGCAGATAAAATATACTTCTGTGTCGCATCAGTGAATTTACGATAGAGGATTTATTATATAGATTTAGCAAAAGTTGATTAGCGTAATATACTTATATACATAGTCAAAAATAATACTAAAGTTTAGGCAAGTAGTCAAGTGACTTTAAAATAAAAAATCTGCATGAAGTTTAAATAAGCTGGATTATTAATATAGATCTTGCAAATAAGTTAGATATACTAAGTAAGTATAGAAAAATACATTGAAATTTAAAGTAGTATATGATAGTAATCAAATACTTACTAAAAAAGATTAGCTAAAAGTAAAATAGCTAATGGAGTCCTAACATCATATAGTTGAGATGAATACAATAATAATTAACCAAGAAAACATAGTAAGCATCAAAATGAAGTAATTTCACTTAAGACAATTATTATTATTTAACTTTATTTACATAATAATAATTGTCTTGATATGATAAGGGTTTAAATTTTATTAAAATTATCGAGTATTTGTCTAATTTCACAGAAAAATGTTATTGCAACTGTAAATTCTAGTATTGATTAGGTTAATAAAAGTTTTAAAGAATATTTGCTTGTGAAACAAAGATAACCCTTTTTCAGAAAAAATATCAGCCATTAGCTTGATTAATCAATTAAGTGCTTAAATCTTCCAGCAAAATCGACAAAATGACTCAGCAATAGCAGAGGATTATACAGAGTGTTGTTATTTGTAGTAAAATTTGCATGAGTTTCAGGACATAAAGCAAATGCTTGCAGTTATATTAATACTGGAATTTAGACTAATTCAATACTGCTAAAAGCTTACTAAGTATAGATTGCTGCCTTAACTCAATCAATTGAAACTATTTCTGTATAGGAACTGGAGCTAACTATACATAATACAATTGCCTTGGTCGTTGCTATAAGACAATTTTGCTTTTGCATAACTATTTAAAACAATTTGGTTTATCATTGACTCACTCATACTCAACAGAGAACACGAAAAATTAAAGCCCCCTTTAAACATCCAAAATTTTCCGTGAATCCTGAAATATAGGTTGTAAGGCCTAATTATTGTTGAATAAGTTTATTCGAGCCCTAAAATTTAGTCTAAACTCCAGTCGGCAGAATTAGAACCAATCTCGATACAAGGAAATCTCATTCACCCTAATTTCAAATGGTGTACCATTATCTGGAGGAGGGCAGACACGGATTTTAGAATAGTTAGCAAATTTTTTCAGTCTACTACCAAGTTGAGAAATGTCACCCATAATATTCCAAAAAGTTGTCATATCAGGGCACTGAATGATTAACATTAAAGGACCAAAATTCGTTGTTATGTGCCACTGGCACATGGATAATAAAGTTTGTGTAATACGATCACAAGCTTCATAAAATCTTCTTGTAGTAGATTGCTCTAGTTCCTGACGTAATATACCATCAAATTCAGTTCTTTCTGCTGGTGGCATGTCATCAGGAGGAAGAAATGGTTTTCTTTTAGTCATAAGTTTGCACCTCTTGATTATAGGGCTTCAAACTCTCCAAATCTTTTTTTGGAAGTTGAAACGGAGGTTTGAGCACTAGTGTACCCAGGTTTAATTTACCTTGTGGCTTTTAAATTTTGTCCTGAAAAGTAACCAGACTATTTAATGATAGAGGTTTTTGGCAGATAGTCTTAATCAACTATAAAACTAGCCGAATTAATCGCTATTATTTTGGTGAGCAATACGGCTATAACTTCTAGTGACTACCATTGATTTGATTTCTATTCTTTTGCACAAAAGTTAATATCCTACACACAATGTCACTATTATTTACCTGATATTTAGCAACATTACTTTTCAATCTCTCTAGAGTGAGTAGTGACTTCCCATTATACCAAATAAACTTTTTGCTGCAAGTCTAATATTATAGTTTTCCTCAGTTATTAAATGTACTAACACGGATTTCTGTAACAATCAGGAATACATCGTTAATGGGCCATAATAAAAACATTTTACCCCTGAAATGATGTTTCTAATGTAAACGAAGATTTCCTAGTCTACTCTCTTCCAAGATTCCTGGTAAATAAATGTTTCGCTTTGTATCAAAAAATTTATGATCCAGGATAAAACAACCTCATCTTACAATACCTAAAGTTTAATCTTTATCCCATAAGAATTATCTAAGGTTATTGCCCACTCTTCTATTCTTAGGGATTGCGAAAAACTGACCAAAACAAAAAGCAGCCGGGTAAAGACAAGTGATACAAATAAAACCGGCAAAATTAGGCAGTAATATCAGTGTGAATCAAAATGGAGCTGTTGGATTGAAGTATTGTTTTACGACCGTAATTCTCTCAAGCAAGAGCCCTGTGTGTTTTACCTATGTCACTTGTTCAAAGATAGCTACTTGGATATTTTGACGGTAATTTGCACAGTAACAAAAAACTTCTGTTTTCATTGACGGCCGTCAGTCACTATTTTCCATTATACTGCCAGTAAATGTAGTTCTAGCCATAAGCGTGGGTCAGCCTGTTTCAATTTTGACATTGGATCACGTAAAAGCCTTGTTGCATTTAGTAACACGACCTGAACTAACCCCATGCTTTCTGCAATTTCCCTAAGCAAATTCTGATCAATTTGCAAATAGGTCATTATTTCCTCAGAACAATAAACACCTATATATTGGAGATGCTTTGGTGGTCTTCCCCACTGACTATAAATTACCCTTACATGACAGCAACTTAGTAACTCTCCAATTTTCGGATGATATTGAGTAACAATTCTGGTGAATTCTTTAGCTAGGATGTCTCCAGTTAACATCACAAAACATCTCTTGATAGAACTCTTTGCTTTTATATTATAACATGAAAATGTCATGTTTTCATGACGAAAAAAACTAGTAATTCCCCATTCCTCTTAAAACTAATGGTAGGAACTACAAGTTTAAAACAAATTCATCATTGATAATCTTGTCAACATAAAAATTAGGATGATAATAAGTGGAGTTCTAGTTCATATTCTCAAAATTAGATATATTTTAAGGTTAGGGATCCAGACTAAGGTTTACAATTTAAATGAGCTTAATTTCAAAGGATCAATGATTTACTCTTAATTTAAATTTACCCAAATTTAAATTAAGAGTAAATCTTTCCAATGGGCTTCAATAATACCTTATTTAGTATAATCAATCGATTATAGAATATCTTCAAACGGGAATGAGCCCATATAGCTATCAACAACTTGGATGTTTGTAAAATGTTTATCTATGAACTACGATCACTGTTAATTTTTGTTTTTTTCAATGCTAAGCATAAATTCAATTCACATTAATTATTATTAAGCCATACCTCTGAATAGGCTGAGAAAAATGTCATTTCTAACACTCAATATAATAATTAACAAGTAAATGTTATTTCTCGTTAAGTCTTACCAAGCCATCAACAAGAAAAATAAATGTATAAAATTTTATAAGATATATATAGTATTACAGAATACAATTTTAATAGAATAACGAAATTATTTAAACGCAGCTATACTTTGATTAATACAAAAAATAAATTTTTCTTATATAAATTGTAAACACAATTATATACGCTTTTAAACATTCTTTCTAAGAAAGAATCTATTATTTTTAGCAATTAAAAAAATATGAACAGTTAATTGAAAAGAATCATAACTCTGGATATATAACAGCAAATCTGATTGATATATCAATCAGATTTGCTGTTATATATCCTTGAAGCTAGGCTTATAAACAAATAGGCTATTAACTTTAAACTCTTCAGTTATTTTCTAGGAGGTTTAATTTGATAATAAAAGAAACTCAAATCTTATTAATGCCTAAGTAATTATAGATGATTCAAACTGTAATAAGAACCAGCAAAACTCTATAAATCTCACAAAGCAAAACCTGATATTAGTGCTGTTATTCAGAATATTTGAAGGTTATTATTAGTATTATTTTAGCTTAAGTAACATTAATTTATGCAGTTAAAAAAACAAGTTAATGATATTCCCCTCAATAGATGTAGCAGTTTTGAGGTATAGCTAAATATGTAAATATTAATATCAATAATTTTATGTGATTTAGTTTTTAACTAATCTATTAAGATAGTGATTAGATATACTGTGAATACTATTGTTGTCAACTCCTCAAATTTAGATCTGAATTGTTACTATAAATTTTACTTATCTTGTATATTGCTAGTATATGAATATTTGCTAGGTCTATAATCTTATCAACCATCAGGAATTAATCAATTAGGAGTATTTCTGGGTTTATATATTAGGTATAATAGACCTAAATACATCAAGAAATAAATCAAGTCATGTTTATTACTACGAGATAATAAGCTTTACCAAGCAGTTAAGAAATAACATTTGTAAATAATACTCAGCCAATATTTAATTATTCTTTGGAATATTTTACTTGGTAACAATACAGTATATTGCATTGTATAATCCTGCCTAAATTATCAAGGATAAAGTCCTAACTCCTTGGATAATTCTCGAGCAATATGAACTAAAAATTCTGCACCATCAGAATTACCCTGGTGTGCAAATGATGTTGCTACTTGAACTACAGTCTGTATAAAGCCTGCATCTAGCAATTCTGGTTTTGCAGACAAAATTTCTGGTTCCTTACCATTAGGACATTTCAACAGTTCATCAATAAGACTAAAGTATAAGTTTTGTTGTTCTTCTGTAAGATCGATTTTTTGTTGTTCTGCCATATTGATTAGTATTTATTTATGAATCGCTTGAATACTAGTGAAAAAGATTTCTGGGAGTGTACTGATACTAGTCTATTTCACTTAAGTCTTATGCCATATTCTCTCCAACAATCTTACTTGCTTGTTTAGAATATAAGTTTGGTATGTTTTATAAAAAACATATCCTAAAAGCATTAACTCCAAAAGAATAGGAATACTAAACAAAAACCAGCATACCAATTTAGCAATATTATTTTGTTTACCCAGAACTATTTGTAGATGCTCTTGCCACACTATACCTAATACTAATAACGCAGGATAAAGTACTAATACAGTAGCCAGAGCTACTATCAGATAATTAAATAATTTTAATCTCATTGATGTACTTGGCTCCTGCTTAATAACTTTGGAACTAATTAGAATATGAGGATTAAAGAAAAATCTTCAAAGACGTTGTTAAATTGAAGGCATTTTGTCTAAACATCTATACAAAATTTAACTAAGAAGTCCCCCCTAAATTTCAAGCTTGCACTTAGAAGTCCAGGGGGGTAGAGGGGAATCTCTGCGTAAATCCTATAATTCTTATATCAAAAGCAAAATCACACAGTAGTGAATACATCTTGTATTGAGATTATTAAATTTATTGGTCTTATACTCAAGTGTGCATAATCATATATTTATGAATTATCCTAAAAAGTTATGGGGTACAAGGAGCAAGTATTTTAAGACATAGGTTTAGGTAATAACAATATAAGGAACTATTATTCTTGTACTCAATCCTAGATAACTATATTAAAAACAAAGTAAAAATCAGTACACAAGTGCATATTTTATATTTAATCCAAATAAAAATACCAATTAGCAGTCTTAAAATTTATTAATTATTTATCAATAAAAAGTGTAATAAAATATTTGGTTTAATCTTGATAACACTATTATAAATTTAAATAGCTATGTAAATATTCTCCTAGAATCAACATATAACTCAAGAGTAATTACTGCAAACAACTTTCACAGATTTGTTGAGTCTTAGCCAACATAAACCACTGATAATATAACAGGATTAATTGGTAAAATTCCTTGAGTAAAAATGAAGAGAATTCTCGAATCAGAGGGACTTTTGACAAGATTATAGCTAATATATAGGGAATAGAGCCAGAAGCTTCAGTTAAATATAGAATACGAATAAATATACTTTTAGAGGTAGAAATAGATAGTTTATATAAACTAATAAAAACTATCTTTCTAGTGTTAAACCATGAGTTTTGATATTAGGTAATGAGGGAGTTAAATATTATGATAGTTAAAGTAGAATAAATAGTGGTAAATATAAAATATATATACTACAAAATTATGTAATCCTGCCAGTTACCAAATTGACCGACAAAATACAGCCGAATAAATTTGAATAGAGATAGATAGCAAAGTGGATATTGTGATTACTGGGATGGTTACTTATTATAAAATTATAGGTATTCAAGAATTACTCAAATAATATGAACCAACATAGTAAATGATTGCAATATAGCCAAATTATAGTATTATAATGTTTGGGACTAAGCCTGAAAACTATCAAATCTATGGTATTATAGTACCTATTCTATAGGTAGTTCATGTTAATTTAATTGATGAAATACCTATATTCAAAGATAAAAGTTTTACGTTTATAGGCATACACTTGGTATAAGACTAAGATCTATTATCTAAAATAATCTCTGGTAATGCTTGATTTAAATGTAGTAATTCAAGTGGGAAAATGCCCAGAGAATTAAGCCCATTTGATTATCATAATTCAGCTTTACTTTGGTAGCTAATACCTCAGAAATACTATGTTTTACATTTAGTTGAGCAGAACATTATTCCCTATTTAAGCAATTGAACTCAATTAATAAAATCAGGAGGTATTAATGAATTGAGGTATAAAATTTCAAAATTGATAATCTAAAAATCTTCTTGACTCCCTATAACTCCGTATCTATCATTGCTTTGGAATTATATTTTAGATTAAGAGAGTACAAATTGGTAAAATATCAAAATTCAAATAATGTACATTATATATTAATTTGAAATCAAGAATCAAGCCTAAACTATAATGATAGAATATCATCTATATATAAAGTTTACTTTATTATCCTATCATACAAAAATACCATTATATAGGCAATATTAGGTGAAAAATCTTAGTAACTAATTCCCACTTTAAATGATTAAATATGCTAAATTTACCGCATGGTATATTATCCAATTAATAGTATTTGCATAATATATATATTGTTTATCAAAATCTATGTTTTATGATCTTTCTTTTAGCCTTAGACTTATTATAAAACTCAATAGTAGCATCATAATATAATGGTGGTTATCCTGAATTGCAAAAAATAATCTATTCTAATCAAAATATGTCAGATATAATTATTGGTAATATGTCTTTTAGTCTGCTCAAATTTTCTTCATGAGTATTCCCTATTTTAAATTATTTGAGGCTAGCCTCAAATAATTTGATGTAGTAATATAATTCCTTTTAGGAGTTTTCCACAAGAAATTTATTTTAATCGACTATAACTTTCTTAATCTAGTCAAAATCTTTAATAGAGTATTATATAATTTCATATCTTTATCCTATCGATGCTATTTTCTTACCAATAGAAACTTCTTAAGTCTCTTATCATTTATATTGATCCAGTAATTCTCTTTCAACATCAGATAAAAGTACTAGTAAATAATATTTTGTATAGTATTTGAAATAAAATATACTTATTGTTTGTAGAATACCACTTAATGATGCTATTATCAATTAGGCATTAACTATATTAGCTATTATTGGTTTAATACCAGATCAGCTCTTGATATTATTCAAATATAATCACTTGATTTCTATCATTGCTTATTATCGAAAAAAAACAATGATGTAATTCATAGAAAAATCCAGGCTTTACAAATAGGCAGTAAAATATTTAAATAGTTAGTAACATGATAGATAGTGGAGATACTTATTAAGT
>NZ_CAIY01000080.1 GCF_000350105.1 Richelia intracellularis HH01
GTAATAATTAAATTTCTAGTTAAAACTTAAATACAAAATATCTGCTATTTAGTACCATAGTGATGGAATAAGATGATGTTAATTTAAATTTATATAAGCCTAGGATAAGCTAATTATATAAAGTTTTATGAGACTGAAAAAATTATAGTGGTAATTTTAGTCTTATTATGGCAATTTTATTGAATAAATATATTCTTAGTATCAATAAAATATATCAATGTAGTGAATTAGTAAAATAGCGATAGGATAACAAGTAGTTTAGTTTATCAAGTATAGTTTGTAAGAATAATTTTACTCCAATTAAATACTATATTATCATTAACAAAATATTATATATAAGCATAAGTACTTCAACTATGATAAGCTTTGAGTGTTTACTCCGAATATAATGACTAGATATATACTGATAACTAATTTAAGACTAGGTCTCATAAGTAGATTTACTAAGTCCAAATTTTTCATTACAATCTTTCAGATTATACCTAATAGTAAATACTTAGCACCGCTTGCAATTAAAAGATAAAGACTTAAAGTAAAAGGCTATTATATAAAATATTTATCTTTTTTAGAGCTTCTCTCTAGTAAAATTTAGTAATACTATACTTGTAGCATAAAATTAGTAAAGGAAAGTAATGTTAAGATCTAGTGCTTGATGATACAAAAACAAGAACGACTTTACCATGGTTGTTAAAATCAATAAACCTACAATCCCCACACTAAATCTTATAGTTGAAACTTTTTCCTCACCTCTAATATTTTAAATATGTTATTTTGTCTGAAGCTATTATGCTTTCTTATAACAAATTCATTTAAATATTAACAGTCACCATAGAATTAATAATTACTATAAAAATAGTAATTGCAATCATTTGAATATAGCAAGTTTGTATTACTAACTGATGGTGGGATATATCTCAATATTATTTATTAGTATATGTAGCTAGAGCTAAAATTATTAAATTTGATCGTAACGAAAAACTCTACATTTTTTTAGTTGGTAATATATACTATGTTTAAGTTATCTTGCTTTCGGCCTATGATATGTTCATCTTCTGATACCTAATATAATTACTAAAAGATCAAGACATTATTTTACTGCTTTGTTAGAAAAGTAGACTGGATGAGATAGCACAGTTTAATTTATAGACTCTCTACAATTTCTGTGTATTTGCTCGACCATCTACATTTTAAGATAAGTAATGAAACTAAAATCTATAGGTGGTCGCTTGATTACTTTCATAGATAATAGATAAAACCAAAAACATTTTTTAGAACAAGCAAACTCACTAAATGCGTATCTCTTTGAATTGGTTACGGGAACTGGTCGAAATTAAACTTAATCCTGAGGAATTAGCCGAGACTATTACCATGTCTGGGTTTGAGGTGGAGGAGATTGAAGACTGGCACACTTGGGCAGATGGTGTGGTAATTGGTAAAGTAGCACAATGTCAACCTCATCCTAATGCACATAAGTTAAGTGTATGCCAAGTAGATGTTGGTAAAGGGGAACTATTAAATATTATTTGTGGTGCTTCTAATGTACGCACAGGTATTTATGTGCCAGTAGCACTGGTTGGCACATACTTACCCAAAATCGATTTAAAAATAAAACCAGTAAACCTAAGGGGTCAGATGTCTTATGGTATGCTTTGTTCTTTAAAAGAACTAGGTTTATCTACTGATATTGATGGTATTCATATTTTCTCCCAAGAACATTTGCAATTAGGGGCAGATGTACGACCTCTTCTTGGTTTAGATGATATTATTCTGGACGTAACTTCAACTGCAAATCGTTCTGATGCCTTGAGTATGGTAGGTATGGCTAGGGAAGTAGCTGCACTTACTGGTGGTAATTTAAACATCCCTGAATCTGCTCCTATACTGTTACCCCAAAATATAGGTAATTTGAGTTTAAAAATTAGTGAGCTTGCTGCTTGCCCAGCTTACTTCAGCACCTTAGTTAGAGGCGTGAAAATAGCTCCTTCTCCTGCCTGGTTAAAACAAAAACTAAATGGTGCGGGCATAAATCCTATCAATAATATTGTTGATATAACTAATTATATATTGTTGGAATGGGGACAACCACTCCATGCTTTTGATAGTCAACGTTTAAAATCTATAGATGGTAGAGAGAAAATTACTATTGGTGTCCGTTTTGCAAGTATAGAAGAATCCTTAAAAACCCTGGATGGAAAAACTCGTAAACTATCAACGCAAAACCTTGTAATTACAGCTAATGATAAACCCGTAGCCTTAGCAGGCATCATGGGGGGAGCAGAAACAGAAATATATTCAGGAACGGAAAATATTGTTCTGGAGGCAGCCTTGTTTGATCCAGTTGTTATCCGTCGTTCTTCCCGCAGTTCAGGCTTAAGGAGTGAATCTTCTGCAAGATATGAAAGAGAGGTTAATCATTTCTGTTTGGAGATGGCTCTTTACCGTGCTCTCTCCCTAATTGAAGAATTAGCTGGTGGCACAATTGTTGCGCAAGAAATAGCAGATAATCGTCCTGATTTATCTATCTGTAATCGTTCTATTGAACTTCGCTTAGAACGTATAAATCAGGTTCTTGGTCCTGTAGAACTAGGAGATAATAATATAGACGAACTAACAAGCGTAGATGTGGAAAACATTCTCACTGCTTTAGGATGTAAATTAACAACAAGCAGTCATGCAACCTGGACAGTCACAATCCCCCCATACCGTTACCGTGATTTAGAGGAAGAAATTGACTTAATTGAAGAGATTGCGCGTCTTTATGGTTATGAGCGCTTCTGTGAGACTCTACCGGAAAAACCAGAAGCTGGTTATTTACCTATAGACCAAGAGTTGCTACGGAAATTACGAGCTAGTTTTCGTGCAGAAGGTTTAACAGAACTCATGCATTATTCTCTGGTGAAACCAGGAGAAGATAAACAAATTGCTCTGAATAATCCTCTATTCGCTGAATATTCTGCCTTGAGAACCGATTTAATTGCTGGGTTAATTGATGCATTCCAATACAACTTAGAACAAGGAAATGGTTCTCTAAATGGGTTTGAAATTGGTAGGGTTTTCTGGCAGGAAGAAGGACTACAAGAGACCGATATGATAGCAGGAATCATGGGGGGTGACATTATCTATAGCCATTGGCAAAATAGTGGTAAGGAAGAACCAATGACTTGGTTTGCAGCTAAGGGAATCTTAGAAAGTGTCTTCACCCAAATGGGATTAAAAGTAGAGTATCATCCTGATCGCCAAGATTCTCGTCTCCATCCAGGACGTACCGCCTCTTTGTGGTTAGGAGGTAGTAAACTGGGAGTGTTCGGACAATTACATCCCCAATTACGGCAAGAAAAGGATTTACCGGCATCAGTGTATGTGTTTCAACTAGACTTAGATGTAATATTAGATTTATTAGAGAGAGATGAATTTCTGATTTCTACCTTCAAATCTTATTCTAGTTATCCTGTTTCTAATCGTGATATTGCATTCTTTGCCCCCATCAGTATCAGCGTTGCCGACATTGAAAAAGTAATTATGAATGCTGGTAAAAGTTTATTGGATTCTGTAGAATTATTTGATGAATACCATGGTGAAAATGTACCTTCAAGACAACGAAGTTTGGCATTTCGCCTCACTTATCGGGCAAATGACCGTACCCTTAAAGATAATGAAGTGGAAAACATACATAATAGGATCCGAGAAGCTTTGGTAGAAAAATTTGGTGTTAGTCTTAGGAGTTAGAAAGGGTTATAAGAGTGATATGGTGAAAAGCTGAAGAGCCTACCATTATTTGCTCTTACAATCCTAGTTCCATATATGATTGTGTGTTTGCTTTAACTGGAATATAAACCAATTGAATATTAATGGGAACTTACTTAAGAAGTTAAGGCTACTTGTATAGTGTAGATTAAGATAATTTTCTTCAATGATTGTTACAATCCAATTCGACAATTGTAATAATTTACTCAAAATCGATAAAATATATGGTAAAAAAAATTCAGTTCCTCCTTTGAATGTAATAAATAATCCATAAATTGATGCTTACATTTCGATTTTTATTTACTTTTGGGAAATTTTTTTAACTCCTAAAACTTAGTATAAATTTTGAATTTAACAGCCTTTGCTATAGTGAGAATAGTTAATATTATCTAACTTTATGATAGTAATAATTCAGTTTGCGAAGGCTGATTCAAGGAGTAAGCTGATTTACTAGGTAAGAATTTAATAAGGCATTTACAAATTTCAATTTTATATATAAACTAAAAGTATTTTATATTATAAACTAATATAGTTTGTTGAAGAGAATTAAGTCTATCCTTGAGATCATTGAAACCACTTTTAAATAAACCCAATAAATGGGAAGATAGCAATTTAGTTTTTATGATTAAATATAAAATGTATGCTTGTAATTGCTTTGCGAGAACATATAAAAATAAGATAGAAATATTTTTAAGTAAAATAAACTGAACAAATATTAATGAAAAGAAGTCATACATATCTTAATGAACGAGAACTGGTTTAATTGATTTAATAATAATTAAGATGTATTTTGTATTTACAGAGATATGAAAAATAAGAATAGATAAATATATATAAACTTATTAAAAAAATTTTGTATGGTGAATTTACCTATCCTACAACAAACTTGATAAATCAGTATTTTTTTATACTTTTCCATTCAATAATAACTACTAATAACTATCCTCATTAGCACTTCTCAATAGTAGATTAATTTGGCTTAATTATGCTTGCATTTTATTAATGAATGGTTGTATATTTTTACTGAATATTTTACCTTAAAATATTTTCTTGTTTGTCTTTTTAAAATGCAAATAGTTTTGCTAGTCTCTCTTTTGGCTTCAAAATTCTGTTAACAAATATAAGGTATGAATTAGAGTTGAAACTCTAATTCATACCTGTGCAGCTTATCAATACGTTAAGATTGTTGTAATAGAAGTATCATTTTGCAAATATCATAATATAAGGCTGATAAATCTTTACCCAGCCTTTAGTCATATTCTTAAAGTAATTATAAAAAGGTAAGAGGAATTTATGTTGAGTTATAGCTGGTTAAAAACCATATACCAACTTACTATATTTAGATTTATATCATTATTTAGATTTCTATCATTTAATAACCCGATTCTCTATCCCCATAGAAATTTTACCTTTAAAGGTTGAATCATTCATACCTAATTATGGATTTTTCAAAATGCTATGAATTCTCATTTTCACCTATTTTGACGTTGTCATATATTCGATTTATCGTGTATAATTACTTTTTCAGTTAAATATTACAATAGTTATTTTAACTATATAAATTTCTATTCATCTTAAGTTTATTGATTTATTTTTATATTTTTCTCACTATTGTTCATAGGAGACAATTTTCATCTTCCTACAAAAATTATCTCTAATATTTGACGTATTTATATTTTTTATGTCAAATCTGTATCAGTATATCTGCCCTTGAAACCACTCTAATCACTAGATTGTATTAGCATTACAAGTATCCTATTATAGGAATTGTATTGTTAGAAATTTTCTTAACTATTTATAATTACTCATTATCTCAGTACAATCCGCAGGTTTAATCGTATTATATTATTATAGGAGGGAAGAATTATGTAATCAGTAAATTATGAAGAATTGTTGGAACTACAAAACTACTATGCAAGACTTTATATTCAACAATTCTACAAGTAGAATAAAGAGATGGTATTCATCAAGATACTTTGTAAACTCCATTCCCGAATGAGGGTACTAATAAAAATGTAATTAATAATAGACCAGTATCTATACTATCAAGTGTTACCTTTTCCTTTGCCCATTGATTTATATGAAGTTCAGCAAGAATAATATTTCTCAGATTATCCAGAAAGTCATAGAAATCATATGTAAAGAGAGCACGGATGTTTCAATCAAAGCTGTCCAAGTTTTGCTTATGCTCAATGAATACCTGAGCATAATGTATATTAGCAAAAATCAGAATCTAACCAGTAAATGGTATCGTATTCCTACTAGATATAAAAGTTGAGGACTGAGAACACAGTGAATTTGATTCATACATCAAATAATCTCTCCTACACAAGAAAAATTTCTGATTTCACCATTATTCTCATAATCTAATAGAATAAATGCTATTTGTCAGTCTCATTAACAATATAGGGTTTTAATATAATCTCTTCTGTATATTCACTCAAATCTTAAGTTGATTACTTTTATTACTTTCTAAATCTCCTAGTTATCCTCCACCAAAAATTGTCACTACCTCCAAACGATCTCCATCTTGAATTGTGGTAGATTGCCACAATTGCCTGTGTAAAATCTCTCCATTATATTCCACAACAACCAATCTGGAATTAAACCCGAGTTTTTGAAGGACATCAGGTAATATCATTGGTAAGGGCAAACTATGGACTTTACCATTAACTTGCAGTTTAATATTGCTATGCATGGTTTGGGGTATAAACTGGTTGAATTCGGTTAAATTGGGATAAAAAGTATTGAGTAATTAAAGTTGGTTGCTCAGCTTGCATAATTGCCCTAACTATTGCCACGCGACTTGCCCCAGCATCAATTACATCATTGATATTATTGGTATCTATACCTCCAATGGCAAACCATGGAATACGAGCATTTTTTGCCACATAACTGACATAATCTAATCCAACAGGAGCTTTACCTGCCTTAGTTGGGGTTTCATAAACTGGTCCCACTCCTATGTAATCTACCCCTTGAGATATAGCATCTTGCATTTCTTGTGAATTTGTAGTCGATCGGCCTATCAGACGTTGAGTACCTAGCAACTGTCGTGCTGTGGAAATTGGCATATCTTGCTGTCCTAGATGGACACCATCAGCATCTATTGCCATGGCTAAATCTACCCGGTCATTAATAATAAATAAGGCTCCATATGAATGACATAGTTGACGTAGTTTTGTTGCTTGTTCTAGACAAACATTATCCTCTGCATTCTTATTACGGTACTGCACTAAAGCTAGTCCACCCTTTAGAGCTGCTTCTACAGTTGTGAGTAAACTTTCACTAGGAGAGGTAACAAGATACAAGTGTGCTTGTAATAACATTTGGTATCTTTTAAAACCCATTAAGTCACTTTCCAGAGTATATACACTATAGCGCATCTGTCTAAAGGCTTTGCCCATATTGGGATCATAAAGCTTGCTGTATTCTTCTAATACCCGCATTGCTTCTTGAACCCTGCAGAAGTTGGCTGAGAGTAGAGAATTAATACTACTGCGTTTTTCCTCTCTGACATGACTTAACTCTGTACCAGTATCTCCTGGAGTATCTCGTGCAGCTTTCATTTCCTCATGATGCCACTGGGCAACTTCCTGGCGGAGATTTTTAAACTTTGTGACTAGCTGGGGACTATTTAAGCCAAAACGACACCACTCCTCAATAATCCGCAGTCCTTCACGGGCACGATCCAAGTTGGTATCTAAAATACGGTAAACAACTTTTTGTATATCTTTTTTTCTACCGTACAAATCAGCCATTACAATATTTCCATCTGAGCCTTCTTCAATATAGCCATTTACTTTCATACTCACAACACTTTTTAGTTCTTTATTTCTTCGCTAAAAACTCAGGGTAATCAGATTCTGGTTTTCCAGATATATAAACTCCCGTGAAATTACTTTTTATTAAAACTAATTTGATTGGTCAATAGATTAACCCAAATTATAAATATATAGCTTATGGTTAGATTATAAGAGAATTGTTGCCCTAAGTAGTATCGTTGTATTGTATACGTACTAATGCTTGTGTGTGAGTTTTCTAGAAGGGATCTCTGGGCTTTCTTTTACATTTATTTTTTTACATTGAAGATAACTGCTATCTCGTTAACTAGAAACTTTGTGTACTTTTATGGGAATAAAAATGATTTACAAATATGCCAAATGCATACCAAGTGATTATAGTGGTTAGAACATTATTTACTTCAGATTAAAACAAGATAATTTTGACATCCAACTAATTTCTCAGGTTCAGGTGTTATTTGTCAACTAATATATCAGATATATCGGAGATGAGAATCATTTAGTTAGTTGGGTGGTAGTAATTAAAAATTTAGTTGAGAAATATTATAGATAATTATTTATAGTAGAAAGTAAAATTGTGCCCGGAAGAGCTTGGAAATAGTAAATCAAACTATCAGAATTTGGCTTTTAAGAAAAATAAACCTAATAGCTACCATAAGTATGAAGTTCCACAGCTCTCACGGGATTAATAATAATTAATATAGCTTATGGTATTTCAATTGAAATAGATTCTGGTTTTCTTAGGGTTATAAAACAACCAACAAATAGTGGAAAATATCCTTATTTTCCATTTATAGAATCCTGGAATTGTAAACTGCCTCAGTAACAAATACAGAAAAATCATCAGGAGTTAAATTAATTTGTTTATTGTATACACTTATTACTGTGGGTTTAATACTCATTTGATTCATTTGATGTTTTTTATTTCTACTATCTGGCCACTAAATTTTCTGTCTCCCTTCATTTGATAACAAATATAGTATATTCCGTTCTTACTTTTATGCTGTTGTATCTGCTTTAACAGCTTGATTTTCTGTCTTAAATCTCCCCTGCTACTTCTATAGCCTCATTAATACCCTAACCACATTAGGTTGAGCTGAAATGCCAAATTTACTGCTGTAGATTTGCTGTCTACACTTACCAGTCTAAATTCGATGATGGATTTTGATCATAAAATTTTAATCATAAATGTGTATAATTTATTAACTCCCCATCTCTATTGTGTGTTGTTTAAACTACAAATCAGGCAAGGATATGCCTTAGTAATGAGATATGTTCTCAGGTTAATAGTCTGCTGGTGTGTGTTTTAGTCAACCTTTCTTATTCTAGTCATTATGTATTACGGCGATTTGGAAACAGTTGGGTAATAGGGGTTAAATGCTCGATAGAATAGTAAACTTGCAATATGTACTTTCCAGGCCAATTTCTTGTCTTGCAATCAATTCAAGTATAATTATGTTTCTTGGGATAATACTTTGAGCATGGGTGCAATTTGCATTTACATGAAAATGGTTGTGAATCTGATGCATTTTCCCCTATAGAGTTATATCTCTAATCCTTTAAAACAATATTTTTTCACTTACTGTGACTATGTTGCAGCTGTAACTTTAGCCTGGAATAAAATTATAAAACCGAAATTCCAACAACTAGGAATACTCAATTAGACTTGATATAAATAAAAATCAATGTTCCGAGAACAAAATTTCTTACATAAATTAAGTTCTCAGTGAATTCATCCACCGTAATTCCAGCCAGTTGTTTCTAATAGTAGTTGCTTCCCCTCACGGTGAACTACAGCAGCAATTACCTCACCTACATAAATAGTATGATCGCCCTTTTCAACTAAATCAACTACATTACATTCCACATAACCCAAAGAATTAGAAATAATGGGACAACCTGTTTTAGTCAGGTAAAATTCTACATCCCCAAACTTATTACCTACCCTACCAATAGGTTTAAAAAACTTTTGTGCGATATCTTTTTGTCCATCTTCTAAAAAACTTATGGCAAATACACCACTAGTTTTAATCATTTGCTGAGAGGTAGAATCTTTCCTCACACAATTAACTATTAAGGGAGGTTGAAAAGAAGCTTGCATTAACCAACTAGCTGTAAAACCATTCAATTCTTCTCCGTTATTTACCCCACATATATACAAACCATGGGGGATTTTTCGTAACATGATTTTTTTTGCTTTTTCGTCTAGCATTAATTAACTCTACAAATCGGAAATTTTATAAGTCATTAATAAACCCAATTGATATAAAAATAACATGAAGGTATTATCATTTCCAAAACTTATGGGATTTATTTGGAGAAAATAAGCTTCGAATCGGTTTTAGCAAATTGTGCAAGTTCCTATAAGTAAAATGCAGAGCCCTGAGTCAATAGTTGAGTTAGCTAATTTCCTTGGATTGCCTTAGAATGTTTTTACTGTGTTCTGGAAAATAGATTAGTTTTAATAAGCAATATTACAGCAGTTTGCCAAATATGTGACTGGATTTATATGAATATTAGGGAATTATTAAGTTAGTTATTATATATGTGCTCACTAACTACTTTCAGCCATAGATTTTTTGAAAAATACTCTGGAAGAAGATTAAATATCCCCATGATCAAAGTTTTTATGAAAGTTTGCTAGATGATTTGTTTTTAATTCTTATCCCAACTATTTCAAACCTGTACAACTGTCAAATCCACATAATGTCATATAAGATTTTGTAAATGCTCAACTTTCCTTACGTAATTCTTTCTATTTAACCTAATTTCCTCGATTAAAATAACCGCCAGATGAAACCTCTTAATCCAGTGTAAAATTGGCTTTTTGAATTCAACTTTACAAACTGCACTCACAATCTCTCCTATAACTGTAAAGATAAACTAGCTATTTTTTCTCATGGTTGGACTGGAACGCTATATCCTCACTTGATGCTTATAATACCATGTAACCCTTGGCTATTTTTATATTGCCACTGTTTATGTTATATGATGTGAACCCTAATACTTACCTACATTATCACAGACATCCTTGGGCTCAATTTTTTTTCATGATGGGGACAAAAATAAAATATCCAAATTCTACAGATATAACTTCTTTTCCTTGATCCTAAGATATGATAAAACTTTCTTAAATAAAGGGTTATGTTTCATTTATCTGATATTTCATATGTCTGTATAACAGGCAACTGACATACTAAAATTCTTTGCTTTTCGTACATACTTTGAAGTATGACTTAAAAAACCGATTATCTTTACTGGTGTGAGAATTAGGGAGTTTTTCTTTTCAGGGTGTATTAATGTATGGTCTCTACACTCTCTTAGTTATCTTCAATACTTGACTTATCCTACAGTTACCTTAGAATTTTAATTTTTGTGATTTCTCTTACTAATTAGATATTATTATTCAGTCCATAGTAAAATTGCAAATAGGGGAGATATAAAGTAAAAAATCGAAAGTATAAAGCATATATTTATTTTCTCTCCCTACTGACTTATATTAATTATCCTCTCGGTCTGAATAAGTGAGTGTGTTCCGGGTGATATAATTGTGATCTGTGTTGGGCAGTTTCTACAGGAAATTGCGTAGAGTTCTCACCAACAACTCCCCTCAGTGCAGGACTAATTACATATAGTGTAGTACGAGTAAGATTTTCCTGATAGGTACAGTTGGTAATTTGATCTAGGGAAACAACCTTAATTTTCTCGTCATTCCAACCTAAGCGATATAAAATTGCAACAGGAGTATCTGGTGCATAATGTTCTAGTAATTTTACCTGTGCGTTTTCAACATGATGAGCTGCAAGGTATAAACAAAGACTAGCTTGATGACTTGCAAGGCTACTTAATTCCTCCTTCGCCGGAACTTCTGTACGCCCACTCACACGGGTAAGAATAATAGTTTGTACTAATCCAGGAATGGTTAACTCTACTTTAAGACTGGCAGCGGCCGCTTGAAAAGCGCTGATACCCGGCACAATTTCAAAGGGTACACCTGCCTTTCTTAAAAGTTGTATCTGTTCATGGATAGCACTATAAAGGCTGGGATCTCCAGAGTGAAGACGAGCCACTGATTTTTTTGAACGTACCCCCTCTATCATTATTGGAATGATAGTTTCTAGGGTCTTGTTGGCTGTACGGATAATTTCTGCATCTGGTTTGCATATTTGCAAAATCTCTTGAGGGACAAGGGAATCTGCAAACAAAATTACATCTGAATTCATCAAAATATTTTGTGCTCTGACTGTTAACAAATCTGGGTTTCCGGGTCCAGCACCAACAATATATACGGAAGCAGATAGTTTCTTCATTTGCTAGTTGCAGTGTCAGAATTAGGTTTTTATAAGACAATTCACTTAAGTCAAATATCCTTCCTACAAAAAGTTGGGGATTTTAGTTACAAATTCCGGATAGGAAGTTCTTGCTCTGGTAAATAGAAGTGGTAGATGCACCCTGGTTAAGCCCTGGAGAATTCTCTGGGGCATTTTTTCAGCTATTGAGGAATAACTAAAATACAATTTTAGGGGGCAAAGAAATTTTGCCAGTTTATTTGTCTCAATCTTTACCTTCATTCCCTTGATTATTAAGAATAATGTCAGGTAAAGAGCGTTTAGCTATATATAACCACATTAAACCAACTAGTCCTAAGCAAATCCCAATAAGGCTTATTACCTGTGCTATTCTTAAGGAACCTAGCATTAGACTGTCAGTTCTTAAACCTTCAATCCAGAGTCTACCTAAACTGTAAGCTAGTAAATAAGTCAAAGCTAATCCTCCTGGCCTTAATTTTAATTTACCCCTTAGACTGCCAAAGAAAAGAAGCATTAATAATAAGAATACCACTAGATTCCATAAAGATTCATAGAGGAATGTGGGATGAAAATATTCAAAATTGGCTAAGTCTGGGGGACGACGTTCCAGAGGAATATATAACTTCCATGGTAAATCAGTAGGACTGCCGAAGGCTTCAGAATTAAAGAAATTACCCCAACGTCCAATGGCTTGGCCCAGAATCAATGAAGGAGATACTAAATCAGCTAATTTCCAAAACGATACCTTTTTCAGTCTAGCGAAAATCAAAGCTGCAATCACTCCACCAATAATAGCCCCATGTATTGCTATGCCACCTTGCCAAATAGCAACTATACGTCCTGGATTATAAGCATATTCTTGCCACTCGAAAATCACATAATACAATCGTGCTGCTGGGATTGCCCCAATTACTAGCCAAATAGCTAAATCACTGAGCAATTCTGGGTCTACATGGCAGCGCTTTGCTAGATATTGGGATAAGTTAACACCAATTAATACGGCTGTAGCTATTAACAAACCATACCAACGAATGGTTATTAGTCCAAGCTTTACCAAAATTGGACCAGGAGAAGTAAACTGAAAAGCCAAGGGCAATGTGGTAATATCCAGTGCCATGTAAAAATCCTGATATAGAGCAGATATGAAAAAATAACAATTAAGGAAACATATCATAATTAAGAGTAATAGAAATAAATCATTATTTTCCATCTTTTAATCATAATTAATCAGTGCTCCTTATAATGCAGATAAATTATCACACTGCCTTCTGATTGGTTTTGTACTTTGGTTAGTGAGTTCATGTTCGAACAAATAAATTTGAGCTGTTTAACTGCGCGAGTACAGACAAGCTTTATAGGTTTTCAGTTATCATCGGTGTCCATTGCAACATAGAATTATTTAAAAGATACAGGAGCTTCTTTGTAATTTTCTGACAGATTGATAAGTTTCTGGTAGGCGATTTAGTATGGCGAATTCCTTGAGGTGCCTTTTGTAAGAAGGCATGGCAGGACTGCCACATAACAACTCTCCTGAACTAATACCACTGTGAACGCCAGCTTTTGCAGTAGTGGTTGCTCCATCACAAATTTTGGATTGGGAACCAATTCCTGAATGTCCTGCTAAAGTCACTCTGTTTCTTCTTTTTACCCCTCCTGCGATTTCTGACTGAGCAGCTATTGCGCAACTGGCAACTATTTTACAACCATCACCAACTTGTACAAGATTGTCGATTTTGGTGTTATGGCCAATTCTAGTCTTACCTACAGCAGGAAGATCAATTCTAATGTTACAACCTACTTCTACACCATCTTCTAGTATGGTCAAGCCAAATTGCTTTATTCTCAGCCATCTACTAAAAGTTGGAAAAAATACAAATCCTTCTGCACCGATTGCAGCAACACTATGAATTACACAATTTATACCAACTTTGAGTACGCTCATGAATAATACAATTAGCATGTAGGACTGTATGATTGCCGATTCTTACTTGAGGGTAAATTAACACATTAGGATGAATACATACATCTTTACCAATTTCCACCCCTTCTTGAATTACCACATTTGCACCAACACAAACTTCATTGCCAATTTTTGCTGTTGGGTAAATAACTGCTGAGGAATGTACTTCGGGGCTGAGCATTATCAATACTTTGAACCTTGGTAATTTCCGGGTTATGCTCTTGATTCAAGTCAAGGTTATAAGATGATATATGAGTACTATCTAGTTGTTGGATAATTTGGCTAAATTTTATCACTGTATTTATTAAAGAGTTTCTTGATAATAAAGTTATTTTCATTCTTTGTCATATCTTTAGTCCTACACCATACATAGAAACATCTATAATTTCCTTAAATACTTGAGGTGCGATTTGTAATGAGGTGAAAGTATAATGGACAGATTTTAGAGTGGATAACGTAGAATTATGCTTAATTAGCTATTAGTTCTCAATAATATCTTACCAATTACTGAGTGATAATTACACCTTCATGATAAGAAGTATACTATTTTATAGTAGCAATGAACTGCTAATTTATTTGAGTTCTATAGTATCAGAATTTGAGGTAAATTCTTTTCGATTTATTTCTGCTCATTAGTTGTACTGATAGCTACAGAAGATTTTTCATTTGCTTTGACTTGGGAGGATAATATTAACAGAATACACACTAAATATTATGGACAAATTCGTTAAGTGTTTTAGTGGCATTGAATAATTGATTCAACTATAAATATAAGGTTGATATAGTCTTGAACATGATCATAAAAATTACTATACGGTCAGTGCAAATAAATTATGAATCTCCTACTATATGCTGATTCCGAGTTGATGTGAGAGTATCAACCCCAGCATATTCATTTTTGATAATCGTATACCTGAAAAAAGTTGAATATGTCTGAACTCACAAAAGAGAGACTAACCTATAGCTATTATAACCTCACCAGATTTGTATTTTATATGTCCCCTATCTAAATTAACAATACTTGCAAATGATTTATACGCATGCAGAGAACACCCACCCAGAAGAATTTGGGGAGTTATATTGGGTGATTTGAGAAAAAGATAGTGGATATGGTTTCTACAGAAAATGTTAAGGGAGGTTAATTAGTAGTTATTGAGTAGGAAATTTCCTACTCAATAACTACTAATTATAGAAGGTATGCGACATCAGCTGAATTATTGTTAGAGCTACAAAAATAAGCTGGGGGCAAAATCTAGACAGTACCAATTTTTTTCCACCTATTACACCCATCTTCCTATTATATTCTCAGAATTTGATCGTTTATACACTTAGGAAAAATACTCGTATATTTATGTATGATTGTTGCTCAGAATTGCAAATACGCCTACATTTAGTAATTTAGTATCGATATGAAAATCAGAAATTTCAGATTGAGAAATTAACAATTTGCTTGTAAGTATCTTAATAAGGAGTATCAAATACAATGTAGAATGCAACCTATGGAGTTTCTGCCAGCTTATTTGCTCAAAACTATATTTAAAAGAATACAGATGAAAATACGTCATTCTCAGCTAATATAATAAATCTGCGCCTCTTCCCAATCAATATTCTATGTTTAATCCTAATGTAGATAAAATCCAGTTGACACAAGATGATTACGAACGTTACTCCCGCCACCTGATTTTACCTGAAGTCGGATTAAAGGGGCAAAAGCGTCTCAAGGCATCCAGTGTGCTTTGCATTGGTACAGGTGGATTAGGCTCACCACTATTGCTATATCTGGCAGCTGCGGGCATTGGTCGTATCGGAATAGTAGATTTTGATGTTGTTGATACCTCTAACTTGCAACGTCAAGTAATTCATGGTACATCCTGGATAGGTAAACCTAAAATAGAATCAGCCAAAAGTCGAATTCATGAAATCAATCCCTATTGTCAGACTGATTTATATGAAACCCGTCTCAATTCACAAAATGCTTTAGATATAATTAGGCCTTACGATGTTATTGTTGATGGTACAGATAATTTCCCTGCCCGTTACTTAATTAATGATGCCTGTGTTCTAGAGAATAAGCCAAATGTATATGGCTCGATCTTCCAGTTCGAAGGACAAGCAACTGTATTTAATTATGAGGGAGGGCCAAATTACCGTGATTTATACCCTGAGCCTCCACCGCCAGGAATGGTTCCTTCCTGTGCAGAGGGTGGAGTTTTAGGGATTTTGCCAGGAATTATTGGTGTAATTCAAGCAACAGAAACTGTCAAAATTATTATAGGGCAAGGTAATACCCTAAGTGGTAGGTTATTACTGTACAATGCCTTGGAAATGCATTTCCGGGAGTTAAAGTTACGTCCTAACCCGGTTCGCCCAATTATTGAAAAACTGATTGATTACGAGCAATTCTGTGGTTTTTCCCAAGTTAATGCAAAAGAAGCAGAAGAAATTTCTTCCATTCAAGAAATCACTGTTACTGAATTAGAACGAGTATTGGATAGCAGTACTGATGATTTTATGCTTATTGATGTCCGTAATCCTAATGAGTATGAAATTGCCCGGATTCCTGGCTCTATTTTAATACCTCTATCAGAAATTGAGAATGGTATAGGAGTGGAAAAAATTAAGAAATTATTCAACGGACATAAATTATATGTTCATTGTAAAACTGGTGGTCGTTCTGCTAAAGCCCTAACTATTCTTAAGCAAGTTGGTATTGAAGGCATAAATATTAAAGGTGGTATTACAGCCTGGAGTGGTGAAGTTGATTCTTCTATTCCTACCTATTAGAAGACTTTTGGTCAAGACCACATATCAGCCCCTAGTTATAATTTTTGATTGGGGGCTGTTTGCATTACATTTTATAATATTTGCACTTGATTGCTTAACAAGCTCATACAATTTGAGTATTTCTGGCTAATGGAATAATAATCCCATGTTAACAAGAATAATGGGGCTACCAAAAATATACTCTTGGTCTATAGGCTAGAAAACTCTAATAATTAATTTGTTTTAGTTTCTCATAGTACACTTGCGTAAAGGAGAAAATACTTTTAAAGTTAAATTATATGAATCTAAACTTCATGCACCCAAACTTTTATATTTTAATACGTTGACCCAATAGAATTAACTTGATATTAATATGTATGTATAAAATTACCTTTCTAAGCAAAATAGTAAGGATAAATAATAGACCTCATCCAAAATGATAACCTAACAGAACCTAGTATTGCTATGAAATATATTTATTTCGGTCAATATCTACTTAGATCAGAGCTGTAAATTATTAATTAGAACATAAGCAATTTTTCAGTATCTTATGATGATTATTATCATATTTTGGCTATGGGTGTAATTTTTATTCCCGATAACATTTTAAATATCCCTCGAGACCAATCCAATTTTTGAATAGTAGGTAATTCCAGGATACTCATTGTAATTGAAGTTTATAGAAAAAATATATTTTTCATGAGATAGCTCCACGCTTTTGGATAATATTAATTTAATATGAATTTCTATATTGATTTTTCCCATTTTCGAACTAGTTTTTAGACCAAATCAAGATATTTTTCAATAAATTAAGTTTGTAATAATACTTGTTTCAACTTCAACCTTATCCACAGAAGAATATAAATAAATTGTGTATCCTAGAAACAACTAAGCTTAAAATTAATGGCATGGAGGTTGAATGACCCCTCAGGTGATGCGCCAGTTTTGGTCAGTTGTGGAAAATGCCCATAGTCAGACATTGCTGCAAATGGATGACAATAACTTAGTATGTTGGTTAGTTAACCAAACTACTATGAGGGTACTGCTCAATGTTAATGAAACTGACTTTCTAAGCGAATATATTAAGTCGCGACTCCATCTTATCCGTGATATTGTTTGTGAAAACCAGTATTCTTAAATTGAATGCTAATGTTTTGGTAAATAACCCGTAATCAAAAAATCAGAACCGATCACATGCATTTCTGCGCATTGTAGTGATAGAGCCTCATTCATAGTAGCAAAACCCAAATTACCCACAGGCCCAGGTGCTTTAACACCACCAATTATTTTAGGTGCAATAAATGCCAAGACTTTTTGTACTGCGCCTTGAGCTATTGCATTAGCTGCTAATATACCTCCACACTCCCATAATACTTTACAAAAACCGCGATTATAAAAATAAGTCATTACTTGGTTGGGAGTTAGGGGCTCCAATTCCACTACTTCTACACCTTGTCTATATAATAAGGCTTGAAATTCAGGATTAGCTCCTACTTTAGTTAATACAACTGTCTGTGCATTATCTGTATTCCATAGATTAGCACTGCTTGGTAAATTTAAATGACGACTCATGACTACCCGCAGAGGACTATGATTACCTTGTCCATGATTGGTTAAATGCGGATTGTCTTGTCTCACCGTATTTCCACCAATAATTACAGCATCACAGGCAGACCGCAATCGATGTACAGCTTGACGGGTAGCATCGTTTGTTACCCAGGTACTATGGCCACTGCTAGTTGCAATTTTCCCATCTAAAGTCATGGCATATTTCAAAATACCAAAAGGTTTATGGTAAAGAACACGATGGATAAAACCCTCGTTTAATAGGCGGCAATCTGCTTCTTCTACGCCAGTCAATACATCAACCCCTGCAGCTTGTAACTTGGCAATTCCCCTTCCAGAAACTAAAGGGTTAGGATCTACCATTCCCACGACCACTTTTGCGACTCCTGCTTTAATTAAAGCTTCTGAACAAGGAGGAGTTCTACCATAGTGATTGCAAGGTTCCAAATTAACATAAACAGTTGCGCCACGAGCCTGTTCCCCAGCATCTCTCAGGGCAAATACCTCGGCATGGGGTTCTCCTGCTCCTGGATGAAACCCTTCTCCCACAATTTTTCCATCTTTAACAACTACTGCACCTACTAGGGGATTAGGAGATGTATAGCCCACAACCAGACGAGCTAATTGCAAACATCTTTGCATTATTTCCCTGTCAAACTCAGTTCCCACTACTGGTTGTATTGGTGTATCCGAATTTTTATGACTGCTACTTATAGATATATCTTGTGTAGCTATAAATGGGGAATTATACATGATTTGCCCAATCTAAATAAACTTAGGAGTCAAGGCAAACAAGAGGTTTTCAACCCCCAATAAGTCTCTTCACTCATCATCCCTTATTATTTTATCATTTCAGTGATTTTACACTCTACTATTTCAACTTAAGTCGTCAATTTTAATTCACCAATACTACTGTAGGAAAAAAATATTTGTATAGTTCATAAAATGAAATCTATAATTTGGTTGAAATTGCTATTTGAACTGACCTGAGCTTTTGCCACCAACAATTTAGAGGGTAATATACTACAGGGGCCCAGAGGCTACTAAGAATTGCAGAAGCCAAGACTATTTTTTGATAATGAGTCCAAATTTCTTTTGGGTTGCGGTCACCAACAAAAATCAATTGGAAAGCAAAAATTGTTTCTGTTAAAACTGACATACCAAATACAATTAAGGCAATAGAAATAAAATCTTCTTGAATAAATCGCCTTTTCTGAAATAAACTAGTAGTTATTCCTACCAAACCTAGACCCAAGGTATGGGTAGGATTAGGGAAAGTTATAGCGTCTTGTAGTAATCCCAAAACAATACCAGCTAAAGTACTTTCTAATGCTGAACGCTTGATGCTCCAGGCTACAACCCAAATTAACAACCAATTAGGTCCAATCTCCAACAATTCCATACCCGGAAATCTAGTTAATAACATTAATAAGGATAAAACTACAGTAGAAAATGTCACACCCCAATCTAAGACCTGCAGTACTCGTGGATGCCAATCTATAAGGTGAGGAATATAGCTATTCTTTTTGGATTTGCTTTTGTGTGGTGATGGAGATAACTGTTTTCTTTTGTAAACCCAAAATTCTCTAATATTCATGATATTTCAGACACCCTAACTTCTCTGAATTTCACTTGTTTGGTCATTTCTCTGAAGAGAATGAATTCTCGGAAAGCCGTTTGGCTGGTTTTGGATGTACCCCTACCCAATCTAAAGAACTAATAGATGGAAATAGGTCAACTTTGGCAATGGATACTGGTAATTTATTCAAATCTAGGGACCTTACCTTACCAATAGGCAATCCCGAAGGGAATTTACTACTATAGACAGATGTTGTGATAGAATCACCGATCTTTACACTTGGGACCTTTTCATAAAATTCTAATATGGCCTCCCTAGAAGCGTTACCCCGTAACACCCCCTTACTACCAGTACGAGAAATATTCACACCAATTGTGCTTTTTGTATCAGTAATTAGTAGAATACGGCTTGTATTAGGAGTTACACTATCTACAATACCAACTAAACCTCCTTCTGCCTTGACAATTCCTCCTATCTCTATACCTACTGTACTACCTCGATTTAGGATTACTTGTTGCCACCAATTATCAGCACTACGACCAATCACCCTAGAGAGAATTGGTTTTGATTTAGTAGGATTGTTTTCTGTATAAGATAATAATTTTTTAAGTTTTGGTTTTGATTTTCTAAGTCTAAAATTCGAGTTTCTAATTCTAGAACCTTAGAATTTTTTAAAGTGTTTTTTGTGTATGGTTGAGAATGTAATGTTTGCAACTGGTTACTAAGTCCCAAATAAAACTCTAATATGGCTGCGCCCTGTGTTTCTCTAACCAGCCAAGAACTACTAAGAATCACAGCAATCACGATAATTTTTAGACTTTTACGCTCCCAACTATAATGACGCACTGTAAACATATATATTTAAGTTAATTCTAGTTTGAGTTCTAAGTATATTTAATTTATCTAGTTCGTATATTCTCATGTTTGACGGGAAAGTCCACTGAAAACTTTTTCTAACTGTTGAAAGTTTTCTAGTAATCTACCCGTACCTAATGCAACACAAATGAGGGGATCAGCAGCAACATGGGTGATAATTCCAGTTTCATGACTAATCAATGTATCTAACCCTTTCATTAGGGCTCCACCACCAGCTAGGATAATACCACGATCAATAATATCAGCAGCAAGTTCTGGGGGTGTTTTTTCCAGAGTCTTTTTGACGGTTTCAATAATTGCACAAATTGGTTCTGACATACTATCCCGAATTTCTGGCTTTTTGAGAATGACAGTACGTGGTAAACCGGAAAGTAAGTGTAAACCTCGAACTTCCATAACAGCCTCATCATCATCACGTGTAGGATAGGCTGAACCAATACGGATTTTAATCTCCTCTGCGGTACTTTCTCCAATCACCAGATTATGTACCTTTTTTATGTATTGAGAAATAGATTCAGTCAGTTCATCTCCGGCTATACGCACCGACTCACTTAGAACTGTACCTTGTAAACTAAGAACTGCAACCTCGGTAGTACCACCACCAATATCAATAATCATATTTCCGGTCGGTTCTACTACCGGTAAGCCTGCACCAATTGCTGCTGCAATTGGTTCATCAATTAAATATACTTCTCTTGCCCCCGCATGAACGGCTGCATCCATAACAGCTCGTTTCTCTACTCCTGTAATACCACTAGGAATACCAATTAAAATTCTGGGTAATACTAAAGATTTCCCCTCGTTCGCCTTATTAATGAAGTGTTTGAGCATAACTTCTGCAGAGTCAAAGTCAGCGATTACTCCATCTTTTAATGGTCTTAAAGCCATCACATTCTTTGGTGTACGCCCTAACATCTTTTTTGCCTCTGTTCCGACTGCAATGACTCTTTTTTCAATATTATTGATTGCCACAACAGAAGGCTCTTGCAGTACAATACCTTTGCCCGATACATACACCAAGGTGTTGGCAGTACCAAGATCGATACCTATATCCCGCGATAATGAAAACCTACTAAAAATTCCCACGCTCCCCTTTGCCCCCACCTACTATATGCAAATCCTAGCTGGTGTCTTAAATAAATAATAATGTGGCTAGATTGTATTATGTTTATCATCATGAGTCTAGTCAACGGGTTTATTGACTAGATAACATTTAGTATGTTATTCGTCTGATTTTATGTTTTAAACACTAGAAGTATTTTCAAGAGGAAATTATATCCATGAATAGGTTTTAAATATAAATTATTAATTATCATGCAATAAGGGGAATAACTATAAATTAGCATGGCATTGAAATAATGAGGCTAATCTCCAATAATTTATAGTTTGGCTTGAGGTTATATAACTCCATTTATTTGTGAAGCCTACTGATTTCTATGTTATTGTCAAGTGTAATTTCCATTATTTATCATTAAATATTCGTTAGTAGTCAAATTTATCTACACGATTGCAGTAGGATTGCCCTACTCTACCTTGGTATTTGAATCCGATATTACCATTGCCACAGAATATATCTGAATAGATTTAACTAAATAAATTTACTCTTAATATTTGCCTGTTTAATCTGGCGGAGAATTTTAGGTGTATTTTTCCGATATAGCAACTAACTTTGTATTAATTACTATCTTATAAAAAAACAGTCGTATTCTACGATAATGCAAATTTGCAATTTACTACCCCATAATTTAGTTTCAACAAATACAACTATACTTTAGAATTTATCTATAAGTTTTAACGCTCTTTTTCCGTAGTGTATTTATGAGTATTAATGTTGTTACTTTAGTTGGTCGTGTTGGCAATGATCCCGATATGAAGTATTTTGAGTCGGGCAGCGTTAAGTGTAGATTGACATTAGCCGTAAATCGTAAAACACGCAACAGTGATGAACCTGACTGGTTTGAATTAGAACTGTGGGGTAAAACTGCAGAAATAGCTGGAACCTACGTCCGGAAGGGCAAGCAGATAGGAGTCAAAGGTTCATTGAAATTCGACTCTTGGAGTGATAGAAATACAGGAGTAAAGCGTTCCAAACCAGTTATTGTAGTAGATCAACTAGAGTTATTAGGCTCAAGAAAAGACACTGAAACTGCAATAATGGATAGTAGTTCCAATAACTTTTAAAATTAAATAAACTACTGAATAGTTTCTAGCCAGGAATTATGTCTTTTGGTTTCTGGCCGACCTCTATTTCTAAACAATTAGCATTCCTTTGTTGGTCATCATTATAGAGTTTATATCTAATATATAGGTGCACAGTTGCTTGCCATCAGGTATGATATTTCTCCATATTTTCTGAGTTAAAATGATGATATAGCATTAGAACTAAGGATTCAGAAAAACTTTAGATCCAGAATTAATTTAATAATTTATTTTTTTCTCCTCATTACTAAATCTTATAGTTCATTATAGTATTTTAGTGAGTGAAATTAATTATTTATACATGTATTTAAACTTATTGTATAAAACTCCACAGATCTAGAAAAATAATTGTTGAGCCTTTTTACTTGTGAAAAACTTCAATATAGCAAATTTACCGAAAATATAAGAATATAGATTGAGATTTCAGGTAAGAAGACATGGCTTGTGAATGTAAAGTTTCTTTTGTCAGAATCAAATCTTATATTACAGAGATTAGTATTTTTTCGTAATTGCTTTAAGGATTTTATTCAAACTTTTGATATTCACGATTATTAAATTATGAATATCAATTAAAAATAGACCTAGCAATAAAATGGTGTTGCAAAATTTAAACTTAAAACCTGAGTTATTTCCAAGCTGCTTCACTCATGAATTTGTGTTACTCTAACTTTGATAACTTTATCCATGAATTTTTATAAACCCTGATCCCTAATACATAAGCTAGTTAAATTCATTAGCATTCTAGTCATCTACCAAATAATACTAGTTAAGATACTATCACAATCCATGTGAAATGTATTTCATCTAAAATCAGTAGTTTATAATTCCCTTATATAGTTTTCTTTAGTTATCTCATCTACAGATATTTTTATTTGTACTGTAAAATCTGTCTTTAGTACCCTACAACAATTTATTAGCAATCATTATGACTCTTGTCCCCATAAGTTTAGAGCGAGCATGCAGGAAATCTTCTTTTCATTTATTAAAGTATTATAGGTAGTGAAAAAGCCTAATACATTGCTAAATCCATATACCAATCACAGATAGACAAAAGTCAAAACTTACTTAATAGTAGTATATGTGACTACTATCTGAAAAAATATGCTAGACGATAAATTCTTGTAGTTAGATAAATACAATTATCTAATTAAGTTTATGATTGTTTTGTATTGAAGCCAGTTTTAATTTTATCAAGGGGATTAATTTTATGGCTTATTGGTTAATGAAAACAGAACCTAACGAATATTCCTATGATAATTTAGTAAATGAAGGAATAACTGTATGGGATGGGATAAGTAATGCTTTAGCACTCAAATATTTACGAACTATGAAAATAGGGGATACTGCCTTAATTTATCATACCGGAAAAGAAAGGAAAATAGTTGGTACTGCAGAAATAGTTAGTTTACCATATCCTAACCCCACTTTAGACGATCCCAAGCTGTTAGTAATTCAAGTCAAAGTAGGAAATAGAATATGTAACCCCATACATCTAAAGCAAATTAAACAGGATGAATACTTTGCCGGATTTGATTTGGTTAAATTACCGAGGTTATCTATAGTTCCTGTTTCTGTACCTTACTGGCAACGTTTACAGGAAATGGCCAATGGGTAAATTACTTAACATCATTAATTGTGTAAGGAAAGGATACTAAATATACTAATTTTTTTTCTTTGCACTCTTTTATGAAAACACTACTAAATAGAATGATCGAGTATATATTATCCAGTATTTGTACTTCTATATATTTTCATTCTGTATGTGAGCTTCCTATTTTTTTAGTCTTAGCTGTATTTAGCTAATGACTATCTTATCTTCACGACAGTCCAGTTATATCTGTTGATATATGAAATAATATCTGGATCAATTTTTATCATCAATAAGATTATCTTCAGCGAAATATATATACCACGGAATTTAACCCCATTTTTAACTTAAAAGCATTTGTATTTGAGGGTAATTACCTCCATTTTTTTACTTTATTAATATATTTTCCTAATAGGATAGTTTTGGGTTGATATTCAGTAAAATTCAGACCTGAATTTGGTGAATTTAAGAAATGTTACAAGCAAAATAACTAACTATTACCTGAATGAATATGTCAAAAAGACAAGTGGATTCTGTGATATCAATGGCCCTATTTACTATTTTAAAGACTCTGTACTGATTGAAGGATAACCTACACTAGAAATAACTTGCATTAGGTAGGCTCAATTGTTATTGGGTGATTATTGTTGAGAAATTACTACCATTCTTTGACCTTCTTTCATAAGGAGCTAAGAATTTAGCTATCTTTGTACCAGCTGTGACTAAGTAAATATAATGGGTGCTAAAATAGTTAGAGCTAAGTTAAACTTCATGAGTTAAATCCTGAATTATTTATCACTTACCAAGTTATAAAAATTAACATCATTATTATTAAATAAATCTTAGTCTGTATTTGTAAAAGAATACAACTATATTATAAGAGGTATAAACTATTTCTAATTGTCTAGTTTAGTGTATAAACAGGTATATTTTTGATTAATGCAATAGTAATTCAATCAACTTATTGTATACTTACAATAAGTTGATTGAATTACTATCCATTTTCTATTTTATGGACGGTGCTAGCAATATTTTCACTATTTTTTGAAAAAAATAATCTATAAAAAAATTTCCCAAGAAAAAAGCCAGTTTGTAAATGGGCTAGATGGGATATTTACGAATCAGCAAAATAATCAGGATTTACTTATTAGGATTTTTAATTTATTTATCTGCTAAGCTTGGTAAGCAGAATAATAAAGCCTTTAACAGTATATTTATGATGTCCAAAATCGCCCACCAAAATAACTAATTTACAGACTTATTTATATCATGGTTAAAATCTTGTAATATTGTTTTGGAAACGATATATGTTCTTTTGCGATCTGTTTCCGATAGTTTCTCTCCCATTTGCAGACGGGTAGCAGACGTCTGTAAGACTGTGGCAGCACTATTATCACCCATTTGTAGTGCTGTCTTAGCAGCAGTATGTAACATAGTTACAGCACCTGCATGATCACCTTTTTGCAATTTAGCTTCTGCTAACTGAGTTTGACGGTACTTAGCCAATATCAAAATCGACTTTTGTACATTGGAGTTTAGTCTAGGCTTATAAACTTCCTGAACTTCCATGTAAACGGGCATATTTTCAGAATATAAACCTGTATAATTTTGTGCCGGATCACTATACTTAATTTGTAAATTTGTAATTGCTTGTTTTCCTACAGGCAATTTGCCCATATATAAATTGGCCAATACTACCCGTTCTGTATCCAGCATTAAATCTCCTAAACGCACTGAAAAGCGACCGTTTGCTTCTAGTTGAATAGGCAGTTCAATAGTATCTGGAGATACTTGGGCAATGGGTTTTAATTTAGCTAATCGTACATTAGGCATGAGTTGAAATAATAGATGAGCATTAGTTAAACCTATGGACTGAGCACGCTTAAATAAGCGATTAAAAGCCTCTATTGCTTCATCAGGTCGTTGAATATAGGATAATGTACCACCAGATGTATCTGCGATTCTTTCTAGTATATCTTGGTTCCAATGGTCACCAAACCCTAGGGCGTTTAAAGTTAAATTATGATTTGCAGCCAATTGGGCAAGCTTTAAACAGCGATTGTTATCACCATGTTCATTTTCACCATCAGTTAATAAAAATACTTGAGAAATATTTTCTTGTTTTCCTTTTGCTAATTGCTCAATTCCCAAGCGTAACCCTTCATCAATTGCAGTTCCTCCATCGGCAGACAAATAGGCAATCTGTTGCTTTGTCCATTCTGGATTCTCTAGGATTTGGTTGGGTATTAATACTTTGGCACGATGATCGAAAGCTACTATACTCAAACGGTCGCCTTCCTTAAGTCGATCCACCAAACCAATGGCAGCCCTTTTGACCATTTCCAATGGTTTACCATTCATTGAAGCACTATGGTCTAATACTAAGCATAAATTAAGTGGCACATTTTTATCCGTCTGTCCTATATTCACAGAAATAGAAACCTCTAATTGGCGTTGATTATTTAACTGATTGGCATCTACATTGCTGTCATTAAAATTTGCCTGTAAACTAACCTTCATAACCACAAGTACCCAAATCACAACAAAATAATTTAGTTATAAATAATTTCTAGTATAAGTATCTAGTCTGCAGAAAAATTTCTACTGACAGATACATCAATAACTGAGATTTTTATGTTCCCAGATTTACATCAGTAATTCTTAGTTCCTGTATCACTTAATTATTCCTTTTCTTTAATTACTAGACTTTAGACTAATTTAATATTTTCAGAATTGTACTAAGAAATAACTACTACATTAACTTCACTATTTAAACTATTTCCATATGAGGATTATAATCATCTGCAAGGTAATTTTCTTGAATCAAAATTTTGAGGGAATTAATCCCTTGTAAGACTTTCTGAATGGTTTATTCTAGTCCTAAATTGCTTGAGCCCAAAAGAAATACAGAAAATTAATAATTCTGTAAATACCCCAAATACTTTATAAATTTTTATGTCTGACTTCCAAGCCCCAATTGATTTTGACTAATTTTCCTGGAAACCTGAAATTCACTTTAAACTTCAGTTATCAGCATAAGTAAGAATTAGGGAAATAACCACACCCCATTTAGGCTATCATCACGCTACTATGTATTACAGTTAACGGCATAAATATCAGACAACAGTTGCTATGGATACCTTCCCCATCAAAGCTGTTCAAGCTCCTTACTACGGCGATAATTTTACTCGCACACCTCCTCCGGATTTACCCTCGCTATTACTCAAAGAGCGTATTGTCTATTTGGGTATGCCACTGGTGCCAGCTGTCACTGAGTTAATTATTGCAGAATTGCTTTTTTTGCAGTCTGATGATCCCGAAAAACCAATCAAAATTTACATTAACTCCACTGGTACATCTGGCCATAGTGGTGATCCTGTTGGATTTGAAACAGAAGCTTTTGCAATCTACGACACTCTAAAATATATTCATCCCCCCGTACACACCATTTGTATTGGCATGGCAATGGGCATGTCAGCCATGCTCCTTAGTGCTGGGACCAAAGGTTGCCGTGCTAGTTTACCCAATTCTACAATTGTTATACATCAGCCTAAAAGCTATGCTCAAGGACAAGCCACAGATATCCAAATTCGTGCAAAGGAAGTCTTATCTAATAAGAGAACCATTTTAGACATTTTGTCCCAAACTACAGGGCAAGAACGGGAGAAAATTGAAAAGGATATGGACCGAATCTTTTACATGAGTCCTCACCAAGCCGTAGATTATGGATTAATTGATAGAGTTTTTGAAAATAAGACAGAAATGGAAAATAATGTTTCTGCTAACATTCTCTAGAAAATCGATTTTCGAGTGCAACTTACTGTGTTGTAAATTTACAGACGCCACTACAAATTAAAAACGGAGTCACTAAAATGCCTATAGGTGTTCCTAAAGTTCCCTATCGGATGCCGGGAGAACAATACACTCAGTGGATTGATATCTATAATCGTTTGTATAGAGAACGGATTATTTTCTTAGGACGTGATGTTGATGACGAAATTGCCAATCAAATTATTGCAGTCATGCTGTATCTAGATTCAGAAGATCCAGGTAAGGATATTTATTTATATATAAACTCCCCTGGTGGCATGGTTACATCCGGCATGGCAATTTATGATACTATGCAACATGTTAAGTCTAACGTAGTAACTATTTGTGTTGGTTTAGCTGCCTCTATGGGCTCTTTTCTCTTGGCCGCTGGGAATAAAGGTAAACGTTTAGCATTACCTCACTCCAGAATTATGATTCACCAACCTTCTGGTGGTACTCGTGGGCAGGCAACCGACATTGAGATTGAAGCCAGAGAGATTCTCCGCATCCGTCACCAACTCAACAAAATCTATTCTCAGAACACAGGGCAGCTTTTATCAAAGATTGAGAAGGACATGGATCGTGACTTTTTCATGTCTGCCCAGGAAGCCCTGGAATATGGCCTGATTGACAAGGTAATTGAAGAACGTGCTTAAAACGAATTGGTTTTTAGTTGGGTTATAATAAGAGCCCAAATCAAACTGTTGCCGGCTGTACTAAAAGGGAAAAGAAAAAACAAAGGAAACAGTAATAGAGGCCGCCAGTCGGTTGTCCGGTTTTAATAAGCGGCTTCTATTTCCCAGCATGTGTAATTTGCATCTAACTAATGAGGCAAGAATAGATATATTCCAATCATAATCATATCTGAAATATATTTATTTAAGGAAACTTATAATTTGGACGTCCGGATTATGATTTCACATTGTTGAACATATTATTAATCAGTTACTTAGGCAGGTGATGTTTTGTATTATTTACTACAAGGTAAAATAAATATCTAATACTGAATTATTAAGTCATAATCAAAAGCCTAAAAAGCTATTAGGAATAACTATTACCTTAAAATAACCTATTAATTGAAGATAATGAAATAGGAAAACTTATAAAACCTCAAAGTCATACAAATATTTTTGGAGTAGTGAATTTATTTCGTGGGTATAGAGCTTACTTTTTATTAATTAATTTTGTCTAGATATTTTGATTGATTCTGAATACAGTTTAGCAATAGAGTGGCCCATACAGAAAATTTTGCAGCACATCACTTGAAGAGGTTATGTTTTATTAGGATATTCCAGTATAAAGAAGTCAGATTATTGAAGTATCCATTCGGAAAATTTTCGTGATTCAACAGTATAAGATAGTATGGTTGACCGCCATATTTATAATGGGGCGATATATGCAATCATAATTTCTAACTTCTCTATTTATCATTATATTGTAGACACTAAACACTCAGTTATCAGGAATGAAATCTACTGACAAGGAATACTTCTCTGATAGGCCAGTGAATGAGGTATGCTAACATGAGCAAGGATATTAGAATAAAGTCTTTTTATCAAGAATGCTTAGAATCAGTAATGAAGAAAAATATGATCAGATGTTTTAGAACATTCTTTAACTCATCTGTCTGAGTAAGTTTTATAGTTATAAACTCTAACAAAGTAGTTCATTCAGGCTAGTTGATTTAATATAAAATCATGGCCCAAAAACTTCCCAGAAGCTCTAGAGAGTTTATAAGTTTTTTGGGATTTGAAGTTAAATACCCGTCCGTCTGTAAAAGCTGTTCAATAGAATTATAAAGCAAAGGCAAAACCACATGCATCTTCAATAGTAATCATGAGAATATTATCAGACTTAATAATTCCATAATGACAAGCTAAACTCTCGAATTACTCTTCTGAGAATAGAGTTCACATATATTAAGGATTAGATTGACATTAAAAATTACACTAAATTTACTATAAGTTTTCTTAATTTATACATAATTATTTTTTTACTTAGTAATAGTTTTGACGACTGCTACTCAGATGACATAACAGTCTGACTAAATCAATAATTAAACTAGCCTAGAAATATTTGTAGAGAGAGTAATAATTATTTACTTTCGTTTGTTCCCTTTGTACAAATTAAGTTTTCCAATTCAAGATAGTATGCCCTTCGTTTATTGGTTACTGGTTGCTAGTTTTTGTAGAACCAATAACCAAAATACGAGTGTTAACTAATGCCTAACAATTCCACATCAAAAATGAGGGTTGCATTGGGGGGAATAACACCACCAGCACCACGGGAGCCATAACCCAATTCAGGGGGTATAACAAGCTTGCGGAGTTCTCCTACTTTCATACTTCCGACTCCCTCATCCCAGCCTTTGATAACCTGTCCTATGCCGACTTTAAAGCTGAAAGGCGTTCCACGATCGCGGGAGCTGTCAAATTTATTTCCATCTTCTAAGGTTCCAGTATAATGAACCGTAACTGTTTTTCCTATACTCGGAGGTTCACCTCCTCCTGCTTTAAGAATTTGGTATTTTAATCCAGAGGCAGTGGTAATGGTATCAGGCATATTATTATCTTTGTTATTGGCACTTAAGGAATTCTCATCAGCTTCAATAGTGGGAGTTATCGTAGTAGTAGTCAACTGCAATGCTATGGCAGTTTTTTGTTGTATACCAACAAATTGTGTTGCTATTAACATTAGCATGTACACAATCACTAAGCCAAAATTAAGTAAAATTGTCTTCAAAATAACTCCTCCTTACTGAAGTGTTTTGAGAATTAGATTATCAGTAAGTAGGACACATTAGATCTAAATTAGCAACTTTAGTCTAACGCCAAAGTTTATTTTCCAAATTTCTAACTTGATGTTCTAATCGATCAATTCTTCCCCTTAACTCGTCCATCTCATTTTGGCGGGCTACTCCCAAGTCTTGTAGCATATTTTGCATTTGCCTTTGCATTTGAGTTTCCCAGTTGCTTTGCTCAAACTTTAATTGCTCTACCATGTCATCCATTACTACTTTAGCCTGTTCAGGATCCAGCTTGCCATCTTTGACCAGTTGATCACTAGCTTCTTTGAGTTTGTCTATAACTAGTGATGTTGTCCCAATCCCCAACATTACTAATTGTTGCATCCAGTTATTATTATCCATACTCCCTTTCTGTAATTTTTGATAATTAGCCGACTCTTGCTCTTAAGTCTAGCGAATCAAGTTATATTAAGAAACAAGCAAGAATTGTTCGGAATGTTAAGTTGACAACTATCATATTCACAAGTTCCCTAATCCCAATTGACTTACTCGTAAGTAAAACTTTAGGAATAGTTCGTGTATTTAGGAGAAGAGCATAACTGGGCAAAATCCCATATTGTAAATTATTTTCTAGTAAGGGATAATGAGTAAAAATTGTATCCAGGTCTATACTTTTTTACTATAAACTTCCTAAGTAGGAATTATCATATTGACTCAGTTATACCAAATCACTTATTTAGCAATTACTGCTTATTATGATCACCTGCAGGATCATTGCTCTGGGTCGCTAGCTATTATTGGGGGGGTAATATATTGGCAAGACTTTTGGAGTAATTGAATAATTTGGTTCAGCAATGAATTATTCAAACTCAATGGAAACCCTGAAAAGCCATATAATACCTACATAGTGTCAGGTTCTTTATGAATATTGATGTCTTGGTTACAAAACTTAATTAGCTTTGGGTAAGATTATTTAATCTACAAAATCTAGTCTCAATTCCAGTCAAGACTTTGATATTGATGACTAAAGGATTTTTATGAGTAATAATAAAAAATACAAACACTTTTCGAAGAAATAATGCTGACTTAATTTCCAAGACAGGACTATATCTTATTTTTTTATAATGGCAAAATTTACTATTACTCTATATGAAGATATAAAAACAGTAGGAAAATCACACGCAATTACCAGTGAAATCAAAACATGTTAAAGTCCTCTCATATAAGTTCACCTGTACGAGAGAAGCTATTTAATGGCATGACTATTATAGTAGAACAAGTGCCTGTAGAAGTAGTCAGTTTGCACTTGTGGGTAAACATTGGTTCTGCAGTTGAATATGATGATATCAATGGCATCTCCCACTTTTTAGAGCATATGGTTTTCAAGGGTACAGAAAGGCTTGAAAGTGGTGAATTTGAACGTCGTATAGAAGAAAGGGGCGCGGTAACAAATGCGGCTACTAGTCAGGATTATTCCCACTACCACATTACTACTGCTCCTAGGGACTTTGCAGATTTGGCACCGTTGCTATTTGATATAGTACTGAACGCAAGCATATTAGATAATGCTTTTGAACAAGAGCGGCTAGTGATTTTGGAGGAAATTCTTCGTTCTGAAGATAACACTCGGTATTGCACCTTTAAAAGGTTAATAGAGGTTGCATTTAATCGGTCACCTTACAAACGTCCTATTCTAGGAACAAAGGAGATAATTTCGCAGTTAAAACCACAACAAATGCGAGATTTTTATAAAAATTGGTATCAACCTATTTCCATGACTGCGGTAGCTGTAGGTAATTTGCCTGTGGGAGGTTTAATTGAGATTCTTGCACAGGAATGTGTTCATAAACTGACTGAAAATGGAAGTTGTAGATTGCCAAAAGTGGAGCAAGAATTACCATTTACAGAAATTGTGCGCAATGAATTTATAGATGAAAGACTACAAAAAGCCAGATTAGTAATTTTATGGCGGGTTCCGGGAATATATCAGTTAGATAAAACTTATGCTCTAGATATTTTGGCTGGGGTTTTGGGAAGAGGAAGAACATCAAGGTTAGTAATGGAGTTACGGGAAGAAAGGGGAATTGCTAATAATATTTACGTAAGAAATATGACAAATCGATACCAGGGAGTATTTTACATTTCCACCCAATGTGAAATAGAGAATATTCCTTTGGTAGAGAGTGCAATTATAAATAATATTCGCAGATTACATACAGGGATGGTCCAAAAGTCAGAAATTGAACGCATTAGTATCAGAGTGGCAAATCAGTTTATTTTTGGTACTGAAAAACCTAGTGACCGTGCTAACTTATATGGTTATTATCAATCGCTAATAGGAGACTTAGAACCTGCTTTCAATTATCCTCTAAATATTTGCCGTCAAACTAGTATGGACCTAATGCAAGCTGCTCAAATGTACTTATCTCCAGATGCTTATGGCGTAGTTGTGGTAAGGCCTAGTGGGAATTGATTAAGTAAGAATAAGACATGGCATCACATTTGGTTAGTCCGGATTTACTAGACTTCAAGCTTTTAGTTATGGATGAATCTAATAGTAGAAGATTTTGTAAAAATTTTTGTCAGTTTGAAAATAAGGACCTAAGGCAAATTTATCATGAAAGTGAAAACACCCTAAATTTAAATCAGAATAATACCTCAAATCTTCATTTCCCGCTTGATATCTGCAAAACGTAAGCTACAAGTTGAAATAAGTAAAAATGACAAATAGACTTTTTACTCATTTCAATTGTAAAATAGCATTGTTTTAGCCTGGGAAAATGACTGTGTTGTCTTGCAGAATTTTAGTAGGGAATGGAATAACTGCTACCATCATTTGGTATGTAAGAGTAAACACTAGAAAAATATGACTTTAGACAATGTGGAATAGCATTGATACCCATATTAGTCGAGTAACTGGTAATCGATTTCAATCTGAACAAAAGTGTTTAGTAGATGGTGGGTCTGTCAATGAAAGCTACATAGTCAATAATGATAAACAGACATACTTTATCAAAGTTAACCAGGCTTCTCAAATTGCCATGTTTGAAGCAGAAGCTTTGGGCTTACAGCAAATATCTGATACTGGTGCTATTCGGACCCCCAAGCCGCTATGTACTGGCATATCGGCTGATTGCTGCTACATAGTAATGGAATACTTATCAATGGGAAATCGTAAAAGTCGCTCATTTATGGAAATGGGGCGAAACCTAGCAAAAATGCATAAAAAAGTCAATATTTCCCAGAAGGGCTTTGGCTGGTATATGCAAAATACTATTGGCTCTACACCTCAAATTAACACTTGGACAGATAATTGGGGAGAATTCTATGCCCAAAATCGTCTTGGTTACCAATTTAGACTGGGAATAAAACGAGGAGGGGATTTTCCCCAAGCAGAGGAGCTAATAGCAAAAACTCCTAAACTACTAGGTGACTATAAACCACAGCCTTCTCTTATTCATGGGGACTTATGGATTGGTAATACTGGTTTTACAATAGATGGGGAACCAGTAGTCTTTGACCCTGCAACTTATTATGGTGACCGTGAAGTTGACATTGCTATGACAGAACTTTTTGGTGGTTTTCCCTGCGATTTCTATCAGGGATATAACGAGGTTTTTATGCTTGACTCTGGATATAAAAATAGAAGGATTCTTTATGGCCTATACCATATTATTAATCATTTTAATTTATTTGGTGGTGGATATGAGTCTCAAGTTAATAGGATGATTCGTCAGATTATAACCTGAAAACATGTTGAATTAGTATAGTTGCACTTGGCTCAAAACTGCCAGGTAAGCCTCTAAAATTCTTTTTATAGAGTGTTAAAATAGATGGGAGATAGTTTAAGTCTCATCTAAATTTAGAGTTGATATTATAGAAATAATAAAGTAATAAAATATATTAGCACTTCAGCACGATTGATTCTTCAATTAATACCTCCAAGATAATATCCTTACAAGATAAATTGCTAATTATAAACCTGGTCATAACGAGATAGTAGAATTAAATCACCTAAACTATTACTAAAACCCTATACCCAATGGCTGATTAGATAATCCCAATATGTCAGATGGAATTATTTTTTGTTTAGTAATTACTACAAACTCTCCTGCTAAATGGTTCTGCATATAATTTCTTGCAGCTATTTCTATGCTATGTTTTAAATGTAGAAATCACGAGCATTATTTTAATGATGCAGATATCAAAAAAAAATTATATTACTTCCGGATACTCATCTGACCATAAGATTTTCTTAGCAGAAGTTAAACGTTGGTCATGATCAGTAGTAAATAATTAAGACAATATCTCGACGACTTTGCAGTGGTTATAATAATTCCCCATTGTATAGCAAAATCCATCGCAGTAATTTCTGCTTTAGCAAGATAAACTTGATAGATAATAATAGGCAGAACTATCAATGATTAAGAATATACATATAAAGCAAAACTTGTAACATAGTTTTCAATTCTCTGCAGTCTTTAGACACAATTGAGTCAACTATCTGTTGGAGTTAAGTTATTATGAAAACTAGTAGTTATTTCTTAGGAACCTGCAATAATGAAACGGTTGGCACTAGTATGCTTCAAATACTGCGAGTTAATAGACCACATCAACTCCTACCAAATTACAAATGACTTGGGCTCCAAATGTATTTGGTCATATTTATCTAGTTAATAATCTTACTTAAGCTACCGCAAATATTTGACTTATTTCTATCTTACAGCTGCTGATTATTATGAACAGCGGGCTTAAAGAATAAAATATTGATTTTGATTTCTATATTTATGATCACAAACAAGATTTTTTATATTCATGGAAAACTTAATCCAATAAATACCAAATTTTATTATATGGGGATATATTTGAGATTTAAAATTAATGAATAATAATCTTATTGATTAGATATAACTTCATGTTCACAAGGAATTTTAGATGGTAATTCAGTAATTTGCTAGCAGTGGATATTGGAACTATTATGAATATAAAACTGTTATAAGAAAGGCAGTTTATGGGAAAATATAGTTGGATACTTTATGCAAGATACTAAGATGTTTAACATATTTAATTATTCGGCTATTCATACTATTATTGATAGTATGAAATTTACACTAATTTCTTGGATAAGAAGCCACTCAAGCAGAAATTAATAGCGGCGATTTGAATTTACTTATGAATAATGGATTTTTACTTTTATTATTTTTAGCTTTTTACATAGTAAATAATTTTTAAATTAAGTCGTTGCTCAGTTAGTATATTTATCAAGTTAAAATTTCCCAGTATGGTATAAATTTAAGCTATTTGTTGGGAAGAAACAGTTTTTTCGTTTATTTATTCTGCGTTATTACAGTTAGAAACCATTATTTACTTGTATAGTAGATATTAACAGTATAAATTATGAGACTGTTATTATAGTCATCTTTCTTATAATTGATTTTGGTGCTGTTAGGAGATTTCAGGTAGAGTCTATAGCAAAAAACTCCTAGTAGTAAACCTTTGACTTATTAGGGGTTAATTTTGGTGTTGGTTATATTTTTGTGCAGGCTCAATAGTTATTTAATTTTAGTATTGGAGAAATATTTTCTACGTATCATTTCTGCTATTTAATCACACTCAAAAGCTAGTATGATTAAAATCAAAAGGAGATTTTATAACAAAGTGTAAAATAATATGTGAGCACTCACAATTCTCCAGCTAACATCATGGAACTACAGCAGATTGAAACCTATCTTAACAGTCCCGATGCCCAAAACCGAATCAGGGGCATTGTGGGGTTACGAAACCATAGCCCCGAAGTGGCTGTTCCCCTTCTAAAAAAGCGAATGTACGATAGGGAATTTATGATTCGCTCTTATGTTGCAATGGGCTTTGGTTATAAACAAACAGAAGAGGGATTTCAGTCACTCTTAGATATAATTGCTAACGAAAAAGATCCAAATGTACGGGCAGAAGCTGCTAATTCCCTAGCAAAGTACGGTTTAGAAAGGGCTTTGCCCTATTTAGAACGATTATTTGAGCAGGAGTCTCATTGGCTGGTAAGACAAAGTATTTTTGCCGTGATAGAAGAGGTAATAGATTCGAAAATGCTGCTAAGAATATGCCAGATTGGTCTAGAGGGAAGAGATCCCCTTGTCAAACAAACGGCAGTATCTCAGTTAGGTCGGTTATCCAACACCTCCCAAAAGGTAGTAGCATTGGAAATGCTACTACCTTTTGTTAAATCCGACGTTTGGCAAATGCGTTCTAGAGTGGCCAATGTATTAAGGAAATTTGATTCTTTACCAGAAGCACAAGAAGCCTTATCACAACTGCGACAGGATCCAGACTACAGAGTTGTAGCCGCTATTCTAGAAGGGTGTTTGTAGATTCATAATATTGGGAATATTCTCTCTTCAGTATGGGGATCGAATAAAAATAATTTACTTAGATCAACTCCCAAGCGAAGTAAATCGCCTGGGTTAATATTTCTATTGGCTGTAATAATTGCATTGATAATTATATTTGAGCCTGTTAAACCAAGACGAACAAATGTTTCTCTACCTAAAGTTTCTACTACCTTTACTTCTCCAAGCAGGCTAGGATCATTGTCCTCGTAATTGAGAGTTAGATGTTCAGGACGAATACCCAAATCAATTGTCTGTCCTGGGTTGAAATTTAATTTTTGTTGAATTTCTGAAATTATGGGTAGAAAATTTCCTGCTACATTGAAGCCTTCTCCGGTATAAGTTCCATGCAGGATATTCATCGGGGGATTGCCAATAAAAGTTGCTACAATGCGGTTGGCTGGTTGGTTATAAATAGTTTGTGGTGTTCCCACCTGTTGAATTTTACCCCCTTGAAGAACTACGATTTTATCTGCCAAAGTCATGGCTTCAACTTGGCTATGGGTGACGTAAATGGTCGTAATCCCAATAGAACGATGTAACTCTTTCAATTCATGTCTAGTATTATCACGTAGCTTAGTATCCAAATTAGATAAAGGCTCATCTAATAAAAATACTTTGGGTTGACGAGCAATCGCTCTCCCTAAAGCTACCCTCTGCTGTTGTCCCCCAGAAAGTTGTTTGGGCTTGCGCTCCAAAAGCCCTTCTAAAACTAATGACTGAGCGACTATAGCTATCCTCTCTTGAATAAGATGATGTTTGACTCCCCGCATTCGTAAACCAAAAGCAAGATTTTGCCTCACAGTCATATGGGGGTATAAGGCATAATTTTGGAATACCATTGACACATCTCGTTTCCTAGCAGGGATATCATTCATAAGCTTATCCCCTATGTAGATTTTGCCAAAATTAGTAGTTTCTAACCCTGCAATAGTTCTTAAAATAGTTGACTTGCCGCATCCAGAAGGACCCACTAAGACCCAAAACTCCCCATCAGGAATATCCAGAGAAATATCTGTGATCGCTACCACATTATTAAATACATGCTTAACATTTTGTAATATAACTCTTGCCATTATTTTTGGGTTTTTAATGCTTCCACAAACCTGATATAAGTTTTGAATTGTAGCCTGCTAGTTGAATATTTAGTTAGAATTTGCTTCCTTTTTACTTTATCAACTCTTCTCTTCTCGGCTCCAGGCAGGATGAGCCATTAGTGAAGCAAAAACTCTAACACCCCGCAACTGATTAGATAAAGGTAAATGTCCTCTGGGTGCATCTATACTCCAAATAAATTCTTTCGGATAGCGAGTCCAATTATTACCTTTTTTCCAGCCGATTTTATTCCAAATACTTTCCCAATTTTTGCCCAAAGCAAGACAAATTTCTCTTTGTACAGAGAAGCCAAACTTTCCTTCAGAGTTCACTAACCACAAATTATTAATAGTTTGTAAATCCACAATTGGGAAATTATTTACTTCTGTGAAATATAACCACTTGCGTTTGACAGCGCTATCCCCGGCCAACTCGCACATTTTCTGATTTGTCATGCGATCAGCCACTTCCCAGTTCTGCACGGCCAGCAACTTTTCGATAGGGCTATAGTTAATATTACGTTCTGACTCGAGTTTAACAACACCCTGAGGAAAATAGTCTTGCAAAAATTTTTGAATATTAGGGAGTTTAGAATTATAGAGAATTTGGTAAGCTCTACCATCTGATGGAGTCGCCTTACTCCCTCGGCGTTTTAGCAAAAATTCCATTAAAACATCTAGTCCTAATCCACCAAGGTTACCCAACTGTGGTATCAACTTTTTTTGAACCTTCTCAGACCCAGTAATCAACTGGTTGCAGAGGGATTTAATATCATCACTAGTAGTATCTGATACATTTATTGGGTCTGTCATACAATTACTCGTAAGATCTGTTCGGTGGAACAACAGTTAATCACCGGCTAAAAACTATAAGGAATTATGGCTAATTCCTTATAGTTTTTAGAGGCAAGAAAAACAGAAGAAGACACTTTTATTATTGTACAGTTAATTAGAGAGTTAAATATCTTGCATCTGAATTTTTTGTAGTTTTATAGATTAGGCTAACGCTTCCGATAATCTAACCAATTAGGGATCACAATGTTAAATTAATCTGTTGAAAGCACTATCATCTTGATGGTACAAAGTCTTCGTATTTCATTTTTTCGTGGTTCATTGATATTAAGCAATTACGCGTTGGCAGGATCCTTTGAATTGTTTGGTTTTATTCCGGTTTATTTAAAATAAGAAAAAATTTAATAAACTAATGTACTCTGGAAATTCCAAATGTCAAACTCACCTTAATTTCTGGGTTTCAAGCTCCAATTAGTTTAGATTAAGTTTCTTATAAAACTGAAAGTTCAGTCTGAACTACAATAATTTTTATAGAAATGCATAAAGGAAGTAAGAGATTTAACGATTTCCTATTGTGTCTGACAATTTAAAAATCCAAACCCGAGTGTGTATTCTTCTGCCACATGTTCGAAATAATAGAGTCGATTAAGTATTTATTCGACTTTCTTTCAGCCTTGGCAATTAAGATTAAAAAAGAGTAAAACTCTTAATCTACCTAGTGGCATTTTAAAAACTAAATAAGCTAGAATCAACTGGCTTTCTAAAAACCAGAACTTCCTTGATTTAATTTGCGGTACAAAAATTAGGAGTATTTGATGTACAAAAGAGTTTCTCCCCCAACAATTGGATCAAAAGTCATATTCGAAAATGGTGAGCCGATTGTTCCTGATAATCCCATTATCCCTTTTATTCGTGGTGATGGCACTGGTCGTGATATTTGGCCTACTGCTAGCAAAGTAATCGATGCAGCTGTACAGGAGGCTTATAAAGGTAAGCGAATGATTAGCTGGTTTAAGGTCTATGCAGGGGATGAAGCTTGTGATTTGTATGGAAGTCACCAGTATTTACCCGAAGATACCTTAACAGCAATTCGTGAGTATGGCATAGCTATAAAGGGTCCTTTAACTACCCCTGTAGGTGGTGGTATTCGCTCTTTAAATGTAGCCCTGAGACAAGTTTTTGATTTATATGCCTGTATCCGTCCTTGTTGCTATTACGCAGGTACTCCTTCGCCTCATAAAAACCCAGAAAAACTGGATATAATTGTTTATCGGGAAAATACCGAAGATATTTATTTAGGAATCGAATGGAAGCAGGGTAGTAAAATTGGCAATCAGTTAATTAGAATCCTAAATGAGGAAATGATCCCCGCTACTCCGGAACATGGAAAAAAGCAAATTCCCATAGATGCAGGGATTGGGATTAAACCAATTAGCAAAAATGGCTCCCAGCGTCTTGTCAGACGTGCCATCAAACACGCCTTATTATTGCCTAAAGATAAACAAGTAGTGACTTTGGTACATAAGGGCAATATTATGAAATATACTGAAGGTGCTTTTCGTGATTGGGGTTATGAATTAGCAACCAGTGAATTTCGTCAAGATTGTGTTACAGAAAGGGAGTCATGGATTCTAGGTAACAAAGAAAAAAACCCAGAGATTACATTTGAAGAAAATGCCCGAATGATTGATCCTGGTTTTGATGCTCTAACAGAAGAAAAGAAAGCCGAAATTGTTAGGGAAGTAGAAACAGTTATTAACTCCATTTGGTTATCTCATGGTGAAGGTAAGTGGAAAGGTAAAGTAATGGTAAATGATCGCATTGCAGATAGTATTTTCCAACAAATCCAAATCCGCCCCGATGAATATTCGATTCTTGCTACCATGAATTTGAATGGAGATTATCTATCTGATGCAGCCGCCGCAATTGTTGGCGGCCTGGGGATGGGGCCTGGGGCAAATATTGGCGACTCAGCAGCAATATTTGAAGCTACCCATGGCACTGCTCCCAAACATGCAGGGTTAGATAAAATTAATCCAGGTTCTGTAATTTTATCTGGGGTAATGATGCTGGAATACATGGGTTGGCATGAGGCTGCACACTTAATAAAAAAAGGTTTAGCTAGTGCAATTGCTAGTCGCCAGACAACCTATGACCTAGCAAGGTTGATGGAGCCGCCTGCGGAACCATTGAAATGCTCTCAATTTGGCGAGGCAATTATTCAACACTTTGGTTAGATAAGTAAATCATATTTTGTAGAAAAATGAAGTAACATATCCAATTTATTATCCTGATAGAGTTGCTACGAGGAGCATTGCAGCTTATAGCCCTAAAGTTCAGGCAGGTATCTGTTGTATTCAATGAATTTAAATTAACTAGCAAGTGTAATTATCTTTCATTGGATGAGCAGGGATGTGCTTGATGCAGACGGTGATCAGGTGAAAGTTGAGTTAGTTATATGTAGGTTCAATATTTTGCCACAAGAATAATTACTCATCTAAATGGTAACCTGGTTAAAAATAATTGATTGTAAATAGAGGGTGCTAGAATACATCTCATAATTTACACCATGAATTTTGCTGAGATTAAATTCATGGTAATTTTTGCAGTTTATCTCCTAGATTATAATTATGGTCAATGGTATTTTCAATAAATCAACTTACTCGATTATATAACTTACAAAACTCATCATGACAGCAACAACGCTCAATTTTCACAAAAACGTTTCATCTCCTCAGGAAGATAAAAGACCCCACTGGCGAAACAATAACATAGCCTTCAGTTTATTAGCTTCATTTTACCTGACTACAATCTCAGCAGGAAATTAATAAAAAACGGGAACTATGGGCGGTACAGGACTCGAACCTGTGACATCCTGCTTGTAAGGCAGGCGCTCTACCAACTGAGCTAACTGCCCGTTTTCTTTATGATTTTTAATCATAACAAACTTGTCTGGATTATGCTAGTTTTTTTCAAAAAACTTCTGGGCTTATTTCTTGAGTTTTAGGATTACACTCAAAATACTATCCTATCTTTCTTTATATTTTAGAAGGTTAGGACTACATGAGAACTGTGCTTCTATAACAAATTCTAATGTTGAACAGTCTACTGAAAAACTTATTGTAATAGGCTGGCCTGTTAGTCGCTTTATAATGTAAACTCGGCAGGTCTTCCTAACCCAAAATCTTTTTATGCCCTCAGGTAGGATACATGATCGCATTACATTATGGACTTTGCCATGGTTAGCCACAATAGTCTTCTGGCAAACTTATAGTGGTAATGTTACTTTATTGATTGTTGGCGGGTTCCTGTTTGGAGGATTAATGTTTGGTCCTGATTTGGATATTTACTCCCGTCATTACAAACGTTGGGGTTGGTTTCGGTGGGTTTGGCTTCCTTATCAAAAAAGTCTACGTCATCGCTCTTTTCTCTCCCATGGTCCCATTATTGGTACTACTTTGCGGTTGATTTATTTGTTTTGTGTCGTCTGTTTATTTTGGTTTTTGTTGTTGTTATTTACCCGAGATATCCTTAATTTAAATTGGAATTGGGAGATAGCAGGAAAATCCATATTTCATTATCGGAAAGAGTTTTTTACCTTATTTTTGGGAATGGAGTTAGGAGCCATGAGTCATTATTTAATTGATTGGACGAGTTCAGTCTACAAGGATTTAAAAAAAAAGGTATTTATGACTGGCTATCCAGTGGAAAAATAAAGAAGCATAAAATAAGTGATCGTACTAACAAGTTACCACAGACAAAAATTAGTAAGAGTCGCAGTCGCATAAAGTAAACCCATAAAAAGTTCATAAGGACAACCTTAATAACTCTTTAAAAACTCTGAGAAAAACAGTATTATGTATACTGCGATAGCATCTTGATTTAAATTTAGTTTGGTATTTTCGGAGTCTAAAAACTAGAATAAGAGAATAATGATATTACCGTCATATAAATTTAGAAGATTAGTAAGTTTGTGTAAAACCAAAAAAATTAAAGTATAGAGTCTATTTAATCAGATATCATTTCTAGAATTACTATTATTTGAGTAAAGCTATATGTATGGCTAAGTGCAATTTATTAGAATTAGATTGAAGAATCTAATCATATATTATAACACTTATTATTACTGAGAAATTAGAATCCTATTTAATAGCAGTATACAATTAAGCATTGCAATATAAATTAGGTTATATAGTGTTCATATAAACCCATAATTTATCGCAAATTTTTTAATATACACAACTAAAGTTCCTACTGTGAATTCACCCTCGGCTAAATGGTAGTAGGGAAATCAATTCCCCCTATTAACTTTATTTTGAAACACACCTGAAGAAAGATTTAGCCCAGTTACAACTAATCCTACAAGACGACCTAATCCATTCAAAATTCGGTAGAATCCTTGTAAGTAAATAATCTCTCCTGTATGTATTCTCATTATTAGCCCAGGGGATATTCCTAGACTAACAGACTATTCTCTAACTAGAGTAGTTAGCATTCCTGTCAAAATATTTGTAATCAAGAGAAAGCAAATAATAATACCCAGAATACGGTGATACTTACGGTATAAATGCTTCATGTTAAAGGCTTTAAAACATAAGATAAATTAGGGAATCGGTAAACAAATAAAGGGGCTTGGTAAACAAATTAAGAAGAGTACTAATAATAACTGACGCAATCAACAATCTAATATCTTCAATTCTTGATGTTTAATTTAGTAATTATATAATAGTATATGTTCAAATAAAAGGTATATTAGAAGTATTTTCAACCCATACACAGAATATGTTACAAACACCAGCTTATTAGTATAATGCAGGTAAATAATATTATCCTCTGATTTTGATTCAATATCCTATCTGAAAATCGATTGTTCAAAGAACAGACTAACATATATACTTCCACCCATATTTATTAATGGGTATATGAAATAGATTATAAATAGATATTAGTTTGGAAGATAGGAGATTTTCACTTGAGAACCCTAAACACAAAAATTGAATTCCGATTGATGAAAACTAAAGATACACCTGCGAAAACTTGTCAGCATGTCAAATTAACAGAGTGTTAGTTTTATAATTATAAGATTAGAGCTAGAGTAATCTATACACAAATAATTATGACTGTTTGTACCCCGAAATCCTATACTTATATAAGATTTTTCGTAAGATTATATAGATATAGGTTTTCTTGGAGTTTTACCATACTATAGACTATTTTCCATCTAAGAGGAGTTTTCCCTAATTTTTGATTAGATGTCATCCTCAAATGAAAGTGGTATATAGTAAATGAAATACCTTAATTGACAGCCTCCGGTAGAATTAGCATTGCATCTCCAAAAGAATAGAAACGATATCCAGAAATGATTGCTTGTTGGTAAATATTTAATAATCTTTCTCTCCCAATTAAAGCACTCACCAACATCAATAAACTAGAACGGGGCAAATGAAAGTTAGTAATTAAGCCATCAACTACTTTCCACTTATAACCAGGATAAATAAACAAGTTACTCTTACCACAAAATGGTTGAACTGCTCCTGACGCTGCAGCTGATTCTAAAGATCTTACCACTGTTGTTCCTACCGCAATAATACGACCTCCATCTGCTCGGGTCTTGTGAATTTTTTCTACTGTTTCAGCAGAAACCTTAATCCACTCCCCATGCATTTTATGCTTTGTAATGTTTTCTACTTCCACCGGACGGAATGTACCTATGCCGACATGAAGAGTTACAAATGCCTGATTAATACCTCGTGATTGCAATTTTTTCAGTAAACTTGGTGTAAAGTGTAGTCCTGCTGTGGGTGCTGCAACTGCTCCTGGATATTCTGCATATATCGTTTGGTATTTTTCCTTCCCAGAATGGTTCTTATTAATATAAGGGGGTAAAGGTATTTCCCCAAATACATCTAATAGTTCTATTAAACTTATCCCTTCTGGCAATTCAAATCTTAATAATCTCCCTCCGGTTGCTTGATCACTTCCTACTACAGTTGCTTTCATTTCTCTGCCTAAATTAAACTTACTTCCATTCTTCTGTGTTCCAGTAGTAAAAATAAGTTCTGTTCCCAACTTGAAACGCTTTCCTGGCTTAACTAAAGCTAACCAATAATTATGCTGCCTCTCCTCTAATAGTAACACTTCTATTTCTGCTCCTGTGGACTTATGGCCATGTAACCTGGCCGGAATAACTCTGGTGTTATTCATCACTAGTAAATCTCCTGGCTGAAGTATATTAGGTAAATTACGGAATACTTCACAAGTAGGTTGTTTACTATTACCAGTATTAACAGAATCAACTATCAAGAGTTTAGAACTATCCCTAGGAGAGGCAGGATTTTGAGCAATGATGTCTATAGGTAATTCATAGTCATATCCAGATAAACACAATTCTAGATTATTAACAGCTAAGACACTATTACTATTCTGTTTTAGTGGTAAGCCAAGAGCAGAGGCGGTTTTCATTTCATTGTTTCCCTGATTCGAAACAGTATTTTCACCAGTCATATGTTTTGTCATTGATTTATTAATATTTAAAGAAAGCAAAAATATTGATTACAAGAGTTTTTGAGAAATACAAATATAATACAAAGTTAATAACATTGAATAAATGAGAACGATTTTAAGGACTGAGTAGATGTTTAACCGAAAATAATCGATAAAGCTCAATTAATATAATTGGTATGGGTTCACAGTAATTCTTCTGTTTCCCACACTAATTAATGTACCTGTGGAGAAGGATGCGATACCCAATTATTCATCCCTACAGCCATGTAATGAGAAATATAATATATCAAGCGCATTACTATGTGGAGAGATTATAAATGATTTCAGAGGGGGTTTGAAAATTAAGGGATTCTGTAAAATTCAATAAATTAATTATGGAGACATAAGCAATTGAAAATTATATTACAAGTGAAATTTTAACCACCTTGTTTTTAAACCTTCTACTAATATTTTTTTTGTACTCTGGTATATTTATTTTGTCGCAAAATAAATATACCACTGTGGATTCTTCAGTTTGTATCTGATACCAGATCTTACTTATTTTCCCACAAATATCATGTTCGATATCAGAGCAAATAATTGTATCAACTTATCTTCTCTCAATTTTGAATATAAATGGAGAATGTTTTCACTCAAAATATCAACATTAAATAGCTATACACCCAAGATTTTATATTTGCTTTTGTGGATTTATAGCTTTTCTTTTCTATTAGTGTTATCCAACAAGTTATTCTTTGATATCTGACGAAGTAATACCCAATTTATTTTTTTATGTTGGAGTTGAAGATATAATGGTTTGTTTATAATCATATGGGCACTCTTTCACTTCAAATTATCATTCTTAGGAAGAATACCAACATTTGACTTCCTTAAGATATAGATATATTGGATCTTAGTCATAGTAATTGGTATCTTGCTTGTAGAATATGTTTTAAGGGGTAAGATTTTTTCGAGTTTAATATTTACTCAATTTCTATTGTTTTCTATGCTAGGCTACCCACTTTTTATTCTCTGTCGTTTTTAGTCAAGTTGTCAAATGATGGTTTGCTCTGCTATACAAACTAGTTTTTATTTCCTAAATTTAGACTGAAATCCTTGTAAATTAAGTAAACTTACACATAGTACAAGGTGGCTGTTACCCTAACGGAGAAGATTGTGAATGAATATATAAGGGATGTAGAAATGGTTTTAATTCGAAGCAACAATATAGAATACTTGTATTATTTGGCGAATGCCAGCCCCAATTTGTGTATGGTCTATACATAAATAAATTCCCATTTCCTTGCTCACAGTTATTCATCAAAATAGATGTTTGGATTGTTAGGGTCAAGCTGGCAAAATAATTAAGCTCTCGGTAAGAGAGTAATATTCGTGCTTGTTTAACTGATCTAAAGTATTAGCTATAAAATGCCAAGATGTGCAAAAATTAGTCTTTGGTATTTGGAAACAGGGGAGAATAATCTAGTTGATTTTATGTATTGCTATCATGTTACGACCGTATCTCATGGCAATCAAGCATCAAAAAAAAAGAGATTGAAAGCTCTCAATAAGGATTTGTGAGAGGTTTAGGTTATTGCCTAGAAACTTGCTCCTAACCAATATTAATTTGAATGATTTTATTCCACTATAATATAAACGATAATAGTTAGATTTTTCCTGATGACCTCTACCTAATAAGCCCTGAATTATAGAACAATAAAAAATGTGTTTATCTATTCTTCAGAAAATCAGCAATCTGTTCTCATAATAGGATGCTATACTAATCCTATATTTTCATAAACTCACCAAAAGTAGACATCATATTGATATTATCAGTTTAAACTACTCGTACACAGATTATGGATTTATAAAATTATTTCAATGGTTTAGCTTATTAATAAGTTACCCAAACTAGCAAGACTTAATAAGTTTCGAAGCTCTTCAACGTAATAGATTGCCTATAGTTTACAACAGCATTTATTCTAAACCCCAGTTTATAATTCAGTAGGATAGCTCATTATTTATAATGATAAAAACCCCCTCCTATTATTTTTTCATTAAGGTTTGATAGCCAAAAAATAGCAACATAGAATAAATAGAAATAATTTTTAACCTGGATACATAACTAAAAGCATTTCTGTACTTACATCTTTAATCTGAATAGGTGATGATTTGTTTACATATAATGGTTAAAAGAGGATATTCGTCACAAGCTCAACTATTATCATTAACTCTTTCTGATGGTATTAGCAACGGCTAATATATAATCACCTATCAGCACTAGTAATATTTACTCTACACATAATGGTAAAAAAGTAGTATTCTGCAAAAATTAAAACTTATAGCATGTATATTCTCATGTGATATATCATCCTAAGATACCAAATGTTAGGATAATAAATTAAAGGGTAGTTTATCTTAAATAAAATATTAAGATGATTATTAGATTTATTAATAAATTTCAAAAAGCTCAAAACAAATATAATAAAAGCTTTGAGCTTTTCGCCTGCTTATTTATAACAGGATTTTTCTGGATTGTAGTGTCTATTTACTTTACTCCCTTTGCATCAGCAATCAACTATAATAATCGAATTCTAGAATCAACTGATTTTTCTAGACAGGATTTAACAGATTCTAGTTTTGATCATGCTAATCTCCGTAAAAGTAATTTTAGTAACTCTAATCTGCAGGGGGTGAGATTTTTCTCAGCAAACTTGTCTAGAAGTAATTTTACTGGTAGTAACATGAGATATTCTGATTTAGAATCAGCCCGTTTGACTAATGCAAACCTCACAAATACAATTTTAGAAGGGGCTTTTTGTACTAATACCCTATTTGATGGCTCAATCATTAACGGTGCAGATTTCACAGACGTTTACTTCCGCACTTCTGTACGAAATAAGCTCTGTGAAGTAGCTAAAGGTAACAATCCAACCACTGGCAGAAAAACCCGTGACACATTAATGTGCCCCTGAAGAATATAATATATGTCTCAGGTTGAAATAAATCATATTTTGCATTATTCATTAAGTGCAATATAGAGTTATATTAGTACATGACTTATCTCTATCTGCTGAGATTTATTCTCGACCTAACACTAAGATGACTTTAAATTCATCTAATTCTTGAGTACAAACTATCAAAATCCTATTTTACTCAAGTGAGATGAATGGAAAATACCAGAAGACGTATCCTAAATTTTTCATAATTCTATGTATAATTTATATTAAGTAATAATGAAATTATTACTAATAACAGGACTATATTTTAAATAAACTCTAGTAACAATACAACTCAAAATCCTTGGGGCGATTATCTTCGCTATTTTAGGGCATCAGTATAACTAAATATTTAAGAATATTTCTGAATTTAGGAGTATAAGGAAGCTATAAAATATATATCCTGTTTTTCTGTAACTATAAGCATATTCTTTATGATTTTCCATGTCTGCTTTTTATCAGCATAAACAAGTTAATTTGGATATTTAGTTTTCATGATCCCTTAAAAATTATCCACATTTGATTTTTTCTGACACTCCTCCTTACAGAAGGGTAAAATTTTGTATCCAAGGTCTTTGATAAGATTACTCCACTTAAAATAGAACTAATAATCTCTTCTCTGAATATGCTGTTATGACATATTTGAAATAATATCTTCGCTTCTTAGCAGAATAATCCAGTTTTTGTTTTCCCTAGATATCAATGGTCTTGAATGAGACTTTCAACTCTGTAAATGAAAAACTACTCAGCCCCACAAAAATGATTAATAAAAATATTTATATATGTTCTAATTAAATCTTTGATAATGCAGTTTCTTAGCCAAAAGTACACTAAGATATTCTTTATAATCTATGTATATAAGAATAGGCTTAAATTAATTTTAAAACCTAATAATTATCACAAAAATTTTTAATAAATCAATATCTTGGATAATATTTAACATAAAAATTATCGGTCATTATAATTGAATAACCAAGTCTTAATATCATGCTAAAAAGTATATTGGAGCAAAAATAACTATTTGTTGCTCATAGATGATAATGAACGTTGTAAGAAGATTATCACAAGTATTTCTGCTCAATTCAATTTGGTCATCACCCATATCAGTTGCTCTCGGTTCAGCAATACTCAAAACTGATTATTGCTGCTATCTGGTTACTAAATTCACTACTTTCTCTTATATTCCGAAAATCCGACATGTTAAGGCAGTCATTTTTCCGACTAAAAAAATATCTGCTCAATTTTTGTATGGTTAGTTTGTTTTCAGGGATTAGATTGCTGATAAACCCGTAGTGCAGATATGTTAAATCTTCAAATTAGGGTTTACTAATGTCAATCAAAATAGTTGCGTTTATACTTTATGTAAGTAATTTCATATACTACAAGAAAATTTTTACAAAATACTTAAAGTTTTAAACCCTAACTAAGGGATGTTACTAATTTTATGGTGGACAATTTATAAGCGATGTCAAGATTATATTTTGTTAGTTTTTGATAGAAAGCAAAATCACCTATGTTTTCCTATTTCTGTGAGTATTTATTGGTGGCACTTTTCATTGTTGAAATATATATTCAGAAAGCTCCTATGTAAAAAGGTGATATTACTTTACTAAAATTTGAGTATATTTTAGAATTAAAATATACTCAGAATATTTATTGTTGCTGCTGAATAATAAATTAATGAGCATTCACCAGAACCAATAATATACTACTACAAGTAAAAATTTGATTTTTAAATATTTATTTATACTTGCCTTATTATTATTAATAAAGCATTATATAGATATGACATACTTATTTGATTATATTAGAAACAAATAATTATCTATAAATAATCACGAAAATCTAGAATTTGAATGTAGTATCATTTCCCAGAGCCAGTGCTATCAGAATCAGAATCTGCAGGAAATAAACATTTGTCTCCTGCTTCCTTAACTATCGAAAAAGCCATTTCAAACATTCGTAAAGGTTTACGTACAGAACAGCAATCCATGATTGACTGGGAACATGGGCCCCTGGCAGTATCTGCAGTTCCTGGTGCAGGGAAGTCTACAGGTATGGCTGCAGCGGTAGCAACTGCAATCGCACGCCAATATTTACAATCAGCTACTGGCTTCCATCTCCCAAACCAGGGTCAGCTGGTTGTAGTGACTGTTACACGTTCTGCAGCAGAAAATATCAAGACGAAAATCCGTCAATTTCTTCAGAGTAGTCTGTCTTTGCCCCCAATTGGTTTTACAGTTTATACCCTTCATGGTTTAGCATTAAATATTGCTAATAATCACCCGAATTTATCTGGTCTGGATTTGGAAAATGTCTCTTTAATTTTGCCTAACAAATCTCACTACTTGATTCGTAATGCTGTGGAACAATGGATTACTAAACATCCTGAAAATTATTATTCCCTATCACAAGGAATAAAATTTGATGGGGAAGAAACAGAACTATTACGTCGCCAGTTAATAATTCGGACAGAAGTCCTACCAGATTTGGCATCTACTACTATTCATGAAGCCAAAAGCCTAGGACTGTTGCCCCCAGATTTACAACAATTGAGCAAATATACCACCGATAAATACTCGATTTTAAAGATAGCATCAGAATTATACGAATTATATGATGACTTAATGCAACAGCAGGATTTCATAGACTATGATGACATGATTCTTGCAGCATTGCGAGTACTAAAAAATCCTGATGCCCGGAAGGCTGAACAGAAAAAAGTTTTTGCTATTTTTGAAGATGAAGCTCAAGATTCTAGTCCTCTACAAACTAAATTATTGGAAATTCTGGCAGCAAAAATAGAAGATAATAAAATTTACTCATCTCCATTTAATTTGGTACGAGTTGGCGATCCTAACCAAGCCATTAATTCTACCTTTACACCAGCTGATCCTATTTATTTCCGTAAATTTTGCACAAGTTGTGATAAGGAAGGTCGGTTAATCACCATGAGCCAGGCTGGTCGTAGTGCTTCAATAATAATGGAAGCAGCCAACTTTACTATGGCGTGGGTAAATAGTAAGTGTGCCGAAGCACAGCAAGTTCTACCCTTCTGCTATCAGAAAATTTACCCTATTGATATAAATAGTCCTCAACTGAATGTTAATCCTCAAGCCTTAGATAAAGGATTGGAATTACATATACCTGATGACATTTACCATACAGTAGAACTGCTAGTTCAGAAAGTAATAAATTTGTTTGCTCGAGAAGATACAAGTGGGATTAGTACTGCAATTCTAGTTCGTGATAATCGTCAAGGAAAATGGTTATCCAAAGTATTATATCCTATCTGTAAACAGCATGGGATAAAACTTTATGATTTAGCAGAACAAGAACACCACTCTCACGTACCAGAGGAAGTATTAACTCTACTGCAATTTTGTGCCCGTCCACACTCGCCGGATTACTTAAAAGCTGCATTGACAGTAATGGAACAAAGGAAACTAATCGATTTTCAAGACTTCAATGCTCTGTCTATCTTTCCAGAGGATTTTTTGTATCCTGGTCCCTTGGCTATAACCCAACCAGAACCAATTCAGACAGCAGCTCATTTGTGCCGTAGTCTACTCCATGCAAGATTAAAATTACCTCTTTATGAATTAATTTCTTTCCTAGGATTAGCATTAAATTACAACCAAGCTGAACTCGCCACCGTTGATAAATTAGCAGAACGGGTGAATAAACAAATTGCTTACAATGCTTCTATAGATACTATGCTCATTACCTTACTTGACATAGTCAATTCTGAGCATTTTGAAACCGTAGATACAGAAAACATAGAAGTTCAATGTACTAATCCCGGTCAGCTAACTATAATTACTATGCATAAAGCCAAAGGTTTAGATTGGGATTGTGTATTTATGCCATTTCTGCATGATAATTTGATACCTGGAAAATTTTGGGTTCCTCCTCATAGCCAATTTCTGGGTGACTTTACTTTATCAGAGGTTGCTCGCACTCAAATCCGTTCAGCCTTCAATGCAGATTTACTAATTTTACCTAATGCAGAAGAAGCTTGGACAAAAGCTAAATACCTAAAAATAGCAGAAGAATATCGGTTACTGTATGTGGCAATAACAAGAGCTAAAAGGTTTTTATGGATGTCTGCAGCAAAAAAAGCTCCCTTTACTTGGAGCAAACCAGATAGTTTAAAAGAACAAGAACCTTGCCAATTATTTACAGCCATAAAAAGATATTTTCATTGAATAAAACCCAAATTTAGTTTATTAAATAAGTAGTAAAAAGATTTGTAATTATCCAGGCTTACCAGATTAGGGAAATACTCATTAACAAAAATATTTAAGTTATCTATTCTAAAAATTAGAATAACGACTAGATACATATATTGACAAATTTCTATCCTAGTCATATGTAAATTGCTGAAATCATAAAAACCCCTAATAGCTAAAATATTAGGTAGTATTTAATTAGTATGGAGAATATAGAAGAATTTTTCCTAGTTTTTTATAAAAAACTATTTGTAATATTGTTAAATTATATTTAGATATGATCAGAAAAAATCCAATTACTATTTACCATCATTTATTAAAAGTGCTGATATAGATGTATCATAAGAAAATCTTAATTATATTATTATCTGAATATGTGACTCTTATTTATATACTTACTCAGTATCTACTTCTGTTTACATCTGGCTACTAAATTTAATATTCTCTTCTATGATAGAATTTCTCTAAGTAGATTTTCTATAAATTATTCACGGTCCTAGAATTTTGTGTGGTGGTTATTAGGATAATTATATTTCTACGACATCATCAAAACTTTATTACGTAAAACAGGTTAAGTGGAGTATTTAAAGATTTATTTTTGATATGGAATCTCCGCAAAAATAATTACAAATATAACTAATGATATCGATCAGCTGTAAAGTTGAATTAATCAAAAGTCCTTTTATTTCAGTTAAACACTTGTAGATGATAACGGATATTATAAGCAAAGGTGTATGGAGAGTGAGAGAAAAGGAAATATATATTAATCTAATATTCAAAATTTACAATCTCCAAAATGTCTACAACTGATAACTATAAATTAAACTTGATTCAATGGTATCCTGGCCATATTGCCAAGGCAGAAAAAAACTTAAAAACAACTGAAATTAGTAGATGTAGTACTAGAAGTTAGGGATGCTCGTATTCCCTTAGCAACTCACCATCCCCAGATATCTGAATGGATTGAGAATAAGGCACGTGTATTAATTCTCAACCGCCTGGATATGATTACTCCCCAAATTCAAGCCAAATGGAAAGATTGGTTTAGGCAAAGAAAAGAAGTACCTTATTTTACTAATGCCCAAAATGGACAAGGAGTAATAGCAGTGTCAAAGGCCACTCAGGTAGCAGGAATGGCAGTTAACAAAAGAAGATATGATCGCGGTATGTTGCCTCGCCCCATTCGTGCTGTTGTAATTGGTTTTCCAAATGTGGGTAAGTCAGCCTTAATTAACCGGTTATTGGGTCAAAAAGTTGTTGAAAGTGCTGCTCGTCCTGGAGTGACTCGTCAATTAAGGTGGGTAAAAATCTCTAAGGAGTTAGAATTGCTAGATGCCCCAGGTATAATTCCTACAAAGTTAGAAGATCAGGGAGCAGCCTTAAAATTGGCAATTTGTGATGATATTGGTGAAGCATCATATGATAACCAACTTATTGCAGCTGGGTTAGTAGATATACTTACTTATCTACAAGAAGTGGCTAATGAATTATTGCCGAAATCACCCCTAAGAGAACGTTATGGTTTGGATACTAGTGATGATACGGGGGAAGCATACTTGCATTCTTTGGCAGAATACCGTTACCAAGGAGATTTGGAACGTACTGCAAGACAGTTAATAACTGATTACCGCAAAAGCTATCTGGGTAATATTCCGTTAGAATTACCTTAATTATTATGGATTGTGATTGGCTTCGAGTATTTTGATTTGGGTTTGGATTTCTTGAATAGTTTGTTGGCGTGATTGTTGCATCTCATGACTTAACCATAACAGGCCGCCACTTACTAAAGTAAGTGAACCTATCACATAAATTCCAAGTAAATTTGTTAACAAATTTACTTGGAAGCGCAAATATCTGATATCTTGTATCTTATATTTAAGCGGGGGTATAGCAGTTGGGGAAATATCTTGTTTTGTGGCAGCTAATTCTATTTTTTTAGTTTGGGAATTCTCTGGGTCGAATGATACTTTTTTTTCACACCAATTGGCAATTAGTTGAGGTAGGTTTTTCTTTGCCCAACGCCAAATAATAACTTTAAAAGCAGGTTTAGATACTAAAGATATTCGCTTTAGTATGTTGTTAAAAGTTCGTGACTTAAATTTTTGATTAATAATATTTACTGTTCCAATATCATATAGACTACCAACAATCAATTTTACAGTGTTCTCTTCTCTATTGATGAGATTTTCCAATAGAACAAAAACATCATTCATTACTTCGTCTTGCCTCTCTTTATCAAAAACCGGGTTAACAGTTTCTTGAGAACTTTTTTCTGGATTTTTCATTATTTTTATAGAGCTATTTACTTGCTAACGTAGGTAGTATTAATTATAACTAAGGGCTTACAAGTACGAATTGATAACAATTTCTATACATTTAGATTAATTATGTATATAAACTGTTTACAATTGAGTGCTAGAGTAAAAAGTTAATTTGCGTACAACAATGCTACAAGCATAAAAACATAAACATCCACTAATTCCACAAAGTTTTAATTTCTGCTATGTAAAGAATAAATATTTTTTACATACTTGATTTTTTGTATTCCTTTCTAAGGGTAGCTCGCTTAGTACCAAATTAAACTATAAAATAGTCTCTAAGATGAGGGATACTTTTAATGTTAGCGATTCAATATAATTATCTTGTGAGTTACTATAGAATAATACTTATATAAATAAACTTCGAACTGATTAATTGAGTGACTATAAACCTGCTTAATCAATTAATTTAGGGTAAGATTGAGAGTACTTGGTAAACAAAAAATAGAAAGTAGCAGGTTTAGATAGGGACAATATTAAATATTAGGCTCATATCGAAATACGAGTGATTTATGAGAGCAATAATACAGGTAAAAAGTAGATACAGTAGCTTCAAATATTTTACTGTATCTACTTTTCCTTTCTTGCTATCTATTAGTAATATTAGTGAATATCTGGATTGGGATACAAACCTCTTTATTATTAGTAATTTTTATAGAAAACTTATATTCTTTTCTCTTCTAATTTTAGCGCAAAAATTGATTTAATACAAGTCAAATTCATGTGAATATTATTTAATTTAATTTGGATAAGAAAATAAGATTAAAAGAAATTTAATTTAATAGCATATAACTTTTACACTAAAATTTAGTAGAGTTAAGCCAATTGTAATTAATTGAGTTCAATATCATTTTTAATTTCCTCAAGATTTAATATATTTAATAATTAAACACACAAAATTGGATCCCTTTATAAAAGAGACTAAGAGCTACTCACAAGTATTTATAGCATTAGATAAAGTTATGAAACTACTAGTATGCAATAAATATCAAAAAAGTTTCTACAACTCTAATAATAGACCAACAGATATACTTGATGTTCTCCCAGTCAACATAAACTAGAAGTTCTTTGTATTCCAAAAATAATGTCTTAATATTTTCACCGATTATTATAATTTACGCCAAATTCGTTGAAAATATCTACAAGTCAAAGAGCAAAAATCGAGATTTGAACCATTTATGTTTAACATGCAGACAATCATTTTGTTGTACTTAAAAACTATGGTAGGGTAAACGGAAATGACAGGGATTAAAAATTACTACTGACAATCAATTATGGAAACTTGATGTGATGAAAGAATCAAGCAGTCTTCGTAAAATATGAATTTTGTAATATTTTTACTTCAGCCCTGATTTATTGCTAAACAAATTCTACTTAATGGCATTACAATCAAGCTTTCGGAAAAATCAGTTTTAATGATTAAATAAATTTAGTTTTTATAGGGGGAATTTACCATATTTTTTGGCAGTATTAATGAAGCAAGTTAGTATCACTTTAATTTACTAATAATGCAACAGGAAAACTTTGTAGTATATCTCTCAACCATATAATATCACCACTTGGGACTTGCTGTTTGGTTATTAAGTTATGCCATACAGGTTTGGAAACAGTAGGAGAGATGATGCGAGTTTCTTGCCATACTTGTTTTCCTATAGGGTATTCCCCTTCTTTAATTAAAGATGTTATAAAGCGGGGAACAACCACAATAGTGTTTTGTTCTCCCAATTTTCTAGAAAAAGCAATAATATGACCTTTTAAACTACCAGCAATAGTTAATTTATGATATGTTCCACGCTGAAATACTTCTAAATACTGCTTTCTTGCACTAAGTACTTGGTAAATTAAGAACTGCTTGATTTCACCACTTTCTGGGTATTGCAGTAACTGTGCTATAAAATTGGGCAAATCCATGTCAATTTGAATTTTGATATTTTCTAAGTATTGTTGGCGTAATTGGAAGTCGACTGGACGACGGTTATCAGGATCGACTAAACTAAAGTCCCATAATTCAGTTCCCTGGTAAAAGTCAGGTAATCCAGGAGCTGTTATTTTGAGTAAAGTTTGGGATAGAGAATTAAAAACACCATAGAAGGCTATTTTTTTCTGGAAAGCTCGAAATAAGTCTAAAAACTCGTTATTATCCGGTTTTAATATTTGTTCAGCAAATTCAGTAAAATTATTTTCATAATCAGCATCAGGTTTAAGCCATGCCGTATGGACTTTGGCTTCCCGAATAGCTTTAATTATATATTCCTTAATCCGATCAACAAATTGGGGATATTCATGTTCATGCCAGGGAAAAGTGCCAATTAGGGTTTGATATAAAAAATATTCATCATTGGGTGTAGGTACATCTATACCACCAGTTACATTTTTCTGAGGTTTATTAATTGCATGCCATCGTTTGAGATTTTTTTCCCATTCTTTGGGGATTTCTGATAGGATATTAATCCTTGCCCTGACATCTTCCCCCCTTTTTGTATCGTGGGTGGAAGTTGCATTCATTGAATGAGGCCATTGAGCAAATCGTGTCTGATTGAAATGATGGAAGTCTTCCTGAGAAATGCCAAAACAATCAGGATGAGAACCCACCTCATTTAAAGATATCAGGCGGTTGTATACATATTCTGTAGTATCTTCTACTCCTTTTGCCATTAATGGTCCAGTAAATTGCTGCAACCGCATAAGAAAGTGTAACCATTGTTCTCTATTTTCTTCCGTGAGGAATTCGTCAAAGTCTAAGAGCAAGAATTTCTCAATAAATGCGACTTCATTGAGAAAATTGGGAATATTGCTCTTGGCTTGGTTGATTACTTTCTGAATATATTCCTGATCACTTTTACTAGCTTCCGTACTGTTTATATAAGTACGGTATACTGGGAATAAGGCCATTATTTCTACTAAAGCAGCCTTAAGACCATAAATAGTAAAGTCACTAGCATAGCGGTAGTTGATACAAATCTGTTTCAGTAAATTTGCCAGATTATCAATATCTCCGGCTAAATATTTGCTAATAATTAATCTCTTATTTTGATCTATTATGTCTTGATAATTTACTGTTCTGCCTAGAAAACTCTGATAAATATCATCAAATTCTTGCTCATTATCTAAATTACAAAATAAGTAATTTACCTGTGCTAAAAAGTCATACCCACTAGTTCCTTGAATTGGCCAGTTAATTGGTAGCAACTCTCTACGCCCTAGAATTTTCTCGACTACTAAATAAGCCTCCGGTGCGTGTTCTCGTAGTCTGTTAACGTACTGTGTTGGGTCGTACAAACCATCAATATGGTCAATTCTTAAACCATTTAAACGATTTTCTTTTACTAATTGAAAAATTAGTTGGTGAGTCTTCTCAAAAACTTTTTTCTCTTCTACCCGCAAGCAAATCAAATCATTAACAGTAAAAAACCGTCTATAATTAAGTTCTTCGTTCCCTACTTTCCAATAAGAAAGACAAAAAAATTGTTCTGCTAGCAAGCTTTCTAAAAAGTTAAAACTTTCTGGATTACCATATTCCCCATTGAAAATACAAATATTTGCAGTGATATGATTCTGTACATCTTGACTATCATTCCATATTTCCCATAACATTCTTTTAATAAAGGAAATTTGATCATATCTTTCCCTGCCCTCTTCGCCAGAAGGAATATGCTTTAGCATATATAATACCCCCATTAATTTAATCAAATGAGGATTATCTCTACCCAGAGTTTCTCTAAGAGCAGATAAATTGTAAGTTAACACACGATCATAAGATTCTATGCGGATGGGGAACTTCCATGAATAGTAATTGATAGTTAAACCATTCTCCTCATACCGGAGTATTAGCTTCCCACTTTCTAAACAATATCCATAAAATTCACCTAGAAAAGGGGCTAAGACTCTACCTCTAATGACCTCATATGGATGGTTCCAATCAATATCAAAAAAATTGCGATACTGAGAATGTGGACCATTTTCCAGTACATCCATTAACATGTGATTTTGACTATCGAATGCCATATGATTAGGGACAATATCCTGTATCCATTCCATATGATAATTTTTCAAAATTTGCCTTAGTTGAAGAAAATTCTCTATTCCCCCTAACTCAGGGTTTATTTCATTGGGGTTAACAGTATCATAACCATGGGAACTATTTTGACGGGCAGTTAAAATGGGGGATGCGTAAATATGGGAGATACCCATCTCTGCTAAATAAGCCACGATTTTATGAGAATGCTGAAAAACAAAATTGGGATTGAACTGTAATCGATATGTTGCTACGGGTATTTGCATAATTAGAGTTGTTTAACTTAAGATCTTATAATTTATTACTGAATGTTACAGAATACTGGGTGCAAATCTATATATTTATACTTAATTTTTATCAGTTGAGTAAATTCCAAACTAAACTTATAAATCTTATAATTTGAATAGATAAGGGTAAATTAGCAATTGATAAAAATACTTCTATAATAATTAAAATATTCTAGTTAAACATTGAATAAATAAGTAAGTAAGTTTAAATAAATCTTCTTTATATCTATCTTCAACAATTTCATACTAGGATCTTGCTTATTTGGTTATGATTACTAGTATCAATTTGACCCATATTTCACCTAATTTCTCACATTTGTATATCATTCTTTTTGTAATCATATTCACACTGTAGTTATAGTTAAATCATCTGAATTAATTTGTGATTTTTTTCAAAAAATATCTGTTTTACCATGACATTTATACCATAGTTAAGTATTGTGTATAATACAAGTATTATCAAATTAGAGAAGTGATCAACATATCCTAATTTATATCAGTAACTTATATATAATTTTAGACTCATTAATAAGAAATTATAGGTAAATATGCCAGAACCTGTTTTTTAGTATGGTCTTAATTAGATATTTTAGATATTACTGACTTTATCTATTAGATAAAACTATGTATTAACAATTAAACCTAGAAAAGTTTTGTAAAAGTATTGTTAAAATTCAGTATATAACATTTTTTGAATCATTTATATTTTTTGTAATTGTACTTGAAATTAACATGTAAATCTTGTATTTTAAATCTACCGTTATTAAAGAAATCCTATTAAAGCTCTACCAACCTAAAGGAATTTATAACAAATAATAAAAATGCAAAAAATGACAAGCCTAAACATAATTAATTTCAAAATTTAACAGATAGTTAATCACTTCAATTTTTACATTAATAGTTGTGATGAAATGACTACTCAGAAGCAAGATTAAAATGGCCATTGCATATAGTCTTGTATTTATATATTTTGATAAGTTTATTACAAACTTAGTTACTAAACTTTACATTTGGGAGTCATACATTATTTCCAAGCCATTGGCAATTGCAAAACCTAATGTATTTTTTATGTTGATAAATTAAGTTATATATTGACAGCTATTTCTAACTTTGATTTCAGTATTTTTCCTGTTAGTATACATTTGGGTTTCAAGAGAATTACTAACATAAACCTAATTAGATAAAACTCTTAGATAATAATGATATGTTTTGGCCTTGAACTTTTGATTCTGATAATTGAAATCTTATTACATTAAAATCTAGGTTATTTTCTAACATAGTGCAACGTTATTCTCTTGTTATGAAGTATTCGAAAGAGTTGGCAAATGTATATACAACAGATGTCAAGATTTAAGTTGAGTATGCTAATCGCTTGTAACTATCTCTTCACTGTTAGAATAATAATTCAATTGTTGTTTTTTCTGGTATTATGAGCTTCTAATTAAATATTTAATTTTATTAATCATGACCTGTTTATATCACCCAAAAAACGCACCATAAATTTCTATTCATGCTTATTCTATAATCAATACTTTAATTTGCATTCATACTATGGTATTTTCATACCCAAGACATTTAAAATCTTTTATGATCGATATCATACAGTAATGAGATTAGGCACACTTCATATGAAATAGAATTTCTGGGTATTAAGTATTGAAATATACTTCAAGCAGAATAGATTGTACAGGAATCTGCTCTGAGAATAAGTTAATTAGGCTTGAATTTATGTTCCAATAATATATTGACGTTAATAATAATTAGCTTAAAACTTAAACCACTAAATTCCTTATCAAGACTACCAAAGCTGCTAGTAGGGTATCAAAAAGTTACCTATTAAACTTGTTTATTGCCCACATAATTTTATACTTATTTCAATACTCACTAAATAATTTGGCATTGTTTCTATCTAGTTGATAAGGTTTCATTTTTTCTTCCTTCACAACTACTGCAAATAACAGCCAAATCATTACTTGGCTGTTATTTGCAGGCAATTTTCTTATAGTATTGTTATGTCAACTAGCCATTTTTTCTTGACTTTCATACAGTATAATACTATAGGGTCCTAGTACTAATTCTTGTTGGATGTTACCTATCAATATATGATTTACGGCAGAACCATCTCCACCCCACTGAGTGTCAGCAGAATCCAATAACTTTTTCCAGTATCCATTTGGTAAGATTTCTTTTACTGTTATATTTTGCTGATTGAAATTCATCCAGTAAATCACTTGGTTCATCCCATAACTGCGTTTTAAACGGAGGGCTTTTTGTGGGTGAATAACTTTGACCCCTAATTTATGTTTGTCTAAGCTAGCTAGTGCAGGGATTTGTGATCGGAGTTTGATCAATTTTTGGTAGAATAACCACAATATACCCTGTTTATCTTGATGGCGTTGTTCCCAATTTAACTGTGATTTTATCATGGTCTCTATAGCTTGGGGATTTGGTATTTCCCCTTGTGTATGAAAAGCTTCAAACTCTTCTTGACGTCCTTGGCATACCGCTTCAACTACTCTTGCATCACTATGGCTGGTAAAATACAGAAAGGGTGCAGTTTCTCCATACTCCTCGCCCATAAACAACATAGGTATGTAGGGTGACAGAATCGTTGCGGCAGCAGCTAATTTTAAAGCAGGGAAAGGTAGCAAATGAGAAAAGCGATCACCCATCATCCTATTCCCAACTTGGTCATGATTTTGGGCATAAATTACAAATTGACTAGATTCACAACCTATAGTCTCACTGCCATGATAACGCTTGCGGTAAGTGGAATAATTTCCAGCAAAAACAAAGGTATCAGTATAAGCAGTAGCTAAATTTTCTAAACTGCCAAAGTCCTCATAATACCCCTGTTTTTCTCCAGTTAATAACGAATGTAAAGAGTGGTGAAAATCGTCACTCCACTGAGCATGAATTCCATAACCACTGAAACCAGAAGACCGTAATAATATTTTGGGGTCGTTTAAATCACTTTCCGCAATCAAATATCTTTTTCTATTATCTCTTTGGGAAAACTCAGCTACTATTTCTGATATTTCCTGCAAAATATGTCTGACCCCACAATCATAAATAGCATGTATTGCATCCAACCTTAAGGCATCAATATGATATTCTTGCAGCCAATAAATAACATTCTGGGTAAAATATTTTCGTACCCCATAACTATAAGCATCATCATAGTTAATTGCACTGCCCCAGGGGGTTCTATATTTGTTGGTGAAATAGCCTCCTAAACCCCAAAGATAATTACCTTCTGGTCCTAGGTGATTATAAACGACATCTAGAATTACTGCTATTCCTTGTTGATGACAAGAATTTACTAATCGCTTTAATCCATTTACTCCACCGTATGAATTTTGTACTCCATAGGGGTAAACACCATCATAACCCCAGTTACGTTCCCCTGGGAATTGAGCTACTGGCATTATTTCTATCGTATTAATACCTAAACTGCTAAGTTCCTGTATACGTGGGATCACAGCATCAAATGTCCCTTCTGAAGTAAAAGTTCCTATATGCAACTCGTAAATTACCATTTTCTCCAAGGGTATTCCTTGCCATTGCATGTCGCTCCATTGAAAGTCATTATGGTCAATGACTTGGGAAGCTCCATGTACCCCGTAGGGTTGGTAATTAGATGCTGGATCTGGAATTTCCACCTCTTTGTTAATTTGGTAACAATAAAGGCTACCAGGTTCCAGGCCGATCAGCTTAACATACCAATATCCCCATTTATCTCTTGTTAAAGGAACAATTCTATCTTTTGGTGAAATTATATGAACTGCTACATGCTTAACAAGGGGTGCCCAAAGAGCAAACTTACAAGTGCCATCACCCAAATATTCAGAACCAAGATGCATATTCTTGCTAAAATTAAAATAGACTAAGGTTTTAATTACTATTCATAGTGTGTTTTGTTATAGATTTGAAGTATAGATATTTTGCATTGTGTATTACTTATGATAGATTTGGTTATTTTTATTTTTATTCGTTAGATATTTATATCCTGGTGAGAGTATATTTTGCAGCTTATCAGCGGGAAAATATACTTTCCCATACTTTGAAAAATAACTCGTGGTTATGGAAGTATTACTAATACTTCATAAATTAGCTATAAGCAGATTTTTATAATTAATACTTTTGAATAATTAAGGTTTCTTATAAATAATACTATCTTGATTTTTTTTCAATCCTAATAAAACTACTTAGGAAACCCGACTACAATGATAATTTCTTAAATAAAATAGTTTGATTATTCATGAAAAATATATCTAATCAACTTAGATGCTTGTTAAGCATATCTTTTAATTAGACTTACTTAATTTAGATTTTTTCATATTTATAGAAATAGGAAAAAATTTTCTGCTGCAAGTCGGATTTTTCATAGTACTCATTAAAAATTAGTAGCTATAAATAATTATTTATAGCTTTTGATGGTTTTTGTAACTATCAACACTTACATACCACATAATTATTGTTACACTTTCGAAAATTTGATTATCAACAATTACCTCAGACTTATCTTTGTAAGACTATATTTCTATCTGAATTTAGTTACTTTAAGAGTATGATTGATTGTGGAGTGAATTCTATTTCCCTGATAGCTATGAAAATATATATAGATTAGGTAGTAATGAATATCTAAATAAACTATTCAATCTTTACCTTGAATTATAAGGAGTACATTAATTTATATATTAACTATTTACATGTAACCTTTTGATGTGTAATATCCATTAGGTTTAGCTTCTCGAATGAGATTGATCATAAATTGATATTGTGAATATACTCAGAACACTGAGGTAATTTATACTCAAATTACTCGTAAAACTGATGTTTATAGTTTGTTTAACAGTTGATCCTAAGATAACCTTTTTATAATTTATCTTAATTTTAAGTGCCACTCTATAAATTCTGCATCAGTCTTAACACCGAGTTAAATACTGTAGTTAACATTAACAAAAAATGAATAATACTTGTGAAGTATTAGCACTATTGTGCACCTAATATCATAAAGTGTTTTGTCTTATATTATAAACCAAGACCCATTTTCATTCCCAATAAGCCCTAGGCGTTGCAATACAATCAGTGAACGTGCTTTCACAGTAATCACCTGGTTTTTTTTATAGCACTTCCCCCGATGCAAAAAGCGGGGTTTTATTGTGTTAATAATCATCAGCCATTCCCACTGTTGTAATCCTTGGGGAATAGAAAAGTAGAGGGTATCAAAATGGGCATTGAAGAATAATAAAAAACTATCATCAATTATTTTTTGACCTTGTATTCCTGGTGTTGCAATTCCTTCACCATTTAGAAATATACCTATGGCTTTAGTGTAACCTGCATTCCATTGTTCCTTAGTCATTTTTTTCCCATCCGGGTTAAACCAACCAATATCATGTACACCATAACCATGTATAGCCCTACCTTGAAACCATTTACGACGATGGAATACAGGGTGCTTACGGCGGAAGTCAATTAATTGGCAAGTAAAATCTAGCAAAGCTTCGTTCTCTTCCTGCAACTCCCAGTTAAGCCAAGAAACCTCATTATCTTGACAGTATGCATTATTATTCCCTCCCTGTGTTCGTCCCATTTCATCACCCATGAGCAACATAGGTACACCTTGAGACAATAACAAGGTGACTAAAAAATTGCGTTGTTGTTGTTTCCTTAGTTTAAGGATAGAAGTATCACTAGTTTTCCCTTCTTCACCGCAATTCCAAGAACGGTTATAGTTATCTCCATCCCGACAGTCCTCTTCATTGGCTTCATTATGTTTTTGGTTATAGCTAACCAAATCATTCAAGGTAAAACCATCATGGGCAGTAATAAAATTTATACTGGAATTTGGACTACGTCCGTTTGCCATGTATAAATCCGAGCTGCCGGTAAATCGATAGGCAAATTCTGCCAAGTGACTATCTTCACCTCGCCAGAAATCCCTGACAGTATCTCGATATTTACCATTCCACTCTGACCATAAGAGGGGAAATTCGCCCACTTGATAACCACCCTCACCTACATCCCAAGGTTCAGCAATCAATTTTACACTTGCCAGAGTGGGATCTTGGTGAATAATATCAAAGAAGGAAGCTAGACGGTCAACTGCGTAAAGTTCCCTAGCTAATGCCGATGCTAGGTCAAAACGGAAACCATCAACATGGCATTCCTGTACCCAGTAACGCAAGCTATCCATAATTAACTTTAATACCTGTGGATTTCTAACGTTCAAAGAATTACCACAACCTGTAAAGTCCATATAATAACGAGAGTCCTTTTCAATCAGCCGATAATAAGAGGTGTTATCAATTCCTCTTAGACAAATAGTTGGCCCGAGTTGATTTCCTTCTCCCGTATGGTTATAAACCACATCTAGGATAATTTCAATCCCTGCTTTGTGTAGAGCTTTTACCATTCTCTTGAATTCTTCGACTTGCTCCCCTTGGGAACCGCTAGCACTGTAACCAGAGTAGGGAGCTAAGTAAGCGATAGAGTCATATCCCCAGTAATTTTTTAAACCCTTGTTGACTAAACTCCCTGGATAGGCAAAGAAATGATGTATAGGCATCAGCTCAACTGCTGTGACACCCAAAGACTGAAGGTGAGAAATAGCTGCTGGATGTGCCAGAGCAGCATAAGTTCCGCGGAGTTGAGGAGGTATTTCTGGATGTGATATAGTGAAGCCTCTAACATGCATCTCGTAAATTACAGTTTGGTGGGCAGGAGTGTGAAGAAGTCTATCTCCTTCCCAATCAAAATACTCGTCTACAATAATGCACTTGGGAACCAGTTCAGCACTATTGAGATCAGAAAACCCCAAATCCCCTTGAGGATTATCCCAGCGATAACCGAAAATACCCTCTCCAAATTTAATGTCACCTTCAATAGCTTTTGCATAAGGATCTATCAATAATTTATTTGGATTAAAGCGATACCCATTCTCGGGAGCAAAAGGACCATGTACCCTAAATCCATATCTCTGACCTGGTCCAATTGATGGTACATAACCATGCCAAACAAAATTACTGACTTCCCCCAAGCATAATCTAGTTTCTTGTCCCAGTTTATCGAAAAGACATAATTCTACAGATGTAGCGTGTTCTGAGAACAATGCAAAATTAGTACCCTTACCATCCCACTTTGCTCCTAAAGGGTAAGGGTTCCCTGGCCATAGTGAAAGATACATAGAGTCAAACTCCTGTGAAATATCGAGCTAGTATATCGTAAGAGGATGTAGAATATGGGTTAGGAGTAAGGATAAAATTTATTATCAAGCATTTTAAGCAATCTTATTCCTTTCATTATTGAGCTTTTAACTTTATCCCATGTGTTATGTCATTATATGGGGGGGATATTGTTTTTTATTTGCTCCATTTCCGTTCAGGTATCTGAATAAAATAAAAGTTAATATATGTTCCTGCAAAGGCTCATTTTATCAAGTTATACAACTACTCAACTCCTTAAAAACTTCTATCACATAATTGAGATATTAACCTGTATTGATTTTTCCATCACATCAGTAATATTTGCCATAGTCAAATTCCTCAAGATAAGGCTTACATCTTTATCCATATAGAATGTGGAAAACCATATTCATGATTCGTCTTGTAGTATGGACTTCACGTTTGTAGAAACCTAGTTTAGTTTTATAAATTATATCGCTGACAAATTCACGTTATACATATCTCGAATTGCTGGAATAAGATTTATGAAAATTACTCATGATCATACTGCTATCTCTTCAAAGTCTAAATACTAAGGGAGTTTGTTTATAAAACATTATGAATTTTCGAATACTCTCTGATATTTCATAGTCTCAAGCTAGGGATTCCCTAAAATTATTCAACAGAGTAAAGCTGTAAATATACAACTCATATGACTAAAGTAACTGAAGCAAGAGCACACCATACTTATCATCCTGTAGAAGAATCTGTCCCTCAGATTAGCTATCAGGTAGCTATGTCTCAACCAGAAACACACTTATTTGAAGTGACATTGCATATCCATAATGTTCCTTCACCAATTCTTGATTTAAAGCTACCCATATGGACACCCGGTTCTTACTTAGTAAGAGAATACGCTAAGCACTTACAAGATTTTACAGTTGTTGCTGTTAATCAGTCATTACCTTGGTACAAAATTAGTAAAAACCACTGGCAAGTAAAAACTAACAATATTACAGAAGCTACTATAAATTACCGCATTTTTGCTAATGAGTTGTCTGTACGCACAAACCATTTAGATAGTTCTCATGGTTATTTTAATGGTGCTGCCTTATTTCTAAGAGTTATTGACTGGGAAAAACAACCTATTCAAGTAACTATTATTCCCCCCAATAAAAAATGGCAGGTAACTACGGCATTATCATCTGATGCCAACAAAAATAACACTTTTCTGGCATCAGACTTTGATACTTTAGTAGACAGCCCTTTTGAAATTGGTATTCATCAATTACACCATTTTCAGGTAATGGGTAAACCCCATGAATTAGCAATTTGGGGGGAGGGTAATTTTCAAATCAAACCTATAATTGCTGATATCAGCAAGATTATTGAGGTAGAGGCGACTATATTTGGGGAGCTCCCCTATGACAGATATGTATTTCTCCTACACCTGTTTTCACAAGCTTATGGAGGCTTAGAACATAAAAATAGTTGTTCTTTAATTTACCAACGATTCGGATTCCGTAACCGCCAAAAATATGAGCGGTTTATGCAGTTAATAGCCCATGAATTTTTTCATCTATGGAATGTTAAACGCATTCGCCCCCAAAGTTTGGAGATATATGATTATGATCAGGAAAACTATACACCTTGTTTGTGGTTTTGTGAGGGAACCACAAGTTTTTATGATTTACTTATTCCCCTGAGGGCCAAAATCTACAATGCTAACTCATTCTTGCATAACTGGAGTAAAGAAATTACCCGCTTTCTTAATACTCCAGGAAGAAAAGTACAACTCTTAACAGAATCTAGTTTTGATGCGTGGATAAAACTGTATCGTCCCCATGCCCACAGCCATAACTCTCAAATATCCTATTACTTAAAAGGGGAAATAGTATCTCTACTATTAGATTTATACATTCGTGCCCAACATCAAAATCAACGTTCTTTAGATGACGTAATGTTACAAATGTGGGAAAAATTTGGTAAGCAAGAAATCGGTTATACTCCAGACCAACTCCGAGAAATCATTGAGACTGTTACAGGTCAAGACTTAAATGAATTTTACCAAAAATATATTGAGGGGACAGAAGAGTTGCCCTTCAATCAGTATTTAGAGCCCTTTGGTTTGCAATTAGTTGCAGATAAAGAAACCACACCATTCCTGGGAATTACGGTAAGTCATAAGCATGGCAAGGATATAGTCACGTTTGTGGAGTCAGGCTCCCCAGCAGAGGCGGCTGGGATTAATGCAGAGGATGAGTTGCTAGCAATTAATGGTTTACGTATCAATGACAATCAACTTAGCGAGCGCCTGAAAGAATACCAACCTCACGATACAATCCAAATATCACTCTTCCACCATGATAAACTCTGCTCAGTCCATGTTATCTTAGATGAACCCCACACACGAAATTATCAGATAGTTACCATCGAAAATCCTTCCCCGATTCAAAAAGATAACTTTTCTGGTTGGCTGGGTACTCCCATAACAGATTTTATGACAGAAACGGGAATATACAGCTGATATTATCATGAATAATGACTTAAATAATGGTTTTCAGACTTATGTACAACCTGGATAAACGTGCTTTTAATGAATTCAGTTGATGTAGTAGCTTCTCATCAGTTAGTTGTTAGTACTATCAGGTTATTTTGAAAGTATAATTACCAGATACTTTGTTATATATTCTCCGCAAATCTACACATTTCCTATTAGGTATAGACAATAAGGACAATTCTCAGGCTTTTGCCAACTTGAATAACCTCATTGCTAAATAAGCGCTGAAGTTTTTAGATGAATTGAATTAATTTAGAATTGCAAAAATTATAAATTAATATTTGAGTTGCGCTAAGACTACTTATTATTCCTATGAAAGGGCTAGATTGAAGGACATGTTGTTAGATTTGTAATAGTTTGACTTTTCATTTTTTTCTGCTTTCTGTGTATTTAATCACAACTTTTTAAAACTCCAAGTTCTTTTTGCATAGGTAAGACATCTAGAATATTTTTTTGAGCACAGTATCTAAGGTCTTCATTTCCAGCAAGTCCTAGTAAACGTTTACCATGACTGGCATGGTGCAATAGTTCAACCAAGTTATCTTGCCATTGAGTATATAGTGCAATTGCACTATATACTTCATCATTACCAGCAAGATTATTGACAGATAAATTACTTTGTTGCACTAAGCCATAAGCAACAGCACCAGCACAAGCAGTATCTTCCAAGGAAAAACTACCCTCCCAACCAGAACCAATAACCCATATTGTCTCTGGTTTATTCTTCAATAAGTATTTCACCACTGTACTGAGATTGACAAAAGCTGCAGTAATTAAGGTCTGAGACTTTTGTACCCGTTGTAACGCACGAGTGCCATTAGTAGTACTCATAAATAAACGTTTGTCTTTAACTCTTTCTGGAGTAAAATCAAGAGGAGAATTTCCCAGATCAAACCCAGGTATTTTTAAACCATTGCGTTCCCCAGCTCGTAGGAGTTTTTCAGGCATCCAATGCTTGCTAGTTTCAATTAGCAAGTCCAAATCATCAAATACCTGTATAGCCTCCCCTCCAGAGTCTAGGATTTTAGCTATAGTGGTTGTTGCCCTTAGTACATCAACTACGATGGCACATTCAGGTAGTTTTTCCGTAGGAGTTAATTCTGGGGTATGATAAATAAATATATTCACTTGCCAACTAAACTCAATCTAAAAATATAGTGCTGATGAGATAATATTCTACATACTTAGTGTCATTTCAGAGATCAATTGTCAGCAAACTACTAAGAAAACCCATGCAAAGAGAACTTGCATGGGGTTTAGAATTATTCTTTTGATTGAAAATTTTTTCTTTGTTCCCTTAATTTAGTTTTTCAGCATGTCACCTTTACCAGATTACCGTCCCAAACAATTATCTGTCGGCCCTCTAGAATCAGAAATCTTGCAAATAATTTGGAAACTGGGGGAAGTGACTGTTAAAGATGTACATGATTGCATCCTTAATGATCCCAGCCGAGAACTAGCATATGCCTCAGTGACTACTGTATTACGTCGTTTGACAGAAAAAGGTTGGCTTGTTTGTAATAAAAGTGGGAGAGCTTTCTATTGGCGACCTTTAGTAACAAAACGCCAGGCAGATATGATTAAGGCACATGAACAGTTGAAACAATTTCTAGCAGTAGGTAATCCAGATGTGGTTGCTGCTTTCGCGGATAGTATTGATGAGGCTGCAGGCGAACAAATACAAGCAATTGCCCAACGAATTCAGGCTGCCAGGAAAGCAAGAGAGGAAAACGAAGAATGCATCTGGTAATAATTTTAATTGCCTTTATCATAGCTTGCTGGGTTAGATGCCAATGGTATACACTTCAAGACTGCTGGACTGTCCGTTGGCAACGAGCGATGTTCTTATTTCTCTTTCCTCCTTTATTAATTTTTATGACAGCTATGGCTCTTACATGCATGGGGCCCCAGGGGAAAATGGGTGAATGGCAAGTTAGTTGTGCCAGTTATATAATGGCATTAAGTTTGTTATTATTATTTGTATTAAACTTTGCCCGTCTTACTTGGGGAGCCTGGGAAACACTGGTATCAGCACGTAAGTTAAACCAAGTTAGCTTAAATGGTATCCCCATCCATGTTTTATCTACCTCAGTCCCATTTGCTGGTGAGGTGGGATTTTGGCAGCCAACACTAGTAATTAGTCAAGGTCTAATAAATAGCCTATCTCCAGAACACTTACAAACTGTGATTGCCCATGAGCAGGGACATTGCCATTATCGGGATACATTTTGGTTTTTCTGGTTAGGTTGGACTCGTGAATGTACTCGATGGTTGCCTAATACTGAGTCTTTATGGCAGGAATTACTTATTTTAAGAGAAATACGGGCTGATGCCTATGCATCTTTGCAGGTAGACCCCCTCTTATTAGCAGAATCTTTACTGCTAGTAGTTAGTGATACTTCCATTACTGATAATATTGTCTGTGCAGCCCTAGGTACTTCTGGTAGTGATTGCTTAGAACAACGCATAGATGCTTTACTTGCTATGCAAAAACCACGGTATCAAATCAATTGGCAGTCATGGCAAAAATTCCTTTGGGCTCTTTTGCCTCTTGGAACAGTTATATTTCATACATAAATAATGAATTATATTTTTTATGGTTATTTATCTTTCCCTTTTAGATATCACTATTATGATAAACTACTGAGTAACTCTTGTAGTACATATATGCTCTTGAAATTAAAATATTAATTTTTGCCCCCAGCTTTTCTAGTAATAATATTAAGTCTATTATTTTTAATATTTATCCTAATAATTTTAGGTTTTTGATTGCTGTTGCTTCAATAGAGTAAAGTAAGATTCTGCGTGGTAAGTAGTACAACTCAATCAATAAATTTTGATGAATCTTAATAGCAGAAGATATTATTGTTCAACACCCCTCAATTAATCATTGAATATTTTCCTAGGTTACGTTTTAGCTATTCTTATTTGCAAGAATGTGAGTAAAACTTGGTTTCAATAAAAAATCCGTTGTTGCAGGATGAAACCTTCTTCATGCAAGTCTCCAACCTTAAAGGAATAGGTTTAAAAAATAACAATAAAGCAGAATAGAAAAATTCGTTGAAAGGTTTAATAAAATTGAGGAGATAATAGTTGATGGGGTCAAAGATTCCATTTAAAGTGATCACTACCTAGAAAAACAAAAATTGAATTCTTCTTACCCAACTTTAATGATCCTACCAACCTATAGGTAAATTAAATCGTTCTAATGTCTGCGAATCCTTCAATAATGGTTCAATATCTGCATTTATAAAAATAGAGCCTCCAGACATGACCAAAGCTTTTTTAGTCACTTTTCCCAACCAATTCAAGTCATGGGATGCAATCAACATAGCTTGAATTGGTAATTGTAATAAGATATGAGCCAGTCTGCGTCGCCATGCTGGATCTAATCCTGTAGTGGGTTCGTCTAGTATAAGAATATCAGGTTCTAGTGCTAAGATAGCAGCAAGAGCAGCTAGTCGCCTTTGCCCTCCAGATAATTCGTGTACGGAGCTGTTCGCATAGGATTCTAAACCAAAATCAATTAGTAGTTGTTGGGCTTTATTTATTGCTATGGCATGAGGAACCCCGTAATTACGAGGTCCAAAAGTTATATCTTCTATGACAGTAGGCATAAATAATTGGTCGTTGGCATCTTGGAATCCAAAACCAATGTGTCGGCGAATATGTAGTAGTGTTTTATGAGATACAGGAATATTCCGAATCCAAACTTGACCTTGTTGAGGTTGTTTCAAACCAATAATGTTCTCCAATAATGTACTTTTTCCTGAACCAGTAGCTCCCATTAAGGCAAAGCGATCACCAACATTTAAATTAAAAGAAATGTTTTTTAATACTGGTTGCTGCCTAGGATATGAATATGTTAGTTCTTCTACTTTGAGCACACTTTCTCTTGATTGAGATACTAAAAGTTGTGGGTTAGATGTTAGAGATTTCAAAATTCTACACTCAAAACAAGGAATTTAATCAAGATAGGAAGCAATGGTAATAACCATAGTAGTAGTAATCATGACTAAGACTACTAAACAATCTGAGGTTTTAAATGAAGAGTCCAAAGGAAAGTTACCCTGATAACCCTTTATTTCCATGGCTGAATATACCCTTTCAGCACGATTTAAACTTCTTAAGTAGAGACTACCAATCATGGCTGCATTGGTATAACGCAACCAACTATTAGCACCTCCTAAGCCCCTCATTTGGGCAGCTCGTTGCATTCGCTGCACTTCACCTACTAGTATCTCTATATACTGTCCTGCTAAGAGTAAAATTTCTTTAAATGCTACTGGTAATGGTAAACCTTTGAGGGCAATACCAAAACTATGAGGGGGTAATGTTAAGACAAAACTGTTCATAATCAGTAAACAAATTAAGGAACGAATTAATAAGAAACTTGCTTTTTCCCAACCCATAGGCAATACCAGGAATGTCAGAAAAATTAACTCTACCCCTAGTAATTTTATCAAATTCTCAATAGCAACCTGAAGCCCAATTACCCATAATAAAGATATAACAGCATACATACTTAGATAGAACCAATCACCATACTCTAAAAGGGCTGCTCCCACGACAGTAATTAAAGATAAATGCAAGCGCAGTGGAACGGAAAATTTAGGCATTTTTTGGTTTCACCATCTTTGCTAATCCAAATGCCACTATAAAGCAGAAGGTAGAACCTATCAAGCCGGTTATACTGGTTCCGATATTACCTAAACCCTTAATTCCGTAGTCTGCTAAAGGTGTGGGAATTATAATCTTCGCAGTATCTGCTAAATTTATAAATCCTAAGTCTTCAGATACTTTTTCCAAACCATCAGGCCATGCCGATACAAACAAAGATAATATTCCAGCAATTACAAAAATGCTAACAATTGGTGTGAGCCAACCTCGAAATACTTGCTGTTTACCCGGTAGCAAGTCAGGTCTAACGTTAATTAAATAAGCTATTATTCCCCCTGTAATTGTTCCTTCCCCTACTCCAATCAGAATATGAATTCCTGCCATTGCTGGCAGAACCAACTTAGCAGGAGCTGTTCCAGAAATTGCCAACTGAATAGCACAAGTGATAGCAGCTACAAATACACTCAAACCAGCTGCGATCCCTGCAGCTAAAGGCAAACTTTTCTGGGAGCCGCCAAACAATTTATGTAGTGTTTGAGCTAATAACCAACCAACCCAAACCCCAATTACTGCCATATTCAAAATATTTGCCCCCAAGGCAGTAATTCCACCATCAGCAAATAAAACTGCCTGAATAATCAAAACTGTAGCAATACTCAACATTCCAGCCCAAGGACTACCTAAAATAATTGCAGCCAAAGTTCCCCCTAACAAGTGACCACTAGTTCCTCCAAACACAGGAAAATTAATCATTTGTGCTGCAAAAATAAAAGCTGTGGTTAAACCTAGAAGAGGCGCATACCGTTTACCCAAATTGTTCCGTAATCGTTCTAAAGCAAGAGCCAAAGCAACTAAACTGGCTACAGCAGCAGCCCCTGCTACTGGCACAGAAAGAAAACTATCAGGTATATGCATTAATTTACCTCCAAATTTCATCTAGTTTTAGATATTTTCTTTCTGAAGTATAGCTATATTCTTAAGATTCATTTAAAACGAAAATTTTACTTATTCTACAATACCCTCTCAGAGTAATTAACCCCAACTTCATTAATAATCTTACGAAAATTTTTGTTTTATGAAATAAATTTATGTTTGTATTTGTTAAGAGTTCATTTATAAAGTAAATCTTTAGAAGTCAGTCAATAGAGCATGATGCGAGTTATAAAAATCAGCATGTATATTATCTCTAGTTATTTCGAGGGTAGTATATATAATTTTTGCCAAAGCAACAATACTGCTTAAATCAAGTAAATTATCTTTCCAGTTCTCAATATTTAGCTTAGGATATCGATTATTTTGTTCACAATATATTATTTGAACTTAAGCCTAAATCCCCAGTTAAAATTAGCCAAATAGTAAAGCTGAAATCATGTAATTGTAGTTATAATTAGCATATTTATAACTTCTAGCCACTTGGTTAATTCTGGATGTTCACTGAAATTCCTATTAAGGCTGATGTAGGGAAAAATCTTTCAATAACATATTTATTTTCCTATAAGGAGTTGAAGTATTAACTCAAGGCTGTTAACCTAGTTGTAGTATAGAATCGCCTTAATTTTACTGATTTTTAACTATCAACTCCACACACAATTACTTACCTTGAGCTAATCATTATTTAATGATTGTCTATCTATCATCTTCTAATTAAAGGGTTTTCCCGTTTTTTTATAATTACCATAAACTATTATGTTTAGGAAATACTTATAACAAGTACGTTTCGCTGATACCCTATCTATAAGCAAAATTGTACCTTATTACATGCTCTTCTCATGATAATTTAATGATTATTTATACTAAAACTAACTAGTTAAATTACTTATTGTCAGAACCTGCTATTTTACTGAGACACTCAAAATAGCTAGGATAATTTGATCAAGATATATTGCTAATTTTCAGGGCTACTATTCGCATAACTAAACCTAATTATTTATCTTTAGATTTGCTCCAATATGATTCATAGATCATATTAGAGCAAATGTGTTCACAAAGAAAAAGTGTAAATACTATTAATTCTATATAAATCACTTTTATAAGTTCACATTATTAGAAATATAGATATAAACAAAATATATTACCTTTTAAATTGCTGCTTGTCAAAATTAGTTGTGCCTAGTTATTAGGTTTTATCAGTGAGTGATTGATATGGATAACAAGTCAAAAAAGCAGAAAGTCCCATGGTAACTTATTAACAAGCCTGGATAATTATTATTTATAAATAATTTAATATAGATACCGCTCAATTTTATCAATGGGAAATATATTCTAAAAGACTTTGCTAATGTACTTTAGATGAGAACATGGTATCACTAGAATATAGACTAAAATCTATACAAGAAATCATTGGGTATTCTGATAGTCTTAAGAGAAGTATAATTCATGAAAGAAAAGATACATCTGCAAATAATTGGAATGATTATTCTAAAGCAGATTAGTTTTATTTTAGAGTAACTTAAGCTTAGATGAAGTTACTCTAAAATAAAACTCTATAAGCCTGAAAAATAACAGTAGTGATTTTGCCTAATTATATTCTGATTAGAGTTGATATAAGTTTCATTTGAACTCCAAATTCGTAGCATAATATCCTCACTCTAATCAAGATTCTGAAGGTCAAATGATTGAATCATAATATATTAAATCGGTGCTTTAGTATATTCTATTTATAGAGAAAGACTTAACACCATTTTAAATTCACTGATAATATAAAGTCGTAAATTTACTAATAAAATTTCTATAGTAATAGCTCAATTTGGAAGGAACTTAAAGATAATATTTAGTAATTTATAAACTGGGAAAGCTTGACTTTAAATAGCTTGTTATTGAGATAAGCTTCATTTGCTATTCCCCAATTTTAAAATTGCAAAAAGTTTGATTTAATCATGCTAAGATCTATACAGATTTTATGCTATTACTATCTAATACCACATTTTCATAAAGATTAGTTTAGAATACAATCAGACAAATTTTGAGTATCTAGTAGTAATTACAATTAAACAGACATTAATAATATTTATTACTGATGTTATAAAAACATAAATAATAATCTTTTTACCCTTTAATTATATGTATTCTTTTATTAAAGATAAATACTTTTAAATCAGATTTGGATGTTTTTCAATAGAATGGATAACAATTATTTTTATAAATTCTATAATATAGTTATTATTAACTTCTCAAGTAGTGATAGAGAATTTAGAAAATATCCAAGAAAAGCTTTAGTTAATTTATTCTATCAAGTATATGGATTTAAAACTTTAGGATAATAAATACTTCAATACATTGAAGAAGTGAAATTTATAAGTATTAAAGGTATTAGAAGTACTAATCAAAATAGTTGTATTAAGATACATTCATAAAAAATATGAACAAGATTATAAATTTTTGAATGGAGTCTCAATATAAATATAAAGTCCTCAAATTTATCCTAATATTACCTCACCTCATTTTTTTAAGTGTGGATAAGCAATATTAAATATTATTATAATCTAAGAAATATATAAGTAGAACTGCTCGGGTTACCTTCTGATTACTGCGCAATTTTATTGATTAATTAAGACTATTAAAAACTTGCTATATCAAAATTAATAGTATCATTTTGCTATAAATATATTGATAGAAAACTATTCAAATACTTTTTAAATAAATCTTCGATATAAAACTATTCCAGATTCTTTAAACTTTATTTTGTATAAAAGTAGATCTTTCTTTGAAATGATTCTATTTGTTGTGGGAGCATAACTAGTACTTTTACTGCGTTATGTTTTTTCTTGTAAAATTTTCATTTTATATCAATTATTTTCTGAGGATTTTTGACAATTTTCTTAGCTATTTAAGCTTCAAACAGCTAAGAAAATTGTTAATGTTTATAGACTCAATAGATGAGAATTTATATTGTTTAGGTTTACAAGTTAGTATTGGATCTAGATCTCAAAATTTTACATTACGGATTTATATATTTATATAAATCCGTAATGTAAAATGAAAAAGTTATTTAATTTATTACAAAATAAATTCTAGTAGATAGTCATTAGTTCTTAGGCTATATATAAATCCCACTTAATAAAAAAAAGATGAATATAACTTGCATTAAGCAGGTATAGAAAGATAATTTTCTATTTTTTTACTTTATCAAAATACTTCCAATATACTTAATTTTTATTGATGATAGATACATATCTATCATCAATAAAAATATTCAATTAAGCTTTTTATTTAATTTTATTAAGGTAATATTTAACCACACTATGCAAAGTTCTTCCGTAATTCTTCAAGTCTATATCTAAACTTCTTATGAAAATGAGTTTCTATTTAAACATCTTTTATCTGAGTGAATTGATGTTTTTGATTGATAAGACTAAGTAAATGGCATAAAAAGAGGTTAACATGACATTATAGCTTTTTGTAAATTATCTGAAATTTACAATTGGAAAACAACTATCTTTTAGCTTTGACGATGTCAATTGTTGCAATACTTAAACAGGACTATCAAAGATTTCCCACTAATCAAACTTACAGCATTTATGCTGATGATGTTTATTTTCAAGATCCATTAACTAAATTCCGTGGTATCAACCACTATAAAAAAATGATTTGGTTTATTCAGCAATGGTTCTTAAATCCAAAAATGGATGTTCATTATATCCAACAACAGGAGAACACAATTAAAACGGAATGGACACTGAGTTGGAATACTCCACTCCCCTGGGAACCCCGAATCTTTATCTCTGGCTCAAGTGAGTTACTTATTAGCCCCCAAAATGTTATCGTTTCTCATATTGATTACTGGTATTGTTCTCCCCTAAATGTACTTAAACAGCACCTATTTGCTGGTAAAAGTCAATAATGTAAATAAGTGTAAACAGTTATTGAGCAGGTAGATAATCACCAATGCGTGTAATTTTAATGACTGGGAAGGGTGGAGTTGGAAAAACTTCCGTTGCTGCTGCCACCGGTATGCGTTGTGCAGAACTGGGCTATCGTACACTTGTTTTAAGTACAGATCCTGCTCATTCCCTTGCAGATAGCTTTGATATGGAATTAGGACATGAGCCTAAACAAATCCGCCCTCAACTCTGGGGTGCGGAATTAGATGCCTTATTAGAGCTAGAAGGAAATTGGGGTAGTGTGAAACGTTATATCACTCAGGTTTTACAAGCAAGAGGCTTGGAAGCTGTGCAAGCAGAAGAATTGGCTATTCTTCCAGGTATGGACGAAATTTTTGGCTTGGTAAGGATGAAACGTCACTATGATGAGGGTGATTTTGACGTTTTAATTATTGACTCTGCCCCTACAGGGACAGCATTAAGGTTACTGAGCTTACCAGAGGTCGGTGGTTGGTATATGCGTCGCTTCTACAAGCCTTTTCAAAATATATCAGTTGCTCTTAGACCATTGGTAGAACCACTGTTTAAACCCATTGCCGGATTTTCATTACCCGATAAGGAAGTAATGGACGCCCCCTATGAATTCTACGAACAAATTGAGGCCCTGGAAAAAGTTCTTACAGATAATACTCAAACTTCTGTGCGCTTAATTACTAATCCTGAAAAGATGGTTATCAAGGAGTCCCTACGAGCCCATGCTTATTTGAGCTTATATAATGTTTCTACCGATTTAGTAGTAGCAAATCGAATTATTCCCGAAGAAGTTACAGACATATTCTTCCAACGTTGGAAAGAAAATCAAAAGCAATATCGTCAAGAAATTCATGACAACTTTCATCCACTACCAGTGAGGGAAGTACCTTTATTTCCCCAGGAAATGTGTGGAATAAAGGCCTTAGAAAGGTTGAAGGAAATTCTTTACAAAGATGATGATCCAGCTCAGGTTTTCTATAAGGAGAATACCATTCGTGTGGTGCAAGAAAATAATCAATATAGCTTGGAGTTGTATTTACCCGGTGTGCCTAAAAATCAGATTCAATTGAGTAAGAGTGGGGATGAATTGAATATTAGAATTGGCAATCATCGCCGTAATCTAGTCCTACCTCAGGCATTAGCTGCTTTACAACCTGACAGAGCAAAAATGGAGGAAGATTATTTGAAAATCCGTTTTTCGGAGAAGGGGAAAATTTAAATGTTATATTAAAATTCATACTCCCCACTTTCTATTTAGAGAAGTTGGGGGTGTGCATATCTCGTAGAGGAGAGTAAAGCATAGCTGGAATTGTTAGCTTACATAAAACTACTTTACATGCTTTGTTCCTAATACTCCTAATTACCATAGAAATACATGCTTCTCAGTCCGATAATAATCCTCAAGTTGTAACAGCAGACTCTAAATTTCTAAAGGTATTTCTGATTGTGGACTATTACTGATTTCACTTGATATATCTTGAGAAGTTGTACTAGATGTTTGTCGAATTAAAATTTCTTTATGGAGAGGAATAGCAGCAACAGAAATACCCTCTTTTATAAAGCGTTCCTGAATTAAACGGATATAATCCGCATGAACAGTCCAATAATCCTCTTTTGTTGTCCACCCGCTAATACTAACACTAATATAATATTTTTCTATTTGCCATACAAAAGTTGAGGGAGATGGACTTTGAAGAATTTTAGGATGGGATTTCATGATCTCTATTAATAACTGCTCGATATATTCCAAATTCTCACTAAATTCGACACGCAGCCAAATTTGTATTTTTCTATTCTTACTTTGAGTCAGTGTTTCAATCGTACCACCCCAGACTACATTGTTGGGAATATTAAAAATTTGACCTTGAAATCCTTTGATTTTTGTACTTGCTAGGTTAATAGAATCTACATAACCCCAAATACCATTGAGCTTTACCTCATCACCAATATCAAAAGGCTTATAGAGCATCATCATCAAACCACTGGCAAAGTTACTAATATTACTTTGCAGGGCAAATGCTAGTATGAAACTTGCACCTCCAAGCATTGATAGAATAGGGCTTAGGCTAACCTCTAATGCTGTTAGTGCAATCATAAAACCAACTGCAATCCCGCCACGTTTAACAAACAAAATAGCAAAACGGGATAACAAAACAGATATATTATCAATCCTATTAAGAAAAAGGTTGAGGATAATGGCAAGAATTTGAGAAACAATAATTGAGGTAAATATAATGCCCATAAATTGACTGAGATTTACAGCCCAGCGTAAACCACCTTCTTTAGATTTGAACCAAGTAATTAATCTAACTCCAATCCCATCAGTATCTTTTAATTCAAGTTCTATAATATTAATGGCTCTAATGTATTGCCTGTAGGGTTTGGGGTTACCTCCCTTAAGGTCTAGTTCATCTAAAATAATTTTGAATCGATCAACTATTGCAGTTTTCTCTGACTGTAATTCAGTCGCATTTATGACTAATTGATTCTTCAATTTGGTATCTTCATCTGTATTTTCCTCTAATTTTTCTGCTGCTTTTTCCAAAGTACTTTCTTTGTGTTGAAGATTATCTTTTTCATTTACAACATTTCCTAAATTGGGAATTTTGGTATTCTCTTTACTGGTTATTTCAGATTCCCCTATGGCTGAAATAACCTTTTGAAGAGATTCCTCTGCGGCCTCTAGTTCCCGATTTGCCTGTTCATATTCTAGTGATTCTAAAATAGATCGTTTTTGATTTAAGTGGTCGGATTCAAGGGCTTTGATTGCCATCTCTAGAGCATTAATTTTTTTAGTAACGTTATTATATGCTGGAGAGCCAACAACCATATTTCTTCGTTCTTGTTTTGCCTTTTCTATTTCACCTTTTTCCTTAGCCTTCTCTAATATATTACTCAAGGCTTTATCTTGTTGTATTTCCCTTTTTGCTTCTTTTGCTTCCTGAATTATAGATTCAGCTTTTCTCAAGTTCTCTTTAGCTGTTTCTACTCTTTCTTTTACATTTTCATACTCTTGTGAGCCTCGGATTGCAGACATTTTAGCTGATTCATTTTCTTTAAGGGAAGATTTAGCCCTTCTTAAGGCTCCAATAACTTTTTTCTCTTTATTGATAATCTTATTTTTGCGCTTAATGGTAATTTCTGTATCGCTGATTTGTCGAATTTTTTTCTTGAGTATCAGCAACCATTCTAATGATTCAGTTTGTAGTTCTTCTTTTGTAAGTGGTTTGACTAGTAACTTCAATTCTTCCAGAGGAATGGTTGGATCCTTAGTCGTAATGACATATTTCGAATTTCCAGTACTTGAAGAATTAAATTTTTCATAGGCAGTTTTTTTTACTTCCTCTGAATTTCCTTTTTCTGAGAAAGCACAGATAGCAAAAGCAAAAACTAAACCAGTTAGGATAGTAGCACGAACCCGACAGTACATCAATGTTTTTCTCCTTGTTTTTATTTAATAAATTTAATGCTAAAAAATGATAAATAAAACAAATAATTATTAGTAACATAGATTCTGAGAAATACACTTTATATTAATATGCAAGGCTAAGATATAACAACTTGAGTTTACTTAGAGTTTTAAGCTTTTACTGTTACATCTACTTTTATAAACCTATACAAAAAATAATGTATCTAATAATTAAAAGGTTCCATATTAAAATTATGGGGTATATACCTAATAATAAGCTATTGGTTAGTCAATTTTATTGACTTGTACAATAATTTGAAATCTTGGTAAAATACTTCAGCATTAAGGTTTAAATTATTTAACCTAATATAATTGTGAGATTTACTTCTATTATGCCAGAATAGAAGGTTCTCATCATCCAATAGTACTAAATTGTTGAGCAGAATTGATTAAGTAAGATTTATCCACCCCAATAAATCATTTCAATCTAGAAAGGATATTTGTACCAACTGTACATTGTCTCCTCAGCTTTTGATTTTTAGGCTTAATATTCTTGGGTAACTTATTATATTTAAATTTTTTTTACAAAATAGGATGAGAATATTGCCATCATGTTTCCCAAGTATAGTAAGCCCCCAATCCATTGAGATCTGAAATATTATTCAGTTAAATTTATTTGTATTATCTCTTATTAATCTGTGGAAATATTCATTATATAATTTTCCTAATTTTGGTCTATTGAAAATAAATACCACCTTCATTAATCTACTTCTGCTGAGTAGTTATAAGTATGTATTTACTCTATTTACCAGAAGGATATAGCTTTACATAAGGTGTTTAATTCTATAAGTTACGACTTACTAAAGCCCATTGAAATCCTAGACTATTATATCAAATACTGAAAGATACCTAAACTAAGTTGAATACACAAAATAGTTTTTACCAGCAATTGATTAACTAAGAATTCTATTCTAGTCCAAAATTAGGTAGATATAAATAAAATACTTATTATTTATAGATATTGTGGAATATCTAGCGTGTAATTTATCTAATAGAGACCAAAAATCCTTATCATTCAATGTATTTTTGCCAATGCAAGTTTCTCTTATTTGAACTAGCATTAAATTTGTGATATTTTTTTCATCTGAGTTTTAGCTTTCTATTATTTTATTCATATATTACACACAAATCAAAATAAATCAGTAAAAATCTTGATCATTTATCTATTTAAAATTTTAATAATATCCCGATATTTATAATTAAGTATTTTTCTTATATTTCCAGATACCATATATCGTCGGGGATATATGGTATCTGGAAATATATATGTTAACCTAATTATTTTATTTTTATTATCAGTTTTAATCCTATTTTTTTTACAAAGAAATTGATTTTTTAGCTACTGTAAATCGTTTATTAACCTCATCCCAATTTACCACATTCCACCAAGCCTCCAAATAATCTTTCCGCCGATTTTGGTAGTTTAAATAATAGGCATGTTCCCAGATGTCATTACCCATAATGGGATACTTACCCTCACTTAATGGACTATTTTGATTAGCTGTACTCATTACTTCTAGCTTGTCATTTTTATTTAAAACTAACCAAGTCCAACCACTGCCAAAGTGCTTGGCACCAGCTTGATTAAACTGTTTTTTAAAATTATTAAAATTACCAAAGTCCTTCTTTATAGCAGATGCAATCTCCTTGTTGGGTTCTCCTCCACCGTTAGGTTTCATAATTGTCCAGAACATAGTATGATTAAGATGGCCTCCACCATTATTGCAAACTATATTCTGAATATCTCTGGGTATATCGTCCAAATTCTTAAGTAAATCTTCTATACTCTGACTTTTCAGTTCTGGATGTTTAGTCAGAGCCGCATTAAGGTTTTTGACATAGGAGGCATGGTGTTTATCATGATGGAAACGCATTGTTTGTTCATCTATATACGGTTCCAGAGCTTCGTAGGGATAAGGTAAAGGAGGCAACTTAACTATATCCTCTGTTTTTTCTGCCATGGTTATACGTTCATTACTAGGAATGTTTTCTTCAGCTAAGGTATAACCATCTAAGGCAAAACTGCCTATGGTAGCTCCCAGAATAAATAAGAAATGCCGTCGATTAAGATTCATAAGTGTTTTACCTGAAAAATTTGTTTTCTATTCTTATTGTCGTAGATTGTAGACACAATTTATTCTTCATAACTCTTCAAGTAGAAATAACTAATTGCTGTAGATATAAAATGATTAGAAATAACAAAAGTATTTTATTTTGAATCTACAATGGAATATCTAAAACAATCATGATTAATGAGAATATAGTTACTTATAGTCCTTCCCATATAGTAGTACCAACCTATAAATGTTTTAACCGTTGCGGTTATTGTAACTTTCGTCAAGATGTAGAAAATAGTCCTGAGATGGATTTACAAACAGCTACTAATATTTTCCACAACTTGCAAAGCTTCAATATTTGTGAAATTCTCATTATCAGTGGAGAAACACATCGATCTTCGTCCGAGCGTCCGCAATGGTTCCAACGTATTTATAATCTGTGTGAACTGGCATTAAACATGGGATTTTTACCCCATACTAATGTTGGTATACTCAGTTTTGCAGAAATGCAGAGATTGAAACAGGTAAATGTATCTATGGGATTGATGCTAGAACAAATAACCCCTAAACTTGTACAGACAGTACATCGAAATGCACCTAGTAAATTGCCCTCACTGAGGTTAGAACAATTAAAGTGGGCAGGAGAATTACAAATACCCTTTACGACAGGATTACTTCTGGGAATTGGTGAGGTGGAAGATGATTGCTGGGATGCCTTAAAAGTCCTAGCAAAGCTTCATAAAAAGTATGGTCATATTCAAGAAGTAATTTTACAGCCTTATAGTCAGGGAAACAAACAAACCTGGCAAGGAGATACTTTTAATCCATATAAATTACCAGAAATTATTCATTGCTCAAGACAAATACTACCACCAGATATTACCATTCAAATCCCGCCAAATTTAGTGCGGGATAATGGATGGTTGATTGCTTGTTTAGAAGCTGGAGCTGGTGATTTTGGTGGTATTAGCCTTAAGGATGAGGTAAATCCGGATTATCCTCAAATTCGAGTTGAGGAGTTGCAAAAAATTTTGCAACTTTCCGGGTGGAATCTCATCCCAAGATTACCAGTATATCCTCAGTTTACAAACTGGCTGGTCCCAAATTTACAAGTAGCTGTCAGTAACTGGCAAAAATTTATCTCGGTTACTCAATAAACTTTTTATGTGATGTTAATTTAACATCGTGAAAAGTTTATTCAAGCCTTAAACAAATTTCTTATTTTTATCACCGTATTTATATCGCCCGAAGTTTCCTTTTTTCAAAAATATTAGCCTAAATATTTATTTAAGAAATCCTATATAATCCATAGCTGTTAATAATGTCTGAGTTTTTAAAAATCTTTGGCAATGTCATGAGCGATTTCAAATTGCTATAAAATAGCATAATTCACAAATGAGTTGAAAAGACTTTCAACTTTTCTTGATGGTTTTGCTCGATACGTGGAAGAATCACTATGTAAAGTTCTTTTCTTTTCTGCAGAGAATAAGTTTCTGTGGAATAAATCAAGATTCAAGTTGAAATTATGTCATTCCAAATTTTTAAGCTTATTTGATCCATTTACCAAATATCAAATTCCATAATTTTGGTAGCGGTCAGGATCCACTTAAGTATCAGAAATGACAAATGAACTTTGGTATTTTGCTTCTCTTAATGGTAGGTTTAAGTATGGCAAAATACCTTCATAAAAGATACCTAAGTGGATAAAATATATATTTCTATTCTTTTACTATTGAATTAATTTACTAATTTTTGTCTTTTTATGAGGGGTAGCGATGCTATAGTGCTATTCATTGATTTCAACTATCACCAAATCTACTTAAGTCATAATGTTACCGGGTGCACCTACTGTTATATCCTGAGAGAATTGGAATTGTTTACTATTAGCTCTTTTTCGGGTTGCTCTAATTAGAATTAATATATCCTTATTCTACTCTACTACTATCAAGTAATTATGAGTATGTACTTGCTATTTAGTGACACAATTAAATTTTTGTTTTCCTAGGTACCGATAAATTTAAATGGGGATTTAACTATATTTACTAAGGCTTATTACGATTTCTAACATGCTGGCTTGGATATAAACAAAACTCGGCATGTTGTTTTATCTAACTTGTTTGCCATAATCATAAATTATCTCTATGTTGATAATTTTATTAAATATGAACTGATCAATCCCGATCCTAATAGTTTTATTGATGCTCATCGTAGCCTTATGGACAAGGCTAACTCTTGGTGTAATCGGCAAGTAGCCATATTAAGTAAAAGTCAGCCAAAGGTAATTAGTAATAGCTGACATGATAACTAGTTACCAATTACCATTTTTACTATCATATTTTGTTTATTGTTTTTCAGCTTTATAAGTATAGAAGTTTTCGAAAGCTCCTACACTGTCAAAAGCATAAGCTGGGAGCAGGGAACTGAGTTTTAAGTTAGTCCTATACATGCTGAATAATACATAATTTTGCCTCTGGGTAGTAGCACTTATAAGATCCTTGATGTAAGGATTTGCCTTTTTTAGTAGGTATTCACAATCAAATTTGATGATACTCTGCAATAGATCTGGGTATTTATTACAAATATTAGCTTTTAAATACTTTGTCAGTTTAAGTGAGGCATACTGCTCATATTGAGGCTGGCTAGGATTAGTCTTTATCATAAATACACCCAAAACACCTAATCCTACAATTCCTGCACATATTATGCTCATTGAGGGTTTAATCATACTATCATTTTGAATTTACTTGCTTTTTGTAGAAGTCAGCTAAACTTACTTCCTCCTTACTAATAAAACTGGATCAAAAGTGACAAATTATGTTACACTTAACATAATGTGTGGCGAGCGTGGCCAAGTGGTTAAGGCAGAGGATTGTGGTTCCTCCACTCGTGGGTTCGAGTCCCATCGTTCGCCCTTAAAAGTATTTAGTTATATAAGTAGTGGATATTTTAAGTATGGCAAGGGAGAGTTGCAACTCCTCCGGCAGTTAGTCTTCTTATAAGAGATGCTTTACTTCACATTTCATTGCATATGTTTCCTAAGGTTAAAATTATCAACTTGGAAAGCATTGAAATTATAAAAAACTTACTAATTGAAATTGTGAGTATTATTGTCGATAAGAAAAACCACTTGTTTAGATTCATAATTGTGTTATTTAATTCAACAGAGAATTAAATGTTAATTGTTTCTTCTCCCTAATAACCGAGTTAACTTCCCACTAACTATTTGTTTTAGAAATCATGAGAATTTTTTACTAAACAGCAATAAATATTGCTACTAAATAAATATTAATTAACCAACTTAATTAATATTTATTTAGAATTAAAAAGAATTTTAGAAAAGCACTCTGTTATAATCGTTCATGTGTAACTAAAAATCATTTTTAACCATATATTTTCAGATAACCTACTCACTTTGCTGACAGCCAGAATCTCTTTCTATTCTCAATTATAATAATATATTCATTTTCTGAATTATTTATTTTTGATTTTTTTTTAGTACTATTTAAACTGGTCTCTATTAACGGTTTCATATAATTTTGCATAAACGCTCAGCCACTTTATTTATGGAAAAGGGTTACACTACCTAGCTGAAGAAATAATTAGCATCTGGGAATTGGTCTTCTGATTTTCGTTGACTAACTATACTTATTTAATGCAGCCTATATTATTTTAGGTTAGGTTACTGTTTTCTATGATGGTAAGCTATTCTGACAAGAATTATCGCACTTTTTCTATGGTTGACAATTCAGAGAGTACTGTTACTTTCATAAATCAGCTAATTCTTTTTCTCAAAAGAATAGTTGAGGATTTCTGTATTGTTAGTTTTCATGGTTCCTCTCACTTTCTAATTTGTTTCTAATAATTAACTTCTATCTTACTTACTGTAATCTTTGGAGTTCTGCAGAATATTAAGTGCAAACATTTATCATAGAAATTCTACTGTGGTAGGTTTCCTACACCAAATCAGGGTCTATGAAAATCCCTAATATTCTAGGAGTATCAACTTGTTCCAAATGTAAAAACTTTCTTTCCAGTATTCTTCCATACCAGCAATTATTCAGTATTTACTCCACTTTTACTGAGTACATAGTTGAAGTTATGATTTCAATGGCATTGATAATAAATGAGCTTACTTTTCATCTACAATATTGGAGACTATAAAAATGGCACGTTTGGCGCTTCTAAGCGTATATAACAAGACTGGCTTAGTTGAACTAGCGAAAAGTTTGGTAGTAGAATTTGGTTTTGATTTGATCAGCAGTGAGGGTACAGCAAAAACATTAGAAAATGCTGGATTAAAAGTACTAAAAGTATCTGATTATACTGGCTTTCCAGAGATTTTAGGGGGTAGAGTTAAAACATTACACCCTCAGATTCATGGAGGGATTTTAGCAAGATCCAATATGGAAGAAGATATTACTGATTTAGCCAATCATCAAATCCATCCTATAGATTTAGTTGTAGTTAATTTATACCCTTTTGAACAAACCATTGCTAAACCAGGAGTAACTATGGCTGAAGCCATAGAGAATATTGATATTGGTGGTCCAGCAATGTTAAGGGCTGCATCAAAAAACTATGCTCACGTAACAGTTTTGTGTGATGTAGAGCAATATAAACCATATTTAGAAGAATTGCGGCAAAATAATGGACATCCATCGCTTGAGTTCCAACGACAGTGCGCTTTTAAAGGATTTTTGCAAACTTCAGCTTACGATTCCGCGGTTGCTAACTTTCTGAGGCAGCAGTCAACAATATTACCACATTGGAAAACCATGGGGGTTTACTTAAAAACCCTACGTTACGGAGAAAATCCCCATCAAAGTGCAGCTTGGTATCAAAGCGGGACTTACTCGACAGGATGGTCTGGAGCTACTCAATTACAGGGAAAGGAACTGAGCTATAATAATCTTGTAGATCTGGAAGCAGCACGGTGTATAATTGCCGAATTTACAGACCCGGCTGTAGCAATATTAAAACATACTAATCCCTGCGGTGTGGGTGTAAGTAACACCTTATTATCTGCCTATTGCAAGGCTTTTGCTGCGGATCCAATTTCTGCTTTTGGTGGTATTGTTGCCTTAAACCACCCTATTAAAGCAGATGTAGCCACTGAGTTAACTAAAACATTTTTAGAATGTGTTGTTGCTCCTGGTTGCGATGATGCAGCAAAAGAGATTATTTCTAATAAGTCTAAATTACGCCTGTTAGTTCTACCAGACTTTATTAGTAGTCCTAAGGAAAAAGTAAAAATTATTGCCGGTGGTTTTTTGGTACAAGACAATGACAATATAGTTATGGATACTAGTAAATGGCAGGTAGCTACTGAGAAAAAACCTACAGATGAACAATTAGTGGAACTACTATTCGCATGGAAAGTCTGCAAACATGTAAAATCTAATGCTATCGTTGTTGCAAATAATCGTACAACTTTGGGTATTGGTGTGGGACAAATGAATCGTGTTGGTTCTGTAAAGATTGCTTTAGAACAAGCAGGAGAAAGAGCCCAGGGAGGTTATCTTGCCAGTGATGGTTTTTTCCCATTTGACGATTCAGTAAGAATGTCCGCGGCTGCTGGGATTAAAGCAATTATCCAACCAGGGGGAAGTCTGCGGGATAAAGACTCAATTAAAGTAGCTAATGAATTAAATTTAGTTATGATACTAACAGGAGTACGTCATTTTTTACATTAACTACTTTACAGATTTATAATATTTAAAAAACTAAGAATTCCCTAATTTAATTTAGCCCTTTCAAGTACTTGAGAGTATATTTTTTTGTTTTGCACTATGGTTTTCCAAAAATTGCAAGAATTAGATGGGATTATTAACTTTATCCACATGAGTGTGAGAGAGCTAGCAAAATGCTAAATTAGTTATTTGCAAACTTTTTTATTGGCATTCTGAATAATGTCATATTTTTACTTCAAGTATGCTCTCAACTAAATTTAATCTATACATCTAGTAATAATATTTAAAGCTAACCATTTATATCAAAAATATCTATAATGAATCAAGTATTAATCAAGCATTTAGACAGGGAGATAATATTAAAATAATTTATTCTGGGATTGAATAACAGAGTTTTATTAATGTTCGTAAGAACATATTATTAGCAAGTAAAATATGCCTATTGCTATTCATAGATAACACAAAAAATTGCTAATAAAAATTCTTATTCAATTTGTTTATTGCTTATACAAGTCGCTTTTAATTTAATACCTCAATAAATTTTGGAGTTTTACCATCTTAGTTGTAAGATTTGCCTTTTTACTTTGATTTTATCAAAAAAATATATGTATCTTAGTATTTTTTATAATTTTTATACATACTTAGAATGTAACTGCTGAGGTAATTCATAAATTTGTATATATAAACACAGCAGTTTGTACAGTTGTAGATAAGTAAAAGTATTGCTTCTTTAAGGTTTAAGATTTTAATAAAAATCTAATGAATCTATTTAATTTAAAATTAAAATATAGAGTGATGATAATTTTATTTCTAGGTAATCATCAAAATCCATGGGTTGTACAACTTTTATCTACTATGTAGCTACTACTTTTCTCTATAGAAGGAGGAAAATTATGCAAAACGTGGAAGTAGCAAAATCTTGACTCAAAGGATTTTAATATCTTCATGTCAATTCTTTTCGACCATTTATCCTGTATTTCAATTCAAATAATCTAAAAAGCTAAAAGTGATAATTTAATACTACTCTTAAAGTTATTCTGCTGTGCTAGAGCTTTTAAAGCTCCATTAGATGTGGCATTTTGATGGATATAGGGTGTTATTATCTACCAAAATTTATTTGTTGTTTTTTAATGCCAAACTTTACGTGGATATAAGGGCTAAAATGCTGAGTTTATCTGTGAAAAATTTAACTGGCTTTACATTATCCTTAACCACATTATGATAGGGGTTTAATCATATAGTCAAACCCTTGTGAATGTAATCAATGATTTTTTGTTGTTTTGCATTAGGTTGGAGATTTGCCATCCTGCTTTGTATAGACTTCATTTTATAAATAATGAAGTCTGATGTACTGTATACTAGTCTCTTATTGACTTATGATTTATTTAAAAATACTTTCTAAATTGACTATTCACTAATTCAAATTTTGGTTTATGGTTGAATTAACTTTTTAGATATATTCAATTAGAAATAGTCTTAGGTATCAGTTAAATACCATCGGCAAAATACTTATAAGCTGTATAAGCAAAAGTAATAACTCCAGTCATAATTGCTGATTCGTCAATATCAAAGAAAGGATGATGTAAGGGATAATTTGTTCTTTTATCTTTAAAACCTACTCCTAAACGAAACATAGAGCCGGGTACATGTTCCAAATATATAGAAAAATCCTCTGCACCCATAGATGGTTCTGATAATACTTGTACTAAATCTATACCCCAAGCTTCTTCAGCAGCTGATTGTAAGATTTGGGTAATAGTATAATCATTTTTTACAGAAGGGATACCTTGACGGTAATTCACATGAAATTTTGCACCATAAGATTTACAAGTATTAGCAACAATTTGTTCAATCCAATTTGGCAATTGAGCACGGGTTTCTGGATGTATTGACCGTACAGTCCCTAAAAGTTTTACATGGTCAGCAATCAAATTTGGTGCTTTTCCTCCCTCAATTTTACCAATACTTAAAACAACTGGATGCAAGGGATTCTGGGTACGACTAATTGCCTGCTGCAAATTAGTAATTACCTGAGAGGCAATCCAAATTGCATCAATAGCCTCATGAGGACGAGCCCCATGCCCCGACTCACCAATAATTATGATTTCTAAATCATCTGCTGCCGCGGTTAGTACACCATAACGCACACCTATTGATCCTGCAGGTATAGAAGGCATAGCATGGAGACTTAGTATAGCATTCAAATTGTTCATTGCTCCATCCTTAACCATCCAATTAGCTCCCTGTGCAATTTCCTCTGCTGGCTGAAATAAGAAGCGCACTTTTCCAGGTAAGTCTTCTAAAAGTTGTGAAAGAACCATTGCTGTTCCTAAACCAATTGTGGTATGGACATCATGTCCACAAGCATGCATAGTGCCTGTTTGCCGTGAACTAAACTCTAGTCCAGTACACTCTTGAACTGGCAAGGCATCCATATCAGTACGAATACCTAAAATCCGATTATCTCTACCATTACCCTTGATCTCTCCAATTACACCAGTCTTGCCAATTCCTTCTACTGCATAGATCCCACAAGAAGACAATACACCGGAAACAAAAGTAGATGTTTGGTACTCTTGTCCACTGAGTTCTGGATATGCATGAATATGGCGGCGAATTTCAATAAGTCTTGGCGCTATTTGGGCTGCGATGTTCTTAATACGTTTGAGCATTGACAGATTGATCTAAATTTTTTCTTATCTCATAATAAGAAATTGTTACATAATTTATAGATTTATCTTGCTATCATTCGATAGTTTATATTAGATTCATCATTTATGATAATTTTATAGGTTAATAGTTGGGGTTAGTTTATTCTAAGTAAAGCCATATTATTACTTGTAATAATATGGCTTTTTATTGTTTGATTGCATAAATGTGGTTAATATTATGAGTATATTCAATTATGATTACTAGTATTTTTTATAAGTTTAACTAGCTTACAATTGAGCAAATGAGTTTTACTCACTGCTGGCATAGCGTTCTTCATGAGCTCTTCAATAGACTACCTAGAACAACTACAAGAGTATGAAAGGGTGAGAATAACTCACCTAAATAATAAAAAAATCAGACGTATTTCACTTTACTTATTAGGCTGAGGAGTGTTACCTAGGTTGGGTCTGATTTACAGAAAGCCGGAGAATTTATGTTTCAATTCTTTGATATCTTTTAGAGCCAGTACAATTACGTAATTATAACCATTTTGCCAGTTTGCTAGTGTGGTAACACTGTATTTATATGTTAATTGGAAAGAATTAATCTCACGTAAATTTTATTAAAGTTTCGTCCAGTATTAGGAGGATTAAGTTAAAGTCAGACGTAGCTTTTTATTATGATAGATTATGAATAATGTTTTTAATATCACTTTATTATCAGCACTAGGGTAAACTATATCATATAATTCAGAAAACTTTTAATCTGGAAGTGCTAGAATTGGATAATTAAATTTTGTATCTTGGGTTTCCTCAACATCACTTATCTATCCAGTATGAGACTGCACATTATCAACACTGGTGGCAATACACTTAACATTAGGCTTTTCAAGCTCCGGTGTGAATTTGGCAACAGTGACCAATTAATTGTCCAAATGGTTATATTACGAGGGATTTGAGAACATTACTATATAGTCTTTATAAACCCAATTATAAAGATTAATGTCACCCTTACTAGAGACTTGGGTAGAATTAGGTACTGTATTACCTAAATTTAGAGCTATTTCTATATATTATCTTTGAGTTTTAAAACATACTTATTTTACTTCGGAAGTATTAAATAAAATACTAATTTTCAGTTTTGAAACAGATAAATTAAGCTGTTAATTACACTTTTACTATTTCCAATTTTAGCCTTATATTTCTCTGTTTAGTTCCTTTCATCAATGTTAACTTCTGAAAAGAGGTTATAATTTTCTGTATAACTAATATATAATTGGTTTGATCTTTCTACTTTAAAATGTTTATCCTAAATTTTATAATATAGAGTGAATCTAAGTTAATACAAATATTTGATATGAATATTTTGGAGTTTTTAGAGCACATCCAAATTTATTACCATGTTTAGGAATTTAGCTACCAGATTTGATTGCTAGACTTGAAGGTTATATTCTGGTTTCTAAACAGATTACTCTTGTTTTAAACATATTGCAGGTATATGAGTCATGAATAAACCTCAATATGCTGACTTAAATTATCATTTCAAATAACTGCACTCAACTATAGTATATATTTTTAATTATATTGAATATAAAATACCAAATAATTATTAAGTGTACTTATATAATTCCATCTCTTTAATTTTGTTAAAGTGGAAAATTTTAGCAACTTCCTACTCAACTGTTGTTTTGCATAATTGCTTTTGATAATTTTCTATATCAAATGAACTTTTATAAATTTTACACAAAAAAGTTTGATCAAAAATCAAACCCGATACCTTTAGTTTCGCCTACCCTTTAGTTAACACCATCAAACTTAAAATATTTGAGAATAGCACCGAATATGGAATGTTATTAACACTTAAATCAAGTGTAGTTACTACAAGAATTTTTTTAGCCTTTTTAGCTTTGATTCATCTAGTTTTATTATATCTTATGCTTTCAATTAGATGTTTGATATAGCCATGTAAATTTGTTACCATGGTTGAATATCTATGACTATCATCTTCATAATATTTTTATTTTGATGTCATCATAGAATCAGCTCCTTAAATTAAAGGTAAAGCAACTTATTGTTAAGTTGACTAGTTTTTTATGTACTATAATTCTCTCCAGAGTAAGGCAAAGTCTACCATAAATAAAATTACATAGAGTATTTCCCGAATTTAAATAATATTTTTACCATAAAGATATGAAGCATTAATTTTCAATTAATTCCTTCATAAATCAGAATTTGATAATTAATTAAAGAAAATTTTCCTGGGAATTAATATCCCATTTTAATCATAAAAATCGTGTAGCAAAATTTTGTGATCGCGTTGGAGAAAGAGCTCTGGCTTTCAAAATAGCTGCCATTAGGAAGGCATAAGATATAATACCAACAACTGCCAATAGTATATTACTAATAATACCAGTAGCATTCCATAAGGCATGAAGTGCAGATGCAGTCAAATACCCTATTAACAAAGTTTGCCAGCCCTTCCCCGGTTTGAGAACTGCTAACCCAATAAAGTAACCTAAGTAACCACTATAAGCCATATGTCCAGGTAAAGAGCCGAGTATTCTTGGTATCAGCAGTTGGAAACCTGCTAGTAAACCTGCACTGATGACTCCTTCTTGTTCGGCAACATTTTGAGTAACTTGTGGTATGTACTGTCCCAGTGTTTCTAAGAGTGTAAAACCTGCTGCAGAAGCTGTTCCTAAGAGAATACCATCTAAAGGTTCCCATACACCGACACGTTCTCGCCATGGAAAAGGTAATGATCTTCCAACTAGAAAAGCCCCTAAAATTGGTAGTGCTTTTAGCAACTCTTCCATTAAACCAGCACCAAAAAACATTCTGACTAATAGTTCTTTGAAAGTTATAGTATCCTGATTAGGAGGTAGCCCACCAGGTAGAATATCACGAAATATAATAATAAATATATCTAATAAGGGACTGAGGAGAATTGTAATAGTTGCTAGTGCTGAACCGATAAGTATCCACCAAGGCTTATGCTTTCCACACAACAAATAGATAAAGAAATAATATGCAGCTAAGGCAATAAAAGTTGCAACTAGAACTTGATTTAATTCGGGTTTGTCTAAAGTAGCAAACATTAAAATAACAAAGACAACCATGAAAATTCCTGGAATTAAATAAGCCTTGCGAGTTAAATCCTTACCTGTAGAAAAAATAGGAAATAACTGGGTAAAACTTGCTGAGTCTGATGAGTGTAAGTGGGAAGAATTGGCAACATCTTTTGGTGGGGGAGGAGTTGTTTGCTCGAATGCTGTGGAAAAGGTATTTAACTCATACTCAAATACAAATTCTGGTCCGTCATCACCTAATCGAACACGGTCGCCTAGTTGTAATTTTTGAGGACCTTGTAGTCTGTGACCATTTATATAGGTTCCATTGGCACTATTTAGGTCCTGTATTATCCAATTGATATTACCATCTGCTGATGTGTATAGGGGGCGAAAAATAGCATGACGACGAGAGACCATCCTATACATCATGGCATCTAAAATAATTTCACAATTGGGATCTCGTCCGATTACAATATCTTTATCAAGAGCTAAAGAATAAATAAAATCACTCCCTAGAACTACTCTATTCTCTGATACTAATCGCACCAATGCATATTTTCTTGGGTTATTATCTGCCATTGCATGGAGATGATTGCTAAATGAACTATTGATACTTGTGGAATTGCAGAGCTTTACTCTATTTAAATTAGCAGTATGGTTAGATGCACTGTAAATTAACTCATAGTCCACAAATTTATGAATTTTGAAGGTGAGAATACTCTAGCTCTATTCAAGATTTATCATCCATAGCTAGCGAGCTTAGTATCCAAGAACTCAAATATAAAAATAAATTACCGGCTCAGAATAAATAACACTATTACATCCACGTGTTTTATATTGATTATCCACTAGATCATCAAATTAACCAAGTCTACGTTAATCTGGAAATTAGAGAGTAGTTTGTGATGAAAAAAAGTGTTGCACTTCAGAATTTATATTGTGTATTTATTTTGGATTATTATTATTCCCTTATTAACAGCTTGTGCCGATGGAAAAATTGGTTCATTTATAGAGGAGTCATTAGCTCCTGATTCTAGGTTACAAAAGAATAAGACAGTTACTGGAGCTAAGAATATTAGTATCGACCATAATGAATCAACAAAATTCAGAGTCAATTTACCCGCAGATTTTCCACAAGGTATTCCTATTTACCCAAATGCCAAACTGCTAGAAATAAAAACATCCCAAGGTATTGATAATAAGATAACTATCCAGTGGCTCAGTAAAGACCCTAGTAGTATGATTACTGACTTTTATACTCAACAATTGCAAAAAAATAATTGGGAAATTATCAATGGTAAACAAATCACAAAAAATTTTCAAAGTGTTTTATTTGCAAAACGTAATCATGTAGGAGTCAATATTTCAATTCAGCCTCAAAAGTTAAACAAGACTTCATCTGGGCAATCAAAAATTTATATGGATACGGAAATCAGCATTGCATATATAGCCAATCAGAGACATAATACTCCTCAATACCAAACCAATCTTCCCAAACTAGAGAAGTCAGAATTGATTAAACCTGTGTTAAAACAAGAATCAAAACCACAGTCTGTAAGCCAAACTATACAATCAAAACAATCAAAAAATACATCTTCAATTATTGAAGATAATAATAAAGGGCCACAGCAGTTACGCCAATATATTAAGGATTTGACTCTACTAGGTATTTTAAAAGAGCCTAATAAAAATAGTAATAATAGTGCCAGTAATACAGATAAGCAATTTAAACCCAATAAAATTATTACTAGAAGAGAATATGCTTATTGGTTGTTAGGGGCAAATAATTCTATGTATATTAATAACCCAGCAAAACAGATTCGTTTAGCATCAGTAAATGATCGCCCAGTATTTAAGGATATTTCATCCCAAGATCCAGGTTTTCCCATAATTCAGGGTTTGGCAGAAGCAGGACTAATCTCTAGTTCATTGTCCGGAGATACTAGGGTAGTTTTATTTCGTCCAGATGCACCTCTAACTAGAGAACAGTTATTGTTGTGGAAAGTACCCTTAGATATACGTGAAAGTTTGCCAAAGGCAGATATCAACTTAGTAAAAAAAGTCTGGGGTTTTCAAGATGTCGATAAAATTGCCCCTAAGGTTTTACGAGCACTATTAGCAGATTATCAAAATGGTGAAAAATCTAATATACGTCGGGTATTTGCTTATACCACATTATTTCAACCAAAGAAAGCAGTGACCTGTGCTGAAGCCGCTGCAAGTTTATGGTACTTTGGTACAGAATGGGAAGGGGTATCGGCTATTGAGGCTGCTAAGTTAAGGAATTAAAAATTTATTAATCGAATTCAAGTGTTGATTTGATTCAATTAGGTCTTATGGTCTAATTAATAATTAGACGGGCTCACCAGTAATTTCTCTGTTAGTGTATAAATGATTGTTGCATTTACTACTGTCAGAGATAATTGTCTTTTATGATTAGGTAGCATGTGAATATCTCATCGAAAATGGTAGTTTGATGTTATATTCAGCTAAAGTAAAACTACTTTTAGCAGTAACTTTTGATATAAAGAGAAATATTTGATCGACTATCATCAGGCTTAACATACTCAGTCAAGCTGTTAAGCCTTCTATACTTTATCTGTTATTTTTGACTCAAGTAAGTTACAGTATTTTTTTTGGTACTATCATCCTCAATTACCCATATGGTGAGTGGAAAGCAAACCAATATGGCAAAAGAGCTAGAAGACATCAGGCTCTTAAATACTTAGCTCTTCCACACACCAGGAATAATGCACAAATATATTTATAGTACCTTTGAATAAGATACTTGTTTTATATACTTAAATTTGGAAGTAGTTGTACTGAGAAACTTAGTTGAATTTTTCCCTTTAAATTGGTAGGAATTCCTACTCTAATGAGTTGTAATAGTCATTATTTATAACTTGAATGTATTCGAGATATTATAGTTATATTCGTTTTTGCTACGCATATTTACAGTCAGAATAACAGTTTTTATGACTAAACAGCACATTTTTTTAAGACTTACAGGAGACAAAATTGTAGAACAGGCATAAAAAATCTGGCATATCCACATGCATATAAAACTCTAAAATTGATAGGATAAACTTTGACAATTTACACCTGAAAATTCGGATTAAGAAAATCTAGAAATAATCTGAGGAGTTTTGTTTTGATATGAATACTTGTTTCAATAAGTTTTGACATGCGCATGTCAAAACTTATTGAAAATCAGAAAATAATGCTATTTAAGATTAACAAACAAAAGATAATAACAGAAAAGGTTAGTATTCATAGATTTAAATCTTCCACATAATGTCTTGATACAACCAAGTAGTACTTTAGTATTATATTCATGTGGTTACTAACTTTACTCATTCCCTCTTGTATCTCAAAAACATTATTTGTTGCTGTTTTAGCCTGCAACCGTTCTGCAGAGCATCAGTTGTATCTAGATAGCATCAATGAATTGAACAATAAAAACACTACTGATGGATGATATTAAAAAGGAGTTCAAATTCATAAGAGAAATATGTCATCTGTCTCATATGTCGGTAGAACAAATGAATCCTTACAAGGTGAACATGATTCGATATAGGAATTTAAGACTCATTGGAGAGAGGCAAGTTAATTCCTTTAACTACAGTCTCCCAGTATAAGGTTTTTGTAAAAATTATCGCCTCATTGTCTCATGAACATAAACGGCATAGAATTAGTCCAAACCATTGATGTTCATCATGCCACACTTTTTGTGGAATCAACTTGTATTCCCGTAAATCTTTTTGGATGGTATGTAAATCAAACTTCCGAGAAATTTCTGTACGGATTGTTTCTCCAGGCAGAAAATTAACTTTGAGGTTAAGATTGTTTAGTTCTACAGTTTGTGCGGTCAAACTTTGTAAATGCATTTCAATCTTTTGTTCTGTTTGATTGTAGATTGCGCAATGCATAAACTGACTTGTGTCAAAGTTACCATCAAATCTGCGGTTGATATGCTCCAATATATTTAAGTTAAATGCAGCTGTTACTCCCTGACTATCATTATAAGCAGCCTCTACAATTTCCCTAGGTTTTTGTAAGTCTACTCCCAAAAGAAAATATTCACCTACTTGCAAAATATCCGCTATCTGGGAAAACAAATTATCGGCTCCTTGGGGAGTCATATTACCCAGACTACTACCAAGAAAAGCGATTGTCCGAGTGGGCAATTTTGTTGGTTGTAATTTCATCAATGCTTCTTGGTAAGTTCCTACTAAACCATGTACTTCTAAGGTTGGATAATCCTGTAATAATTGTCTAGCAGTTACTTCCAAGATTCCTCCACTCACGTCTATGGGTAAATAGTACATTAGATAACCCAACTTCTGATATTGATCCAATAGAATTCGGGTTTTGATAGAACTGCCACTACCCAATTCTACTAACTCGCTAGCACCAGTAATTGTGACAACCTCACCAGCAAACTCCTGCAATATTTTTGTTTCAGTACGAGTCGGATAATATTCTTGTAGTTTACAAATTTGTTCAAATAATTCTGAACCTCGATCATCATATAAATACTTAAAAGGTAAAGTTTTTGGTGTTTGTGTTAATCCTTCAGCTAAATCGCTTCCAACATTTATGTGCTCGACTTGGGGAAGTTCTGATAAGTGCTGAAGCTGTAGCCGTTCACATATATTACTTGGGTTGTTAATATTGCCACTGCTAGCATTATATACTTGCATAATTCCATGATCAGTATATTTACTTGCTCTTTATATAATACTTTCCAGCAAATTCTAAATTCTCTAAAATTATTTAACAATTATCACTGTGGAGAAATAAATAAAATTAAATTCTTTTGAATTTAATTTTATTTATTTCTCCACAGTTTTTATACTGCAGCCAAACAGAAATACTACACTCTAGCTATCAATGGTTATCTAATTACAATCAAAATTATTAATTCTATGATAATAATCTTTGCTCACCCCACTAAATTTTCTCACTATAGTAAAAGTGCTTTTTCTATCTATATATGATTGACTTAATTCTAGGATTTTATTCTCCTACTCTTGTTACAAATTACCATAGTAATGTAATTGGGAATATTTACTACTATACCTTCATAATAGAGTAGCTTCTTCATTGTAAACTGTTTCTAAGTTTATCTTATTTAAGTTTAATATCCTCTCACTATAATTCATTGCTACCATTTTCTTACGAGTATGCTTGTCCCGTTTCTTTGAATTATTAAATATTTTATTTTCTCATTTTAAGAAATATTTAATAAGAAATTTAGCTCCATCAACCATCACTTTTTTTTAATATCGATTAATACTTACAAATAGTCCTTGACTATTCCATACTATTAGTTCTTCAGTTAATATCTTGGCAATTCTATTCTTTGACCCAAGATATATTCTCAATATATTTTAGACTTGCTTGTAATCATTAATTTAGTTATAAGAGTGGGAAGAAAATTATTTTAGTTAAAAGTTGTGGCAAATCAAATATCAAGTAATATCTGAATCTGAAACTGAATAGAATTGAAATTGTTCCTAACGAAGGTTTATATACTTTATCTCTTAATTTTAAAGGTATCTCAAATGCTGTGAAATATATTTTATCATAGACATTCATTAGAGCTTTCTAGTAGAAATTAGTAGGCCTTTAAATTCAACCTAGTCATTGCCTATACAAATCTATATTTGCTGTAATTATTGATAATAATCATATATTTTATCTAATTGGTAACAGACATTTCATGCCCTCCAATTTCGTCAGATATTAACTACAAGGTGAGTTATTAGTTATTTATAAACGAAATTACCAATGTATGAAAAAAATGGGGTATTTTGATGCACAGTATCCCAAATGGTTAATGTAATTTTTTTCTAAAAGTCCCTATGTAACAAAACCAAATATTGGTGAGTTTTAATGGTGATATTTGCATATTGTCTATACTTTAAGAATGAAGGCTAAAGATTCCCATTCACAAATTTTTTCTTTGCCAATGAGGGAAAATTTTTGCTTCTCCATAGCCGATATAATTGATGGGGTATAATCATCAATAAATCCAGATAATATCAAAATACCATTTTTCACCAGTGCCTGTTGATAATCCTTTACCAGGGTAATATGAGTGCGAGCAAATATATTTGCCACTATTAATTTGAATTTTTGTTGATTATTAATTACTTGGATATCATTCCTAATCTTTCGACCCATCCAATGTCCTAAAGTAATACCCTGTCCTAGACTCCCCTCAGTAATAATGACTTGTGCATCTACATTATTTAATAAGACTGATTCCTTAGTTGTTTTTACTGCTATCGCATCATTATCTACGGCCAATACGGATGCCCCCAGTTTTGCAAGTGCTATACTCAAAATACCAGAACCACAACCCATGTCTAAAGCATGCATACCAGGAGTAACATATTTTTCTAGTAATTGTAAACTTAAAATGGTCGCTGGATGAAAACCGCTACCAAAAGCTAGAGAGGGTTTCATTTTAATGATAATATCATTTGGGAGTGAATTTATATGAGTTTGATGGGCAGGGACAATTAAGAAACGATCACAAATCCTACGTTGAAAAATGCTAGCTTTTTTTATTAGCCTTGATTCCACCTCCAACACTTCTAGCTCATCAATCATGCCATTATGTTGTAGTGGTATAAGTAACTTAGAAATTTTGTCTATGTGTTGATAAGTACGAGTATCTTCACCTAAATGTAACTCGATGGTAAATGTCCAGGGGGAAAAATTATCACATTTGGTATACGGTACAATACAAATATCTCCACCATAATCAGCATCTATGAGTAATGTGTAAACCCAGTCAACAGCTTCATCGGTGGTATTAATAGTCAATTTTGTCCACTGTGTATAATTGTAATGGGTTGTGCACATAAAAATTATAGACTGAATTATGTTTATGAGTTAATTTCCAGGTTTACAAGCAGAATCTGATAAATTAATGCCAGATAAATCTTTCCGTTTTTACCCTGTAGCAATATTGTTGGGCATACAACAACCTTATGTAGAAATCTGGAAATTAACCTTCGGAACAGAACTTAGTGTATATCAAACTTAGTAGTTAAATATAATGAATTACAAATTTTTATTTTGTGAGGCTTTTTCTGTTCAGTATTCTCGCAGAGTATCTTAGTTGTGGAGTACCTATGTTAAAAAAGTTTTAAAGATAGAAGTCAGGTCTTGACTGAAAGAGTTACTGTGGGCTTGCAATTACAAGCTCTCAAGAAAAATTGGTTATTTTATATTCTTTATAATCAAGATAGCCTCTCTAATAGAATTCTTCACTTAGCACGGTAGACTTGCTGGAAAATAATATAGACTTTTATTAGATAGTCAGCAAACTAGTAGAACTACACTCAAAAGTTAATAGGGATTGAGATAAGAAAAACCTATACAGTATTTCGATTATATTCTCTGAGATGAAGTGTAAAATTCCCAATATCCTATATTCTATTTTACATAAAGTTTAATCTAGTTATTTAATATTTTAGAGTTTTAATATAAGATATTAATCCAGTGTATTGATATATAAATATATTAAAAGGGAACTTAGAATTTAGTTTAGAGAATACAATAATATTATCATAAATATAATTAGAAAATATGAAAATGTTAGCCAGTATTTGATAATTTCTAATATGAGTTTATTGAAATATGAATATGATAAAAACTTAAAATAAACGTTATAAACAAATAATGTTATAGAATTCTAACTTTAACCCTGAGTTGCTTTCTAGTCAATTCATATTATATTTAGTTAATTGTTTATGCATATATCAACTAGACTTATGTTTATCTACAATTCAATAAACATATGACAGATCTACTAGTAAAACTATATGCCCTACCACCTTTAGGAATAGAAATCAATAAACAACTTATTCAGGGTATTACTATTCGTCGCGCGATCGCTCCTGAAAAACACTTAGTTGTAAATTGGGTTCGAGATAACTTTAACCTTTTTTGGATGAGTGAGTGTGATGTAGCATTCCACAATTTGCCTGTTAGTTGTTGGATAGCAATTGAGAATGAAAAAATAATTGGTTTTGCCTGTTATGAATGTACTTGTAAAAACTTTTTCGGTCCTATGGGTGTACTAGAAATTGCACAGGGAAGGGGAATTGGAAAAGGCTTATTGTTATCTTGCTTGAATGACATGTCTGTACAAGGATATGCTTATGCAATTATTGCAGGTGTTGGACCAAAAGAATTTTATTGCAAAGTTGTAGGAGCTATAGAAATAAAGGATTCTACACCTGGTATATATAAAGGGATGCTGCAACAATAACGATTAATCCTATCATTAAATAATATCTCAGCCTATTCGGTTTTAAAATCATTAGGGGATTCTAATTTTATAAAATAAAAAGTGCTCATATATATTAAATATGATAGATTAATAATCAACAAAAACTATTTTATATAGTATTTATCTAAGAGACTTCACCCTAAGTAATATGTAGCTGAGTAGGTATATTACGCACATTAAGATTATTGGTACTCTTGGTAATTACTCTATATTCATTTCTTAATTTATAGTTAGTAACTTTATCATATTAATTAGTATTTAATCTAATGCCATATTTGTTAAATATAATAAATAGTCCAATTATTTTGGAATAAAGGCTATCTAGTTATACTATTAGTTAGTATCCAGCTTATTGATGTTATAATAATTATTATTTATCATATTTTTTGATTTATATTTCTATAGTAGTTTTGAGCTAATTTTACTATCTCAATATTTATTGTATTGATTTTATCTATTTATTATTGTAGTCATAATAGCTATACAATATTAATAATTCTATTGATACATCTACTACCCGGTATATTAATCTGCTGCTTTTCTGAACAAGGCTTTTTACTATGCACCTGATATGTATTTGATTTTTTAACCTTATTTACTACTTAATTAGCTGAATACTTAACCATATACTAATGTCAAATCTCAATTATAATTTGGGTTTTATATTTCTGGTATTTATTACTCATTATTTCACTTATTCCACAAACTTATAGTTACTAGACTATTTACAATACATCACTTAAAAGCTTTACATATTTAGAAAAAAATAAAATTGCTTATACATATTTATTATTTTCTTAACCACATTAAAAAATATCTGCATTATCTAATAAAGTAATTTCAACAAACTATCTAAAGAATATAATTTTCTATATTTAAAATCAAAATTATCTGAAAATGAATGTGTAAAAGCTATAATAATTGTGGATTCAGCATAATTATTTCACTGCTTATTCTAGTATAGTTAAATACTAGATAGGAAGTCTCAACTCATTTATATATGAAATATCCACAGTGTATTATTGTATACTACTAAGCCTTAATTATCTTCCTTATTAAGCTCAATAGTCCGGTTAGCATCACAGATTAATCCATACTGAGGAATAACTGGAAGAGTAGTGACTTTAGTTGAAAACTCCTCCATGTAATCGGTGAAGAAACTCTGTTACTAAGCAACTAACCACTGATCATAATCCATCAATTAACCAAGATAATATTATCTTCCTCAAATAAATCTATTTGTTAAGAATACTGGCTGGTTAATCTCACAAACCAGTTACTTGCACGTGACTATGAATTACTTTTAATAACATTCATAATTACACTTGCAATACTACCATATGCCTAAATGATAATCGAGACTATTAACTATGATCTAGTTTTGATATTTAACAATCCTTTAGGAGTTCTATTAACTTCTATTTTAGATGCAAACAAACTAGATTTATCATAAATAATATCTTGCTCAATATCTTGTTACGATATTTACAGATAAGAACGCATCAAAACCCATTTGCCATGACCAAAACCAATAAATCCACTGTAATTTCTCCATCTATACTCTCCGCAGATTTTAGCCGTCTGGGAGATGAAATTCGTGCAGTCGATGCGGCTGGAGCTGACTGGATTCATGTCGATGTAATGGATGGTAGATTTGTCCCCAATATTACGGTCGGTCCCCTGGTAGTGGATGCGATTCGTCCGGTGACAAAGAAGCCTTTGGATGTACATTTAATGATCGTAGAACCGGAAAAGTACGTGGAGGATTTTGCTAAAGCAGGAGCAGATATTATTTCCGTTCATTGTGAACATAATGCATCCCCCCACTTATATAGAACTCTCTGTCAAATTAGGGAGTTAGACAAACAAGCGGGGGTTGTACTTAATCCTTCTACTCCCTTAGAGTTGATTGATTATGTCTTAGAAGTATGTGACCTTATTTTAATAATGAGTGTAAACCCTGGTTTTGGTGGTCAAAGTTTCATCCCCGCAGTAGTACCCAAAATTCGCAAACTGCGACAATTGTGTAATGAACGTGGGTTAGACCCTTGGATTGAAGTAGATGGAGGGTTGAAAGCAAATAATACTTGGCAAGTTTTAGAAGCTGGGGCAAATTCGATTGTGGCAGGCTCAGCAGTATTTAAGGCTCCTGATTATGCCAAAGCGATTTATGACATTCGCAATAGCAGGCGCTCTGCACATCAACTAGCCCAGGTTTAATTAATTCTTTTGAGTAAGACATACTTTTCTAACATCAAGGGTGTGTGAAAGCTTACAAATCTAACACACTCTTTTCTCATATTTTTGGCTTTTAACATAGTTATAATACTTATATTTTATATTCTCTAATTATCCCCTGTTTCCATCTCCTTCATCAAAAATACCAGGTTGATCTCAGCTTTACTTGAATAAAAACTACATCTACAGTTATTCATTAGTAATCTTCCTAATATATCATTCAACATGAAGAGTAACTTACTGACTTCATCAACTCTTTACAACCTTAATAGTGTTAGCACTGGTATCTGCATAACCACTTATAAATCCCCCCATTTGTTTTATTTGTTGCAAGTATATCAAAGCTTCATAGGAAACCAACTCTCCTGGTACTAATACTGGGATTCCTGGGGGATAGGGACAAATTATTTCTGCGCAAATCCTATCACAAAGCTTTTCACTATCAATTGGTAGTATCTCAGTATTAGAAAAGAATGCTTCTCTTGGCAAGAGCAGCATAGAATTGCTAACATCCTTAGAAATAGGATATTTACAAGAGTAACCGATACTATCTTGCCCTGTTAGTTGCCAATGTTCTTGTGCTAGAGCACTAAGTGCTTCTACTAAATGATTAATATCTTCTTGAGTATTACCCAAACTGATAATAAAAGTCAGGTTTTTAATGGATGCAAATTCACATATAATACCTAGTTGTTTGTCCAGGATCTCTTCAGCTGTAAAACCAGTCAACCCCAATTTTTCAACATTCACAGTTAATCGGGTTTTATCCAAAGCCGCAAACCCAAGAGAGGGAGGATTTGGTACTTCTAGTACCGATAATTTGGGAATTTTATTAATGCGAATTTTGGCTTGCCTTGCTAGTTGCAAAGTGTGAGACATTAACTCCTCTCCATGGATAGCCATTTGCTGACGCGCTGCATCTAGGGATGCTAAAAGTAAATAACTGGGGCTAGTAGATTGTAATAATTGTAAAGCCTTATTTACCCGGTCTCTGTCTATTCTATTACCCTGAATATGTAACATGGATGCTTGGGTCATTGCACCTAAGACCTTGTGAGTGGACTGGACTGCTAAATCTGCATCTGCTGATAAGGCAGTGATGGGTAATTGCTGGTGGAAAGCAAAATGTGCGCCATGTGCTTCATCTACTAATAGGGGGATATTATAATCATGGGCTATCTTAGCAATTGCATGTATATCCCCACAAACCCCATAATAAGTTGGGTATACTATCATTACTGCTTTTGCTTCGGGATATAACTCCAAGGCCTCGGATACCCTCTGGGGTGTAATACTATAAGTAATATCTAAAATCGGGTCATATTCCGGGTTGACAAAGATAGGAACAGCCCCTGAAAGAATCAATCCAGAAACTGCAGATGAGTGTATATTTCGGGACAAAATAATTTTCTCTCCACTACCACAGGTTGCCAAAATTGCTGCTTCTATCCCACAAGTAGAACCATTGATTAAAAACCATGTGTGTAATGCACCAAAGGCTTGTGAAGCCAATTTTTGGGCCGATTGAATTACCCCAGTAGGAGAAAGTAAATTATCTAATGGAGTTAATTCTGGTAAGTCACATCGAAATACACCTTTACCAAAATAAGTGGCTAACTGTGGAGAAATTCCCTTTCCCCGTTTATGTCCAGGAGTATAGAAAGCAGTATGAGTTTTATTTGCACAGTCCCAGAGTGTCTCTAATAAGGGAGTTTCAATTTGGGAACAATCCGAATGACTAGTTAATGACATGGGGGAAATAATTTAGGATAGAGATGTATACTTCAGGTAATTATCACCCAAAAAAAACTATGTAAAATTCAAAGTCACCATGTTAGGTTAACCCTTTTATAATTTATCAACTTTGATTTATACATAGTTTCAGATTCTCTAATATAAAATTTAAAATGCTAAAAGCTGGTATTATCGGACTTCCAAATGTGGGAAAATCTACTTTGTTCAACGCTTTAGTGGCTAGTGCCAAAGCAGAAGCAGCCAATTTTCCTTTTTGTACTATTGAGCCGAATGTCGGAGTTGTTACTGTGCCAGACGAACGGTTAAACGTATTGTCTAGGATTTCTTCGTCAAAACAAGTCGTTCCTACACGGATAGAATTTGTAGATATTGCGGGGTTAGTGAAAGGCGCAAGTCAAGGAGAAGGTTTGGGTAACCAGTTTTTATCTAACATCCGGGAAGTAGATGCAATAGTTCACGTAGTTAGATGTTTTGTAAATGATGATATTATTCATGTTGCTGGTTCTGTAGATCCTGCAAGAGATATTGAAACTATTAACTTAGAATTAATTTTAGCCGATTTAGGACAGATTGAAAAACGTGTTGAACGTATTCGCAAGCAGGCACGTACTAGTAGGGAAGTCCAGATTGAGTTAACTATTTTGGATAAACTAGCTAAAACACTAGATGATGGTAAATCAGTTCGTCAAGTGGATTTAAATGAAGAAGAAATAGAAGCAATTAAACACTTAGGACTTCTCACTGCTAAACCCATTCTTTATGCAGCTAATGTATTGGAAGATGACTTGGCTAATGGCAATGATTTTGTTCAACAAGTAAGAGCCATTGCAGTGGAGGATAACACCCAAGTAGTGATTGTTTCTGCCCAAGTAGAAACCGAATTAATCGAATTATCAGAGGAGGATAGGGCAGGTTTTCTAGAGTCTTTAGGAGTAGGGGAAGGAGAGTTAAAATCTTTAATTCCTGCCACTTATAAGTTATTAGGTTTACGAACATATTTTACATCTGGGGAGAAAGAAACTCATGCTTGGACAATTAAAGCAGGTATGTCTGCGCCCCAAGCTGCAGGTGTAATTCACACAGACTTTGAGCGGGGATTTATACGAGCGGAAACTATTAGCTATGAAGACTTAGTAAATTCTAATTCCCTTCATGCAGCAAAGGAAAAAGGTTTAGTTCGCATTGAAGGAAAAGAATATATTGTTCAAGAGGGAGATGTGATGTTATTCCGTTTTAATGTCTGAATTAAGCTGGGGATGAATCAGATAATCGACTTCCTTATACAAAAAAAGAACCAAATTTTACCATTTTTGAATAATTCATCCTGTAGATTTAGTGGAGTGGTCATAAAAGTGAGTAATTTCTTGAACAACTAGTATTCCAATACTAAATGAGTTAAAAATAGGGTTAATGAGGGTTCATTTTTATCTAAAATACTCACCCTTATATACTACCTGTTTTTAGTAATACTAGTAGTTCAAATTCTAAAATATTAATTACTTACCTTAATATTTTCACTAATATCAAAATCCAATATATTGACCTATAACAATTGTACTTTTAATGCTGTAAATATGGATAATGCTGTAAATATGGATCTTGAACTATGGATGATTAACTCACATAGCCTTTTATAAATTTCATTGATACAAATTAATATTCCTACTCTTATAGAGTAGGAATATTAATTTGGTGGTTACCATCTTTAAACCAGCCATAGAAATAAATTTGTATTGTCTACTATAAATAAAATCCTCGAATGTAACTTCATAATGCTAAGCTTTCTGGCAAAATTATAGACAATGATATATATAACCAACTACCTGTTGACTTCATAATCTATAGTCATCCAAGTTTAGGCTGAATAATTAAAAAGATATTTCTTGGAACACTTGATTATTGTTAATATCCCATAAATTGAGTTTTTATAAATAAAAGATGGAAAAGAAGATTTTTACATTATCATTCCCTATCTACGTTTGGGCTCAAAAGTTTCGTTAACTTTAAGTCAATTAACTTGAAAAACTAATCAAACTCATACTTATTTATACTTCAGTTATGCAAGTGTTTAATTTATCGCATCTTGCTATATAAACTTGAAATATTTTTCAAATCAGGCACATCTATCCATTTGGAAATAGTATTTGAATATTTAGATAAATCAATTAATAATTGGGAATAAACTCCTTCTTGCAAGGATGGGACAGTTTGCTTACCTGTTTCAATTCCCTTTAACCATGCATCAACCACGCGAATAAAGGCCGAAATTCTTCCATCATAATGATTCTCAGGAAAAACTAATTGATTAGGTACTTTTATCTCTGTTAGTGCTTGGCCAGCTTGAGATCCCCATATACGAAAGCCATGAATATAGTCTTTTTGGTTCTCGCTACCTAGTACTAACGTTCCCTTATCACCATATACTTCTAACCAGTGAGTCCGCTGTGCATGAACTACTGCGCTAACATTAATTTGACAAGGTGTTCCATCTGATAATTCTAACATCAAAATACAAGTATCATCTGTACTAACTGGTTGTAATTTTCCAGTTGTGTTATCTGGTCTTTGCAGAATAGCAGTAGTCAAGTGTGCATTAATTCGCCTCACAGGACCAAATAGCCAGTGTATATAGTCAAAGGTATGAGAGCCCAAAGAACCTAATACTCCACCACCCATATCCTGGCAAGAATACCAATTCCAAGGACGTTCTTGGTTGGTACGGGAGGAACTTAACCAATCAATCCGAATTAAATGTCTATTTCCCACATAGTTTGATGATAAAAGCTCAGAAAATAGTTGCCATTCAGGTACAAAACGAAACTCGAAATCTACTGTGGCGATAACTCCATTTTTCTGGGCTAGATATTGTATCTCTTTTGCTTCTTTAACATTAAGCGCAACTGGTTTTTCCAAAAGTAAATGTTTCTCTGCTTGAAGTACAGTTTTTGCCATTTCATAATGTAAGAATGGCGGAGTGGAGATACTAACTGCTTGTACCTCCTTTAATTTAACAATCTCTGCAATAGTGTTATAAGCATGGGGTATATTATGAGCCCTGGCGATTTCCCGAGCTTTAGTGAGATCCCGGTGATATACGGCAATTATTTCAGTTTGAGGATGTGCTTTAAATCCTGGAATGTGTACCCTTTGACCGAATCCTGTCCCAACAACTGCAACACCAACCACAATTTAATAAATTCCTTAGTTATGCGTCAACTTCTAGGAAAGATACCATAAATATTGAGATTATTTTATATCCTAACAATGTTCTGTATCGTTTTAGGATGTAATTGAGATTATTATACCCCTTATAAAATCTTAAACATACTCTATGATTTGTATATATAAATCTCATATCAATTTAACCATACAAATATTAATAATCCTGTAGATAATCCCAATATTATTAGAATAATTAATCCATGATAATACTTCCTTAATTTTCAGTAACGCTGCTATTTGAAATATGTAAAAATAGTAGTTATGAGTAAAATGGTAACTAGTTAATCATTTTTGAAAGTATGATTTGTCAAATTTAAACTTTTATTTGTTTTTAATATAAATTACTATTAAATGAATGTTTGTTGCGATTAATGCTCATTAAGCAGTTTTGGCTGTAAACATTTTGTTTACTGAAACTTGATGATTATATTTTAAGGTGTGATGCATGTGTTGAGAATAATTATTATATGTTAGTCGATGTATTCTGAGGTATTTTGTATGTCTATTTATGGTGATATTATTTGGGCTAGTGGCAGCACATTTTTGAGGTGTTTACATATGCCTCTTTTGAGAGAATTATTGAGGTATAGAAATGTTTCAGTATGGGAGTATATACAGTATTTTGATGAGTCTGCCTGTATTGAGACAGCTGTAGAGCTCCTACACAGTCATCTTAAAAATCAAGAGTCCACTGTTAATTTAATTGGTCATGGTATTGGTGGTGTTATTGCTTTAATTTATGCTCGTAAATACCCCAAATTTATAAGGTCTTTGACCCTACTCTCAGTTTCAACGCAACCAGCGAAAACTTGGCATGTCAATTACTATGAGCAACGTCAAATGAACGCTTGTAGTCAAAAAGAGGCTTTATTAAAAACGCTTCATAATATATTTGGAGGTCATTTTCCCTGTAATGGAAATAACCTAAATCATTTAGTGAGTAAATTTTATAAAGAATTAGAAAATATACCATTAACACATTCATTATTTAAGATGGAACAATTGCCAACAGGTGGAGTTTCTATTCCATTAATGATATGCGGTAGTGAAATTGACAATATTTTAAGTTACTCTGAAATAAATGATTGGGAAAAATGGCTAAAACCAGAAGATAATTTATGGAAATATCCTCAAGGAGGACATTTTTTCCATTATTTTTATCCAAAAATAGTTAGGATGCAAATATTAAGATTTTTACAATTTGAGTCATCTAATAGTGTTAAAAATGATAATATTATTAATATCATTAATGTAGAAAATGTCTAACTGTTAGTGATATTAAACATTTTTATAGTAATGGCTGGAGAATAATATCTTCACCTCTAGGTTTTTTTATCTATGCCTTGCTATTTAATTGTTAGTAAGCGGAAAAAAGTTATAATTTATAAAGTCCATGGTTTGATCTCTGCAGTTCTTTTCAGGCTACCTAAATTCATAATATTGAAAGAAGTCTATCACTTAAAAATTGGGAGGGATTGTAAGTATGGCTGGCGAAATTGCTATTTTTTATGGTAGCACTTCCGGTATTACTGAAAGCATTGCAATGAAAATACACAAGTATTTTGGTGAAGAAGTATGCGATATTTACAGCATGGAGGAAGATTTTACTAACGTTTCTGAAATGCTGGAGTATGACTTTTTGCTCTTTGGCTGTTCTACCTGGGGTTCTGGTGAGGTACAAAATGATTGGCGAGATCCCCTATTTGATATATCAATAGAAAAGCCAGATTTTACTGGCAAAACTATTGCATTATTTGGTGCAGGAGACTATGTTACCCATGGGGAACAATTTGTAAGTGCATTAGGGACTTTATACGATCAATTTAAAAAATTAGGTGCAACTTTAGTAGGTAGATTCCCCATAGAAGGTTATACATATGAATATTCTTTCGCTGTTCGTGATGGTGAATTTGTCGGACTACCCATAGATGAAGTCAATGAGAGTAATAAAACTGATGATCGCATTGCCATGTGGTTGAATGTATTAAAACCTCATATGCCAAATATGCTAATGGGAACTGATTGAAGTCAGATTTTTTGTAACGATAGTTATGACTCACACATAAGAAATTTTATTTAGTTAATTTACTTATGTGTGGGAATTACTCTGTTGGATTCGAATGTATTGAGATTTATATAAATAAATAATATCAAACTCAACTTTGTTGTAACATATATAAAACCTACTAAAATCATTAATTAATGATTTTAGTAGGTTTTATATAGAGGTAATTGAGGTAATTAATGTAATTGAATATCCAATTAATATACTTCAAATATAAAGCATTAAATCTTACGATTGAAAAGTGAAGATACAATCGCAAGCATATAGCGACCTCTTTGATATAAAACCGATTAAAATAGATTTAGGGGTTATTAGACTCAGATATTAAGTAAAACACAATATTTTATTAACAGCAAGAATACTAAAAATAGTAGATTGAGAAAAAATAAAATAAAAAATAATTTTAACTTAGAGTTAAGTCAATCATATATAAATTATGAAAATGATTTTACCATATTGAAATTATATGGTACTATGAGCGAGGTTAATCTTAATCTGACTAATAATCTTTATAGGCATTTAGTACTTAAAAATATTATAAATTATACTTAATTCCTAAGTAATATCCTATAAAATCTATTAAATGTAAATGAGTCCTCAGTTATTTATAATATAGTATAATTTATATTATAAATTTCAACTCTGTTCAGAATAATTATTTTTACAAGAGTAAAATTAAAATAAATATAAGCGTAATACATTAAAATCCATGTCACTTTAAATTATGATATTTGGATTGGATGGGTAAAGAGATAAATGATTATATTATTAGTATCTGTAAAGGTATTTTATATTCAATAAGCAGTTAGAAGTTTCGATACCAGTAATTACTATAAGAAGTATAAATGATGGGAAAATTATATTAAAATACAGCATTAGTATCACAATAATATTGATTAATAAATATAGCCTAAGCCAGGTTTCAAAATATTGAATTTTCAATATAATTCCCCATGAAGATCACTTCTCTACTTACCCTATGAACCACCTGATCTTAAGCTGGCAAGAGCTGAAAACCCTAACCAACTATGAACTTGATACTATTAATGGTCCTACAAATTCTAGAGCCAGTTTACGTTTATTTGGAAAACCCAAATCTGAAGTGCGTTTAACACTGTATCGCGATAACCATGCCTGGTGTCCTTACTGTCAAAAAATTTGGCTGTGGCTAGAAGAAAAACAGATACCCTATTCTGTAAAAAAGGTTAATATGTTTTGCTATGGAAAGAAAGAGAGTTGGTATAAACGTAAAGTCCCTTCGGGAATGTTGCCTGCTATCGAGCTAGATGGACAAATAATTAAGGAAAGCGATAGTATTCTAATAGCTTTGGAAAAGGTTTTTGGTCCATTGAACCAAAGTATTAGAGAGTCTGAGGTATTTCCTCTGCGTCAATTAGAGCGACTGTTATTTAAAGCCTGGTGTGCTTGGCTATGTTACCCATTAGTTTCTCAGAAACAGGAAAAGCAAAACCGAGAACAATTTATAGTAATGCTAGCTAAGTGTGAGGAAGCATTAGCCAATACTCAAGGCCCTTATTTTTTGGAAACCTTTGGTATTATCGATATTATCTTTATTCCCTATCTAGAAAGGATGAACGCCAGTCTTTACTACTATAAAGGCTACTCATTGCGGGAAGAGAACCCAAATTTAAGCAAGTGGTTTGCAGCAATGGAAAATAGGTTAACCTATCGTGGTACCCAGAGTGATTTTCATACCCATGTACATAATTTACCTCCTCAGATGGGAGGCTGTTGGGAAAATAATGACCCCCAAATGCTTATTAATAAAGCACTTGTTGATCAAGGACCTTGGTTTGGAATACCAGATGTTATCTATCCAGAACCAGAAAATTCCCAAATGGAAGCTCTGAAGAGAGTTATCGACCACCAAACCAATATTATTCGAGTCAACCCTGCTGATGATAAATTATTTGATCAAGCATTACGTTGTGCCTTAACATATATGATAACTGGCAAAGAATGCCAAGCTTCACCCGGTACTGATATAGCTTTGCGATACTTGCGTGATCGCATTAATGTACCTCGTGATATGTCAATTTATGCAGCTAAGCGATTAAGAGAAGCCTTAGAGAAAACTGCTGCTCTTGTGGGTGATGGGCAATCAGAAGCTATTTCCACTAAACACCGATATGATCAAAACCCATTTAATTTTTCCCAGAGAAGGTGAAAAATAACATTAGAGTTTTGCAGAATAAAAATTCCAGACCATAAATGGCAAAAAACAAAATATAAAGACCGACATTGTTGCATTTGCTGGTCTTTCACATACCTATTTTTGGACTAATTAATATTTATCAGTTTGCAAGAATTAATTTTTATATTTTCAGCATTTGTTTAAGTAAAATAATTACTGTGTTGTGATTTGAATCCACCTTTATACACCTTTAGGTTTTTCCCAGAAAGCAAAATAAAGAGCAGCATGTAATCACAATTTGTTTACATTTAATTTTATTAATGTGTTTAAAATATTTAAAATAGTATGTAATTCCAACTTAAATTTATATTATTACTTGCTTTTCCAAGATTCATCTTATTTCTACTAGAAGTTGATATATATGTACCATGCTAAAACTTGCCTGTATCGGGATATAATTAGGGATGATGGCAGCCAATTTTAATTGCTTGACTTTTCCAATCAATGGTCATTATCCCTTCTGACAGCTTTACGATTAAGGTCTTCTTAGCTAGGATATAGCGCTAATTTACAATTGACTTAAAAGTACACGCAGGTAATCTCGAGGTTTGTGGTATCTTAATTCCTAAAGATAAATTTATTAGCTTTCAGATACCTTAATAAATATTTCAGTGTTTTAATATCTTGCTTCCTATCTTATTGACAAGTGGGCAGGACGCCCACATTACGTATTGAATTATTTCTCTAAATATCTGTTCATAGTATTACATTGTTAGGGATTGCGGATCTCTTTGAATTAATTTGGCTAAATCCTGCAAAAATGCTGCTGCATGTGCACCATAAATAATTCGATGGTCACAGGTCATATTCACCTGCATTTTTTGCCGTATACCAAACATATTATCTTCATTAGCAACTAATTGGGGTTGGGATGCACCAACTGCAAGAATGGAACCTTGTCCTGGTGGTAAGATTGCGTCAAATCTATCTACTCCAAACATTCCTAAGTTAGATAGTGTAAATGTACCAGTGCTATAGTCTTCCGGTTTTAACTTTTTTGCCCTAGCTCTACCTAATAATGATTTCCAATTATGAGACAAAGTGTAAATATCCAACTGTTCAGCATTTTGCAATACTGGTGTAATTAGTCCACCATCATTCATAGATACAGCCACAGCAATATTAATGGATGGTGGATAAATAATTGCTTGGTTGTTATAGGCTGCATTTATAATGGGATGCTTTTGTAAAGTGACAGCTACTGCTTTTGCTAAAAGTACCGTCATAGTTACACCCTTAGATTTAATTTTCTTATACAAATCCTCTAAAGCATCAGTTATAATTGTGTAACCAATGTGAGTGACAGGTACAGATAGACTAGTAACCATATTCCGTGCTACAGCATTTTGTAATGTGTTTAAAGGAACTATTTGACCAGTGATATCAGCAACTGAAGAAGTTGGTGCAAAAGCTGGAGTAGTAACTGTTGCAGTATCTGGTATAGATTCAACAGGGACGGATTTTTGTGTCATATTGTCCGCAATTGCTTCCACATCTTCTGCTATAATTCGCCCATAGGGACCGCTACCAGTAATATTTGTTAAATCAACCTTTAATTCTTTTGCTAGTTTGCGAGCACGGGGAGAAGCAACTGTCCGTCCAGAAAGGCTGGAGCCATTGTTAACGCTAGTAGCAGCTATCACCGGTGTTTTTATTGTGTCTGCTTGAGGTGTATTGGTAGATGTTGTTTCTGGTATAAGTTCGCTTTGAGATTTTGCTTGAGCAATTGCTGTTTCAATATCATCTTCAGTTTCTGCTAACAGAGCAATTGCCGCTCCCACTGCTGCATTATTACCTGCTGGAATTATAATATGTGCTAGATATCCTTCATAGAAGGATTCCACATCCATGTCTGCTTTATCCGACTCTACAACTACAACAGTTTCACCCTTCTCTACTTTATCTCCTGGTGATTTTACCCAGGAGATAATTTTACCTTCGGTCATAGTAGAACTGAGTGCGGGCATAAATATTTCGCGAATGCTCATAAGAAGGTTTAGGGAATCGACAATTGATATAATTTAAAGGCTAATGCCAGATTGAATTGTATCTTGACAATCGGATATTCAGGAAGGGAAAGTAACAAAAAAGAGAATAAGTGAAAAAATAGGGAAAAATGGCATTATATTTTTAGCACTTAATTGCCTGAGCTACTTGTATATCCGATCATAATTAAATGGTGCATAAGATTGAGCTTAAACCAATAAGCTAGTTTCTAGCCCTTCAATCTGTAATATGATCAAAATCACTAGACCGTTTGATATGGTTTTATATAAAAAACCATATCAAACGGTCTAGTGAATATAACAGAAAGCAAATCATATTATAGATTTTGTTTATTTGTAAAAGAAAATATAATCCTAAAAAAGGATACAGAATCAAACCTTAAGGATTTTAGCAAAGAATAAAAATGAAACATCCCAATTAATTTGTCTACGTAGGTAAAATATGTATAGACGATCCTTTATAATACACTTATGGATACTGCAAAATATCGAAAAAGCCTTAATAACTTATACTGTTAAATATAAAATATTTACTTAATTAGGTATTTGTATTGTATTTATCAAATAATAAAAAGATTATGCTCCGGTGACTTCTCAGAGTATTAACTGGTGGGGATTAATTTTGAACTGAAGTTATAGGTTTGCTTACTAAGCATACCATAATTACGAACAGACTATTTCCTTGTAACTATATAGTACTACTTCTTAAAAGTGCTAGGTGATACAGAATGTGGTATAGTGTTTCTACATGTAGACATTAATATTTAGTTAAGAGCATAATGCTTGCACCCGTGTTCATCGTTTGTAAGAGTGAAATCATTGGAAGATAAGGAAGTTAGTATCTCATACTAATAGCACTTACCCTAGTTGTCTACATAATTCTTGACGCATTACATCTACTGGTATCATTTCTCTTTGTAACCACATTTTTAGAGCAACCACGCCCTGTTGAACTAACATTTCTGACCCACTAATAGGTATTCCCCCCATTTCTATTGCCTGGGACAGTAGCTGTGTTGGATTAGGGTTATAAATTAGATCATAAGTAATCACTCCTGCTCTCAGATTAGTCATTTCCTTAATATTAACGGGAGATTCATTTACTTTAGGATACATACCTACAGGAGTAGTATTAACTAATAAGCTAGCTTGAGAAATTAACCGTGGCAGAAATTGCCATTCATATACTTGTATATTGACCTGCAAGGGAGAGTTTTCCCAGCTACGTTTAAATATTCGCAACTTGTCCGGGTGTTGCCCTAAGACATGAATTTGAGTAACACCCAACTCGGTTAAACCAACTATAACTGATCTAGCAGCACCTCCATTGCCCAAAACTACTGCAATCTCTTTACTCCACTCTCTGTCATACTTCATTAAAGGTGAAATGAATCCATGTACATCAGTATTTGTACCTAACCACTTGTTATCTTTTCGTACAACAGTATTGACTGCTCCTACCGTTTGGGCAATAGTACTAATTTCTGATAATAAAGGTAATATTGCTTCCTTATGAGGAATAGTCACACTAAAACCTGTTACTCCTATAGCTAACAAACCGTCTAAGGCTAACTCTAGACTGTCTGGGGCAATAGGAAATGGTAAATATATGTAGTCTAATCCTAAATTAGCTATTGCAGCATTATGAATTACTGGAGACATTGAGTGTTTCACTGGATACCCAATCACCCCCAGCAGTTGCGTTTCCCCCGTAATCATTTACTTTATCATTGATAATTAGCAAATCATCATAACATTTAAATTGCAAAAATGTCATTGATCATCACTGATTTGAAATATGAACATAAGGCACTCTAAGTTTGAGTTCTAATTTTATAAACATCCATGTCAGGTAAACTTAGAGATGAATTGATACCAATAATTTTGTTATTTTTTTAGAAAATTATTGGTATCAACATATAAACTATTTAGATAATTTATTTTTTATCGTTATCTTTTATAAGGTCTATATTTTATAGACCATGCCTAACTGAGTTAAATTCATTATATAAATTTCTTAAAGTAAAATTTTTCTAAATAGTTATTTATATCGGAAAGACAAATAACTATTATGCAAGTAAGAGCCGCAGTAAGGTAGTTATTATTTTAAACTTTAATTATTTTATATTACCAACAAAATTATAAATACTGGATAAGTAGCAAATGGTCTAAAATTCATTATTAACTAATTTTACATAAGCTATTAAAAGCTAGTTATATAAGATGCCTGGAGCTATTATTAAATACTATAATATATGCAAGCAAAAGCAGAAGAATATGATTAATCATTAGTCTAGACAAGAGATAAATTAGAATTTGCAAAGTATATTTGTTTTTATATATCCATATGCTATGTATGATCAAAAATCTTAACTTTAAAAGCATTTTCATGAAGTATATAAAATACCTCAAGCTTAAGATTGTATTTGTTATATTTTGCTTTATTTATATCACTTATTAGCTGTATTTACTACCTATTCAATAGTTATTGCTTTCACCCTCATGTTGCTGAATTATTATTTGATTTTATTCTCCAATAATCCTACTAATATAGCAATACCTAGCTATGCCATAGTCTTATGAAAAGCTCTAGTTTATAATAATATATTATTGCTTACATGTATTTTTAGAAATAAAAAATAGTAGGATAATTATGTTTTGTATAGCGTTACTCATTTATTATTATTTTAATATATGCTTCTACTTAGGATAGTTATAAATAAACTTACCATTTATCAAT
>NZ_CAIY01000079.1 GCF_000350105.1 Richelia intracellularis HH01
AATAAGTATTAATATCAAGTATATAAATTTCAACATAAAGTAAAATATTTTATTTATGAAAAAAGTGCCATAATGGCTAACCAATTACAAGATAAATTTCCAGAATGTTATTATTAACATATCTAGTAAATATTAGAATTTATAACTAAACTAAATCTAATCTTGAGAAGTTATAAAAAAGAATCTTGTAATTTATTTTAACTTCATAGATATTCATTGATTTTGCAAAGTTAACAATTCCTAATTCCAAGGATTTAGTTATTTATTTTTCTCGGACTATCTTTCATTTCACTCAACATTAATTCATCTGCTTTTTGCCATATGGTAAAAATATCTTTTCTTCCATCATCTAATGTAGTGGAATCAATTATATAGCTTTGATTAGTACGCTGTAATTTCAAGCCTAGTAAATTTAATAATCTTCCTAGAATTCTAATTGCTGAAGATTTATCTTGATTTCTGATTAAATTGATTCCCAAAGCCCTTTTTATATGGCAACTACATTGTAAAGTAGTAGTTCTTAACAAGACTAAATCGGAATCATTCTCTGTGAATACCCTATCAGCCTCTAGAAATTTTACCATTCCTAATGTCCTTAGTGCCTCAATTTTTAGGGTATAGATTCTCAAATCTGGAAGGAATACTTTTCCCTGACCGGAGGATAGGTTTTGATACCATTCTTGCTTATCCCTAATGCGGAAATACTCGCTTTCATGGGTAAGATAATAGTGGGATAATAATTGAGTATAATATCCCCGTTCATCCTTTAATTTGAGTTCTGGAGTTACATTCACACAATACTTTTTTTTAATTAAATATTTACTAATTCTATGATTTTCATCATCACTCAGCGAATGTTTAGCAGTTAAATATTCATACTCTACATCGTTGATATCCACTGCCTGAGCAACTAAATTGGCTATTTTAATTTGATTTTGGTACTTAATATTCTGAATTTGCTGATTTATTTCCTTATTCTTCTTACGACTTTTTGCCCATTCATTTTTGACTCCGACAATCTCTAAAATCAATCTTCTGCGGGTTAAAACATCATTGGGATCTGCTGCTAAAAATGCTGTGCGTAAATCTCGAACTATATTATTGTGAACTGTACTGCTCCGTATCCATATTTGATGTCCATCTGCAATCAAGCCTTCTTTCATAGATTGACGATATAGGGTAATGGATGCATTCACCCTAGCAGATAACTTTGCCCAAGTTCTTAAGTGAATGGGATCATAGACTAGAGGTAAATCTACATCTATTTTATTTAACGGGCTTAGTAAGGCCAGATTTTCCTTTTGATTTTCCTGATACCAACGTGATAGTAACCGATAGTTTTTACTACCACTACCAATTAAACCAATGCCTCTTTTCGCACACCAAACAATACGAGGTATATTATCTCTCACCCTTGCTAAAGCCTGCCTTGCTTCCGAATCAGGAATTACTCCTTGGAAAATACCATAAACGCGATCAAAATGCTGAACATCTATACTTACTCCTGTTCCCACGCTAGGGGTAACAAAGACTATTTGATACTCTGTTATCTTTTGATTAATTGCTGCGACAAATTCAACTGCCTCATGCCCCAGCTTATTAGTAGTACGACTACTTACTACTAAACTTTTGGGAAACTGTCGACGCAATTTTGCTAAACGTTCTCGTAAATAGCGCTCTATGGTCTCACAACTATAGCGTCCTGAACGGCTATCAGTTGTAACATAACATTTATATCCTGCTAGTAAGTCTATTTCTATCTGTTGAATTAAGGGTGTAGGGTTGGGTACATCATGAAATGTAATATCCCATCCTTTTTCTGGTTTCCACTGATTGGTAACCACCCAAGGATTTACTTGAATACCAGCTAATCCTTGCAAGTATTCTAAAGAAATATCTGATAAATCTGCATCCTGGGCAATTACTAATCCCCCAGTAGTTAAGACAGTAGAAATTAAGTTTTGAAAGATTTGCAGAACTTTTACTCGTTTTTCCTTACAAGTATTACTATTAAGCAAATGCCATAAGGACTGTTCTACTTCATCTAATATGATGATGGCACCTTCCCATTCTTTGGGGTTCAATTTCCAAATTGAATCGACACATAGTCCACAAGACTTGTTTATTTTAAATGAATTTAATTCTTTTATTTTTGCTTCTTCTATTCTTGGTTGAAGTTTTATACTTTGTTCGAACCTTTTCTCACCTGCTCTTTTTCTGGCGATTTCCCTTACATTTTCTTGTTGTGCAGATTTGCCATTTTGCTTGCTAGGATATTTCTTATTTAAGAGCCATTCTTCATTTGTAATACCCCATTGTAATCCCATCTGTTCACATAAAAATTTTCCCAATTGAATGCGATGAGTAATCAATAATACAGACTGATGATGAGCTAATACCTTAGTAACTAGGGTTTTCACTGCAGTAGTTTTACCTGTACCTTTTGCTGACTTCACTCCTACCAAGCCAGAATTAGGGAAAGGAAGATCCCCTAAATATCTACGGTTAAGGATAAGGGAAGGAGGAATAGTTAAGGTCGTATGGGGTCTAGTGTGGGCAATATATAATTCTAAGTCAATACTTTGACGATACAGGTTATCAAAAGCCCGCGTACCCTTAGCTACAATAAACTCATCAACGCCCTTCTCTTCCCCAGGAAGTTCTATCACTTGTATAGAACACATTTGTTCTTGGAACAAAAGACCTAATTGGGCTATCGCATTATTAACTGCTGTAATGGTTTTAGGCTTGGTTTCAAAATCAAAACAAATGTAAATAGTACGTTTTGTAATAGTAAATTGGACTAAATCAGGTATAAGCTGACGGCAAGCCACCTTACCCTGAGTATTTTTTAAAACTCTATAACCACTAGTAATACCAGGAATTCCAATGGTTACATAACCTTGGCTTAATAGTGAAGCCGCCTTTTTGGCTCCTTCACAAATAATAATTGGTATATTTGTTTCTACTACCCATTGCCAGAAACCTAAAATTCCCCCATCCAAACTAAATTCAATATTTTTGGGTAATTTGAGGTTGTAACGCTGAACAATTTTTTGGAATATGAACAGAGTTATACGAAAACAAAATACTCTAGTTGGAGTAAAGGGTGGATGTTCATACTTAATTAATTTCCCTTTCTTATTGTATCGAGGTTGATTGGGCTTAAAACACCCCCACTCCATCACCTGCCATTTATTTACAGGATCTAAACCAGAACACCACCAACCCCCTTTCGCCACATGAAAATACGTTTGTAACCATTTATTCTGTACCATACCAATGTTGGTGCGGGGTATTCGGTCAGAAATTAATAAGTAATCATATGCTGCAGAACTTTGTAGAGATATAAAATTTAGCTGTGCTAATTGTACATCTATTTTGCTTCCCTGTGTTAATTCATCGAAATGTTGGGTTTCTAGATGATGCAGATACATAGAGCTACGCATTTACTGGGTAGTATGGATTAAAAACCTACCATAGCTCCATCTAAACTTTGTACTGGGGATTTTGTTATGTTATGTATGCTTTTTATTACACTGTTACTGAAGATACAACGGTTCACTCGCATTGAAGGTTTTTTCCCAAAAAATTGCTTTTAGTGAATAAGTCTATACTGTATATTTAAATACTTTTTTTAATATTTAAATACTTTTTTTATTTTACTCAGTACAAAAATCAATATCCACTGGTAAGTACAAATATTTGCCATGTTGTGAATAGCTACTTTGTACATAAAATTACACAATGATCTGTAATACAAATGCAACCACTATTTTCTGTCAATACAACTATTATTTCTTATGAAGAAATAATAGTTGTATTTTAGTCAATTATTAGTCTTGTAGTTTAAGACTCAACTTTGGCGTTGAAAGAAACTAACTTAAGAGCACTTGTAGTTTAAAACTAAATGTTGGATTTTACAGGGGTTCTAGTATATTTAAATTATAGTTGAATTATTATCAGGCTTATTGAATAGTTACTAAACTATTCAATAAGCCTGATAAGTGTATCATTACCTTGTATTACGAACTAAAAACAATTATTTTGTATGTTAATGCATGGGTAATGCAGAAATAGCTTTAATTCATCTGATCAATTATAGTATTTATTACTTAGTAAGTTTCTAGCAACATTGAAATAGCCTAAAGCAAGGTTCAGTTAGGAATTTATGCTATATAATAATCCCCCTAACCAATTAAAAAATTAAGCTAGGGGGAACCATAATTTGTTGACTATAGAGTTTCTGTATAGGCCGTTATGTTTTTATTCTATATAACTAATAATATTTTTACCACCATGAAAATAACTATTTATTATAGTTTTATAGTTCATTGTTTAAGGCTTTGTACTGAGAGACCCTTGACTAAGAGTCAAGTTTGTAAATATGGGCTTATATCAATGAGGAAATCAGGGTTTATATTTAAAATCAAGACAAGACATAATTGAAACTTTTTGCTTGTATTGATGTACAATGCTTTTTTAAGTCTATTTTCACCAGCTGGAGTAGCACTTAGAAATATACACAAGAATCACTAAATACATCATATGCTTGAATCTAAGTGATCTGAGTTAAACTAAATTCAATTACATTTGTATCAACTTGCCAAATGAAAACTTGGCAACCTGGCTTGACAAACAGAAAACTTTCTAGAGAATAATTTTGGAATAGACTTTAGTCAATTGATTCAGTCGTGGTATATTAACTCAATCCTTAAACTTAGTTACAGCAAAAACATAAGTAGATAACCGAAGTGCCTTGCTTACTATCAATACAATATGACAGATAATAATGAATTAGGAAAAGTAATTTGTATTCCATAAAAATACCGAAAATATGCAAGTGATTCTTTAATTACTATACAAAGTAGTATAGATGTATTTACTTGCATTATGGTTTTGTTTAGAAACTCATAATGTAAAATACTGATACTTATGCGTGGTAACATATCATTCCCCATAACTGATAGAAAGTTTTTCTAGGGGAAATAATAAAAATTACTAATAATTGCTCATTAATTCTGAGTTTGAAATCCAAATGATTGCCAGTTAAAATAACAAAGTATCTTCGTGATAAATAACCTGTATTGAGAGTGTTTGTGAACATCACAAGTCGATATTTACATATCTAAAGACTATTTAATAGTATAAACTCTATAACCTATGACCTAGATGCACTTTGTTATGCCACCAACCCAAAGGCGGCAAGTAAATTTTTAATCATAAGTTGGGTTTTAATTTCTCCAAAACAAAAATATGAAATACACCAGATAAATGTATCAATCTATTAAATTTAGAAAATAATTATTAAAAAACTTTACAAAATAAAGAGAAAGTGTGTATAGTTACTAGAGTGCTAGGTAG
>NZ_CAIY01000078.1 GCF_000350105.1 Richelia intracellularis HH01
CAGCATACATGGCTACGCCCTCGTTACCGCCCATAGCGTAAGCCAAGGTATAATCAGCAATTTTCGGCGTCACGTTGTCGTGCGATCTCTTAGCGTTCTCCGCCAAGCTCCTGGCATCTTGCTCTACCAACTCCGGGTACACAACGTAATCCCACGGCGTTGCCAATCCACGAGGATATATTCCGTAAGCATGTCCATATCCTGTGACTTTTGCGATTTTCGAATAACTAACCAGGGCAGCGCCAACCTTGGCTTTCCTGGTATTACGTCCGTAATATCGTAATTCATCGCCCCGTAGTACCATGCCTTTCTTGGGTCCCTTTGTTACACGTTTCCCATACATCCGATTGAAGTGCTTACGCTCTGCACGGATTTGAGTCATGGGTCCTCTTTCGGGGAAGTACACGACGTTCTTTGATGGCTTCATGCCTTTAGCCTTCACTTGTGACTTCTGTAGATGTGTATACACACGGCCTGCAGTTTGAGGTTTGGCCGCATCTACAATCATTGCTGTTCCTACTACTCCAGCAATTTTTCCTAATGTCTGATGACCGTATATAATGGC
>NZ_CAIY01000077.1 GCF_000350105.1 Richelia intracellularis HH01
TAGGTGCAAGTTCAGTTTCTTCTACCACTGGCACAGGGGTAGGTGCCTGAACTTGCACCTCATTATTAACAGCAACTAAAGTTGGTGAAACAGCTTCTACTTCTAGGGTATTAGCAGTGGCAGGTGCAGTGACAACTATAGGTTGTGCTTGCACCACTGGATTGGGAGCAACTAATGATGCTACATTCGTAGGAACATTAGGAGTCGCAGTAGCCACTATATTTTGGTTTACAGCACGTAGATTGAAGCCGCATTGGCCACAAAAAGCAGCATCTGTTTGCACAGTTGCTCCACAACTTGGACAATTAGTAGTGGATGGTAGTGATGTATAACACGCTTCACATTGGACAGCCCCATCAGGGTTAGGGTGATTGCAATTTGGACAGACGATCATGGAAATAAACCTTTATTCAAGATGATCGTAAACTATAGTATTGGTAAGCAGAGACGCATCTATAGCCTTAATTTCAACTACTACTACTTATTTGACACCTAGGATGTTAACTCTGAACCTGCTGCTTCATCTAGTAACCACCAAAGTTCTCCTTGAGGTTTAATTAAACGGGATGGATATTGGTAATTGTCTGCTTCTGGTGCGAAGACTTTAGCTAATGCTGATCTTTTATTTACACCCCCTACAATAAACATAACGCAGCGAGCTGCATTAATGAATGGGTAGGTAAAAGTTAGACGCATATTCCCATCTTTATGACCTACAGTAATTAAGCGATTATCTACACTCAATGCTTCCGTTTGGGGAAATAATGATGCTGTATGGGCATCATCACCCATCCCTAACAGTACTATATCCAAAGCAGGGAAATTCTCTGAGGTTGATCTGAAAAAATCTTGCAAATGCTGCTCATACTTTGCTGCTGCAATTCTTGGCTCAGAATCATTTGTTGGCATACTGTGGATATTTTCTTCAGGGATACCAACTTTACTTAACCACACATTACGTGCCATTAGTTGATTACTATCTGGGTGATGTGGTGGAACATAACGTTCATCTCCCCAAAACACATGAATTTTATCCCAAGGCAGCTGTTGTTGTGCTATGACCTCATATAGGGGCTTAGGAGTACTACCACCAGAGAGTGCAATAGTAAATAGGCCCCTCTGTTGAATAGCTGTTTTCATCCTAGATAGGATAAGTTGTAAAGCTCTTGCTATTAATGCATTTTTGTCGCTGAGAACTTCTATATTTTTACTCATTACCAAACCCATTATATTGCCAACTTCCAGCAATACAATAGCGAAATTCCAGAAATCTTTCTTTGTTCCCTTATAAAACTTTTAATATCTATAGGAAAACAAGGGTAGCATGAAACAAGCATGGATAGCCAGATAATGGTTTATGTGATTATATAAGTTACACACATATAGTATGGTTTTCAGATTTTGGTTTTGGGTATTTATAGTTTTTGTAGCAATTCTTGAGTCAATTGTGAAAATGCTTTTGAACCTGACGACTGGGGACTATTAATAACAACAGGTAAAAAGTTATCAACTGCTCTGGCTACATTAACATCTATGGGTATTTGTGTCTGAAAAATTCTTTCACGACCAAAATCCTGATTAACTCGTTGCATTACTTGTTTGTAGTATCTGCCCGTAAGTAAATTATTATTAGACATGGTAAATACTATGCCTAACATTTTTATACCAATTTCAGCTTCTTGCTCATGGCTTTCTTTCAACTGTCCAATACGTCTTTCTAATAACTGAATTCCAACTACAGATAACGGCTCTGGCTTAGCGGGAAGTATATAAAAGTGACTCGCAGCCAAGGCACTACGAGTTAGCAGGTTATACCCAGGAGCACAGTCTAAAAGAATAAAGTCATATTCTTGGCGAATTGGTTCTAATACTTTTCTTATCAAGACTCTTTCAAAACGATTCCAAATAGTTTCAAAATTATTTTCACTTAAGCTAATTGCTTGCTCGTGTAACATCTCCGAAACTAAAAATTCATCATACAAATCAATATCACCAGGTAATAAATCAAGACCTGGCAAATTACATACACCAGATTGAATTATTTCCCTGATAGTGTGTTTAGGTTTAGAATCTGGATTTATAATTTGGTCAAGCAAATATCTAAAAGTTTGTCGTTTCTTCCTACGTTTAGCAAAATCTAGAGGAGAGGTCAAACTTAGTGTTGCACTGATCTGAGTATCTAAATCCAACACTAAAACACGTTTACCATGATTTTTGACTAAACAAGTAGCAATATTAACAGTAAGAGTAGTTTTGCCAACCCCTCCTTTCATATTTACCGTTGCAACTACGTAGCCCATTAATTGACTCCTCATATGACATATTACTAATAAAGCATGACATAATTTAAGATTTGAGAAATAAGCAAATCTTAAATTATGTCATGCTTTGCCAAAAGCAGTCAGATTATACCAATAATAAGTTAACCTACCAGTAGTTGAGGAATATTTTTTTAGAAAAAGTGAATTAAAAAACTTTTTAATTCATCATCATTTTTTGCACTCTTTATAAGCAGTAATTTTCAGTTAACTTTTTTTAAACGTATTGCTATAAGAATAATTGTTCTTATCATATTTAATCATAAAATTGTATAATGAACCTGATATTTTACTCAAAAATTTTAACTATATAATGTGTTTAACAGTTATAGACAAGTCTATGTATCCATAAGTAATGTAGTGAACATTGGGCCAAAATTTTAATTATTTTAGTGATTGTTATATCGTAGAGCTGATCTCATGTTAAGGCTTCAATGAAGGCATGAGTTTCAACTATAAAATATTCCCCTTTATTTTGAAGATACTATAAGTGTATGGCAATCACTACTGGAATTAAGATTAAAAACCATAGATTATTTATGAGATTTGGGTTTGTAGCAATTTCTAATCAAAGTAAGGTATCAGCTTCAATAATCTCTCATGCCAACTATAACTGCTAGATAGTTAATACCATAATATTATTTCACTTATGAAAATTTTCTGAATAGTAAAGTCTTATTAGTAATCTAATGTTGTTTGAATCTATGAAATCAAACCAATTAATAAAGGTAAATAATACAAATTAAATTAATGAATACTCCGCATATCCTTATATATGTTTGTCCAAAGAAAAGATAAAATGAATTATTATTTACAAACTTAAAATAATGTCTGGTTTCAAAATTTTGACTAAATATATTACTAACAAAATATATTAAGCTTCTTAGTTACTCCTAAAATATACTCTAAATATTAGTGATATTTACAAGATTATTTAGAGTATATATTGATGCTAATAGTTTAGATAAAAAACCTTATTATCTAGTAGTTATCAAAATGAAAGTTGATCACTTTTCTAGTTTAATAGATATATCTTCAAATTAAACAATAATCATATATATCTGCTCTTTATAATTATAAATATTCTTACTTGACAGAATTTTCTCACTATACCGATCAAAGTAATAATTAATTTACTATGTATAAAATATTTTTTAATAATTAGATTTAGATATTACTGCTCAATAATTTCTATACCTATTTTGATAGCCATTGGTTTTGTATAATATAATTATTTATTTCCTATATGTAAAATCTTGATATTACATATAGGAAATAGCTCTCTTTAATTTATAAATGATCTTCTTGACTTTGCTTTATGCTTGGGTTTAGCAGTAAATTTAATCATCATTTCTACCGTTTACTTTATTAAAATGATCGCCTATTTTTTTATATAGAGTTTATTCTTTAATTGCAGAATAATAAACTAACAAATATATCAATGTGGTAGTTTAAAAAAAATGTTGTTATATTAACTATAAAGCCTCCTGTTCATGTAATATATTCAGACATACTTTTGATACTTATTCCATACCCTAAAGCAACAAAATAGTGAGAGTTCCACTTGTCTTATTACTTGTTTTACTATTTGTTAATCCAGTTATACATGCTAAAAAAGCTATAACCGCAAGGGATAAAACAATTGATTTGAAAATTTCTAATACTAGCTCCACACATAAATATAATCGTCAGATTAGTACATTAGTAAATGACTTGGAAAATCTAGATAGATGCCTTACTATCATTATCTTTTTTATATCAAAGTTACTGGCTGTTATTTTTACCATTGTGGTTCTCCGCCGTGTTATGTTACTAATTTTAAATCGCCCACCTCAACTTGTGATTGATAATTTTAGTAATGCAACTGGTGCAACTAGTCTTGATGATGTGCTACATGGTTTAAGTCAATTAGCAAGACAGAGACTAATTAAAGAAATAAAAGATGTTCACCAAGGTATTAAACACCATATTATTGATATTGGCCTGGATATTTTACATTCTGTAGATAAATTACCATTACCTCAAACTACCCCAGACAAACGGATAACAAATTTGATAAATTCTCTACAAAAATTTACACCAGATAATATAGATCAGGCAGTACAGTTGCTTAATATTATGTTTCCCCCACAAGGAACGAAAGTTAGTAGTATTCTCCAAAGTCAAGGGGATGAGCATCATATATTAGGTATTACATTTGAAATTAGCGATATACAGGGAAATATAGCCTCTAAGCTATATACTGTGTGGGAGGATGAAAAATGTCAGTCATCTTATCAGGGTTTGAAAGATAGATATCGGGAGTTATTAAAACCAGCAATTAGATGGCTTGCAATTGAATTATCCCGTAGGGAAATAATAGCTGGTGGTTCTCAATTTAATTCTTCTAGTCAACGTCAGGCTTACCAAGCAAAAGTGTATAATTTCTTTGGTGTATTTAGCCAAAATAGTGGACAAAGCCATGGTGGACTTTTCTATAAATTAGCCATTGAAGATTTACAAGATGCAATCTTAGTTGACCCCAATTGGTACCAACCTTATGAAAATCTGGCTGAAACATACGCTTTAATAGCTGGACAGGAAAAAGGGGAGGAAAGTGTGTATTTATACAACCAGGCAGTTACCAACTATAATTTGGCAATTGCGCTGTTTGCTAATAGAGATGTTGGAGTTACTGGGAGATAAGAGAAATCAGAACACCTGTGACCGTATGGAGTCAATCCTAAATATTATGAACTTACTAGAACAAGAGTTATTTATAGGGATAGTAAATAAATAACTCTTATAAGTAGCAATTAGCAATATTATGTTTCAGAGAAAGCAATGTTTTTGGGCAATGAGTACTTCTTATTATTCACTGCAATACTTTCATATACATATGGGGAGATTGCTTGTATGACTTATCTATAAAGGAGATAACAAGATATATGAGGTCTTTTAGACTAAAAAGTGAGAGAGTAAGTGTGAAGCTTACAACGTAGAGAAGTATTCTAGAATGAAAAACTTTCTCTTAATTGGCATTGTTGTAATAACAGGCATTTTTTCCAGATAACATTACAAAAAATTCTGTGAGAATAGCATTACTTTAACAAGTATAGTTTTTTTATCTTTGTTTAAGATATTCTTTTTTAGAAGTGTTACTAGCTCTATTAACAAATTTCAACGGTGATTAATAATAAGTGTTTTAATTATCTGAATATAGATTCTATTAGGCTTCTTAGATCTTTATGAGACATGAGAAATAAATTTAACCTTAAATATTACATATGCTTTATTAATTTTTATATCTGAGTTTGGAACCCTAATTACTTTTAATTCAGTTCCTTTGAATACCAAAATATAGTCTAATCTACAATAACTTTCATCTGTAAAGTAAAATAAAAATGCTAATTTGGTTATAAATTGTGAATATTTATAAGTATTACAAACCGATTTGCTCACAGAATTATAGGAGTTTTCCAAAATTGCCAAATGAGTTAGGTAGTATAACTATTTGTATATTTAATAATATGATTCTATAAGCTCAATCACATTATGACTACTAATATTTATTGATGACTAATACTTCCATACTTGAGTACACAAAAACTTAAGGGTTTCTAGAACTATTCTGATTTTAATACAAACTAATTTATAAAAGTTTGAAAGTAAAATTTTTTATGAGTAGCAATAAAAAAAGACAAGCCATATTTAAAATAAATCCAAAATATCATTGGAGTAAAAATTCCTTTATAAACAGAGATTAATTATTTTAAGGCAATTCATCAAAGACTGCTAAAAATAATCCTACAAAATTATTGCCCTCAAATTATGCAAAGATGATATCAAAAAATAAATTCTCTGACCTGGGAATTATTTACCGAACTTATGCTTAAAGACTTTCCAGCCCGACAATCCCGCAACCAGTTATCAACAGCCTGCCCAATATGGCCCCCACTGCTTTCTCTGAGAGGTGTAGACTGTTTTTTTGTTTGAGAAGAACTTATTTGGGAAAACATCATTACTCTATGCCAGCCACTGTCTGCTTTCGTCAAAAATAGCCAGTGAAATTCCTGCAATTTTACTGCTTTACTACCTATATACTGGCGTTCTAAGGTGGTAAAAAAAACCTGTTCTACTCCTGGGAAAATTTTCTGTTCAGACCTGTTTGTACTACTCCTTCTTTGAAGAGGTAAGGGTCTGAATTCCGGTTTACCAGCCAAAAGTACATAGCTGAACACATCTTTTCTACGTGCTGAGCGACGGGAGCGCTGGCTGGCTCGGTTTGCATAATTAGACAAATCACGGAGTAAATTAGTTGTTAATGATTCTAAGGGCTGCTGAGAGCATTGATTTGGCTCGATAATATTGGTAGATAAAGATAATACAGGGGAAAATGTAGATATACAAAACCCAATGACAATTAAGCATATATGAAAACAGTTAGGCCGAAAAGTTAAAGGGATAATATATGGACTTTTTTCTTCCCAATTACCCATTCTTGGCAATCTATTATTCGGAGTGATTTTGGGGATATTCATGGTACGATTGATGATAATTCTTGACATACTTTTTGCCAAGCAACTTCGGGCTCTATTGCGGCGGTAATTGGTCTACCTATCACAAGGTAGTCAGCACCAGCTTGGATAGTTTGGAAAGGTGTCAATGTTCGCTTTTGATCACCCCTTGCTGCCCAGTTAGGACGAATACCAGGGCAAACTAGCAGGAAATCTTTGCCACAGATATCTCGCAATTGCGCTACTTCTTGAGGGGAGCATACAGCCCCATCTAATTCTGCTTGCTTTGCCATCAGCACCATATGGAGAGAGTATTCTGGTACTTCTAGAGGAATCTTTAACTCGAATGCCAATTGACTAGCAGAAATACTTGTAAGTAGGGAGACGGCAATCAGTTTTGGTGGTTGTACATTAGCTGTGGTTGCTCCCTCGTTAATTGAATCTTTTGCAGCCTTGAGAGCATCTTTTCCCACAGTACTATGAATTGTCAGTAAATCAATCCCATAACCTGCTGCTGTCCGGCATGCTCCAATCACTGTGTTAGGAATATCATGAAACTTCAAATCCAGAAAAATTTTCTTGTTGTGAGACTTGAGAATTTCCAAAATTACTGGTCCGCAACTGACAAACAGTTCTAACCCAACTTTCCAGAATGTGACTGATGGTAATTGCTTGATAAGAGTAATAGCTCTTTCCTTATCTGGTACATCTAAGGCAACAATAATTTGATTTGCTTTACTCATTTATTTCAAGCCAGAGGCTAACAGTTGAAGGTTGAAAATTAATAAGTTCAATTATTTCATCTCTATTCTCCCAGAACAAGTCGCACAAACTTATTTTTTCCTAACTGCAAAACCCTTCCTTGTAATTCACTAGGCTGCTCAAAGGTAATGTCAATATCGGTAACTCGCTCACCATCTATTTTTACACCACCCTCCTTGATTTTGCGCTTACCCTCACTACTACTCTTGCACAAATTACTCAAATTCAAGATATGAAATAATTTAGCAGGAAACCCCACACCAATTAAGGAAAATTCTGGTAAGTCGCCCTTTTGTCCCCCAGACTCAGCTGATTTTTGTGCTTCATCTGCTGCTTCGACCCCATGATATTGACGAATTATTTCCCATCCTAATAGCTTTTGGCAATCGCGGGGATTTTCAGGTAACTCGTCTAAGGGTAAATCAGTTAACAATTCAAAATAATTTCCTAAAAGGCTATCATGGACTGCCTGTAATTTTTGGTACTTCTGCAATGGATGTTCTAATAGGCCCACATAATTATTGAGAGACTTAGACATCTTTTGTACCCCATCCGTACCAAGTAGAATTGGTAGTAATAGTCCAAACTGAGGTTTTTTCCCAAAAAATCGTTGCAAATCTCGTCCTACAGCAATATTAAATTTTTGATCTGTACCACCCAACTCTACATCTGCATCAACTGCCACAGAATCATACCCCTGCATTAAAGGATAAAGGAACTCATGAAGAAAAATCGGATTTTCTTTATGATAACGTTCTGCAAAACCCTCTTTTGCTAACATCTGACCTACTGTCATAGTAGATAGTAAATGTATGATTTCACTTAAATTTATTTTTGTAAGCCACTCTGAATTGTAGCGTAACTCCAACCTTCCAGGGGTATCAAAATCCAAAATTTGTTTTATCTGTTGCAAATAAGTTTTAGCATTTTCTGCTACTTGCTCCGAAGATAAATGACGTCGAGTATCAGACTTCCCAGAAGGATCGCCAATCTGAGCCGTAAAATCGCCAATAATCAGCACTGCGATATGCCCCGCATCTTGAAATGCTCTCAATTTTCTTACCGGTATGCTATGGCCAAGGTGAATATCTGCCCCCGTAGGATCAATTCCTAACTTTATTCTCAAAGGGCGATCACTCATTTCCAATGTTTTTTCCAGGCTGGTAACTTCTCCTTTTGAAAAACTCGAGGTATTACTTTCAGAACAGCTAGGTTGTGGGAAAATTTCAACGGTTCCGCGGCAAAGCCAGGAAAAATTTTGTTCCATAATTAAAATATTGACTATTAACTATACTTCTTAAAAGATACGTAGAATTCAATTTAATGACTAACAACTCATCTACTCGAAATAAATATTATTGCAAATAATAAACTATTAAAGAATTTGGGGTTATTAATTTATTTAGTAAGGAAATAATAGCATCGTGTCATCTAGTACTTTTGCCAAAAAACAAAGTAAAACCCAAGCCTCATTGGGATTTGAATTTTTAAAGGGAGTTGGTCAAGTAGCTGGTGGGACTCTACTATCAATTACTATGCTTACCAGTTCTATTTGCGCTGGGGGCTTAGTAGGTTTAGCAATAAGTTTCCGTAATCTGCCAGACGTCAGACAACTCAGAAATTATTTTCCATCTGAAACATCATATATCTATGATATCAAAGGGCGACTTCTAGCTAGTCTTCATGGAGAGGCTAACCGAGAGGTCGTAACCTTAGACAAAATTTCACCATCACTTAAACGAGCTGTATTGGCCAGTGAAGATAGTTATTTTTATTACCACCATGGGATTAATCCCAGAGGGGTAGGAAGAGCAATTGTAACCAACTGGAATTCTGGTGGTGTGCGCGAAGGTGCTTCCACAGTGACTATGCAATTGGTAAAAAACCTATTCCTCTCCCACAAGCGAGCCTTTACCAGAAAAATAGCAGAAGCAGTATTGGCAATTCGCCTAGAACAAATACTTTCTAAAGATGACATCCTAGAAATGTATCTCAATCAAGTGTACTGGGGTCATAACAATTATGGAGTCCAAACAGCTGCCAGGAGCTATTTTAACAAGTCGGCTTGGTTTTTAACTCTTGGAGAATCAGCAATGATGGCAGGTTTAATACAAGCTCCTGAGCAGTTCAGCCCTTTTGTCAATATGAAAACAGCTAAGAAAAAACAAAAAGAAGTGTTAGGGAGGATGCTTTATCTAAATTGGATTACCAAAAAAGAATATGATAATGCCCTTAAGGAAAAAATTAAGCTTGGCAAAATTAAATCTTTCCAAGGTAGTGCTTTACCTTATATAACAAACGCTGTATCCCTAGAATTGGCGAATAAATTTGGGCGTGATGCTTTGCTCAAGGGTGGTATGAGAATACAAACCACTATTGACACGAAATTTCAGGAGATGGCTGAGAATGTTGTTTCGCAGTGGCATTATAATCTTTTGGGAAAAGGATTGTATAAAAATCAGATTGCCTTAGTCGCTGTGGATCCTCGAACCCATTTTGTCAAAGCCTTGGTCGGTGGGGTGAACTCCAGAGCTAGCGAGTTTAATCGAGCAACTCAAGCTTTAAGACAGCCAGGCTCTTCTTTTAAGCCATTTGTTTACTATACTGCTTTTGCCACAGGCAAATATAGTCCAAACTCCAAAGTTTTTGATACTCCAGTGCGTTACCGAGATGGGAATAGTTGGTATTATCCAAGAAACTATGATGGTAGTTTTGTAGGAGCAATGACTGTTCGTACTGCTTTATCGTTATCTCGGAATATTCCTGTGATCAAACTTGGCAAAGCAGTGGGTATGAACAAAGTTGTAGAAGTTTGTAGGACCTTAGGGATTATGAGTCCTATGCAGCCAGTAACATCCTTACCCTTGGGAGCAATTGAGGTTACCCCATTAGAAATGGCAGGTGCCTATGCCACCTTGGCTAATTATGGTTGGCAGTCCCCAACCACTCTAATTGTTAGAATTACAGATAGTAGTGGTAATCTGGTTCTAGATAATACCCCCAAACCCCGTTTAGTACTTGAACCATGGGCTGCTGCTTCCACTATTGATATTATGAAGTCAGTAATTGATGATGGAACGGGGAAAAATGCAGCCATTGGCCGTCCTGCAGCAGGTAAAACCGGAACAACATCTTCTGAAAAAGATATTTGGTTTGTGGGAACAACTCCAGAATTGACAACTGCCGTTTGGGTAGGAAGAGACGATAATAGGACTCTCGGAAAAGGTGCTACTGGTGGTAGCATGGTTGCACCTATTTGGCGCAGTTTTATGATCCAGGCCCTAAAAGGGTTACCTGCAAGTAATTTCAAAGACTCATCTGAGTTTGTTCGTCCTAAAAACTAATCTTCATATATATTTTACCCATCGGTAATTATGTGGAATTGGTTTTAAAAATATATGTCTAAGTATTATTACTTAATTCTGACTTCATTCGCTGCAGGGTAAGATTCATTTGGTCGAACATTTGTTGTGGAGTCACACCAAATTGATTTAACTGAGTCTTTAACTGTTCCATAGTCATTTGTGCCATGAAGTCTTCGGAAAGTTCAAAACGTTTCATGAAAATACTGTAGCGATCCATCATCGCCTCCATTTGCTCAATGAATAGTTTTTTACCCTCAAGATCAAAGTTACCATAGTTATTACCCAGCTTAATTAAGGCTTGATAATCCTCAAAGAGTTGTTTAGCTTCCTGCTGAACTATATCAGAGTCAAAAAATCCCATGGTGATGTATTTTATTTAAGTTCTTGATTATATTTTGAAATTTTCTCTAAATCTAGTGTGAATAGACACAATTAAAAAGGGATTAAAGCTTATTTTAAATGCTTTTGAGTTTTTTGATAATGAGTTTTTCTTCTTGTAAGTCCGCAACTAGTAGTTATTTTATTTAATCTGGTATAGAAAATTAACATATAAAATTCGTGTTCCCGAGTATATATATATTTCGAAATAGACCTCGACACCCGAAACATATTTTTGTTTTATACCAACAATCTTGAAAAATTATTTTGACCATATTCATAACCCCACTAAGTATAAACACTTTACCTATACTTGAAGTTAGTCAAATATAGTTTACGTAATTCCTCCTGCCAGAATGGGAGTTTGTTATGGGTGATACTTGATTTATAAAAATCTGGGGCATTTTGATGATTACTTAACGCTTACTGCCACCTAAATTATAGGAATTTTTTTTGATAGCATCATACAATAAGTCTTGCAGACTAAATAGGTTTCTATTATTTTAACTTAAACCTTCATTGGTTCTCCAGATGCTCCCTATAGTGATAAATTGCATTTACATGTAATTGAAGAAAGTAAAGCAATTAGAATAGAGAATGAGTATATGTGTTTTTTTAACTTAACTAAAAAACTACATATATTTGATTCAAAATACCATTATAAATAGTTTACAAAGATGAAATTTGTTGAGTTTATCTAACAATTCTCACTTTCTAGATTGATAACAAGATTAAACTATTCTAAAGTGCAGCACTTGGAGTATTAGAGATTTTCCTAATACTCCTTACAACTCTAGCTAGGTAGTTATGTAATATTTAAAATCTAAAAATTGCTATGTATAAAGGCTTATTTGTAGGTTTGGTTACCTTAGACTTGATCTACCTATCTGAATCATCCTTGCAAAATAACAAGAAAATCACTGCCACAAATTATATTGCTGTCGCAGGTGGCCCTAGCACTAATGCAGGGGTAACATTTAGCCATCTTGGTAATATTGCTACAGTCACTGGGGCAATTGGCTCTCATCCCATTACACAATTGATAAAAAGCGATTTAAATGATGTAAAAGTAAAAATTTTTGACTTAAAGCCCATTAACGACAACCCTCCTCCTATATCTTCTATTATTGTCTCCCAAGAAACAGGAGAAAGAGCAGTAATTTCCATCAATGCTCTTGGAATAGAGGCTAGCAGCAATTATTTACCAAAGAATATTTTGAATGATGTGAGTCTTGTCCTAATTGATGGGCATCAAATGGAAGTAAGTCAGAAAATTGCAATTGAAGCGAAAAATCAAAATATAACAGTTGTAATTGATGGAGGTAGTTGGAAATCAGGTTTTGAGAAGATCTTACCATATGTAGACTATGCTATTTGTTCGAGTGACTTTTTCCCACCAAACTGCCATATGGAGAAAGATATTTTTAATTATTTGCGAAGCTTTAATATTCCTCATATTGCCATTACTCATGGGGAACAACCAATTACTTACAGTGCTGATGAAATTATTAATTATATTAGTGTTCCTAAAGTCATAACAGTAGATACATTAGGTGCAGGAGATATCTTTCATGGTGCTTTTTGTCACTATTTACTTATTTCTGGATTCAACTTCCCAGAAGCCTTAACTGCTGCTGCGAATATTGCTAGTTCCTCCTGTAGTTCTTTTGGAACTCGCAATTGGATGAAAATATAATATTTAAAGCTGATGGTTACCACATTCTAGAATTGGTAACTGAATATATTATATTTTAGTCTTTGTATTTTATTTTTCTCAATTTTCATCACTTATATTTAGTTAGTTACCATTTTGTATTAAGTGGAAAATTGCTAAATATCTATATCACCCTCTTACTATTAAGAATAGCTAAACTGTAATGCTATATGTTGTAAGTACACCCATTGGTAATCTTGAAGATATGACCTTTCGAAGTGTACAAGTTCTACAAAATGTAGATCTAATTGCATCTGAAGATACTCGTAATACAAGTAAATTATTACGACACTTTCAAATTCATACTCCCCAAATCAGCTATCATGAGCACAATCGTAATAGTCGTATCCCTCAATTGATAGAAAAGTTACATGCAGGCCAGGCAATTGCTCTGGTCTCGGATGCAGGAACACCGGGGATTTCTGACCCTGGTCATGATTTGGTTACAGCTTGTATTTATGAGGGTATATCTATAACTCCAATTCCTGGTGCAAGTGCTTTAATTACCGCACTAAGTGCGGCTGGGTTACCAACAAACAAGTTTGTATTTGAAGGCTTTTTACCAGCAAAAACAACACAACGACGCCAGCAATTAGAGTTACTTGAAGTAGAAACCAGAACTATGGTGTTTTACGAGTCCCCCCATCGCCTAAAGAGCACTTTAAAAGACCTAGAAAATATTTTAGGTGGTGAACGTCATATTGTAATGGCAAGAGAATTAACTAAAATTTATGAAGAGTTCTGGCGTGGTACTATAACCGACGCAATTATTTACTACACGGATATTAAAAATAAACCTCAGGGTGAGTACACCTTATTAATATCAGGAAAACTACATAGTCAAACCCAGTTTTCTCTAAAGCAACTTAAGGCAGAATTAGCGTATATGATTAGCCAAGGTATTCCTAGATCTCAAGCTAGTAGAGAGTTAGCCCAAACTACCTCTCTACCCCGCCGCCAATTGTATAAACTAGCATTATCAATTGATCCTGCCGAATAACTTAATAGTTATGCTGGTCAACAATTCAGGTTTTTGCTTTCCGTTTATATAAATGCTAGGATTGTTGAATTCGTAGTGAATGATTATTATTTCCAATAAGGTGCTGTACTGTTTATAACATTAGCTCCATCTATAATATACTGTCTGATTAGCCATAATTATCGTTGACCTTACAGATGAATCTATTCAACTCCTCAAAATGGCAGAAAGCATGAAGGTGTTTATTCAAAGTAAAGGCGAGATTACAATGGTTTATATTAACGAAATAAGACGAAATAAACGAAGGAACAGGTAAGAATGACCCAAGTGGTTTTAGGAGAAAATGAAGGAATAGATTCAGCTTTGCGTCGCTTTAAGCGCCAGGTTTCTAAAGCTGGCATCTTGGCAGATGTCAAATATCACCGCCACTTTGAAACACCACTGGAAAAACGTAAGCGGAAAGCAGTAGCTGCAAGACGTAAGCGACGTTTTAAGTAATCAAATCTATCTCGATGGTAACCATGACACTGCTTGACTAATCAGGTTATATTTATTTCGACACCAAGTTTACAGGTATTAAAAATACTTTCCGGTGAGAAGAAAAACTGAGGGATTCAGCAATTACAACCACGATTGTTAATCTGAGAAAAATATGGTTGATGGGATAGATGAAAACTCTCCATCGACCATAATTTTTTTGTACCTGATGGAATTTTTTATGACTTCCTACTCGTAGCAAGACTGAAATCATTACTATTGCATTGATTTATAGCTTTTTCAACACCTTGTTTAAAGCATAATTCTACACATTCGACTACAAACTTTATAATTTCTGACATCACTTTCCTTTCATCCGTGGAAAATTTCCCTAAAACATAAGAGATAGAGTGATTTTCGTCTTTTCCTAGCATTTTTTTTGGCTTACCAATCCCAATACGTAGCCGGGGAAAGTTTTGTGTGTTCAGATGAGTAATGATACTTTTCATTCCATTATGTCCCCCAGCAGAGCCCGATAAACGCCACCGGGTTTTACCTAGAGGTAAATCCATATCATCATAGATAACTAATACAGACTCAGGAGGCAAGTTATACCAACTAGTTAAAGCCTGTATAGCTTGTCCGGAAAGATTCATATAAGTTGATGGTTTTAATAAGTGAACCTTTCTCCTTTCAACAGGCGTAAAACCCTCTCCATATTCTCCTTGAAACTTTCGGTTTTTCAACAAATGAGCTTGCCAGGAACTGGATAAGGCATCTAAGGCTGCAAACCCGATGTTATGACGAGTTTGGTTGTATTTTGTTTCTGGATTTCCCAATCCTACAATTAGTTGAGGCATTACTAAAGCTGTCTTTTTAACAGTCTCTGTCATTCGATTTTAAGTTATGGATTACTCTATAGCTTGGATATAAGTCTTATTTGATAAGACAGGCAATAATAAACTTATATGGTTAGTTACCCCACCTTTTGGATTTTAGGTGGGCAATCTAGCATGAACGAAAATTTATCCATAAATCCACATACTATACCTTAAGTATTTTCTTCTTTATTAGCTGCTTTGATTTTCTTGGTTTCTAATTCTGCAGTAGTAGTTACTGTATCTTTTAAATGTGCTGATTCTTTATGAAACTCATCTTGGAATTCCTTAGAAGCTTCTTGAAAACCCCTAATTGCCTTTCCCATACTACGTCCTATTTCTGGCAACTTCTTAGGACCGAAAATCAGCAGTGCGACACTCATAATTACTGCCATTTCTGGGAGTCCGATGCCAAATATATTCATGAGATTATATCTCCTATTAACTTCAATTATCCTGTCAGAACCTACATTTTCAGTGTAATCAAAAATCCCAACTTTTTCTTGGCAAGCAATTGAATGTTATTGAAGTTCTTAGCAAAATTAATCATTATTAATGTTTGACAATGGGTTAATGGATAATATAGTCCAATCACCAATTCACTAAAGTTAACAGAAATAAATAAAGGTTTCATCATTCTTTATTGATAGTAATTCTAAAATATCCCTCAAAATTCTCAATCTGACTATGGTAAGTTGTCTTCAATGGATCAGAATAATTTAATCAAGCAACAGCGTTTTCACGAGATACGTATAATTGAGTAATAGGTAAATTATGTGCATCTTTGCTCTTGAGTCAATTAACTACTTTTGAGCTTTATCATAGGGGATAATGATGATGATACCTGTTCACTCTCAATAACTAATACCAGAGCTTTCATACATATCTTTTCTCACTGTAAAAATTCCAGTTTTGCTTTTCTTTTAGTTGAGAGCCCCAGTAATTTTACTAATTATAACTCCTCAATTTTATCGGAATTCTCAAAATAATTTTTACACTATTTAATTTAAATTCTGTTATTTGTATCTATGATAACCAGTAATAACTTAAAAAGTTATTACTGGTTATCATAGGTTTTGTGGGTCAGCATGATAAATAAGAACCCGGACAAGCCGGGTGAATGATGTTTGTTTCTCAGGCAGCTTTTTAAATAAATTAGCGACCCAAACTATTCCAGTCTACTGGTATACCATCAATTACCAGAGACTTATTATAGACTTGCAGAATAATCAGTAGGAAAACAAAAAATAATAACATAAAAGTCCCCATCAGTGGGGTGGTACCCCATTCAGGAGCAACTTTGCCATACTCAGAGTTTAGGGGTTTGAGGATATTTCCTAGCCAAGTCTTTTGTGCCATACTTTACCTAATGAAGACTAATTACTAAATAATTTTGTAATCATATGTAATATTCTATAAGAATACTACTCATGGTTTCTCTTTTATTATGGAAAACATAGAACCTGCAATAGTTCTTAGCATTTCTGTTGTTATTGCTCTAATTGCAATTACCATCATGTCAATTTATACATCCTTTGGCCCACCTTCTAAGGAGTTAGGTGATCCTTTTGAAGATCATGAAGACTAGAAAAGGAAAAAATAGTAGAAAATCTAATTATTCTCGATTTATCATTCCTTAATTGAATTAAAAATAGGACGTTTTCCTTATCCAATTTAAGATTTTTTCAATCGAGTTAGAAGACGAACTGAATAAATTAACGTAATTACCCAATTTAAATCCTAAATAACTCTGTTATAAGCTCAATAGGGTTATTTCTTCTTAGTATTACTAAATAACAAATAATAAATTTCTACAGCTATTTTTCTGCTTATTTAAATTCTATGATAATAAAAATATCTACTGATTATAAATTTAGGAATTTACTTGTCATAGGTAAATTCTTTTTACTTTCCAACTTAAGAAAATTTCTGATTAAAACCCTATCTTATTAAAGCCTTATATAGTATATTTCTTTCATCAACTATGGCTTTTATAAATATTTTTTCTATATCCACGTGTAGGATATGGGTAATTTGTTTTCTTCCTTAGTATAGTCATATTCTTATATATTTTGGATTTATTAATGATTCTAATTTAATTTTATTGGAGAATCTATATACTTT
>NZ_CAIY01000076.1 GCF_000350105.1 Richelia intracellularis HH01
GGCTTTTTCAGGCTTTCAATCTCTCAAATTGACATCAAGTAATTGGGAAGTTATTAGTCTACTTACCCATACCTCCAAGTGTGCATGGTTTGCTCTTTGTTCTATAGGATCTTCAGTCTCGCTGGCATATGGCATTAACCCAATAATTGCTGCACTAGTTACGCAAAACATTGACTTCTGGAAAGTTATACAAATCTGCACTAGCAAATCATCTTCTTCACGCCGACGTGTACGACGGTATAAATCATGTAAATAATTTGGGATATAGTGACTCATATCCTGCATTAATAAAGTTGGTGGAATACCTGCACCACCAATTGGCAAGGGGTCTGCATATAATGCCCCATACTCAAACCTAGCTTGATCTGCAGGAATTTGATATGCTTGGGCATTGTAGGAAACTGTACCTTGAAAGGGAGTTCCACGAAAAAAAATAGCTTCCACATAAGGAATAGCTAGGTCTGATAAAAATGTCAAACCTGCCGCTGATGGTAATAAGTCATAAGCCTTTCCATTGATTTTAACGCTGTAAGTTACTGGGTTGGTAGCATTTGCCACTAACCCAGATTTTATATGTTCTATTACTTGGGGTATTGAATTGATTTCTCCTAATTCATATAAATCGGATAATTCTAGGAATATATCAGCCATAACTCGCCAGAATTGTCCCAAACCACTATAGTATGAATAAACTCTTAACTGCTCAACTGAAAAGTTGGGAAATAATTTATTGATACTTGAAATAAAGGGGTTATTTTTAAATTTTGCCCGGATTACTGCGTTTGACAATTCTATAAAATTGTCAGTGTCTAGATAAGCATCTAAGCCACCACCGCCATGCCACAGCATAACTTTCATACAATACTCAGCATACTCAAAGTTTATACGGCCATGCCACCAGTGACGTAATAACTTAGAGATACTAATTTCCCCATTAAAGTATTTGAAGAAAGGGAAAAAACTAAAAACTGATTTTCAGCAATGTAAATCAAATTATTAGAATATTTGTCTAAAACAATCCCATAACTTTTAAGAATTCCCACAACTTCCAGGACATTTTCTTTTGTGTCAACTAATAATCCTTGCCCCGTTCTTAGATATTCAATAAAATCATTTGCAAGATTTTCATCTACCTGCTTAGTGGTTACCATAACACAAGAGTTTTAAATAAAATATCAATTATTTTCCTGAATAATTGCATGATGTTGTTGTAAAACAATACTGGCCTTAGCATTTTGATTACTTACCATTATATTTGTAGTAGCTTCTGTCCACCTGGCTAACCAAGATGGTTGAATTCCAAACAATACTATTAATATAGCTAAAATGATAGCAGGGGCACGGTCACTCCAATAGACCCTTGGTAAGTTTATAACCTGATCAGATAATCGACCAAAAAAAGCACGATTCATTAAAATCAGGAAGTAAACTGCTGTCAGTCCGGTACCAATCATACATAGAAGGGTTTGTACTGGAAACACATCAAAACTGGCACGAAAGACAATAAATTCAGAGATAAACCCCACCATTCCTGGGATACCTGCACTTGCCATTACTCCCAATACCATCAGACTGCCAATCACAGGTAAACCCCTTTCCGGATTTAATAATCCCCTGATAACTTTTAAATCTCTACTACCAGCTTTCTTGTAAACCACACCCACCAATAAAAAGAGCAATGGAGAAATCAAACCATGGCTTATCATTTGCATCACTGTTCCCAAAATACTTAAGGGTGTAGCAGCAGCAGCACCCAGGAGAATATAACCCATATGTCCCACAGAACTATATGCCACAATTTTCTTCATATCTGTTTGGGGAATAGCGCAGGAAGCACCATATAATACAGTTATAACAGCCCAACTTGCTAACCAGGGAGCTATATAACTCCAAGCTGCTGGTAATAAATTCATCCCAAACTTCAGTAATCCATAAGTCCCTAGTTTCAATAATACTCCTGCTAAGAGTATGGAAATGGGTGTAGATGCTTCTACATGGGCATCAGGCAACCATGTATGTAACGGCACTAAGGGTATTTTAATTCCAAAACCAAGGACAATCCCCATTAATAAAATAATTTGGGTTGTTATGTTTAGTGTACTGGTGTTTAAATCGGCCACAGCAAAGCTAGTAGAGCCACTTAACCAAACTAATCCTAAAAAACTAGCCAAAATAAGAATTCCAGAAACAGCAGTATAAATCAAGAATTTTGTTGCTGCATAGCCTCTTTTTTCGCCTCCCCAAATAGCAATCAGTAAATATAGGGGGATTAGTTCTATCTCATAGAATAGAAAAAATAACAGTAAATCCTGGGCTAGAAATGCACCCATGACTGCTACATTTAACAGCAGTAATAGTGAGTAATAAAGTCTTGGGCGTTTAAGTTCTGGATTAGTACTATAAATTGCAATACAAGTGAGCAGAGCATTTAATATTAGTAATGGTAAAGATAACCCATCCACACCAATATGATATGTCAAGCCTAAGGGATCAATCCAAGAATAATACTCGCTAAATTGTTGAGTGGTAAGATCAGGTTCAAATTGAATTGCAATTAAAACTGTCAATATCAAAACCAATGCAGTTACTATTAAGGCTAATCTACGACAATTTTTCACCGATATATTATCAGGGAGAAACCAAATCAAAACCACTCCCAGCAATGGTAGTAAAACTAAGGAACTAAGCATCATAAAATAAGGGTAAGTTAATCTATTAAAATAAACACTATTTCAACTCTAAAACAGCAAATTATCTAACAGACCCAAATACCAAAGGGTAAAAAACCAAGAGAACTAACACCTAATAAAATTACTAACAAATAGCCCTGAGACTCTCCGGAAATACTATACTTTAAACCTTGTCCGCTAAAAATAGTCGCAAATCCCACTAAATTTACTAACCCATCTATTAGATAGCGATCACACCAAGCAGAAATTCTGGATAAAAATATAACTGCACCTACGACAGTCACCCTATAAAGGCGATCAATATAAAAATCATAACCCAATAAATTCTGTACAAATCTCCAAGCTTTAACTCTTGATTGTGACCAGGCCTTATGTAGATAGAGATTACAACCAACTGCCAACCCTAAAATACTTGAAGATACCAGCAATAACAACACATACCAATTAATACTGTCCCAACCAGGGAGCAAATACCATTGCTGTAGCATTAGTGGAACTAACAGTGTAACTATTGATAAAGATATCATGGGTACTGACAAAGTCCAGGGAACTTCTGGAGCACGTCTAGTTTTCTGTTGTGGTTTTCCCCAAAAAATTAGACGAAATACTCTAGTCAAATTCAATGCTGTAAACCCATTAACTATAACTAAAACCCCCAATACCCAAGGGCTAATTAACCACAGACCTTCTGCCCAGGAAAGCATCGCCCAAAAACTACCTAGGGGTAGGAGAGTTATCATTCCTGCTGCCCCCACAACATAAGCGGTAGTAGTTGCAGGCATTCTAGACCACAGCCCTCCCATTTCAGTTAGATCTTGGGTTCCAGTCGTCATAATTACTGCACCAGAACTCATAAATAAAAGAGCCTTGGCAATTGCATGGGTCAAGAGTAACATTAGTGCTACACCTCCTTGTTCCAAGCCTACAGATAAAAAGACCAACCCCATATAAGCACTAGTCGAATGGGATAATACTCGCTTAATATCTATCTGGGCAATAGACACTAAGGTTGCACCAATTGCCGTCAGTACACCCATAACTACTAAAGTACTCAAAGCTAAAGGTGAGAATACTAAAATCGGTTGTAATTTATATAAAACATAAGCCCCACCAGCTACCACCATAGAGTTTCGCAGCACAGATGCTGGGTTTGGTCCCTCCATTGCTTCATCTAGCCATAAATGCAGAGGAAACTGAGCACACTTTCCTGCAGGTCCTGCAATGAGTGCAAGACCCAGTAAATTCCACAGTAGGGGACTCAAATTAGCTGTCCGTGCCCACTCATATATGTCAGAAAAGTTCAAACTTCCTGCTGATGTAGACAGGGCAACCACCCCCATCAATAGTAGTAAATCTCCTACCCGCTTAGTCAAAAAAGCATCTCGTGCTGCCGTTACTACTAAAGGTTGAGCATACCAAAATCCTACTAATAAATAAGTGGATAACGTAAGAATTTCCAGTAAGGCATAGCTGAGAAACAGTGAATCACTCATAGCCAAAGCACTAAGTGCAGCCTCAAAAAATCCCATCATGGCGAAAAAACGGGCTAAAGCCCAGTCCTTCTCCATGTAACCCAAGGCGTAAATTTGTGCCAACAAACTCAGTCCAGTAATTAAAACTACTGCACCAATACTTATTATCGAAATTTCCCAATCTAAAGATAATTGAAAATTCCCTGATTGGAACCATATCCAGGATATAACTTCAGTTTCTCTGTCCCAGATATCCTGGAAAATAAATAGACTGTGAAAAAAGCCTAATAGCGTTGCTAACAAGTTAAAATAAGCAGCAGGTCTAGGACCAGTTCGACGAATTACCCCCATTGACCATGGCAAAGTGAAAATTGCGCCTATTAACCCATAAACTGGTACATACCAACTTGTTGATAACAGTAATTGATTCATGTATTTTTCCTATCAACTTTAACTATTGTTTTATCAAGTTCTAGGTTATAAATATGGTAGATGCTTGGTTAAGATTTGTATTTTATTTTGTAGCTTTAAAACACATCTCTTATAGATGCTATCAATAAAATCAATTGACCGTAAAATATAAACCAACAAGGGGAGTAAATTCATTTGACGGACTCAATAAAAACTAATAACTCTTATCATCAAAAAACACGTATAAGCACTCATAATCAGTACAATTACCATTTTAATAAATAAAGAATAACAAATAATAAAAAAGCACAAGTACACGCAAATGCATATACCTAAATCAGCCATTTAAAAGCTGGGGAATTATTTTTGAGTGATAATAGCTCCTGTCATAAAATTCAAAACTTTATTTTGAAATAACTAAACAATATGGGTATTTATGAATAAATTTACTCAGACACATATTTTGTTGGGGTAAGGCCATAATAAAGTTCCTATTGTTTAGTTTCAAGTACAAATATGTGTTTGATTGCAGGCATATATTATATTTTCACTATTACTATTTATGAATAAGTAACTAAAATTATAAGGCAGAAATATCACTTTTAAAACCGGGAAAACTTCCACAATGCAGAGCAGGGAACATCACTGGAGTCATTATTAACTTTCCTAAACTTCCTGATTACAAACTATTATGGTAATTTGTATTGCCAGGGGTGCCAAGCTTTTCTATGCTTAAATAAGGTGAGCACTTAATTACAATATGATAATTGACCTCGTCTAAAAGGGTAATTTGAGTGTAAAAAGTTAAGTTATTTTTTTATTGGGAGTTCTGCAATGCCAATAGCAGTTGGAATGATTGAGACAAAAGGCTTCCCAGCAGTAGTAGAAGCTGCTGATGCAATGGTCAAAGCTGCCCGTGTTACCCTGGTGGGGTACGAGAAAATTGGTAGCGCACGCGTTACTGTGATTGTCCGGGGAGATGTTTCCGAAGTGCAGGCATCTGTTGCTGCTGGGATTGATGCTGCTAATAGAGTTAATGGTGGGGAGGTTGTTTCTACTCACATCATTGCACGTCCCCATGAAAACCTGGAATATGTTCTACCAATACAGTATACGGAGGCTGTAGAGCAATTTAGGACATAATTTAATTGGTTAGGAATTTAAAATTTCCAATTTAGTTTCACCTAAACCCATTAAGAGCTTTCAACAGATTTTGGAGAAGCAATAGTTTTACAAGGAGAAGTCTGATTTAATTAGTATGGTCATTTGTATACATTATCTATGAGAGCATTATTGGTTCTCAGGTGAATAATTGATTTCGACTTGACAGAATATTACCCAAAGATAAGGAATTAAACAAATGTCAATTGCAGTTGGAATGGTAGAAACTCTGGGTTTTCCAGCAGTAGTAGAAGCTGCTGATGCAATGGTCAAAGCTGCTCGTGTAACTCTGGTGGGTTATGAAAAAATTGGTACTGGTAGAGTAACAGTAATTGTGCGGGGGGATGTTTCTGAAGTACAAGCTTCAGTGGCAGCTGGCATAGACTCAGTGAAGCGAGTAAATGGGGGACAGGTACTATCCACCCATATTATTGCTCGTCCCCATGAAAATCTAGAATATGTTTTACCTATTAATTATACCGAAGACGTAGAGCAGTTCCGAGAAAAAGTCAATCCTATTCGCCCTTTTGGTGCAAGATAGTAACTAGGTAATGCAAATTGCCAAGGTTCGTGGCACAGTAGTTAGCACCCAAAAAGATCCCAGTCTTAGGGGAACGAAACTGCTCTTATTGCAGTTGTTAGATGAAGAGGGGCATACTTTACCGGAGTACGAGGTAGCTGCTGACAGCGTTGGTGCGGGGGTAGATGAGTGGGTACTCATTAGCCGTAGTGGCCATGCAGCATGCCGAGTTCAAGGCAACGAGGATCGACCCCTAGATGCAGTTGTAGTAGCAATCATAGACACAATTTATTTGGAGAAACGCCAAATTTATAACAAAAGAGAACAATATCGCTAAATAAATATCGATTAATTACTGTACCACTAGCACCCAGATGTTTGGTTTGTTCATAAAACCGATATTAGCTATTAGTTGATATTGATCACAGGCTAAAAGCTGAAGGCTAATCATAATGAGGAGTTCAATAATGGTAAGCAGTACGGCAGCCCCCCCAACACCATGGTCAAGGAATTTAGCTGAACCACAAATCCATCAAACAGCTTATATACATCATTTTTCTAATATTATCGGTGATGTTGTTGTCAGCCCAAATGTTATTATCTCACCAGGGACTTCTATTAGGGCTGATGAAGGTACACCCTTCTACATTGGTGAAAATACTAATATTCAAGATGGTGTAGTCATTCATGGTTTAGAGCAGGATAGGGTAATTGGTGATGACAAAAGGGATTACTCTGTATGGATTGGTAATAATGTTTGTATTACTCACATGGCTCTAATTCATGGACCAGCTTATGTGGGAAATGACTGCTTTATTGGTTTTCGTTCTACAGTATTTAATGCCAAGATCGGTGCAGGGTGCATTATCATGATGCATGCTTTGATTGAGAATGTGGAAATTCCACCAGGTAAGTACGTTCCCTCTGGGGCCATTATTACCACTCAGCAGCAGGCTAATAGATTGCCAGATGTACAAGCTGATGATAAACAATTTGCTCACCATGTAGTGGGTATTAACCAGGCACTACGAGCAGGTTATCTTTGTGCTCAAGACAATCAATGTATTGCACCCATTCGAGATGAAATGAATAAATCTCATAAAAGTACAAATTTGAATGGGTTTGAAAGGAGTAATCAGGTGTCTAGCAGTAAATTAGATACAGCAGTTGTGGATAGGGTTCGTTATCTGTTACAGCAGGGATACAAAATTGCTACGGAGCACGTAGATGAAAGAAGATTTCGTACAGGTTCCTGGTCCAGTTGTACACCAATTGAGGCAAGAAGTCTCGAGCAAGTAATTGTATCTGTAGAAAATTGTCTAATAGACCATAGTGGAGAGTATGTTCGTCTCTTTGGAATTAATACCAAAGAACGATGCCGAATCTTAGAAACTATTATTCAGCGGCCCAATGGAACTGTACATGAATTAAGCACTTTTAAGTTGCCTATGCCTAGGTTGCCTAATGGGGAAATAGCTAATAATGGCAATACCAGTGTTAGCAGTGGCCTTATTGGCAAGGAAACCATTGAGACAGTCAATCAGTTATTAGCTGGCGGTTTTATGATTGGTGTTGAGCATGTAGATGAACGTAGATTCCGCACTGGCTCATGGCAAAGTTGCCAGTCTTGTGATAACAGTTCTGCCAATAGAGTTATTGAATTTTTGGAAGAATGTATGGTTAATCACCAAGGAGAATATGTTCGTTTAATTGGTATTGATCCTAAGATAAAGCGCAGGGTATTAGAAACTATTATCCAGCGTCCTAATGGGGTTATAGCTGCCTCTGAAAAAAATCAACTATCCATAGATCAGGATCCTCATAATAGGGTTAGTAAGTATACAAGTGTTAATACAAACAATTTAGGTAGCGAAGTCATAGATAAAATTCGTCAATTGTTAGCTGGTGGACTAAAAATTAGTGCAGAGCATGTAGATAAAAGACGTTTTCGTACTGGTGTTTGGTCAAGCTGCGGTCAAATAACATCCCATTCTGAAGAGGGTATTATTAACGCCCTAGGACATTTGATGACTGAGTACCAAGGAGAGTACTTACGTGTAGTTGGTATTGACACTAAAGCAAAATGCCGTGTGATAGAGAGAATTATTCAACGCCCATAAATAGGAATAGACAAATGAATTTGCCAGTTTCTATTAATCAGTTTAAGTTAAGTAAAACAATTTTAGGTAGTTTTACATGCTATCTGTTTTAAGATACTACTAGTAGGCATCGTAGCCAATTAATTCAATACTGCAAGAATTACTTTATAAAGAAAAGTTAATCTTCACACTAAAATTAAATCACTGAGGTTGCAATCTCCATGGCTGTGCCGCCGCTGCACTTAGGCAGTAATTTTGATTCTTATATCAGTGGCGAGGTTATCGTTCATCCCAGTGCAGTCCTCGCACCAGGGGTAATTCTCCAAGCAGGTCCTGATGGGAAAATTATCATTGGCCTAGGAGTATGTGTTGGCATGGGAACGATTCTCCAAGTTGACCAAGGAACTCTTGAAATAGAGGCAGGGGTAAATTTAGGAGCAGGTTTCCTCATGGTTGGTGCCGGTAAAATAGGTAAAAATGCTTGCATCGGCTCTGCTACAACTGTATTTCATTGCTCTGTAGAGCAGGGAAAAATAGTTGTGCCAGGCTCTATACTAGGAGACAAAAGTCGTGTTGTTACTACTTCAAGTGCAACACTTGAAGTAGTAACAACCACTCAATCTGCTACAACTAGCGATTCTGTTTTGGGTTTGGAAATGACACCAGAAAAACCATTAAAGATAAACACTAGTATGGAGGAAAAAGATCATACTAAAAGAGTTCTCATAAAAAAACTAGAAACATATAATTCACAACAATTAAAAGAATCTACTGATGTGGAAGATTATAATAATGAGCATAATTGTTGCCCCACAGTAGACGAAACAGAAATCCCTAAGTCTCAGCCAAACAAATATAGTACGAATGAAGAAAATTTGAGTCGTCCTGCAGAAGATGCAACTACCCATATTTATGGGCAAGGAAGCATACAACAATTACTGATTACTTTATTTCCTCATCGACAATCCCTCAATAAACCAAATTCTGAAAACAATTCTGATTAATTATCATTCATTAATCAGCTTGATTAACCTGGAGAATTTAAATGGAAGTATACCCCAAATCCCCTGATCGGAATTATCATCAAGATAGTTCCTTAGGATTGGTATCTACAATTAGTTTTCCAGCAATTGTAGGCACAGCCGACATGATGCTTAAATCTGCTGGGGTACATTTGGTGGGTTACGAAAAAATTGGCAGTGGCCATTGCACTGCGATTGTTCGGGGAGGTATCGCTGATGTCAGATTGGCAGTAGAATCTGGAGAAAGAACCGCTAAACAATTCAACCAGTTTGTTTCTAGTCTGATAATTCCTCGACCAGATGCCAATTTGAGTATTGTATTACCAATTGCTAGCCGTTTGTACGAAATTGCAGGAGAAGAGCACAGCCTTCTTAGTAATAAGGCAATAGGTTTAGTTGAAACTAAGGGTTTCCCAGCAATGGTAGGAGCTGCAGATGCAATGTTAAAGGCTGCTGATATTCAACTGGCTGCATACGAAAAAATTGGTGCTAGTTTATGTACAGCAATCATCCGCGGTTCTGTAGCAAATGTTGCGGTTGCAGTGGAAACAGGAATGTATGAGGCGGAGCGTATAGGGGAGTTAAATGCGGTAATGGTAATCCCTCGGCCACTAGATGAATTAGAGCAAACCCTGCCATTAGCAAGGTGTTGGATAGAAGAGCTACAACCAATTCAATTACCAGTGAATTTCAATGATAAATATGTCCAGGGTGAAGGTCTTACATTGCCAGATTTAACAACTATTCCTGTGAAGGTCAAGGGAGAATCATACGAAACCTAATATACTTAACATAATGCTTATAAGAGACTTCTCATACACACTTTTGTATTCCAAGATTAATCGTTGACTCAATTGTAGCTATTTTTTCAGAGTAATCTAAATATCATTTATTATAGCATTTACCTAGTGAAGTATCACCTATAGGTATTACGTTGTTTGTTATTGGTATTTCCAAATGCGATAAAAGTGAGTATATCTTTTGAATCAGGCCACTCTACACCAGTTAAAAGTATTTGAAGCTGCAGCACGACATGGCAGTTTTACCCGTGCAGCGGAGGAGTTATTTCTAACTCAGCCAACTATATCCATGCAAATCAAGCAATTAACTAAGTCTGTGGGGTTACCCTTATTTGAGCAGGTGGGTAAACGTCTTTATTTAACAGAGGCTGGCAAGGAGTTATTTGCTACTTGTCACCAGCTCTTTGACATGATTGCTAAATTTGAAATAAAAGTAGCCAATTTAAAAGGGCTAAAACGGGGGCAATTACGTTTAGCAGTAATCACAACAGCAAAATTTTTTATCCCCCGTTTGTTGGGTCCTTTTTGTCAACTTTATCCAGGTATTGATATATCTTTAAAAGTGACAAATCATGAAGGGATTATAGAGCGGATAGCTAGCAACCTGGATGATTTGTATATCATTACTCAGATACCAGAAAATATTGATGTTACATATAAACAATTTTTAGAAAATCCCTTGGTGGTATTAGCACCTATCAACCATCCTTTAGCAAACAAAAAAAATATTCCTATTAAGGATTTAAGTGGTGAATCATTTATTATGCGGGAACCTGGTTCAGGAACTCGTCGGGCTGTACAAATATTATTTGATAGATATGGAGTAAAAGTACAAGTAAAACTGGAATTAGGAAGTAATGAAGCTATTAAGCAAGGTATTATTGGTGGATTGGGGATTTCTATTTTGTCTCGCCATACTTTAATGTCGGCTGCTGATAAAGAGGAGATTACTATTTTAGACGTGGAGAATTTTCCCATTCGTCGGAATTGGTATTTTGTGTATCCCTCTGGTAAACAGTTATCAATAGTTGCTAGCACTTATATGGATTATTTGCTGGATGCTGTAAAGCCGCTACATCAAGAAGTGCAATAGAAACTAGCTCATCATAGTAAATATATTATAGTAATTGGCCTCTAACTTAGGTGCAGGGTTTTTCATCAAAGACAAATAAGACAATCCTACTACATACAATGATGCCGCTTTAAAATTTGTCATAATATGTTTAATTTTAATTATCTTCCAAAGGTGACTCAAATTCTCGGGGACAAAACTCCACAGTGACTCTAACCTTTCCCTTCTGCCAGGTTTGCGAATTAAATCTTAGAACCTCACATTCAATGCCTTCTTGAAATAACTTATTTTCCAGAGCATCAGATTCGATGTATTTTTCAATGGACTCTAAGAGCTCAGCTATTTTGAATGTAGTTGACAGGTTCAGCAGCTTAAATGTATTTGTAGATACAGAAATAACTTCATTTTGACTTAATGGCTCAAATTTATTGTACATGATTATTTGTTGCTATGCCTGAGAATTTAAGTAAAATTTGAGGGCGGTCGCGTGATTTAGCAATATTAAGGGTGTTAACCAGAAACTTCTGTAAAATAGTTAGCCATATAAAAGTTTTTGTTTTATCTGCTTTGATAATCGATCACTTTACGTTTATACGGGAATATGCTTATGCTACTTCCACGCAAGTTATCTTGCCTTACTCACCTTATCTCCTTAATATGTGTTGGAAGTGCAAAATGTCTATATCAATAAATTGTAAACCTAGAATTTCAACATTTGTAATACTCCTAATTATCTTGATATTTTTAATTCAAATAGAATTCCTAATATAACAAGTTAATAATTAATACAAACTATAAGTCTGAGGCAGTAGGAATACAAACAACCAAATATATTAGGTTTTGAATCATCAGATATTCATTACTAAAAACTTAATCAGCTAGAGGTATTACATGAACTCCATAGGTTGGAACTATACTTGCATCAATACCATAGAAATACCCAGAAATATCATTTTGAGTTAGTAATATTTTGACCCAAAATCTAAATTTTTCATCCTGCTTATAACCTGTATTATATTGCGGCAGTATTGATGGTGTATAGTATTTTACCTCTGAAAATTTGTAGTTTAGAAGATGTTTGCAAAAATTCTTTATCATTGGAAAATAACAGAAATCGGGTAAGTTTTTTTCTCAAACATCAATCCTTTCTTACCCTTATTAATTGCGATTGTATCACCTTCTACAAACTTATTTTCCAAGATTTGAGTGGCAATTACATTTTCTACTTCTCGCTGGATTGCACGTTTGATAGGACGTGCTCCATACACTGGATCATAGCCTATTTCTACAAGGTATTCACAGGCTGCTTTGGATATTTCCAAAGAAATTTTTTGATCGGCGAGGAGATCTTCTACCCGTTTGAGTTGAATGCTAATAATTTTTCCCATCTCATCACGACTGAGAGGATGGAAGATAATTAAATCATCAATGCGGTTGAGAAATTCAGGACGAAAATGTGACCGCAAAGCGTTCATCACTCTGTTTCGTATTTTTTCATATTGGGAGTCATCCTCTGATACATTCAGAATATGTTCGCTGCCAATATTACTTGTCATGACAATTATGGTATTACGAAAATCTATGTTGTGTCCTTGAGAGTCAGTAACATTACCATCTTCTAAGACTTGCAATAGTATATTAAATACATCTGGGTGCGCTTTTTCTGCCTCATCTAACAAAACGACAGAATAGGGACGGCGACGAATCGCTTCCGAGAGTTGTCCCCCTTCCCCATAACCCACATATCCAGGGGGAGCACCGACTAGACGAGATACAGAGTGTTTCTCCATATACTCAGACATATCTAATCTAACTAAAGAGCCATCAGAGTCAAATAGGAATTGAGCCAAAGCACGGGCTAATTCTGTTTTTCCTACTCCAGTAGGGCCCATAAATAAAAATGAACCAATAGGACGACCCGGATCTTTGATTCCTGCACGAGCACGGCGAATTGCCCCAGCAACAGCCTCCACAGCTTCCTCTTGCCCCACCACCCGTTGATGTAGGTAGCTTTCCAATTTTAATAGTTTCTGACGTTCAGACTCTAATAGGCGATTGACTGGAATACCTGTCCACTTGGCAACGATTTCAGCAACATCAGCTTCCGTAACTTGTTCCCGTAAGAGGGCAGAACCTTGACTTTGGATTTTTAGGAGTTCAGTCTCCTTGGCTTCCTGGTTATGCTGAACCCTTTCCAACCTGCCATACTTTAACTGTGCTGCTTTATTTAGGTCATAGGATCGTTCTGCCTGTTCTATTTGCACCCGAAGATTTTCCTCTTCTTGTTTGAGAGTACTAATAGCTTGTAACAGTTGCTTTTCCCCTTGCCATTGACCATTTAACTCATTTTGCTTTACTTTTAACTGGCCAATTTCTTCATCTATTAAGCCTATTCGTCGCTGTATTTGCAAAGTGGCCTTGTCTTCCCCTGCAAGAGAAAGTTTTTCCATTTCTAATTGTATTAAACGACGATCAATATTTTCTAATTCTGTGGGTTTAGAGGTAATTTCCATCTTCAACTGGGCAGCGGCTTCGTCCACTAAATCAATTGCCTTATCTGGTAAAAAACGCTCACTAATATACCTAGCTGACAAAGTTGCTGCTGCCACCAACGCTGAATCAGAAATTTTCACATTGTGGTGAACTTCATAGCGTTCTTTCAAACCCCGCAGAATAGAAATTGTATTTTCTACACTGGGCTGTTCAACAAATACTTGCTGAAACCGCCTTTCAAGGGCTGCATCCTTCTCAATATATTTGCGATACTCATCCAATGTCGTTGCACCAATACAACGTAATTCCCCCCGTGCTAACATGGGTTTAAGTAAATTACTTGCATCCATGGATCCTTGCTGTCCTGAACCCGCCCCAACTACAGTATGAAGTTCATCTATAAACAGTACAAACTGTCCGTTTGACCCAGTAACCTCCCGTAAGACAGACTTTAATCTGTCCTCAAACTCACCTCTGTATTTAGCTCCAGCAACCAAACTACCAATGTCCAGAGTAATTAACTGGCGGTTCTTTAACGACTCTGGGACATCACCTTTAACAATTCTTTGGGCAAGAGCTTCTGCAATTGCAGTTTTACCCACTCCTGGCTCACCAATTAATACAGGATTATTTTTGCTGCGACGGGATAAAACTTGGATTACCCGTCGAATTTCATCATCTCGTCCAATGACGGGGTCAAGTTTCCCCGATTTGGCTTGTTCAGTTAAATCCCTACCGAACTTTTTTAGGGCTTCATATCGTGATTCAGGATTATGATCTGTGACTTTTTGACTACCACGTATTGCTTTAATTGCACTTTCTAGCCTAACATTATCTAAAGTTAATTCTTTGCAAATACGTTTGCCAACACGTTCATCCCCAATAAATCCTAATATAATGTGTTCAATAGAAATATAGCTATCTTGCATTTGAACCCTGGAATTTTCAGCCACATTCAACATCTCATCCAGCGCCCGACCAAGGTAAAGTTGATCACTCTTTGCAACTGTGGGCTGGCGACGAATAAAATCCTCTAATTTTTGTTGTATATAGCTAGGATCTACTCCCATTCGATTAATTAGTTTGGAAGCTAAACCATTTTCCTGTTGTAATAAAGCAATAATTAAATGTTCAACGTCCAGTTGCTGTTGTTGATAAGCACGTACTATATCCTGAGACTTAACAATGCCTTCCCAAGCTTTATCTGTAAATTTATTTGGATCTGTAGGTTGCATATTTACAATTTTATATTTAAAAAAAGGTGGAAGGGGAAATTGAAAGATAATTAAATGTCTGGAATTATCTACATTTGTTACGAGAGATATTTTGTGTTATTCGTTAAGCACTGATCGCTCAAATAATTTTAAATTAGCATTCTATCCTGCATAAGAATAAATTCCCATGAATATAGGCAGGGGTATGATAAATCAAACAAGATAGTATTTTCAATATGCTTTAATCTATTTTTCTTAATGGAAGAAGACAGTAAAAACCATAAACTTAAACAACAAAGTTTTCTTATTGTCCTTGGCAGTAACATCAAAGTATTATTCGATTGAATCCTGCTTATAATTTAAAATGAAATTACATCTTCCACAGTAGTTTATCAAGACCAAATTGTGTGTTTAGCATTATGACTATATGGATAAACTAATAAGAAACAAACAAGGGTAATAATAAGGTTTTCCCTCTACTGTAAGTGATGGGAAAATTTTATCCAGGCTAATTTAGATAGCATATCTTAATTTAATGATAAAAAATAAATAATTTACAGGAGTACTAATACCAAACAGGTTACTAAGAACGGTAGTAATGCAGATTATGTAATTCTATTTTTACTAACATAGGTAAAATTAGTCAAATCCAAAAGCAAAATTGGGAATCTAGGCAAATTTGATGATTTTACCCTCAGTCGGGGTTTTCTCAAGGTTATTCTCAGTTGTATACATTGAATTATTGGTAATAGAATACTCTCACCATTAGCGAGTATGCCATTACCAGAAGTAACCCAAATGTATACATCATGTAAATCGACTGATAACTTGTACTTATAAAGCTAACCTCAATATGTACAAACTTGAATTCATGATATAAGAAAAGTAATAGAAAATACCCTCATAACATTTCAAATAAATTTCATCTAAAATGATATGCCGAAAGTCATTGCTAGCAAACACTTTTCCCAATATTAAGGATAGCATTTAATTTGGAGAGGTTCTGTAAATCAGTAATCTTACGACCACACATATTCTTCCAAAAAATTGATAATTGCTTTGCAGTTCTCCCTTTTCCACTATTCTTTTAATATAAATGTTCAACATATTGCAATCAATATAAGATATGTGAATCGTATTTCTTATTAGCGTGGTCTCAACCTTAATGCTTTTATATGGTTTTATAAATATTTAGGTTTATATACTAGCTATTTGGCTGTGAGTCATTTCAACAATATCATTTTCTCTTAAAATTCCTTTTAACATGATTTGTTATTGCTGTAGCATACCCCAGAAGCATTTTTGAATCTGGGTATGCTTCAATGATAAAGCTATTACATAGCAGTCAATTTTGAAATTGGTTTGACCCCAACAATATCCAATTGTTTAATAAAAGTATAGTGATCCTCGACTTTTACTTATAATTCTTCTGAGTAGGAAGTTATTTAACTCTTTACCCTGTAGGGATTATAAAATCTTACTTCATTGATTTTTATACAATTGCAATAATTTTCTATCATGGAAACTGAAAAAAATTAATGACTATGTTTGGATCCTATGCCAAAAACTTCTTGAGGAAGATCAAAAAGTTTTTTGGAATCATTCAAACTCTTATAATAAGTCATTTATCTGTAAGCAGTTCCTGATTATTTACCTCGATAGGAATATTTGAGGACTTAACTTCAATAAGCTCAACTTTATATCCATTAGGATCTTCTAAAAATGCAATTACTGTAGAACCATGCTTCATTGGGCCTGGGTATCGTACTACCTTGCCACCAAGTTTTTGGACTTTATCACAAGTAGCATAAATATCATTGACCCCAATAGCAATGTGCCCATAAGCATTACCAAGACTATATAATTCTGTATTCCAGTTGTAGGTCAGTTCTAAAACTGTATTGTTACTTTCATCACCATAACCAACAAATGCAAGGGTAAATTGTCCCCCAGGATAATCCTTCTTACGTAGCAACTTCATTCCCAAAATATTGCAATAAAACTGCAAAGACTCTTCAAGATTAACCACTCTCAGCATTGTATGTAATAAGCGCATATTCATCTCTTTTCCTTGTCGCCAAATATTTAATCTATCAACAATATTTTACAAAGATTTAATTAACAATAAAAATAAAAGATTTATATAAGAAATCCTAATCGGAGATATATTTTTAAAATGCCAGCTATTACTCTAAATTATAATTACAATTTGAATATATAACTTTTAACATCAATAATCGATTTAGCTTAGTTGGATATTAGGAACGGATAAATCTGTAACAGTAAATGCTAGTGAGAGAAATCATAAGACTTTTAAGAAATAATATTTATTTGATAGTTAGAAGAGGTAGAAAAGCTAACAAATAAGTGGGAAAACTCACAACACTGAAGTGACTAAGAATTTTAATAATATAAACCTGTACTAAAATTGGTCCGGTAAGAGATGCAAGATTTTGAAGTTTTAATACTAATGAACATTAATGTGAGAGATGAGTATAATGTACTCATCTCTCACCAAGTTTATTGCAAAAAATAAAATAACCTTAGCTTATCCAATTTCCACCAAGATATGAGACATAAATTTGGTTATTAGAATAAATCCTTACCTATCCACAGTTAATTTTAACTATGAACTTAGAAATATGTAAGGCTCATATGAAATGATAAATGCAAAGCTTTTAATTTTCTTGACAGACAAGTATACTTGTCTAATTTATATAATTGCTTTGATTGTTAGTGGCCTAGAAATCACTAAATTTGAGGATATTTCTCAAAACCATTCTGGAATTTATTATAGTTAAATTTTAGTGCTTCCCTGATAGAAAAATTCATGAATTTTAAAATTTTCCATGACATAATAGATACTTATAAATTAGTAAGTGTTAGCAAGAAGGTAATTAAACATTTGATTTCAACTGAATCACTATAATTCATGTTATGAACATAGCAGTATTCAAGAAGTCTCTCAAGTAATTTTAATTATTACTTATGTTTGTAGAGATTAAATAAAATTAATCTCTACAAACATAAGTTTTCTTATCAGTATAAAGCCCTTATTCGGTTTTTGGTTTTAAACGTACCTGAACAATCCTAAAGTAAAAATAGCTGCACATTATTATAAAAGTTTATTTATAAAAAATAATACTTACTCAGATCCCTCAGAATGAATGGGATTACTGAGAATTATTAACCCTTTTAAGGGTTGTTCACCTCCATAATATTTCCTTAATTTACCTTCTCCTGACTAAGTTGAATTCTATGACTAAAAGTCAAAGTCTCAATAGTAATCAATTATTTGTACTCTTTGAGATTTTGATCCTCACTAAAATCCAAATATTGGGTTACTACTGCTGCACTTTCAACATGTTTAAATATCCGATAATTAAATAAAATTAGCTATCATGATAATTTCTTTTGTATCTCAATACCAAGTTGAATCTCTAGGGAAAAAACAAATTTTTAGTCGTACACATAATATCCTGGGGCAAATCACATAAAAAGATACATACTAGATTATCACCGATTATAGTTTTAATAATAAATTTCATTATTCTATTCTTTTGATAAAGTATGGAGAAATACTTTTACAACTTAACTAAACATTGACTAAGAGAACACCTATAAGTTAATAAATTGTGCGTATTTCAATTTGCCGGTGTAAGCTTTACTCATATTACTGTTACGGCTAGTAAATATGATTATTTCATACTAATAAGACTAAAATAAATACATGGATTTTCAGCCCCCATCTAAAATACAAAAACTATGTGCCAGTCATGGATTGTCTATACAGCTGAAATCAAAATAATCACGAATTTATACGAAAATTAAATGCAGATGATAAAAACTCTAGATACTTCAATTGAAACAATTATTGCTCGTGAAATTCTTGACTCTCGCGGTAAACCTACTATAGAAGCAGAAGTACACTTATTTAATGGTTCCATTGGATTAGCACAGGTTCCTAGCGGCGCTTCTAAAGGTACCTTTGAGGCATATGAAATGCGAGATGGTGATCAAAGTCGTTACCATGGTAAAGGGGTACTCAAGGCAGTAAAGAATGTAGAGAAGATTTTGACGCCAAAATTGTTAGGGGTAGATGCTCTTAATCAAGCAACAATAGATAATATAATGATCAATTTAGACGGCTCAGGGAATAAATCTAATGTAGGTGCAAATGCAATCCTAGCTGTTTCCCTGGCAGTAGCAAAGGCTGGGGCAAAAGCCATAGGAGTGCCTCTCTATAGGTATTTTGGGGGCTCATTTGCTAATTTGCTGCCAGTTCCTTTGATGAATGTGATTAATGGTGGTGCACATGCAGCTAATAATTTGGACTTTCAAGAATTTATGATTGTCCCTTTAGGTGCTACTTCATTCCGGGAAGCATTGCGCTGGGGGGTGGAAGTATTTTTTAACCTTGCCCAGGTTTTGAATGAAAAGGGTTTATTAACAGGTGTAGGGGATGAAGGTGGTTTTACTCCAAACCTAGAATCTAATGAGATAGCATTAGATTTATTGATAACTGCCATTGAGAGGGCTGGCTATAAGCCGGGGAAACATATAGCCTTGGCATTGGATGTAGCTGCTAGCGAATTCTACAAGGATGGACAGTATATTTGTGGATATCATACCTATTCTCCAGAGAAATTTATTGATTATTTAATAAAATTAGCCAACCAATACCCCATTATTTCGATTGAAGATGGTTTACATGAGGAAGATTGGATAAATTGGCAATATCTAACAGCTAAAATTGGTAGTACTATGCAATTAGTTGGGGATGATTTATTTGTTACCAACTCCCAACGGTTAAAAAAGGGAATTCAGAAAAAAGTAGGTAATGCCATTTTGATTAAACTTAATCAAATTGGCTCTCTGACAGAAACTTTGGAAACTATTGACCTAGCAACTTATAATGGTTTCCGTTCCTTAATTAGTCATAGATCTGGGGAAACAGAAGATACTGCTATTGCTGACCTAGCCGTGGCTACTCGTTCAGGACAAATTAAAGCCGGTTCTCTTTGCCGTGGCGAACGAATAGCTAAATATAATCGTCTATTACGCATAGAGCATGAATTAGGGGAACGTGCTATTTATGCAGGTACCGTCGGTATGGGGCCAAAGTAGGAGGAATAGATAAGAGAACAACAGATAAAATATTCCCCACTACTATCTCCTGATTCTAAGGATAGAATCCTAACTTAGGTAATCCTAGGGTTTCATCCCAACCCATCATCAAATTCATACACTGAAGAGCTTGCCCTGCCTGTCCTTTAATTAAATTATCAATAGCTGACATGACAACTATGCGGCCTGTACGCGGGTCTGCTTCTATACCTATATAGCAAAGGTTGCTACCACAAGCCCATTTAGTTTGAGGATAAGTACCAGGATTACAAACTTTCACCCAAGGAGAATTACGATAAAATGCCCTGAAAATAGTAATTAAATCATCCCTAACCAAACCAGGATCCCTCAGGCTAGCATAAACTGTAGATAATATCCCTCGCACCATTGGAACAAGGTGTGGCACAAATTGCACCATGATTTCGTGTCCTGCCAACTCACTGCAAATTTGTTCAATTTCTGGAGTATGACGGTGATTAGCTACACAGTAAGCACCAAGAGAATTATCGGCCTCTGCAAGCAATATATTTATTTTTCCCTGCCTACCACCCCCAGATGTACCAGATTTAGCATCAATAATGGCAGTTCCGGGCACAATTAAACCTTGTTTAAGTAAGGGAGATAATGCCAAAAGACTAGCAGTAGGATAACAACCAGGGCAACCTATCAACTGCGCTTCAGTGATCTGATAACGATAAAGTTCTGGCAGTCCATAAACTGCTGTGGCCGCTGTTTTACAATCTTGTCTTTCTTTGCCGTACCAACTGCTATAAATTGATAAATCTCGGAATCGATAATCTGCACTTAAATCGATTACTTTACAACCTTTGTCAAGTAATTGGGGTGCTAGATGACAAGCCAATCCATTAGGTAAGGAAAGGAATACTATTTCTGCATGTTGTGCAATTATATCTGGATCCAATGTTTCAATTTGCAGGTTACACACATCTGCTAAATGAGGATAAATATCCGAAAATGATTTACCAGCGCTGCTTTCTCCACCTAAATAAGATAATTCCACTTCTGGATGATCACTTATTAGTCTGACTAACTGAACTCCGCCATAGCCCGACGCGCCAATAATGCCAATGGGTACGCGTCTAAAATTGCCCATGATATAAAATCCTTACTTTAATTTTTTTATATTTAATTAATGTTTTGTACTGCTATTTGATATAGATTCTGTTACTATACAACAAAGTTGCTCGACACTTAACTAGCCAAGTTTCAATTGGAAAGTAGACAATAAATATAAAATCAAAAAAATACAAGCCCCTTGAATTGATTTTGCTGGACCTTTTCCTATCTTGGGTACTTGAAGGAAGGTAGCATAATATTTTAAGTAATCAAAGCCAATTGTAGTTAGAGATATATCAGTCATTTTATCGAATAATGGATATTGTTTTCCTGGTGTTTATTAAAAGGGTTACAATAGGCTTATAAGCACTTGTAAAAAAATTACATCTCTGAGCTGGTAGTCTACGTGTCACAATCTAATCATGAATGGCAAATACCACAAGTAGGAGAAGAAAATGTGAATCTCAATCCTCATGGTGTAGCCTTATCAAATCCCGGTTTTAAATTTGATTCGATTAATGCCGCTTTGGCTGAGTTAAAAGCGGGTAATGTCATTATTGTTGTTGATGACGAAAACCGCGAGAATGAAGGTGATTTAGTTTGTGCGGCCCAGTTTGCTACCCCCCATACAATTAACTTTATGGCTGTAGAAGCAAGGGGTTTGATTTGCCTGGCAATGATGGGTAACCGCCTGGATCAATTAGATTTGCCTTTAATGGTAAAAGAAATGACAGATACCAATCAGACTGCTTTTACTGTTAGTATTGATGCCGGTTCCCATTTAGGAGTTAGTACCGGTATTTCAGCAGAGGATCGTGCCCGCACCATTCAGGTTGCACTCAATCCAGATACCAAACCAGAAGATCTACGTCGCCCAGGACACATTTTCCCTATACGTGCCAAAAAGGGAGGAGTATTAAAAAGAGCTGGGCACACTGAAGCAGCAGTAGATTTATCTCGTTTGGCTGGTCTATATCCGGCGGGAGTGATTTGCGAAATTCAAAATCCTGATGGCTCCATGGCACGTTTGCCCCAATTATTTGAATATGCTCGCTATCATCAACTTAAGATAATTAGTATTGCGGATTTAATTAGCTATCGCTTACAAAATGATTGCTTAGTAGTCCGAGAAACAGTGGCCCAATTACCCACCAAGTTTGGTAATTTCCAAATTTATGCCTATCGCCACACCTTAAATAATTCAGAACACGTTGCCCTTGTAAAGGGGAACCCAGAGCATTTTGGTAATCAGCCAGTTATGGTACGGATGCATTCGGAATGCTTAACTGGGGATGCTTTAGGATCACTGCGTTGTGATTGTCGGATGCAATTACAAACTGCTTTAAAGATGATTGAGGAAGAAGGACAGGGGATAGTTGTATACTTGCGTCAAGAAGGAAGGGGTATTGGCTTAGTAAATAAATTAAAGGCTTATTCCTTACAAGATATGGGGCTAGATACAGTTGAAGCCAACGAACGCCTGGGTTTTCCCGCAGATTTGCGGGACTATGGTATGGGGGCGCAAATGTTAATGAATTTAGGTGTGAGAAAGATACGTCTAATTACAAACAATCCTCGTAAAATAGCTGGTTTAAAGGGTTATAACCTAGAGGTTGTGGACCGGGTTCCTTTATTAATAGAGTCTAACGATCATAATTCTAATTACCTTGATACCAAGGCAAAAAAACTAGGCCATATGCTGCTGCAAACATATTTGATCACATTAGCTCTCCACTGGCAAGATAAACATACAGCAGTTACAGAAAATTACCAAAGATTAGAAAAACTGCGACATTTAGCGGAAATACATAATTTATTGTTGCATGAGGAAGCTCGTCCAGTTGCAGTTGCACTATTTGATAAACCCTCTTTAACAGTTCATTTGGGTTTTGATCAACCACTATTAGCTTCTCCAGATTGGTATAAGCAACCAGATCATCCATACTTATTAGCTGTCATACAAATTTTAGACTATTTGGCAGGTTTATCTTATATACAGAAATTAGAGTTTATAGTATCCCCCGGCACTAATCCTCTAAATCACTTGCAAGTCCAGTGTAGTAGGCAGAGCTTTTCCTTGATTCAGCTACCTTCTTCTATTTGCAACAAATTGGAAATACAGCAGATTTATAGTTTTGTTAGGTAGATTAGTATTATGATTGTGAAATTCTTGCAGCTACAACAATGAAGTCTGTCCATTATAATATTTACTGCATATGCGTAACTATTTTTCCCTGGGTATAGATAGTTATTATCATATCGGCACTTCATGGAAATTGCATGTTTTTAGTTATCATTCCTTTCACATTCAAATTTGAACACAGCTGGTCTCTGTGAAGTCCGTGATACCAATTGACATAAGTCAAGATTATACAATTTTTGTTTTTATAGGTATCAAGAGGACCTTGAAAAGAGCTTTGAGTCTTATGAATAAAAGCCCCTAAACACAATGTAAACTTCCATTGTGATGAATTTAATATTCTTCTTCTAGAATGTCTAATTTACTTTTAATAGTGATAATGTTCTTGGCTAAGGTAAATTTCAACAGTAACACTAAGAATAGTTAATATTATCAAGTACAAGTACGGGTAAAAAGCTATATACTGGGTGGAATTTGAAGTGAAAGATACACATATTTTTCATAGAAGGAGTAAAAGCTACTAAGTTATATTAGGAAAAATTGTACTGCCCGAGGTAATCACTACTGACATTAAGTCACTATATTTGTTACTAGCTTCAATGTTATTTCTTCTTTCCAAGAAAATCCAGTATATGGTTTGATTAATTTCACCTTGAATTAACGTTTTGCGAACTTCTTAGCTATTTTACGAAGACGAATTGACTCGGGAGTAATTTCTACCAATTCATCAGGACCTATATATTCCAAAGCACGCTCTAAATTCATTTCTATAGGTGATTGTAATTGAACTAATTCATCACCTGTAGCAGAACGATGGTTGGTTAACTGCTTGGTTTTACAGACATTTAAATCCAAGTCTTGGGGGCGATTGTGTTCACCAACAATCATACCTTTATATACTTTTATACCTGGTTTAATAAAGAAAACTCCCCTATCTTCAGCATTTTTGAGAGCATAGAATGTGGAAATACCCTCTTCAAAAGCAACAAGTACACCCTTATTGCGAGCTTCAATATTACCAATCAATTGGCGATAGTCGAGAAAACTATGGTTCATAATTCCCTCACCCCTACTCATACGGATAAAATCTCCTCGGAAGCCAATCAAACCACGAGCAGGAATAACAAATTCCAGTTGGGCTCGTCCGTTGGCACTGATATGCATATTTTGCATTTCTGCTTTTCTCTGTCCTAGACGTTCAATACAACTGCCAACTGAATCTTCTGGCATATCAAGTACTAAAAGTTCGTAAGGTTCACATGATTGCCCATTCACTTCGCGGTAAATTACTTGGGGTTGAGATACTTGGAATTCATAACCTTCCCGGCGCATAGTTTCAATTAAAATACCCAAATGGAGTTCTCCTCGTCCAGATACAAGGAACTTATCGGGAGAATTTGCATCCTCTACACGCAAAGCCACATTGGTTTCCAATTCTCGGAATAAGCGATCACGAATCTGTCGAGATGTAACGAACTTACCCTCCCTTCCAGCAAACGGAGAGTCATTAACCGAGAAAGTCATTTGCAAGGTGGGTTCATCGACCTTAATTAGAGGTAAGGCTTGGGGTTGATTAGGACAAGCAATAGTTTCTCCAATATTTGCATTAGCAAAACCGGAAACTGCTACAATGAGTCCAGCAGATGCGGATTCCATTTCCACACGTTGTAAACCTTCAAAGCCCATTAGTTTTGTTACTTTAGCCTTGATAATATCGCCTTTCTCATTAATTAATGCGGCTTGTTGTCCGGCACTTATAGTTCCATTGCTTATCCTACCAATGACAATTCTGCCTAAATACTCAGAGTAATCTAGAGTAGTGACTTGTAGTTGCAAAGGTTTTTCGGGGTTGCCTAATGGTGGTGGAACATAACGAGTAATTGCCTTAAATAGAGGCTGCATATCTTTGGCTTCATCATCCAGATTTTCTTTTGCATAGCCTGCAAGACCAGAAGCAAACAAGTACGGAAAATCACACTGATTATCACTAGCACCCAATTCCAGGAATAAATCCAGAACTTTATCTAATGATATGTGGGGAGTTGCTTGGGGACGATCAATTTTATTTACAACTACTATTGGGCATAACTCTTTTTCCAGGGCCTTCTTTAGTACAAATCTGGTTTGTGGCATGGGGCCTTCATTAGCATCAACTATTAGAATACAACCATCCACCATACCCAATACTCTTTCCACTTCACCACCAAAATCAGCGTGCCCGGGGGTATCTACAATATTAATCAGCGTGTTTTTATATTTAACAGCCGTATTCTTCGATAGAATAGTAATTCCTCGCTCCCTCTCAAGGGTATTAGAATCCATAACGCAATCGGGAATATCTTCCCCTTCACGGAAAATACCAGATTGTTTAAGAAGAGCATCAACGAGGGTTGTTTTCCCATGGTCTACATGGGCAATAATAGCAACGTTACGGATAGGGAGCGTCATAAGCGCATTCGAGTTAAGATTTATATAACTTTACAATCATAGCTGTACTACAGCCATAATTAGGATTCTATGATTTTAGCTAATGATGTAACTAAACCTTAATAATTGTATCTTACTAGTTCGAAGTAGCGTAGTTGGTTTCAAAACAAAGGGGAAGGTAAATGAATTGTGATTATTTAGAGTCATTGAACAAAAAAAACTGAGGGTTGAAGTTAAAAGTCTAAGACCATATGTTTTCACAACATCACCAGTGTGCTACCTTCTAAAACAAATGGTCAATAGTGAACATTATTTGTAATAGTCTAGACATTCGATCAAAATACAATAAGGTAAACTCACAACTACTATAGTGTTTTATTCCAAACAAAATCATTATTATTAAATTAGCATGAGGTTAATATAAACCCATATTTTTTTATCTCTTACTCTTTGCTAATTTAGCTTAAGATTTTTAAGAATGAACTTTTAGTAGCAAGAGCACGAATTATTCTAATTTATTTTAGAATTCAAGAAATTAGGATAATTAACCCCTTCTAATATTACCTGATTCGAAACTACATATATCCTGTTATTGACAAGCTAATGATGCAAACTTATTGTAAATATTATTCTTCTTCTATCTGGAATAACTTGCTTAACATATTAGAAACTTTCACCCGATAATTTTATGATAAAGTTAATATATGTTTTCAAATCTTTTGTAACTTATGAATTTAGTAATATATCTAGACACAATCTAGGATGAGACAAAATTTGTAATAATATGTCCTTATTTTACATAAGAATAGATCGAGTCAACATGTATTATTTTTGCTTTTAATTAGATTAGTAAGGAATAATCAATACAAGGATAGCTTTCCTATTAAATAATTTTAGTTCCCAGGATGGTGATTCTTAGCTTAATGCTTAATCAGTATTTAGCATTCCCTTAATATAGTTCCTGATCCTATATTATTTATTATTTCCCACATATTTATTTCTGGATTTTTTATTTTTAGCTTATAAATAATACCCATAATAGTTAATAAATTAAAGACTTGTATCATCTATTCTGTTATTAATTCAGTAGCTAATACTAATAGCATATAAGTAAATAAGTTATTTTTCTCTTTGCTCTCTTTTTTAATTAATTTTCATTAATAGCTTCTTTATATGATTAAAGCTTTATTTATACGCTATAATCTCAATATTATCTATATTTATGTTTTCTACCAAGCTTAATATTTCTTGGTAGCCCTTACTTCTTATTTAGGTTAAGTCTAAACTTATATACTTGTATTTACTCCAATTAAATTAATTAAAATATTTTTATTTGTTATTATTATTATTTTTTTTGTATTAATCTTAACAGGGCTAATAAGCATAAGTATCTGAATAGTTTACAATAATTGTCAGATTTTTATACTTGGTGAGGCTTTCTTAGTGTTAGCAAACATATCCCAGATAGTTTTTATTACTCGATGGTAATCTTTGATGAATAATTTAACTTAAATCACAGAAACTCTTAGGGGTATGAATACTACTATTACTGAAAGTTATTAATAAACATCAAATATTACCTTAGAAGTGAATAATTAGAGTTAGTATTTTTCCATGATATATATTTAGACGTTACAAATTTCTTCTATCAATCCATTAATTTCTGGTTAAAACAACGAGAAGCTTGCATATAATTACATTTAGTGAATATTGTTAAATTCTTAATATTAAGCTTTTATAATAACAATTCTGCAATATTAATTATGTTTTTTAGTCTCTTATGAAAAAAACATAATTAATATTGAATTAACGAGTGTGCCGAGAGTATAAATTACATGGAATAAAATCTTTCTAAGATACCTTATTTGTCTATAGAAATACCTTCAAAATTTTATAAAAGTCAATATGCATTTTTGAAAAAATATTTGTAGTGTTTTAGTTCCACCAACTATTTTCACTTTATATTTAGTTATGTAGTTGCCGCCCCACAAAACTGGTCTAATTTCAATAGGGCGGATAATAACTCCCTATAGATTACACCCCTACAGTTTCCTTGGCTGCATATAGAACTTCTAGGTTAATCTCTTTAAGACCTCTTTCCCTAGCAAATTTCTCAGTGTTACGCTTAACTTTCCCACGAACAAACCCAGGTATTTTGTTCAACTCAGCTAAACCATCCTTCGTCCAGTTTAAATCCGATGTGGCAGAAATGCCTTTAGTAATAACTTCTTTTGTATCATGCCCACCAAATATTTCTAACAAATGATCTTCCATACCAAGGGTAAATGAGTTATATACCAAATCCACTAATTGATTTGTACCTTCATAACCCATAAATGGTTTGTAACCAACAGGAAAGTCCTGGATATGAACAGGAGCAGCTATTACACCACAGGGAATATTCAAACGTTTGCCAACATGACGCTCCATTTGTGTACCAAAAATTGCTGATGGTTCCACCCTGGCAATAGCATTACCAATTTCAGTATGGTCATCAGTAACAATTATTTCATCACAGTAATTACTGACTTGTTCCCGAAACCATTCAGAGTCATGCTTACAGTATGTTCCTGCCCAGACAACATGAATACCCATTTCCCTAGCTAAAATTTTTGTCATGGCAGCAGCATGCGTATTATCGCCAAATACAACAGCCTTTTTCCCCGTAAGGTTTTGACAGTCTATAGAACGGGAGAACCAAGCAGCCTGAGAAATATATAAGGTTTGCTCTTCAATAAATTCCTGATAATCTACATTCCCACCTAACCTATTAATGACTTGCTGGATCCTATTGATACAATTAGCAGTATTAACTACACCCATGGGGGTAATATCTACATAGGGTATTCCAAACTCTGCTTCTAGATAATTGGCAGTCATCAAACCTATTTCTCTATAGGGAATTAGGTTAAACCAGGCTTGAGGAAGATTTTTCAATTCGTGAACAGATGCACCTTCAGGAATAACTAGGTTTATCTGAATACCTAAATCCCCCATAAGTTTCTTCAACTCCTTACAATCATGCTGATTATGGAAACCGAGGGTGGAAATTCCAATGATGTTTACAGAGGGATTTGGAGTTTTTTCTTGTGGCAATTCCCCTTTCTTCTGGGATTTTTGCAGATAAAATCGGACAATTTGTTCTAGGGTACGATCACCAGCTTGTAGTTCATTTACACGGTAGTGGTTAACATCAGCTAACAGAATATCCCCTTGGCAATCCATTTGTGCCCTTTCCACAAAATTGTGTAGGTCCTCTTGCAATATGCTAGAGGTGCAAGTGGGAGTCAATACAATTAAATCCGGAGTTAATTCCTGATCTTTACGGGTAATGTTATCTACCACCTTTTCCTGGGAGCCCTGTGCTAAAACATGACGGTCAACAATACTAGCAGTAACAGGGGTAAAATTTCGTTCTCTCTCCAACATTGATCGCATTACGTTAAAGTAGTCATCTCCCAAGGGTGCATGCATAATTGCATGAACATTTTTAAAAGAACTGGCTACTCGTAGAGTTCCAATATGTGCTGGGCCAGTATACATCCAGTAAGCTAATTTCATCTCAATTTTATCCGTATTTCAAGAGACAAATACTATCCTTGCAAGTTTGGAAAGCAAATGCTTTGATTGTTGTTATCGATTTTGATTCTCGCAAAACTACTAGATATCATGAACTGTAGTTAATAGAAGTTAATTTTATGGTTACAATTCATAAATGAATGCAACTCAATAGAATTCTGAAAGACCTGAGTTACTTATGAGCAGACCTTGAGACCGATTTAGTGAATTTGTCAAGAAACGAGAAAGTTAGTAACTAGGACATAGACAATAGATAACATCAAGCAAACATTAAATCCAGAGAAAATCACCCAGATCTGTTTTTGTTGTAGCAGCACACGAATTCTAACTGCAAAATACTTAGTACAATTAGTCTTATATTCTATTTTTCTTCACATCAAAATTTAATTTTATGTTTGGCTTGGAGAAGCCATGACATGTGATTTAATTTCGTAGGCTATAATAAATTTCAGAATATTCTTTTGTAAGAAATATGGTATTGTCAATAAATAAATTAATAAAGTATAGAAGAAACAATTACCCATTGTAATTTACCCTATCATAATAGACCAATTCAAGGCTTTCAATATATAGAAATACATCAATTCAATTTTTTTGGTAAGAAGTAAGAGATATATTCGGAAGTAGTTGGCAGGAGATACTAACATTATTTAGAGTAAGCTTAAGAAAGCCTAATGATAATAGGTTTAATCATCATGAACAATGTATTGCTAAGAATAATATCCTAATTTAAATGGATTTAATATTTCTTGAACCTACAAACAGTGGGGTAATATTTACACCCACTTCCTTCTGGGCTATAGGGATAAGCCTACGAAATATTGGCTGTTACCGTTCTTAGTAGCTATATCCCCAGGAAGCTGCTCTACTTTATGACTTCAAACCTTGTGATGAATGATTAATTTGAGTAGGATTAAAAATTCTCGCCCAGTTAATTTATATCCTCATTTGATTTCAGATTATCAATACGGACAGTACTAAGTTTGATGTTTATTTACTATGTGAATAACTAGTCATAATAATAAACAAATACAAGGTTCTTTTCATATTTAATAAATAAAAACTTCTAACTCAACTATCAACTTACTTAATTTGAAAATATTACTAATCTAATCAGTATTTTTTTTCACTTTTACTTACTAGCCACCTTAAACTTATCGGAAGATTTGACCAGATCTTCATAACGGTTATTTCCAGTATTTGAAATTTCAAAATAGAATAACCAACATTATAAATTATGGCAATCTACTTGAGTAGAAAATAACGATTAGCAAATAAACTTATATACAAATTATGATTTCATCCTGACAATACTCTTATGGTTTTTCTTCTCTTATTTTTGTACTATTTTTTTGTACTATTTTGATGACTTTACAAACTTCCATTAAGTCTGGCAATTACCCTGTGATTAGAATTAATAAACTAAGATCCCTTATATTTTTGTAGTTTGTAAGCTTGACTATTTAATTAAACTTCAAATCTGACAGTATTTTTATGAGTGCTTTTAATCAAGCAGATCTATCACTAGTAAAACTCATAATAATATTTTTCCACTACTACATGAAGTTATTATGATTTGTAGAAAAACCTTATATTTTAGACTGTAAATGGAATACAAACTTTTAAAAGATAAAATTAAAGTCTAAATTACTTGACCACTTTTTTTAGTATTAATCTCAAACAAATACTGAAAAGATTGCCCCTGATAGATTGTTCCACAAATATGACTCCAAGTCATAATCATATCAGAAGATATTTATTGTGTAGTTTATACTCTAATTATTAAGATGGTAAATATCAAAACCCAGATCGTAACAATCAATTCAACTATTTGTATTTCCTTCTTATAGGAAAAATTGACAGTTAATAATGAGAATAGAGTTATTTCACTATCAATTATGAAGTATCTTTAAATTAGTATCTTCCGACATATGTGTTGTGGAACTATACAAACCCTTATTAGATATTAATATCTATTTCAGCATATTAATTAACTATTATTACCCCAGATAGTTTGAATATCAGGTAAAATTGTCACTTGTACTTGTGTAAACAGGAAGTTAAGCAATTTTTGTGTGATTTGTAGTGTGGGATAGCAAAATACTGAGTTGCTAACTTAGCATAAATTATCTCTATGGGACTTTTATCTTGTAGTTGATGCAGTAGTAGTAAAAGGATAATGGTGGTTGTAAAAGCCATAATACCTTCTTTGTTCCTCCCAAACTCAATCGTGCGAAGACATTTACCCATAACCAGAGCATCATTAACCCCATGGTAGTGAATATCTGGGTAAGATTTACTAAACTGTCAAATTTAATGGAAGACAAAAATGCAAGAACCGGAATCCATTGGAAGCAACTCTTCAGAGACACAAATGCCAGATATAAATACTCAAGCAGGAACTATTACAAAACTCCAAGCACCTAACCACTCTCAAGATGAATGGCTGAAATATGGGGAGTTAGTTTCTAGCTTTTTAGGTTCCATGCCTGAATATCTAGGATCCTTCTTTGATAGGTATAAACAGCCATTAATTAGTGTTGGATTGATTCTTGGAGCATTAATATCTGTCAAAGTCGTTCTAGCCGTTCTAGGTGCTTTGAACGATATTCCTCTGATTGCTCCAACTTTTGAGCTAATAGGCATTGGTTATTCAGTATGGTTTGTCTACCGTTACTTGCTTAATGCAAAAAGTAGAGAAGAACTAACTGGAGAAATAGACACATTAAAGTCACAAGTAATGGGACAAAACAAATAATCAACTGAAAATAACCGCAATTTGTTTATATAGTTATTGTTATGATGATATATTCTGATTTGCGGTTGTTATTACCGAAAATAAAAGTGATCAAGGTGAGATGCATCCCACCTTGATCACTTTTATTTTTCTTTAAATACTGGGGATAACCATCATCACCTACAATGTAATGAGGATTAATAGGAATTAAATCATCTCTTATCAGCAACAACAAGAAGAATTGGAACAAATTAATAAATAATTTAGTTAGTACCCTTTAATATTTTTTAAAATTTCTATGTAAACAAATTCAGTTCCAGATGTACCATAAATGGACACCATAAATAATAGGATCTAAAAAAATACCATAAAAATCATTCCTACCTCCTAATTTGCAAGTGCTTTAATTCTACAAAACCCTGAAGATACTGGGAGTACTATGTATTGTATCTAAGCTCTCGATTTCCTTTAGGGCCTGACGAAAATCTCCTTCTCGCACATCATGTGTGACTACCACTATCTCTGCCAATTTGTCTTGGAAGCCAGTTTGAACTACAGATTCCAAACTCACACCATATTTACCAAAACAGGTGCCTAATTTACCAACCACACTTGGTTCATCTCTGGTAAGTATACGAGCATAGAATCTGGTGATAAGTTCTTCTATAGGTGTAATTTCATTATGCTTATGAAGCTTCCAGGTTAGAATTGGATTAAGTGTTTGGGCACTTATTTTTAATTCTGCTACCATATTGAGAATATCTGAAGATACAGCACTTGCGGTTGCACCAGCGCCAGCACCAGGACCAAAAAACATTACTTGTCCAATCGGCTCACCTTCCACAAGAATTGCATTGTAGATACCATTAATGCTAGCTAAGGGATGTTCTTTGGGTACTAAGGTTGGATGAACTCTGACTGATAATGGAGCAGGTAAATTATCTTTTTTATCTTGTTGTGCGATAGCCAATAATTTAATTACAAAACCTAACTTCTCAGCATAAACAATATCTATTTTGCTAACTTTACAAATGCCTTCATAATAGACCTCTTCCAGTCTTATCCGCCCATTAAAGGCAAGTGAAGCAAGAATGGCAATTTTATCTGCTGCATCTAACCCATCAATATCAGCACTTGGATCAGCCTCTGCATAACCTAAATTTTGGGCATCGGTTAATACATCATCAAAACTCCCGCTTCCCATTTGCATTTGAGTAAGAATGTAATTGGTAGTGCCATTAATAATGGCAGTAACTGTATTAATACGGTTAATACTCAAAGATTCTTTGAGAGGGCGAATGACGGGAATACCACCTCCAACAGCTGCTTCTAACATCACGTATACTCCCGCTTGATCCGCAGCGGTAAAAATTTCATCCCCAAATCGTGAAATTAAGGCTTTATTGGCAGTAATTATGTGTTTACCAAATTGAATAGCCCTAAGAACAAGTGATCGTGCTGGTTCAACACCCCCTATTAATTCCACAATAATATCCACTTGGGGGTCGCTAACAATTGCATTTAAATCATTAATAATCACTCCATCAGGCAATTTAACTTTTCTAGGTTTATTTAGTTCTCGTACTCCTACACGATATATCTCAATTTCCGACAGTAAAGGATTCCTACCAGTGCTGTCTAATAATAATTCGACTGTACCCGTACCGACAGTACCTAATCCTAAGATTCCCAACTTAATTCCCACAAACAAAGCCCCAATTTTTACCAAAATAACCGGCAATAATTATAGGGTGGACAATGTCCACCCTGACAGGATTAGATTAGTCTTTCTTATTACTAAGTCTAGTTTACCTTTCCCTGATATTAGTACGTTTCCACATGCCAGCGATGGGCTTTTTTTAGTTGTCTTTGGTAATCACTCCAGTCTACACCTTCCTTTGCAGCAGCAATCTTTAAAGCCTCATCAATACCTCTTTCCATACCTCGTAAACCACACATATACGTATGAGTTTTCTCATCTTTAACTAATTGCCACAAATCATCTGCATATTCAGCAACCCTGTCTTGAATATACATTCTGCCACCTTGGGGATTATTTTGCTCACGGCTAATGGCATTTGTGAGACGAAAGTTGTTGGGATACTTCTGCTGAATTTCTTCTAACTCATCTCTATACAGGATATTGGGAGTAGTAGGCACACCGAAAATTAACCAGGCAAACCCCTTAAATTGGTATTCTGGATTGGCCTGTCTTTCTTTATCCTTGAACATACGCCATAAATAAGCTCTCATGGGTGCAATACCAGTCCCTGTTGCCATCATAATCACTTTAGCCTCAGGATCATCAGGCAATAACATCTCTTTACCCACAGGACCAGTTATTTTTACATCTTCACCTGGTTCAAGATTGCATAAATAGGAGGAACAAACACCATAAACTGTTTCTTCAATATTTTCAGGATCTTTGTACTGTAACTGACGTACGCACAAAGATACAGTCTTGTCATCAACATCATCACCATGGCGAGTGGAGGCAATGGAGTAAAGCCTAAGTTTTTCCGGTTTACCATTCTTATCTACACCGGGTGGAATAATACCAATACTCTGCCCTTCAACATAACGTAAATCTCCAGCAGAAAGGTCAAATTTAATATGCTGAACGACACCAATTCCATTCTCTGCTACTAATGGTTCATTGGAAATACATTTACCTACGTAGGGATTCTTTGGACGGTAAATATTTACAGGAACATTGGAATTTGCACTTTTCCTCGGCTGTGCTTGATTCATAGTATTTTTTTGATTATTCTTACTCTTAGTATTAACAGGTGTATCCTTACCACTTGCTGCCTGGATAGTACCTATGGGCTGGATATTAACAATTTTTCCCCCCAGACTATTAATGCGCCGCATTTCTTTATTCATGCAGTCATAAGGTACTCTGATAAATACACGCCCGCTCTTACGAATAGGATAGTTAATCTGAGTATTTTCTTCGCTCTGATGCAAACCCACTACTTCATAGATGAAGGTGCGGCTACCTGATTCCGTATTGTCAGGACCCACAACGGCACCTTGATTATACATTCCTTCTAGTACTCCAAAATTGACTTGACCTAATTTCACAAAAATCTCACCAACCATAAGCCTAATGTTACCGAATTTCGGTAACATTAGGCTTAGTTAATTAAAAAAAGACTTTTTGCCAATACAATCCCCAGTATAGTTGCTGATATATACCAGAAATAAATAATAGAAGAATACACCTGATTATTTTCTAAGTTACAGCAATGGTTTTTATAAGTATGTTAATAGTGAATAGATTTTAGAATCTAATTTTAGAAAAATTTCTATAATATTTAGCAAAACTTATAATTAAAATATTCAGGCAGCCACTTAAATCATATAAATATAAGTATCAGAGTGGCTAAAATAAATACTAGAGAAATTTATGATATTAATCATCTAGGAAATCACAACTACTTCAACATAAATAAATTCAAATCATCATCTCCAGATTTCATCCTATCTTTGTAAACGTTAACAATTAGAAAAACTCACGAATTTAAAACTATATCAACTACTAACAATAGTATCTGTATCTATGTTATTTTCCTAATT
>NZ_CAIY01000075.1 GCF_000350105.1 Richelia intracellularis HH01
AGCTTAGCAAATAAAACATAATTATTCCTTATAAAGACTTTACATCAATATGTGGAAGCAACCTAGTGTTGGTTCTAATTACTTAAAAAGTATAATGAGCTTAATACAGATATAGATTCTAATATTTTTTAGATATATGTGGCTTTTATGAACTATATATAAGCAATAAGATAGTATCAATATCAATCATGATATAAAAATTATAAAGAGTATGATATTACTACAAAATCAAAAGAATAAAAATCAAGAATTAATTTAATCAAGTATCGTTTGTATAAATTCTGTTATTAGATATGATTTTATATGCACAGTTTCTCAGAGTTAAATTGGTAACTTAAGGATAAATATTTGCTATTAATAGACAATAGAAATTGTAATTGATATAAGCTTAATATAAGCCTCATAAAAAAACATAGTAAGATAGTATTTTGTAAATCTTCAAATCCCAAAAAAAGCTGCAATAAATTTATGGCAATCGTATTAGTTATGGATCAACTTAAGCTTTTTAGGATTTTGTCTTTGATATAATTCTATTATGGTGATTATACCCCTCAAAAAATATAAAAATGCTAAATATATTTTTTCTGGTAACAGTCACTTAAAAAAGTCTAACTTATTTAATCTTATATTGTGATTTATTTAAAGTAATTATAAATATTTAGCAATAGTAAAATATAATGAATGCCATCACTACTTATCTAATTTTAATAGATACTGGATAAATTTTTAATACGAATTGATCAAAATCATACCCCGTAAACTGCTAGAACTATATTATCAGGTCTTTAAATATAAATTACTAATTAAAAACTACAAATCCGAAATCTGTATAGCCCCATAAAAAGATATGAATTGGGAGTTTACTTAACAAGTAAATACTAAAAAAATAACTATAATTAAAACATTTTTTTTACTTTCTTTATCTGGAATATTATGTACTTAGAAGTCTAAATATATCTTTCTTGGGTAGGGTTTAGCAGCTATGAAATTATCTATATATTAATGTATGAATAATAGTTATATGAACAGAGCATTCAATGACTACTATTAAATATAATTTTTATGGACGTTAATAGGATTTTCTTTTATAAGAAAAGGGTCATATTCTTAAAATTATCTACAAAAAATAGATTGGTATAATTAATTGAAGAACAATATTTACCTCTGGCTTGGTAAAAATAATCCCAGACAATCATCATATGTTAATAATACTGATATGAGTAGGTTTAAGTAGTTTTAATGATCCTATTCTTAGCAACTCTTATAGAAACTTTTAAAAATCTGATGAGATTTATTAACTAAAACTATTAATATTCATAAGTAATAAGTGCTGATAATAATCAGCCAATTTTTTACATAAAAATTAGAACTTGCAATATCTTTAATAAATTGGGGTTATTAAAACTTTTAACATAAAAATTGTTAGGTTAGAAGGCTATCTTTGGATGTATCAACTGATAACCGGCATCTTTAATTTTTTGATTAGATACATTATGTTGTACCTGTTTGCTTTGATTATAATCCCAGATTACTGGTTGTAAACTATACTTTTCACAAACCTTTTCAATTACTTGACCTTGAGTTAGTTTAGAATCATCAACTAAATTATATACTCCTTTTAAACTGTGTTGGCGTGCAAATTCAATAGCACCAACAATATCATCAAGATGAATCCAGTTTGCTGGTTTTCGACCATCTCCCAGACGGCTTTTGCCTGCGAATCTACTATATATTTTCACTAGCTCCCTATCTGGGCCATAAATTCCACCTAATCGCAATACACAAATATTTAGTTTTCTGCTAGACATAGACAATAATAATTCTTCTGTACGCAGTAAAATTCTACTTTTATCACTAATTGGGTTAGGATTATCTTCTTCACATACTAAGTTAATACCCTGATCCCCATACACAGAAATACTACTCGTATATATTAACTGTTTGAGTGTAGAATTGCCTTGTAAGACATTGACTAGAGCTTCAGCAGTTTTTAAATAAGATTCTTCATAGGAAGATGCCTTACTAGCAACACTCACGAGGGCAATTTCTTGTTCTTTCAATATATATTTTAACTCTTCTGTATCGCTGCATTTTAACAATCTCACCCTCTGTGATAATACTTGTAAATCAGGTATTCGCTCAGCCGTTGTTGTCGTGACAGTAACTGCCAAGGATCTTTGGTATCGCCAGTACCGGGCAACTGCAGAACCAACATATCCACATCCAATGATTACAACATTCATAATGAATTAATAAGAAAATCTTAATTATTGTAAATTTAGTATTAGAATACAAAGATATTGTACTGTTTGACTATATCAAGATATCATTAAGTAATATAAACTTATTATTTGATGATATCCTTTATTTTTTTGCTTCTACTTATATAGAAAATCCCATAAATAACAAATATACTTATTAGAGAATAAGTAAGATAGTAAACAATAGGTAACGGTTAATTTTAGTAAAATAAAGTGAATATTACACTAATATCAACTAGCATAGAAAGTTATCTAATTGAATAGTAAATAAGTTACAAGACCTATGATTAGACTATTGTTAGTAGTTGTATATATATAAATAATATTATACTATTTTATTTTTAAATATAACCAATATTAAATGATTAGTTAGAATGACTTTTATTTAAAATAAATTACGTTAAAATTAACTACCATATGTATGGAATGAATACATTTTTGGTCGGAAAATTATATGAATACAAGGTAAATCAAATAAAATCATTTATTAATTATTCTTATAGAATTTGGTCAATTGTGATTGACAAAATTGAAAGTATTATTTAGGCCAACCCAAAAGCCAGTTAAACAAATGTTTAATGGAGTTATTGACTGATACACTTAGAGTTTTAGTTGAAAACTCTCATCATCCCAATAGTGGTAGGATTTAATAATTATGGAAAATATTACAGATAGGTGGGTAAAAGCGGGTAGTATCTAATTTTAACTAGGAGAAACCTGGGAAATACTGGTAAAAATTCACACTAATCTTAATATCTAATAGTAAGTTTAACTTAAGCATCTTGACTGATAAAAGGAGACTGAGAGTCTTTCAGACTTCAAGAATAGTGAGGTAATATCCTTATCTTCTAATAAATAAAGTAAAAAAGCCGTTAGTGAACTAATATATTCTGTATATATGTTTGTACTGGAGTAGAATCCTATAATTAATTTAGTAATTTACTATAAATAGAACTAGACCTTTAATAATTATTTAAAGCTTACTGCTACTTAGGTTATATGATTTTTATCTAAAAATAAAATAAAGTATTATAAGTAGATAAAAATTTTCATAGAGAATCAATGCATACTTGTTGATGTTATTCCTTTCCAAGAAGTTAATAAGCACCAGTATTATGTAACATAACTCAAGCAGTCCTTGAAATCTTTTACAGGAGAGTGATATTTATCATAAATAAATATATTAATACTTGATTAGCTAGTGTTTAAGTCAGGTTTTAGATCTTAGGGATTTATTTTTTTGTGATTCTGCTAACTTATGTTTCCTATCGTCGGCTTCTAGTAGTTCTGGAATTGTTGCAAAAGTGTATCCTTGTCCTTTTAGTTTTTTAATCATTGGTGCTAGGGATTCTACTGTGTTAGAACGATTGCCACCACCATCATGCAACAAGATAATACCACCCGGTGTTGATTGTTTAACTACACTGGTAACTAAAGTCCCCACTGAAGGACGTTTATAATCATTTGAGTCAGCAGACCACATAACAATAGTGTAGTTTTTCTCCTTAGCATATGCAACCAAACCGTTATTTAACATTCCGCCAGGGGGCCGAAATAAATTGGTTTTTGCCCCTGTTGTTTGATAAATTAGCTCTGAGGTGCGATCAATCTCAAATGCAGCAGCTTGTGGATTATGGTAATGATATCTATGATTCCAAGTATGATTGGCAATCACATGCCCATCATTCACGATACGGCGTCCAATATCAGGTTTGTTCTTCAACGCCTGACCAAGTACAAAGAATGTTGCCCTTACTTGATTTTTTTTAGGATGTCTAGTATTTCCCTAGTATGATTATCCCATGGTCCATCATCAAAAGTTAAGGCAATTAGCTTTCTTCCTCGGGTAACTTTTGCCTGATTAATTATCACCCCTTGAAATCCTTCTGGTCTATTGTAGGCTAAGCCTTTTTTAAAAGCCTGGTTTTGCCAAGTGCTCAGCATTGCTAACCGAAATTTCTCAATTCGCTTTTGAGTTTCACGATCTGTATTGGTCTGATTTCCGCCTCTGATATATTTTGAAGTCTGATTGACAAAAATATTTGATTTTACAGATATTATTAAACCAAAGACTAAAGTAATAAGCAGGGGTAGTAGGGTAAATATGATGGCTTGCAGCCCGGTAAATGGTTTGTTATGTTCCACTACATAACTCCTTCAGGGGTGGGAGCATTGGAAAAGTCTGATACTGGTATTTTATAGTACACTATCTGAATACTTGTTTAAGTAAGCAGGTGACTTTTGTTTTTCTCATAAACGATGTATTTTGAGAGAGTAATTTAGAAATAAATGATAGAATCTTAATTCTAAATTTCTTTTATGTTAAGTTCTCATATTAATATCCCTAATTATTAGATCATCTATTATAACAATAAAACCTACCTATTTGATTGTTGATTTATTTGTATTTATAATGTGTTTACAATATAAATATTGACTTTTGTATTTCATTCTACATATTACCTCACCGATATACTATCACATAGTTACCACATTAGAGGTTATTACTTTTATGTTTAAGTTGGATTAAAATTACAGTATTTTCAATTAGCTGTTACTTAATCGAATTAATCGAAACATTGCCTGGCAACCAAAAATAGATATAAGCATTTATAATATTTATTATAAATTATATTGAATTTAATTCCAGAAATATTTGATCGGATAGCAATATCTGCCCTTAAACTTAGTTAATTATTATAAATACAAATGTATTAGTATTTCAGTTGCTCCATATTGGTAACGTTTACTGTATTAGTTTATGCAAGATGAAACCTAAAAATAAAATTGAATAATCATGTAATAATACGGAATTTTACATAGAATTGTAGCAATTTCTATTAGTTAAAAACTTTATTCTAATCAGAGAGAAGTAAGTATTCTTTTCAAGAATACTACTATTATAGTTGTTAGGCATAATATAATTATATCTATTAGGTAATGATAATCAACGAAAAATACTGGCTTTTTTATATGATATATTTATCATAATTTAATTATATACTTTCTTTGAATTCATCAATATTAGTTTACACAAAAAATCACACCGATTAAAGTATAATATAAGGCTTTTATCCTTATATATCAGATAATCACAGCAATATTTATGGAACCTACTTTAGGATATTTTCTGCAGTTGTTTTTTGGCCAACTAAAGATATATAGGCATTCTGTAAGTATTTACGTGCAATTTTAATTGTATCTTCTATACTTACCCTAAGAATTACTTCTTGAAATAGTTGATCAAAGTCAATTCCTAATCCCATAATTTCATACCAGCCATAAACCTGTGCAATTTGAGCATTAGTTTGTTTCCCCAAAGCATACTGACCTAAAATCTTATTTTTTGATGTTTGTAGTGATGCTATTGATAGTCCATTCCTAGAGAGCAGTTCCACTTCTTTCTGCATTCTAGACAAAGCTTTTTCAGTATTTTCTGGAGCTGTACCCATATAAACTATAAATGATGCGGGGAACATGCGTGTGGGATAAAAGGCTGATACTTCATATGCCAAACCTTGTTTTTCCCTCAATTCCACAAATAAGCGGCTAGAAATTCCATTCCCCAAATAGGTAGATAATATTTTCAAGGCTGCATAATCAGGTGAATATACAGACGCGCCCAAATAACCTAGCATGATTATTGACTGATGAGTATCTTGAGGAGTAATTACTTGTTGCGGGAAAACTGAGATTTTAGATAAGTTTAATGCTGTAGATAATTCTGTATTTGGTATTTGCCAATCACCAAATACTTCCTCAATTACAGTTTTTGCATGATGTGGATCAATCTGCCCAGAAATGCTAATAACGATATTATCCGGCCGAAAATATTGTTGATGAAAATAGAATAAATCTGTATTTTTTAAATTCTTTACAGAGACATCTTCACCTAGAATTGAAAGACCATAAGGGTGATGGCAATACATCACTTTTCTTAATTGATCTAAAGCAATATTAAATGGTTGTTCTTTTTGGGAACGGATATTTTCCAAGATAAGCCGTTTTTCCAACTCAACTTCTGACTTTGCAAAAGTTGGTGAGCGTAAAATTTTTCCTGCTAAATATAAAATTTCTGGAAAATCGCTAGTTATGTTTTTCAAAGATAATAAGAAATAATCAGAATGTGCATGCGTACGAAGACTCGCTCCTAAAGACTCTACCTGTTCAGCAATATTGAAACTTGATAGTCCTTCACATCCCTTCGTAATTACTTCAGATAATAAATGGGTTAAACCTGCTTTATCCCGACTTTCATATGAACTACCAGCACGTACAAAAATCTTGGTTGCAACAATATTACAATTAGGATTCGCTGTTACCAACAATACTATTTTATTACTTAGGGTACTTCGGTAAATTTTATATTCTAGCTGCGAACTAATCATTTAACTTTGAAGTTTATACTTTAAATTTATGGCGTAGTTATATATATTTTTTTAATACATATAACTACCGTGAGATGAATATTTAGATAATTATGTATATAGTTAATTTTAACTTAAAAATTACTGACTCAAATAATAAATTCTCAATTTATAGATGTTAACAATCAGTATTTTATAATATTTATGAAATTTCCCCTATTTTGCTCCTCATTTTTTGTTACACAAATTCAACTATTAATTGGGCATACGGAATATTATTATAACATCTATAAAAACTTTCTATCTGGTGATGGGTTATATATAAAATTAATAAAAGTATTGATAATATATTAAATTCATAAATGTTACTTGAATATTCTAGTGTTGGGATGACAGGGAGTAAACATCTGGCTTATAAAATTTGAGAAGAGTTACTATATAATTACTTAACAGGCAAATCTCTTTAGCAAATACCTCCATCTGGTCGATCATGAATAAGATGAAAATAACGTATAGTTATCTGGAGAATTATGTATTGGTTCTTCTTATCTACTTAATACTTAATGTCCATAAGGCTTATTTTAGTATGCATTATGTAGTAAAGGTTGAAGAATAATCAACATAAGTATAGCTAATACGAGCACTCTTAAATATTAACTCGATTTTAAACTCCTGGAATAGATTTACCTGGGGCTGGTTTGACTTTACCCTGAATAATCAATCCCAAAATAAGAATTTGGTTCTCTGATAAAACTATTATTTACCAATACATCAGCTAAAATCATGAAGTATGGAGAATTATTGATGTGTTAAATTCAAGCCATATTTGAAGAATTTAAATCCTGATAAACATTTAATCCTGGAAAATTTAGTATAGCTAGCTATACTAAATTTTCCAGGATAGCAAGGGGTGATAATTAAGCCAGGTATTTTTCCTTAGGCATAGAAGACATAGATTAGCATTAAACCAGTAAATAACAGTGTATTTCATCTAATTTTAATTAATAGCAAGTTAAATGCTTTTATCATTTATATTTACTTACTATATAAACTATTGAATTATAGCAATATGGCTAACCCTTAAGTGTCATCATAATGATAACTAATATTCATAACCCATCATACAAAGTTTTATCTATCAAGGTTAGTATCTCAATAGATATTCATATATATAAGTAAAAACATTTAATTAATAATATAGAAAAGTATATACTATTAATAGTATTATGGGTTAGATTAACTTTGTCATATCTGTTACCCGTACAGAGATAACACTATACTTGATAAGAGGTTTGGAACCTTGTCTATGGGTTTTGCCAATGATGAGTAAGAATCTCTTATAAATTGAATTCATCGGAGCTAGCTATAATTATAGTAGATACTACAACAATACCTGTCTATAAAAATAAAAAAATTAAACCTGAATCTTTGCATAATTATATTTAGTATAATAGTTATGTTACTTATCTCACTCTTATTATATTCAGTTACTTAATCCTAGTTTTATACATATCTCTGCAAAAAGTCTTTGATAAGCTAGGTTCTTCATGAAAATAAGGATTAGATTTTAACTTGGTAACTTAATATATAAATAATGTTGCCGGTTATGAAGAACGTAGTTTTCTATATTTTTGTGGAATGAGTAATTGATTGGGGAGTAATTGCAGACTTCATATACATGCAACCAGTATAAACATATTTTTATAGCTGGGGTTAACATTTGAATTTAGGAATATTTTTATTTTGTTAGAAATTTACTGTGCGAAGATTTTTATATTGACTTAATTGATGATAATTATCTCTGCGTGGATTCTAAAAGAAATTGAAGATATTCTAATGCAATTAGAATTAATGTAAGATTTAGATCAATAGTTTTTCTTAATGGGGTTTAGCATAATAGTCTTGAGTTAATGCAGAACTCCTAGCTGGTTTACACCAAATAAAAATTGTTGGATATGAGAAAAAGATAGGTTATTTATGAAATTCAGTAATTTATTGTGCATCACGATTGATCAACCATAATATCAAGAACTGTTATATATTCTGCTATGATTCATATCACCATGAGGCAATCAGCATTCTTGTTACCTCTGATAACTTTTTAAATATCCTTTTATAAATATTTGCAAAATATAAGAATACATTCTCCATACAATAGTTTACCTGAGAATAATAGGAAAATTGTTTATACAGATTTTGTTCAACTGACTCTGATTTTGGGAATGATTAATAGTAACAAGTAAGTGAGATAACGAAGTAGTAATTGTAAAAAATGCTACAGATTATTACTTGTTAATAAGGGTCTTAATGGCAATATTTGAATTAGACAATACAATGTTTGATATGAAAGATGATTGGGATTCTCAAAAAGTTAAAGAAAGACGTAGGCTGAAAGCTCTATCAGAACTGAATTTACGACAATCAGAAACCATTCCCGTTTTTGAAGAAGCTACTCAAACAGCCGCTCATTTCTTGTCTGTGCCAATTTCAATTTTGGGCTTTATTGATCAAGAATTTCATTGGTTTAAATCAGCGATTGGTCTGTCACGCCTGGGATTCATGAATCCACTAGCACAAACTCGCCAACTCTTACGCCAGGAATCTTTTTGTAATTACGTAGTCCAAAATACTCAAGTTCTAAAAATAAATGATACTAGCAATCATGCTGAGAAAAATATTTCTGAGAGCAAATTAACTAAAGGTTATGGAATTCGTTCTTACCTAGGAATACCACTAATAGATTCTGCAGGTAATTGTTTGGGTACCATTGCAGTTATGGATTTAGTTCCACGTCGGTTTAACCATCAAGAGATTGAGCTCCTACAAGTTATTGCTCGTTGGGGTATGAGTGAATTTGAGCGTAATCGACTGCTAAAGCTAACTTCGGCAGGACCTATAAATCAAGCCAGTTGGCAAATAGAAGAGGAGATAAAAACAAAACCACAGATTATTTTGTCTCCATCTTTAGTTTTTGAAGCTCCAACTTCCATCTGTAATCTCAAATTGAAATTATTAGAACAATTAACCCAAGAATTGCGTACTCCTTTAACTTCTGTATTGGGAATGGCTAGTGTTTTAGGAAGAGAAATTTATGGCCCTTTAACAACTAAGCAAAGGGAGTATATAGAAATTATTCAACATAGCGGGAATTATTTACTTTCTCTTGTCAACGCAATTAATGAATTAGGAATGATGGCTGATAATGATGCCATGAAATTAAATATTACCCCTGTAGATATTGAGATGTTATGTCAGCAAGCAATTAGCACTTTAGAGGAAGTTGCCCATTGTCGTGAACAGGATATTCGCTTATCTATTGAACCTGAATCTTCTCGCATCTATTCCCTAGATAGAGACAAAGTTAGACAGATACTTTATCATCTAATTTCCAGTATCATTCAAACTTCTGCTACTGGTAGCTTAGTGAGAATTCATATTTCTTGTAAGGAAAATCATTTAAATATTACCATATGGGTTTCCCATCCTTTGCCAGGAGAGGGTGTAAAAGATATCAATTCTTTATTTCACTTAAGTAGTTTGCTAAATTTAGAACTTAGTAGCTTAATTCCTAAACTCAATCATCATTCTCCAGAATCTGATAATTCCAGCAGCAAATCTATTCTGTTCCAGAATGACAAAAAAGTAGCCATAGGAAATAATTCTATTCCTGAGAAAGAAGAAGTAAAATCAAGTTTTTGCTCACCTCATGAAAGTTTAGGTCTATTACTCAGTAGTCATTTATCACAATTACATGGTGGACATATTTCCACTCATGGTTCTCAAAAATCAGGATACCAATATATTCTATCTTTGCCAAAGTATCAATAATACTTTGATCAAAAAGCTAAAGATACACATAATTGATATTACTTAGTTAAGTATCTATAAACGTTTATTTTATTGTAATAGCTTTACATAGAAATTATATGTATTCAAACTATACCTTTGGTAACAGAGTATAAAGTCAGGAGAGCATAATAAAACCTTTGTAGTATGGGTTTTATTGCCTATACTGTTTTTATGGGTATTTAAATATTAAGAATATAAGTATACAAATGCCATGGTTAGAAAAACTGTAGTTGTGAACCCAGTGAAATCAAAAATAGTTGATATGAAACTATTGGCAGATTATTTTTTTCTTAAACTAAAGAGAAGCAACAGAACATTTATAGAGAAAATTTAGGAATATCACAAGTATAAATAATGATAGATATCCAACTTATAAATAACAAATAATATAGAAATATATGGATATTCGGTAGATATAAATTACTGTAGGAGTACCCATATCTATTATGTTTCTAAAAATCCACATACAATTGTTAATTTATCTAAAGCCATAATATTTGTTTTGATTAAGCTGCCAATATAAATTTTATGCCTTGATCCACGTAAATATTTATACTTGTATATCAGAAATGATGGAGTTATTATATTTTTTTGAGTTTGAGTTATTGATTATTAGACTAAAGCATTTAATACAAATACAAATTATTATAAAGAGCTGAGATAGTTAAACAAATACTAACTGTTGATTATACATTACTCTTAAAATCCTTTAAGCTCAGATTGGAATGGGCTATTATGTTATGTTGTGGAAACTACGGTTATAGAGAATATAGCTAAAACAATATACTCTATATTAGAAAATAAGGTTATAGTTTCTTTTACACTAATAAATTTTATTTTTAAAATAAATAAGACTACAAGTAAATTTTAGTAATTTGTTAGAAATATGAAGACTATTGAGGCTAATGAGTACTTATGTGAATCACTATAGTTTAGGGGACTAACTAGTAGTTGCCACTATATCATTCATATGACTATATTGTTGGAAACAAAGATTTTATACGTATTAACTTACCTGAGAATTTAAAGCACCACCACAACTAGAGCCGTTACCAGCTGTACAGCCATAACAGTAATCTGCCGTTTCGACATTGTTAATTACATCCAAACTACTATTTGCTAGTAACTCATTAACCGTAATAGTTGTTCCAGATAGTGTCTTAGCTGGTAATTTCATCACTTGGTGAAAATCGCAATCATAAACATTACCAAGATAGTCAATAGAAAGTTGATCCCAACACATCAAACCCCGGACAGTATTAGAATTAAACTTGGACTCTAAAAACTTTAAATAGTTAGTATATAATTGTTTTTGTTCCAAATATAATTTTGTTCTACCAATAGGAATATTAGTAATAGTAAGAAGATTATTGAAAATAATAGCATAATTGTCTTTCAATAATATCTTATAATATTTTTCTAGTTTGGTTTGCTGGGGAGTTAGTATAAACCTTTGATCTGTCGGTAATTTGGGATTATATACCAAATCTAAAATTAGTTCAGGATTTTTACCATAGCCAAGTTGATTTAACCATTGTAAAGCTCTAATAGAATGACCGAAAACTCCACCTCCGCGCATTTCGTCAACATTATCAGCCAAATAATAGGGTAGAGAAGCAACTATTCTAATTTTATATTTAGCAAAGTACTCTGGTAAAGATGCACATTCATCTCTAAAGTAAACAGTTAAATTTGAACGTACAATTACTTGTTTACCAGTAGCTATTGCTGCCTCAACCAACATTTTAAATCCATAATTCATTTCCGGTGCACCACCAGTCAAATCGACAGTTTTAATTTGAGGAAATTGGTAAATTAATGTAATTATTTGTTTACATACTTCAGGGGAAAGCTCTTCTGTACGTTGCGGTCCTGCTTCCACATGACAGTGAGTACACGCTAAATTACAGCGTTTTCCAAGATTAATTTGTAAAACTTTTATTTTCTTTTTAATAAGAGGCAATGTTAACTTTTGTGCAAATGGTGTAATTTTGGTCTTCTTTAGTTCTGCTGACATAGTTTTAGTTGAGGCTTTCTTAGTACATATAAGCTCTATTCTATAACCTTCAATAGTTTAATAGTATGCCTAGTAAGTCAGATATATATTATGGGGAAAACTTCTAAGTATATTTTATTAATAAATAGTAAATATTTTACTTACGTATTCAATGATTAAAACCTAATTCTCCAATTTAAAATAATATAAAAATAAATTATCGTAAATCAAAATTAGGAAGTTAGTTATCAAACTTAATTATTACTTAAATATACTCTTTAATCAAGAGTAATTAAAGAGTAAAACCTTTCATCTCTTATTAGCGGCACTCAGAATTATATGTGAATAAATGATATATTTTGATTATGAATTAGCTTACCTTTAAATAGTAAAAATACTTAGTTGCGATGAATCTTAATTTGACACAATGATATTATATTTAAGCTTTAATCGGCTGTTAACTTAGACTAAAAGTAATTTTGGAATTTATATTGGTTCGATAAGTATAATTATCAGAGCAAACATTTAATAGTATGGAATACTATAAGAATTCATCAGAGATCTTAACAGAAAAAATAAATACAATTCGCTTAAGAACAAGTAAATAATATTATATAAGTTTAATTCAAGCCTGATTTATTTATCAGTAAAATTATTATCATTTACTGGCTGCAACTATACTGTGCTCAAATACTTTAGTTTGAACATCTATATATAAATACTAACCAAATAATTCTAACTAGTTTTATATTTAAATTCATATAATTAGACTCGTCAAATTAGTATGATTAAATATCAGATTGGTCCAGTATATCTATGTGTTACAAGTATTAAAACTCATAAATTAATATCTGTTCATCTATTAAACTTTAATTTTGACTTATGTATCTTATTATACCATATTTTTCTCGTTTTTTAATCTTTATAAGTTTGATTTTGCGGTATCTTAAAGTATTAGTCTTCTAAACTATAAGAAATGTTGATAAAACCCTCACTCCTGATAAAAGGAATTACATAAGCAACCACAGAGCTATCCTTATAGCCTATACTTTGCAGTTGGTTAATACAATCATTTGCATGTTCGAAAGGAACAGAGGCTAATAATCCTCCCGAAGTTTGGGGATCAAATATTATGGGATAGTAGGGGTAAGAGAAAAGAGAATCTCTATTAACTATATAATGAGATGATTTAACATTTTCTGGATGCAAAGTACTTAAAATACCCTGAGCTATTGTTTCCCTAGCCCCAGGTAATATGGGTATTTTTTCCAGTTCTAAATCCACGCCAACACCAGAAGCACTTACCATTTCTAATAAGTGTCCCAACAAACCAAAACCAGTGACATCAGTACAGGCATTAACATTATTTTGCAACAAACATTCAGCTGCTCTCCCATTGGGGATTAACATTGATGTAATTGCTTTGTCAATCCACCGGCTTTTAGCCTGATGACGCATATCAGCGGCAAATAATGTACCTGTACCTAACGCTTTAGTTAAAATTACTACATCTCCCACTTTCATTCCTCCTTTGCGTAGTAATTTATCTGTATCAGCAAAACCATTACAGGACAATCCAAACCCCAATTCATAACTTTCCGATGTATGACCTCCAATTAAAGATGTATTCGTTTCACGTAACACTTTAACTGAACCTGATAATAATTGATAAAAAGTTTCTTCCACCTTACTATTAATGCCATAGGGGATGTTGGCAATTGCTAATACACTATGGGGCACTGCACCCATGGCAAATATATCACTCAAACAGTGGTTGGTAGCAATCTGCCCAAAAAGGTAGGGATCATTAACTAAAGCACGAAAATAATCAATGGTTTGGACTAAAAACTTATTCCCTGTTACCTTAATTACCGATCCATCATCAGCCGTTTCTAGACCAATAATAATATTTTGCTGGTGGTTAAGGTTTATTTGTTCTGTTTGAATACGTTGTAAAACCTTAGTCATTACTGTACTCCCAACTTTAGAACCACATCCAGCACAAGGCATGATATCATTTGGTTTCAGTGATTGGCTTTGAGTTGAGTAGAAAGGAGTAAAAGAAAGTCGAGAAATGGATTTGTGATTAATGAGTGGAGTTCTGGTCTGTGTACTTCTCATCTGCGGTAAATCGCTGAATTTTTTCATGAAGCGGCGGTCAATCCAATCTTTGCAATACCAGGTAAGTGTATTAGGAGGTAAAGTAAAAACATCTCGAGTAGCAATCGCTCTTCCATCACCAGTACCAATCAGACTCAAGTATTTTTTCTGGGGGATGTATGATTTCAGAGATTTTCCTTGTAAATATCTCCGCAGATTTGTAAATAAAGGTTTACCTTGACGAACAGCAAAAACACCTGCCTTGGAACAAGGATAATTTATCATGGTTGCAATATCACCTGCTGCAAAGATATAAGGATGGGATAAAGACTGCAATGTATCATCCACAAGAATAAAGCCTTGAGTATCTGTTTTGAGGAGTGATGTTTGCAACCATGGAGCTGCTGATGGTTGCGTAACCCAAAAAATATGGGTGTATTCCCCAGTGAGACCAGACTCAGATTGAAGTTTGAATATATTGTTTTTTTTGGATTCTATTTGGTTTATATTCTCCCCCAAGTAAACTTGAATCTGATGTTTATATAATATTCTCCGAATGTGAGAGCGTACAAATTGGTTATTATGTGGCAGTATGCAAGAATTACGTTGAAACAAATGAACATCCAAAGATTCTTTACATACTATTCTACTTAACTTAGTCCTCATTGCTAAAGCTAATTCTACACCTCCAATACCACCACCAACAATGGCTATTTTGATTTGCTGCTGAGGATTATCAGCAGCTCTTTTAGTAATCTCTTCCCAACGCGTTAATAGCTGACTCACAGGTTTGGCAGGAATAGCATATTCTGATGCCCCGCTTGTATTCATGTTATCAGGAGTACTTCCAATATCAATAGATAACACATCAAAACTTACTGGTGGTCGGTTAGAACATAGTATTTGATTATGGGCTAAATCTAAACCAACTACATTGTCAATATACAATTGTGTTTGAGCGAAATTAGCAAGTAATCGCAGGTTTATATGACATTCATCATAGTTATAAAAACCAGCAATATGTCCTGGTAACATTCCGGAGTAAGGAGTATCAGATGAATCAGTAATTAATGTCAAACGGACTCCAGGTATGGGATGCATACCTAGCATTTTCAATACAATAATGTGACTATGACCACCACCAATTAGCACTAAGTCTTTAACTATGGAATTGTACATTAGAAGTAATAATTTCAAATAATCCTAAATGGCAAACTATTGCCAGTAGTTTATTCTAAAACACCATAATTTCAACCTGAACAGATTAAACTAGATTTATTCGTAATTAACTTAGGGGTTCTATCTATACCTATACAACTCTATTTATGAGGTTGGTGTTGTGCTTCCACCAATAAATAATATTTTCATAATCTATTAGTAACTAGAATCAAATAATATTAGGCAAAATCCTTAATTCGATTATGATAGAGTCTGTCCACTCATGATGGTATGTTCTATTTAGGTTAAAATATCTTCTCAAAGCAAATATTAATACCCTGGCAATATACAAATTTAAAAAATTTAAAGACTGCGTTTCAGGAATTTATGTTTCGTCGGCCCAGAAAATAAGTTTGCCGGTATCAAGATTTATATTTATTAATGGGACTCTCACTGATGAGAATGGTAGATACTCTAATTTTAAAACTTTTAGTCACCTAACTATTATTGCTGGAGGAGGGTTTGGTATAGTTGCAGCGATATTTATTTTTTTTCCAACTATACACCCCCTCTAACTTCTCCACTACTTATAGGAGTGCATAGACTTACCCTTTAATTTCCCTAAATTCATACCTGAAATATTAGCCATTTCACTTTTAAGCTTATTCATAATTTTATGCTCAAATATAATTGACTTTCACAAATAGTCCAGAAATTCTTCTGGTACTAGCTTCAATGAACCGGACTGAAAGTGTTTAATGTTTATCCATAGGGCAACCTTTTCATGTTTTCCCTCTTTAAATACAAGTCTTTCTAATTGATACAATTTGGGGTCAGTAAAACCGCATTTATAAAGTTGTATAACTTCATGACATGGTTGACCATTGTAGGTAAATATATTTTCCAGACACCCCAAGTATTCTATATGGTTTAGTTCTGCCTGGATTTCTTCCTGAAATTCCCTTTTTAGTGCAACTAGGCTATTTTCACCAAATTCAACACCTCCTCCTAGAGCACGATAAAAATATGCCCCTTTTGCATAATCATACCCCTGTGAGACAAAAATATATTCTCCATTTCTAATTAACCCTAAAGCAATAAGACGTATTTGGCCTGATTGGTGCATTAACAATATTCCACATATAATATGGGTTCAATTTATCAAATCTATTAAGTAATTCACATTAATTATCATAGATAAGAGAATTATGACCATGAGTTTCTTCTATCGGCCAGTCTGCATTCATACCACCTATGTATAATTCTTTTATCGCAATATATTCTGAGGATAATTGCTGAATAGCATTGATTAAAATATCGAGAGCAACTGCATCAGAAGTACCCATATCAAACCAACAACGCCCCCAATTGCCATGGTATTCAAACTCACTCATGTTATGCATTAATGCTAATAAGCTATTATCATAACCTTGACAATCATAACTCATATAGCTTAATTCTAGCCCTGTCTCTTGTACTTGAAGGTTTTCCGCATTGAATGCTCCTAATTTACCTAGATAGAACCATGAATTGAACAATTCTTCTACATACTGTTTTTCACTCGGTGAAGGAACAGTAATAAATTCGAGCCAAATCCACAAGTCAAATGGGTTAATTTCACGGAAATGTATTTGCATTCCCCTTATATATTCTGTATTTAATTTATTTGCAAGTACTTATATTATAAGTTGATTGAAGTTATGAGGGAAGCCAAACACAAAAATTATCTGGAGATTGTTGAGAAGGTCAAACTCTTTTAAACTGTCTAGAACAACTTTCACTGCCCATATAAAAAATGATAGCCAACAATCAGGAACATATTAGGCAAACTGAGGCTACACGAGTACGAGTTCTCAGCGAGGCATTACCTTACATACAAGAATTTGCAGGTCGTACTATTGTAGTGAAATATGGTGGTGCAGCGATGAAGGATAGTAACCTCAAGGATAAAGTTATCCGTGATATTATTTTTTTGTCTTGTGTTGGTTTAAAACCAATTTTAGTACATGGTGGTGGACCAGAAATTAATAGCTGGCTAGATAAGTTAGGGATAGAACCCCAATTTATAAATGGCTTACGGGTAACAGATTCACTTACTATGAATGTAGTGGAAATGGTTCTAGTTGGTCGGGTGAATAAGGAGATTGTATCATTAATAAATCAAGCCGGTGGCTCTGCTGTCGGTATGTGCGGTAAGGATGGTAAATTAATTCTAGCTCGCCCTCAAGGTCAAGAAGGTATTGGTTTTGTAGGAGAAGTCAGCAGTGTAGATACTAAGATTCTAGAAACATTGGTTGATAATGGGTATATCCCTGTGGTTTCTAGTGTGGCAGATGATGAAAATGGCCAAGTATACAACATTAATGCAGATACTGTAGCTGGAGAGATTGCAGCAGCTTTAGGGGCAGAAAAGTTAATTTTATTAACCGATACTCCTGGTATTCTAAAAGATTCTAAAAATCCTTCTACCTTAATTCCCAAAATTGATATTCAGGAAGCCAGACAGTTAATTGCCAATGGTACAGTAGATGGAGGTATGATACCCAAAGTTAATTGTTGTGTACGCGCACTTGCTCAAGGTGTGAAAGCAACACACATTATAGATGGTCGCATCCCCCATGCTCTACTACTGGAAATTTTTACTGATGGGGGTATTGGAACCATGTTAATTGGGTCTTTGCTTATAGCTTGAGTATTTTTTTGTAGACGCTCAACAATTTAAGAAGAAAACTTAGCTATTTTCATAGACAATAGTATCTTCTCTTCAGTGGCCACCCTTGTTTTTTTTAGTGGAATGTTAATAGTATTTAAGAAGGAAATGAGTTAAAAACGCAAAATGGCATTGCATGCAGAACTGCACAGGCATCTAGGTGGCTCAGTGGTACCCCGTATCTTATGGCGGTATTTAGAGCAAAATTCTTCTGAGTTGATTTCTCGTTTTACTGAATACTCAACTTTTGAGGAGTATTACACTGGCAAGCGTAATACTTTAGATGAGTATTTAGAACTACATACCCTAGTAGAAAGTGTACAAATTGTAGAAACCTTGCCTTATTTCATTTATCGTTTGATTCGTGGTGCTTACATCTTTGAAAATTTAGCTTATTTAGAACTACGTTATACTCCTTATCTACGTACTCCTGATACTTTTAATCAATCGCAGAGAATTGAGAAAATGGCTGAGATTGTTGACATTGTAGGTAAAGCCAGCCAAATATCAGAATATCCAGTTATTACGAGTCAAATTCTATGCATGCACTCTCGTTTACCTTACGAAGTAAATAAAGCAATCATTGATTTGGCAGCACAAAATAAGCATTATGTCTGTGCAGTAGATATTGCTGGTGGAGATATTTACTATAGAGAACGTCTGGAGGAATGGATAAGCCTATATGATTATGCCCTCTCTCTAGGTCTAAATACTACTGGGCATCTTTATGAAACTAGTAATGGTTGTTATCCTGAACTTTTGCCATATCTCCGACGGATTGGCCATGGCATCCAAATACCCCTATTGTATCCAGAGCTTTTACCTGACTTAGCTAAACACCAACAGTGTTTAGAAGTTTGTCCAACTACCTATATTAAAACTGGTACCCTACAAGATATCAGCAAGCTAAAAACAGTATTTGATCTTTGTTTTGCAAATGGTGTAGATATTGCTATTTGTACAGATAATGCTGGATTGCACAATATGCGTTTACCATTTGAGTATGAAAATCTTCTAACTCATAACATTATTAATTTTCAACAGTTACAAGCCTGTCAAGATGCAGCCTTTCGCCATGCCTTTGCATGGCCTCATAGCCAGGGTCCAGCATCATTATTAAATGGATTACTTAATCCTAAACTATGAATTAATAAGGATTACAATAGATGGGGATTAGTTTTGACATCATGCCAAATGCTTAAATTAATATACTTGCACTAGTGATTTCACTGGCAGTCAAAATGCAAATTTTTTGCTCTAAATTCTTTTAAACTCATATGATTCTGTTTTTAGAATAAGGAGTGATCTTAAGTCTACTATATATATATCTATTATTTTCACACCCGACATCAAATAGGCACTTGCATAATTTTTCTCCCAAGCTAATTTTAGGTAGTTGTATCAACTACTATACTAATAGTCAGAGGCAATAGATAGGAATTGAACCACTCGCTATGCTCTTCTCTTCCTTCAATTTGGCTTATTGATTTGAACTACGGGGGTCTAATGCATCTCTTAAACAATCACCTAACAAATTAAATGCTAATACTGCTAATATAATTAGGGCCGTGGGAGGCCAAATTAACCAAGGTTGTAATACTAAGATGGAAGCATTAGTAGCTAAAGATAACATATTACCCCAGGATGGATCTGGTTGTTGAATTCCTAAACCAATCAAGCTCAATACAGCTTCCGAAGTAATAAAACTCGGTACGGATAAGGTTGCAGCAATAGCAATATAAGTAGATGCTTGAGGTAAAATATGGCGAATGATAATATAAATCGGTTTACCTCCCATAACCTGTGCTGCCTGAACAAATTCCCTTTCCTTAATTGATAATACCTGACCGCGAATTACCCTAGCTAAACCAGCCCAACTTACTAGGGAAGTAATAAATACAATTAATAAAAAACGTTGTGTACTAGTTAACCCTGGTGGTAAAACTGCACCTAAGGTTATCAATAAATAAATACTGGGAAAAGTCATTAATACTTCAGATAAACGCATTATAATACTGTCTGTCCAACCACCAAAGTAACCAGAAATACCACCGATGAGTATTCCTAATGGGAAAGTCAGGGCCACACCCGCAATGCCGATAAATAAGCTTATACGACTGCCATGAATTAAACGGCTGAATTGATCTCGTCCTTGATCATCAGTACCTAAAATATTAAGTTTTGCTTCTCCTCGTACCCCGAATAAATGCAAGTGAGATTTTTTATCTAGAACAAAAAATCCTAGAGGTGAAGGTTTGCCTTCATCTACTTCAATCAGACGCTTACCTGTCTCTAAATCAGTGTTTCCTTGAATAGTAGGGTAAATATATGGTGTAGTTAGTTGCCCAGATTTAGAGATATAGTGAATCTTAGTAGGTGGTAATAAAGAACCATTAGACTGCTGGGCATAGGGACTATAAGGAGAAACAAAATCAGCTAAGATTGCAGCCAAGTAAAACACAATTAGTATAAATGCTCCAAACTTCGCTAATGGATTTTTACTCAGTTTTTGCCACCAATTCATATTTATTCCTCTTTTACCTTAAGATCTATTTAAGATAGTATTCTTTGTAGACCAAATATACTCCATTGAAAACATTAGTTATTTTCATAGTAAATTTACCATCCTATTGAAATTAACTAGATAATCATGTATCTGTTACGACCTATCCTGGAAAATTCGGACTTAGTTAAGAGTATGACAAGCATTTAACTAGTTTATTGATTTCAATATTGGTAAGTTGGTAGGCCTAGGAAATATATAGTTTGTCTGTACTAAATGCATTAGAATAGATGAAAATAAAAAACATATCAATAAAAGTTTTGAGCTTTCCAGGAAGTCTTATCAGATTTGAATGTGTAAGCTTCTTCTTCGATCTCAGCATAGTTATAGTGACCAGCCTAAATACTTAGAAAATAAGCTGCTATTCAATTATTTTGAGATAATGTCAACAACTACACTCATACACTAGTAGTAATGACTGAACAAATTGGAATAGCAGCTACTTTTATTTTCTTTCTGCTTATATTTACAGGGGTGGGAATCTACTCATCAAAACAAAAAGAAACTACTACCACTGATTATTTACTTGCTAGTCGTAACGTAAATCCCTGGCTAACTGCGCTTTCAGCGATGGCAACTGGTCAAAGTGGATTGTTGTTTATAGGTCAAGTTGGTTTTACTTACAAAATAGGAATTTCTTCTCTATGGCTTGTTATTGGTTGGCTAATTGGTGACTATATTGCTTGGTATTTTGTTTTTACAAAGTTAAGGCAAGTATCAGAAGAGACTGCTTCAGATACAATTTCTTCTTTTCTGAACCAGAATAATCAAGGGTCTCGTTTGGTTGCAATTATTTCTGCATTAATTACCATTGCTTTTCTCGGTTCCTATGCTGCTGCTCAATTAGTAGCAGGAAGTAAAGCTATTAGTGCTGTATTTGGATGGAACTATTACTTGGGTATAATAGTAGGTGCTGCAATTGTGGTTACATACTGTTTTTCCGGAGGAATTCGCGCTTCCATTTGGACAGATGCAGTACAAGCCATTATTATGATTGTTTCCTTATTTACACTATTTATTACTGCAGTTAATAGTTGTGGTGGATTCGGTAGTCTTTGGCAGTCTTTGGGAAATATCAATCCAAGTTTGATAGACTGGAATTCTTCACAACAACCTTGGGGATTCTTACCATTTTTTATTGGCTGGATAGTAGCTGGTTTTGGTGTTGTTGGACAACCACATATTATTATTCGCGCTATGGCTATTGATTCAGCCAAAAATATTAATTTTGCTAGAAATATTAAGATAAGCTTAGGAATATTAAATTCTATTTCTGCAATAGGAATTGGTTTAGCAGCACGGGTATTAATGCCAGACTTGATTAATTCTGGGGATCCAGAATTAGCATTACCTTATCTATCATTAGAACTGCTGCCAGCAGTTGTGGTAGGTCTAATATTAGCAGGACTATTTTCTGCGACTATCTCCACCGCAGATTCACAAATACTTGCCTGTTCTGCTGCCATAACCCAAGACCTATTTCCAGGTTTAGCTCAATCTTATAAGTTTGCAAAGTTAGGAACCCTAATAGTAACAACAGTAATTTTAGTAATTGCTCTAGCTGGAAGTGATAATGTCTTCAGTTTAGTGACTTTTTCTTGGTCTGCTCTGGCTTCGGGTTTGGGTCCTCTATTAATATTAAAAGTTTGGCAACGTACAATAAGTACACTGACCGCGATTTCCATGATGGGGGTTGGTATTGCTACAGCTTTGATTTGGAATTTAGGGTTGAATATATCCAGTGCAATTTATGAGGTACTTCCCGGTATGACTTCGGGAATGATAGTTTATGGGTTTGACCAGTTGTTAAGAAATACCCATCTATCAGGTTTTTGTTTGAGTATATCGAAAAGAAAGGGTTAAATAATTGTATCCATTATATAACTCTCCATATTTAATAGCACTCATAAAGCTAAATCAAAGGAGATATACCAACAATTAAGACCCTAGTAGTTATCGAAAAAGATAACTCAGACGATTCCCTAGGAGTAGTTATGGTAAATAATTGTAAAGTATATTTGAAAATGTATGATTAAGCTCTAGGAGAAGAATAACACTGAGCATGGTCAAGAGACTAGATGCAAAATTATAGTTCAGGATAAAAAACTATTTAGGATAACTTGAGAAAAGTAGTTGATTGACTGACTCAAAAACTATCCTAAACATGTTTTTACATACAAAATTTAACAAACAAAGAGTAGAGAATTGAGTTTTCCTGCTAAGGATAATATTAAATCTTAGATAGTAGATTCTAGGGAAACTATGACAAAAATTTCTCAAGAAGCAGCTAAAAAAATCATTGGGCATTAGAATTATAGTTTCTTTGACTCCCGGATTTATAATCAAGGACTACTTTAGTTTCTATAAGCATTATTATTATGCTCCCCCAAAAGTTTTATTATACAAATATCAAATATATCATGGCTTACCACAGATAAATGAATTATTTATCTGTGGTAAGCCTACAGTTTATAACAAGTAGAAAACCAAGAAAAAATATTACTAACTGGTATTTTGGATTTCTAATAAAATTCTAATGGAATTATTTAATGAGGCGTTTTTTCTCTGCTATACAAACATTTAGTCTATTTTCAGACTGTTTACATAGTAAAAGCAATATTGACGATAAAGTGAATATCCTTGATACTAGGAAAATAAGTTAATCATTTGTTCCAATTAATTTGACATGATGTCGATTTTTTGACGAATGGTGTTCCACTTATTTTTGTTGAACAGAAGCTTTACGTAAAGTAATAATTAGCTGATTCACTTGATTTATCAGGTTTGTGTCTTTTCTAGCTGTTCCCATTATTTAAGTTCATAATGAACTATTAATAGTATCAAAATTGATGTCCCCTAAATTAATGGGTTGATTCTAGCATTAGGTACTTGTGTTAATTAAGGCTTAAGACATATATCCCTAAGATAAAAATAAAACTCATAAATCTATACTTTTAATGGTATAGGTTTTTCCATAAATGTAACCCTACATCTGTCACAATTATGATATTTGATCTCAAAGATTAATCAGGGTTGTGCTTACAGCGAAGTCAGTAAATTAGAGATCACTAATTTTCTGTCTGGGTGCTTAATCAGCAATTCACCAATTAATACGGCAGATGCTCCAGCTTTTTGCACCAAGTTAATATCTTCTCTATTCTTTAGCCCTGATTCGCTAATAACCAAAACTCCTTTTTTTCGTAATTCTTCAGCCCTTGCTGCTAAAAGCTGACAAGTAGTATGTAAATTTACAGAGAAGTCTTCCAATTCACGATTATTAATACTCACTAACACAACACCATCTAAAGTGAGTACACGGTCAATTTCTTCCAGAGTATGAACCTCAACTAAGGGTGTCATTCTTAGTAAATTTGTAATTTTGATGAAGTACTGCAGATCTTGATTACTAAGTATGGCTGCAATTAATAAAACTGCATCTGCTCCTTTTGACCTTGCCAAATATATTTGATATGGATAAATAATGAAATCCTTACATAAAAGTGGTAAATCAACTTTAGTATGAATTTGGGCTAAGTAGTTAAAATCACCATGAAAAAACTTTTTATCCGTAACTACAGAGATACAACTAGCCCCCGCAGATTGATATTCACTGGCTATAGCTGTAGGGTTAAAATCTTCACACAAAACCCCTTGAATAGGGGATGCTTTTTTAACTTCAGCGATAAGCGCAGGTTTTGTCTTCCCTTGTTTTAATGTAGCCAAAAAATCCTTTGGTGTTGGTAGATCCCTAATTTGACTTTGCAAATCCTGTAGAGGCTGTTTTAAACGCTGTTGATCTACTTCTAATTCTTTATTCCAAACAATTGCTTCCAAAATGTTCTTAGGTGCTGCATCTGGCAATGCTACTTGATACTGTACAGAAGAGGCAGCAATAACTGGATTAGGTTGTCGGCGACGAATGTACATATTTGAAAAACAATTTGGGAGATTTCAAGTGTTTTAATAGTTGTAATTACACTGTAAGCGTATAGGAACATAGTTATGGAAACCAAGTCCGCATATGCGGACTTAAGTTAAATTGGGGTCTCGTGTAGTCCTATCCCTTATAATAGTTGTTCTAAGGCCTGTTACTATAACTAGGGTAAAAGCACCTAATTATAGGGGATAATGAGACACTTCAGATTAAAAGATTAAACCACTGCCCTTTTATAAGCTTCATCTAAAACCTCAGAGAGAGTGGGGTGGGCATGCACCAAATAGGCCAAATCTTGCACCTTTTGCCTGTTCATTATAGCAGCTGATGCCTCGTGGATAATATCAGAAGCATGGAGACCAAAAATGTGTACTCCAAGTATTTCTCCTGTGTCTTGACGATAAATTACCTTGGCAATGCCATCAGCTTCACCATCAGCTAAAGCTTTGGAATTACCTTTGAAATAACTCTTTGTTGTCTTAATAGTGAAACCTTCTGCACTACCTTTCTCCACAGCTTGGGCTTCTGTCAATCCCACATAGCTAATTTCCGGATGGGTAAATGCAGCAGCTGGAATGCTTATATAATCGATAGCCTTACTTCTACCACAGATATTTTCTACTGCTACAATACCTTGAGCAGAAGCAGCATGAGCCAACATCATTTTCCCAGTAGCATCCCCAATTGCCCATAAATATGGCACTACTTCATTTCCTCTTAATACTGCCATATTATCATTTATGGGAATATAATTATGGCGACAAAGTTCTACACCTACATTCTCTAAGCCTAGATTTTGAGTCTTAGGAGCACGCCCCGTAGCCACTAAGCAAGCATCTACCTCCAAGGTGTTATAACATTCCTTCGTTTTAAAATCAGCTAATTCAATTATTACAGGTGAACCTGGAGTAACCTTTTTTGCATATATCCCAGTATATGTTTCTACATCTCTAAGATTAATGAGTGTCCGTTCTGCAAGTTTAGCAATATCCCGGTCAAAGGTAGGCATTAATTGGGGCAAAGCCTCAATTATAGTAATTTCACATCCTAAAGCTGAGTATATATCAGCAAATTCCAAGCCAATGTAACCGCTACCAATAATTGCTACCCAATCAGGCAAGAATTCTAACTTGATCGCTTGGTCACTAGTAAAAACAGTTTTACCGTCCACCTTAATTCCTGGAGGAACAAAAGGTACAGAACCAGGAGAAAGGATAATATCTTTAGCGGTAATAATTTTTTCTTTACCACCCATATGTAGTCTTACTTTCTGAGTGCCAGCTACCTGGCCCCAAGCCCTAATTATGTCTACACCTAAACGCTTAAGACTATTGGTTAAATTCCCTTGAATTTTAGCAACTAAATTATTGGCATGGTCAGCAATTGCTTGGCGATCAAATTCAACATTAGGGACCTGAATACCAAGGGTTTTTAAATGGCTAGTATCTTTCAACTCCCGCACCCGTCCAGAAGCTGCTAATAAGGCTTTTGATGGAATACAGCCTCGATTAACACAAGTTCCTCCCATGTCTCCTGCTTCAATAATAGCTGTCTTTAAACCACAGCTAACGGCATGTAGAGCTGCGCCATGTCCGCCTACGCCAGCGCCTATGATAACTAAATCATAATCAAATACATGATCCACCTTAGTTTCTCCGCATACTTTACATATATATTCTTAACTGATGAAATAATCAGTATAATTCCTTCAATTTTAGACTGTCATTCAGATTAGGGATAATTCATTGTGGCAAGTGATTGGTAACAAAAATTTAGATTGACAATCGATATACCAAAAGTGAAAAGTTGATGCCCTTATAATTCGGTAAAATTACGTTCCACAACCCTGATTATCTGACGAACACCCCTTCCCATTATAAATATATACATTAGGACAAGAGTTATTGTTAGCCTAATAGCCTTTTTTTATTGCAGACCAGTTACTAGCAATAGGCATTCGCCAACCAGTAGTATCAAAAGCACGATCAGTAATTTTTAAGATGGGAGGAGCTTGTCGGCGTTTAAATTCAGCCCGTGCGACCATCTGCATTACCCTATCTACTAATATTTCATTATGTCCTGCAGCAACAATTTGATTGACTGATTGGTGATCTTGAAACAAACGTTGCAATATGTCATCTAAAATCTCGTATTCTGGTAAGGAATCTTGATCTACTTGGTCAGGTTTGAGTTCAGCACTTGGTGGTTTAGTAAGAATATGGTGGGGGATAATTTCTTCTGACGTATAATTGTTTTTTTCTCCTATACTATTAATTAGTAAGTTTCTTCCTTGAAGATTTAACCAGCGACAGATTGAATATACGTAAGTTTTTGGTACATCAGCAATAACTGCTAGACCACCACTCATATCCCCATAAAGTGTGCAGTAACCTACTGCCATTTCTGACTTATTTCCCGTAGATAGAAGTAAATGTCCAGACTTGTTAGCAATTGCCATTAGTAAGTTGCCACGGATTCGTGACTGTATGTTTTCTTCTGCATGTCCAAATTCCCCATCGGAAAATAATTTGCCTAGGGTTTTGGCATAAGAAGCCATCAATTCCCCAATAGGAAAAATTTGCGTTTTAATTCCCAGATTTTTACTGAGTTCTAAGGCATCAGTAACTGAATGTTGAGAACTATGAGGGGAAGGCATAAGAACACCAAGCACATTCTCCTTACCAAGAGCTGCGGTAGCAATTGAAGCTACAAGGGCAGAGTCAATCCCACCACTCAAACCCAAAATTGCCTGGGTGAATCCGCATTTTCCAGCATATTCCCGTACCCCTAATACTAAAGCATGCCATCTTTCCTCATCCACACATTCATATTTAGTTGCTATACTTCCTGGTAGAAAATCCCGTTTTATAGGATCAAATTCCAACATTATTAAATCAGCAACAAAACCTTGAGCACGACATACGAGTTCACCCTGATGATTATGGGCAAAACTTCTACCATCAAATATCAAATCATCATTGCTACCGACTTGATTAGCATATATGATTGGTTTTTGAAAACGTCGTGAGACATGTTGAGAAATTTTTTCCCTCAAGTCTTGTTTGCCTGTTATATAAGGCGAAGCAGATAAATTAACAACTAAATCAACACCAATATTTGAGAGGTCATCAATAGGACAACATCTGTAGTTTACTTTGCCAAAAAATTCCTCATCATTCCATAAATCCTCACAAATAGTTACACCAATATGAATGCCATCTAAGTTGAAATAATTTGCTTCCGTACCTGGCTCAAAATAACGCCGTTCATCAAATACATCATATGTAGGTAGAAGACGCTTATGAAAGATATTCTCAACTTTATTCCCTCCTAGTAGAGCAACACTATTAAATAAATGTTTACCCCCATTAACAGATGCATTTAAGTTTGCTGTAACTGTTCCTACTAATACTTTTAGATCTGGTGGTAAATCTTTTGCTAATTGTTGCAAGGTCAAATCCATTTCCCTAATAAAACAGGGGTACAGAAGTAAATCCTTAGGCGGGTAACCACACAGAGAAAGTTCAGGAGTCAGTAATAATTGTGCTTCTTTAGCAGGAACACTATAAGCTGCTGCTAAAATCTTTTGAGCATTGCCAGACAAATCACCAATAATAGGATTAAGCTGAGCGATCGCAATTTTCATAGTTGGAATTTTGCTATAAAAAATTATGGCTGAATTTTCTTCTTTTATCTTCTTCTTTATCCATTGATATATCCTCTTAACTAAACCATAATACATATAATTAACATTTCTAATATTACTTAAGATAACTACCCAATCTAACTTATTTTGTAATTTTGTAATAACTCAATAATATGTCTAACCTCATAATGACTAGATATCCAATAATTCCTTATAGCATGCAGAACAGATAGGAATTATTGTTTCCCCTTTCTATAGAGCTTTGAGCCTGTATCCCATACATACAGGTAATTTTAAGAATTAGGTAATTTTAATCATTAAATAAAGGGTTTATGCTAGAATCATTAGCACACTATGATTGTTAAATTTATACATCCAAAGTGTTGATATAGTGGCTATTATTGTAGCTTTTCTTACAGTTGATAAACAATACAATACTGCTCTGCATTTTACAGCCTAATAATGCATTATCTTTACATAAGGCTGAGTTATCAAAAGTATATTATAAAGTAAGGTATATTATAAAGTGATGATAATGATCATATAAATAAAAGCTAAAATTAGTCTCATAATAGATTATTCAAAATAAAAAATAGCAGAAATATATTTCTGCTATTTGAGGTGACGGATAGGAGCAAAATATGAATTTTTAGCTCACTTATTTATAATCTGATTTACTCTATGAGAACTTACGATAATTATCTATCTTTAATATTCTGCTTGAATTATTGTAGTATTATTATTCCAATGTATATTATATGCTAAATTCACTTGTAATCTTCACGTTCATTAATAGATTTGATCAGCAAATATATAATCTAACAAAAGTTCCAACTAATATTAAATATTTTATTTTGAGAAAACTATATAATATTATGCTAAACCGAAATAACTCACAGATGAAAGACTTTATGTTTACAGGCTGCAAGATATTTCAATTGTTTTTGGCTGGCTGTTTACTAAAAGTCATTAGCTATAAATTCTAAATTGGATAAACACTAACAGTTTATCTTTGAAAGGGGCCAAAACTTTTGCGTTTAATTTATAAAAGCTGACAGGGTAAATAGAACCTTTAAAAACTTTTACTTCTGTATCTACTAAAAAAACCATTTTTATAAAAATAAGTTTGAATATGGGAATAACCAGGAAAATTTTTTCCTGGAACTGTTACATATGAATTATATAAATAATCTAAATATATCTCTGATAAAACATCAAAAAAACTAGAGAACTGTATTCCAAACTCTTATCGAAGGAAAATTTGGGGTTTTGTGTGATGGGACACTAGTTGATATCCTAAATATTGTCAGCAATTAATTCCGCATCTTCAATCTTTATTGAAGCAAATTAACTTACCTAAAAATAGCTTATCTTACAACTAATAACGGTATATTCTCCCCAATATAATAGAGATATTGGAGTCTTCTAATAACTACAAAATGGTTTATTATTATCGCTTTACCAAAAGGGCTCACAACCTATTATAGTTTATATCCATATAAAAATCACATGGTCTATACCCACTTTAAAATTAAGATGTTTTAGTTTATTTAGGAGGTCGATAATTTGCTCTGAGTAGGTTTATGACACTGATATAATTTTTCTTGGTGGATATATTCAACTACACGAGGTGTAAGGGCTTTATGATCCCCATATTCTCGATATTCTGTGGAAGAAACATCCATTCCAGTAAGATCAGCAATTCTTGTTTTTCCCCCCAATTTTTTAATATTATCCACTTTAGAATCATTTATTATATGTCCTGGTCTAGGTACAACTAGTAGTTTTGCTTGCCGTAATAAATCTTCAATCCGATACCATTGAGGTAGTTGTGTAAGCAAATCAGAACCAATTACTAAGGTGAATTCTGTATTGTCTCTCCAGTATTTTTTAGCTTTTTCCAGAGTAGCTATAGTTCTAAAGCTACTCAGTTTTTGTTCTAAGGCAATATTTTGTTTGCTTGTATTAATATCACCAATTAACAACCCTAACATTGCTACTCGATGTTCTAGGGGTGTTAAATGAACTTTAAAGGGATTATTAGCAGCCCAAATTGCAACATGATCAAAATTTTGAGATAGCCAACCTACAATCATATGATGTCCTGCAGTAGGAGGATCAGCACTAGTTCCAAATAAAGCGATGTTCATTATTATAATTTTAGATTTGCTATCCAGCACACTTATACGTAATTAAAATACTCTCAATACAAGAGACTCAGCGCAAGCAACTCGAATATTAATTTTAATTACTAAAATTTAAATTAAACTTTAAGGTTTTAGGCTTTGCAAAAATTCATTATTCAACTGAACTATTTGAATCATAAAGTCTTACAAATAAGCACTGTTCTAATAGCAGTTACTCTAGAATAATATATAACTTCAAATAAGTATATTAACTTGGTAGGTTAATATACTTATTATCACTATATAGACTGCTGTTAATATTAAATTGACCTCAAATTTAGTCAATAAATTAGTAGTTACATATTGAAGTCTCTCACTTAAGATATCATTCTCCCTCTCTTCAAATATAAGTAGGATAAGATTGATATAAAATCCTTACACAGGAAGGAAATGTTAAAACAAGAAAATATATCATTTAAACCAAAATAGTTTGTTTTAGTTGTATTTGATAATATCAACTTTACTAAGCTTTTGGGATAATCTATTTATCCCAAAAGCTTAGTAAAATAGTACCTTAAAATACCTATTAACTTAATAATATCTATAGTTCCATACTGCTTTGCTGTATTGATGGTATAAATTTTGAATCTGGATATCATTGGGCTATGAAGTATTCCTGAAATTTGTATTAATATTTTTGGTAACTATTATTCAGCCATATATCGTTTGTACTAGAACTATTTTTAAGCAGGTTAATGACTACATACCAGCACTTGAATTTATTGCTTTTCTTGTTTATGGAAAAAAGAGCAAATTAAGCATATTAGAGTGATTTATATGTTAGAAACATACTAGGTCAAGTTAACTAGAAAATTAAACCGTAAAATTGTCGCTGATGAACCTGACTAGTGCTAGAGTGTCAGGAAATCCATGTGAGGTTTTCATAGGGAATCAATGCTGGGGAAGCTACAAACAAAGCATATTTCTTTAATGGTAGGTGCAGGAATATTTGCCTTTTTGACAGGAGCAATGTTATCAGCACCACGAATTGGCTCGTCAGTAGGACAATGGCTCCAAAAATATGGGGTGATAAGTTCTCCAATAGGGAATATAACTGACTGGGAAAGGGGTAAATCATCAGTATTACCCTTAGTATTATGGTCTTCCCGAGAACGAGCAGGTAAATTAGAGTCTCTTACCAGAGGATACCCATCCTTAGATCGCCATCGTGCCCGTTATTTGTTGGCTAGTGACTTGATTAATCGCCAGCAAGTTAGAAGGGCATTACAATTATTACAGGGACTAGAAAATGAGTATACTGCCCTTGCCCCCTACATTTTATTAAAGCAGGCAGAAGCTTATCAGATCTTAGGAGAAGTAGGAAAAGCTTCTGACTTGAGGCAAGCCGTACTGAAAAAGTATCCTAAATCTCCTGCTACTGGCAAGGCTCTTTATTTAATTGGTGTTAAGCAATATCAAGATAGAGCAATAGTAGAATTCCCTTCTCATCCGCTCACATGGGAAATTATACGTCAACGATTGCGAGAAAACCCTGACCAACTAGAATTACTATTAATTTTATCTAAATATGCTTATGACCAACCGGGAATAGTGTTTTTTTTGGAACAATTGATTCAAAAGCCAAATTTAAAACCAGAAGACTGGGAAAGCATTGGTAGAGGCTACTGGTTAAATCGTAAATTTAGGAGGGCTGCAATTGCCTATAGTAAGGCTCCCCAGACTGTAAAGAATCTATATCGTCAAGCAAGGGGAATGCAAATTAGTCAAGAAAGGGAAAAAGCAACTGTTATTTATAATAAGTTAGTTCAAGAATTTCCCAATACTTCTGAAGCCGGTGATGCGTTACTACAATTAACCCAACTAACTCAAAACACCCAAGAAGCTATAACCTACCTAAACCAGATAATTAATAATTATCCAGAAAAAGCCGGAAAGGCACTGGTCAAAAAATCACGTATTTTAACTGAATTACAGAATAAGCAAGCAGCGGCGGAAGCGTTACAAATACTAATCAATGAGTATGGCAGTACTGAAGAAGCTTCCCAATATCGTTGGGAGATTGCCCAGAAAAAGGCCAAAGCAAAAGATTATCAAGCAGCCTGGCTTTGGGCAAAACCAGTTGCTAAAGAAAACCCAAGTAGTGTTTTGGCACCAAGAACCCATTTTTGGGCAGGTAAATGGGCAACTAAACTAGGCAATCAGAAGGAAGCTAAACAAACATATGAGTATATAGTCCGGAACTTTCCCCATTCTTACTATGCATGGCGTTCTGCAGAAATTTTGGGGTTAGATGTTGGCAATTTTAACAATTTACGGCAAATACAACCGAAAATAATTAATTTACAGCGTCCAGTACCCACCAGTGGCTCTGATACCTTTAAAGAATTATATTTACTAGGTCAGGACCAGGAAGCTTGGTTTCAATGGAAAACTGAGTTTAAAAATATAACAGAGCTAACTGTAGCTGAAGAGTTTACTGAAGGCTTAATACAATTATCTCAGGGAGAAAGTTTGAAGGGAATTAGTAAAATTGCTAAACTAGAGGATAGAAAAACCCAAAGGGGACGAGCTGAGTATCAAACTCTGAGTAAGAATAGCATCTATTGGAAGGCCCGTTATCCTTTGCCCTATTTTCAATTGATTCAGTTTTGGTCAAACAAAAGAAATTTAAATCCTCTATTAGTAACAGCACTAATTCGTCAAGAATCAAGGTTTGAAGCAAAAATAAAATCTGTTGCTAAAGCAACAGGTTTAATGCAAATTCTTCCTAGTACAGCGCGGTGGATCGCTCAGAAAGGTAATTTAGATAAAATATATAATTTGGAAAAACCTGACAGTAACATTATGTTGGGAACCTGGTACCTTGACTATACTCATAAGCAATATAGCAACAATTCACTATTAGCAATTGCAAGTTACAATGCCGGACCTGGGAATGTTGCTAAGTGGTTGAGAATATTACCTAAAGAGGATATAGATGAATTTATAGAGGCAATCCCCTTTAATGAAACCAAAAACTATGTCCGTCAAGTATTTGGTAATTACTGGAATTATTTGCAGCTTTACAATTCGGAAATATCTCAGATGCTTGCACAGTATTCTCAGAAACATCCATAATTATCTCCCCACATTCCATAAGATATTAATCCAGATTAGATAGTTATTGAATGTTATGAATGACAAGAATCCTGCACTCTGATAATTTTTGCTCATTAACTATTAAACTAAACTTACAATGCACAATATAAACAAATCTCACTCACTGTTTTGCATTAAAACAATACGTGGAAATTATAGCTAATCATAAGTCGTTGATGTAAACGTTCAAACGAGGTAGTATTTGTGGTGCATGCAAGCTTCTTGATAAGCTTCTGGGCACTTATTCACCATGGAAAACTGGCAATTTCTTATACAACAACAGGGAGAAAATTATTGGTACCCAATAGAATCAGCAACAGTGCAACTACCTGAGGGTAAGTATAGAATTGTTGCTAGTTCTAACTGTGCCAATACAGATATAGAAGCAAGACTTATCTATTATCCCCACCAAAAATCATCCGCTAAAACTTTGATTCGAAAGCAAGCATGTCGTACAAATAAGGATGGTTTAGTGGCAGTGCTTCCATTTATATTCATGAAGTCAGGAAGTTGGGAATTAACCTGTTGTAAGACTCTCATGTCGGATGTAAAAGGTCAACATTGGAAATATATTGTCCACTTGGAAATTTTACCGGATGGCATCGACCAAAATCCCATCATAGACGTGATGGGTAAAGATAGAATTTCTGATGGACTGAAGAACCACATAGATAAAAGTACTATCACCCCTTCAGATCAAGTCAAGGTAACTTCTAACAATCCTGTGAGGATAAAACCTAGAGAAATACTCGAAGATATCAATAAGAGTCGACCTCCAAAGGAAAAAGCTAACATAAATACAAGTGAAAAATATGATTTTCAGGAATTTAGTTTATTTGCCAGCTCATCTACAAGTAAAGAAAACAGAAGTTTAAATGGACTTATTCGACCAATAATCTCAAAGGCTGAAACAGCAGAAAAAATATTACAAAATTTGACGAATTTGGCTTTACCAAACGATAAATCAACTCTAGAGAAAGAATCTGCACAGTCTGTTCAAGATATTATTGAATTACCCCTACAGATTAGTTTGGATGCGGAAACTTATTTTGTCCCTTGGGGGGTATCTTTCACTATTCAGGGAGTAGTCGAATTAAATAATAAATTTACTTTTTCGAGAATTTATAGGGGAAAATTACAAATAGAATTGCAGTCACCATTAAATGTTTCTTCTGAAATGGAGCATGTACATGGAAGTAAAATCGTACAAATAAAAAAGTCCATCACAGAAAATATTTTGCCTTGCACTTTTACTTGTGATTTGCAGATACCTGAAAATTGCACATCCAAGTTGATATTAGCTGAACTCAATCTATTTGCAGCTGTTGAGGTTGATAGTGAGACTAAACTTCTAGCTAGCCATACTTTCACTATCAATACATCTGTCATAGAATTACTGGCATTAAGTGTTGCGGCTCAATCTCTATCCAATGAAGAATTGCTTAATTTTTCTGATATTGTACTTACCAAAAACATGCAAAAGGAAGCTAGGATGTCTACATCCTTAGATTTAGAATTATTTAATTTAGCTAAAAAACTACCTACAGATAAAAAACTTTTGTCTTCCCGTTACCAATCATATTCCCTAGCAAGAAAACATGCTAAAAAGTCACTACAGTTGCCATTTAGCAGTAAAGATTACCCTAAATCAGGTTCTTTATCTTCTAAGATTAATGTTACAAATAATCACATCGTAATATTACCTTATTTGAGAAAGTTATCAACATCATTATCAAGAAATGAATTGGAATCACTCTCCGAAGTCATAGAGGACAAAATAAATCAGTCAAGTTTACCAGAATTGATTTCAGATAAAACTCTATCCAGCCACGTAGAATTAATTACAAATAGTAGTGATACTGGCTTGTTATCTCCTTTGATTGATCACTTAGGGAATGGGAAAGAACATATATTATCCTCGTTGATTCAACCTCAATATCAAGACTATGAGCCTGAGGAGATTTTCTTGGATGAGTTGGATATTGAACAAGGTTTAAATGCAAATGATATAATTATACCATTAGAGAGTTACCAGGAAAAATTATCTTCTAGTCAAGAATACAATAATCCAAGTGGGTTAAATCAAGACAGAGTGGTGGATAATAATACTTACCCAGCAATAGAAACTTTGGAGCATTTTCTTGAGCCAGAAAAAAGCCCAAAACAAACACCAACAATTTTAGAGAGAATAGTTGCAGCAGTTCCTTTGCCAATGCCAGAATTATCTGTGCCGATAGGAGAGCTGGTTGCTGGTAAATTAATCAGCGTTGGTATTGTATTGCCTAATTTAGGTTCGCATATTGCTGTCAAAATATGGATTAAGGACTTTCAGACTCGACGATTGCTTATTAAACCCCATATTTTGAAAAATTGGTCTCTGCAACCTACTGAACAACAGATTACAACTCAAATACAAATCCCTTTGGGTTATTTGGAAATTCAATTTGAAGCGGTTACTATTGATTTAACTACGCAACAGGAAAGCTACAAAGTTATTATTTCCCGTTCTGTAATACCTGAGAATTTACCATAACTATTTTCAGTGGATTGAATTACACTCCAATCCAAAATACCCTTCTAGGGGACTGCCCTGATCAAATTATTTTTTCCACCAATTTATAGAAACAGCCTAATCAACTTATTTCCCTATTCCTTATTCTCTACAGCAAAAGTTTAATTATCCCAAATCTGAAGGCTTACCCAGTTAAGAAATTTACTTTATGTTCAATAATGCACTGGCTGAATATATCATGGTGTATTTAGAAAACACAGACTTAATAAATTAATAATATTTAGGTTAATTTTTCCTTAAAAATGCCTGTTCTTCCACATACCCCAACTATCCTCAAAAATAACTTATCTGTACACATGATAAAACAACTATATGGTCACGGTACTTTAAGGTAACTGGTACATTTTCAGGATATTTTTCTTATACTCTCTTATAATAACAGGCTACATCAAATGTGCCAAGACCCTACTTCCTTAAAATTCCTTCATCCACATTAGTGTGCTTGTATATTTATCTTTGTCTAACTTTTATTGCCCAGTGTTAAAAATCTTGAGAATTTGCAAAAAATCGATAGAATTTACAGTAAGCTCTTTTTGGATCGTAATGTAATCATAATAGGAATTGCTATGGCTGCTTCTTTTCTACCTTCTCTTCTAGTACCTTTCATGGCTGTTCACTTTTTTGTGGTAATGGCATTTATGTTCATATATATTGAACGTGAAACTATTTCCTAATTTAACTATGGGTATTAGCTTCAGAAACAGATGTAGAGACTCATTGCATGAGTAAAATCTGTAATGTCATAACATCTGCCTCTATTCCCCTTTCACCTATTTTATTTGGAAACTAAGTCTTCATATATTCTAATTAAGATGGGTTTCATAAAAGAGGAATGAAGTGAAGTACTTTGTATTGTCAAAGTAAAAATAACTATGCTAGCTACGCTAGCGATCCACACTGTAACTTTTAGTCAGTGTGGTCTTTTGTATTATACTAACTTGATTAAATATCACTGCTAATAGAGAAGTATACTAGGCTTTCTCTGCTAATATATTTGCTGGGTATCACATCACACATAGATTTTTCAACTAAAACAGCAAAGTATTGATGTTACGATTTATATTACTGCATATACGCTAAAAAGACCAAGGCTCCTTGAGGAATTAAGCCTGGGAATTAAACAGATTGCATTCTATCTATAACTAGAATGCAATCTGTTGTTTCATTTATGACTTATCCCGACTATAAAATAAATGGCTGACGACTATTAGCTTAGCTATTTATTAGCGCATGAAATGAATAGTAGTAATGTATTTAGCAAGGCAAAAATTATGTTTCCTAAAATTGGCTCAAGAATTAATAAGGATTTATCTTATTTATTTTCATTCTTGTAGTAATGAATTCTAATCGTTACTCAACCAGTAATTACTAGTGGAAAGGCCTTGATATAAAAATTAAATAAAATGACAGTTTAACTTATGATACTCGTTAATATTTATACTCTATCATTTTTCATGTTTTATAACTAAGTTTATTAAACAATTTGGTCGTATTTTTCATAGTCAGAAAAACACTTTAAATTAAATATAGAAATAATATTGTATACCCCTAGCCTATCTTTTTTATGCATTATATTACTATTCGTTATTTAAGTTGAACTAATATAAAAAATGTTTATATTAGTTTGATCAATAATAATCAAAATTAACATTTGATAAGTTAATTAAGAAAGCATAATATTAGGGATATTAGTCTTAGAATAAACACTAATAACTTTTATTCTTATAACAGATAAGAATAATATTGTACTAAATGGCCAA
>NZ_CAIY01000074.1 GCF_000350105.1 Richelia intracellularis HH01
GGGGTCTGTGTCCTGGGGGGGGAGCCAGGGGGACAGGGTCATGGTCGAGGTGAAGGGGGAGCGCACGCCCGAGGTCGTAGAACGGCTCAGGAGCGGTTTTCCGCATCGGTGCACCCGAGTGGACTCCTGCGTCGATTTCGAGCGTCCTGGGGCTTTTGAGGAGCTTCTGGGGCCGGTCCTGAAGGCCAAGGAGGATCACAAGCTCTACGGCGAGAAGCGCGGCGACTGGGACATGCCAGAGCTGGGCCGGACTCAGTACCTCGGTGCCAGCTCCAGCGCGGTCCGGGCGCGGCTCTACGAGAAGGGCAAGCAGCCCGAATTTCGTCACCTGTCACGGTTTGACCTGTGCCGGTTGGAAATCCAAGTTCGGCCTGCCAAGGACGCCAAGGACGCCTACTCGAAGCTCTCGGCTCTGGAGGTCTGGGGGGCGTCGAAGTGGACGCGTCAGCTCGCGTCAGAGGTGCTGTCCGAGATGCTCGATCCGCACCCTCCGGGGACGGTCAGGAAGGACACGAAGCGGGACCAGGCGCTCCGGTGGATGTGCTCGCAGTACGGCCCTCACCTGGTCAGCCTGGCTGGCGATCTTGGAGGCTGGGAAGTGCTGGGCCTGACGCTCAGGGAAATGATCGAAGAGGAACGGGTCCGAGCACGGCGCAAGTCCTGAAGGCCCAGGGTATGGGGCCGGCCTGAGGCCCCATCTAGACCACACCGTCAGCCCTCCCCTGCCCTACCGAGCGCGGGAGGGCTTTTCGCATGTGGAACTGCCGCGCCGCGCCATCAAGACAGGTACATCGTAGGCATTGAGGTGATGCACCGACTGCGATACGATGCACCGCACAGGAGGGCCTATGCCGGCAGTCAATCCACGCATCACGATCACTCTCAAGCCGCAGACGCACGCGGCTTTGCAGCGCATGTCCGCGCTGGCTGGGAACAGCATGTCGTCCATCGTGGGCGAGCTGCTGGAGCAGTCTCAACCGGTCTTCGATCGGATGGTCCGTCTGCTGGAGGCGGCGGCGAAGATCAAGGACAGCGCCCAGGACGAGAAGGACCGCATCGCCAAGAGCCTGGAGGATGCCCAGCAGAACCTGGAGAGGCAGTTGGGGCTCAGCCTGGACTGGATGGATGAGAGGTCTGCCCCGATCCTGGAAGCCGCGGAGAAGCTGGACCGCAGAGCGGGACGGGCCGAGCGGGATGCGCAGCCGCGCGCCCGGGCGGCACGGCCCGCGAAGCGGGCTACCCCCATGTCTAACAGGGGGGTCACACCCTCCCCAAAAAGGGCCAGTCAGGCCAAAACACAGCAGGAGAACCCGGCCACGAAGAAGGCCAGGAAGGCCCGAAATGGTCAGGTTTGACGCCTATACGGCCACCGGGGTCAGCTTCAAGCCGACCGACGTTCTGCCCATGCTGTTCGAGGCCGGCGGTTGCTCGATGACGCAGGGTCGGGGCTTCCAGACCTTCGGTGAGCGGATCTCGGTCAAGAACTCGGCCGGTGACGAGCT
>NZ_CAIY01000073.1 GCF_000350105.1 Richelia intracellularis HH01
TTATACATGGATGGTTTAATAACATCATACAAGATATATAGATAACTTATTATCAGGACATTTTAAAATAATGTCAGCATATGAGAAGTTTAATTATTGTTATATATAGAATTATCAAAAATATACTATTAAAATTTTAATAAATACCTACATAGGAAATAAATGAGTGAGGTTTAAAAAAATATGGCCTACTTCTCACCATTCAAATCCATGATTTATTTAGCTATATATTTGATACAAAATACATAATTATTGCTATAGATTAGCTACGCCTAGAGTAGAGGTAAATGGTGTATATAATATCTAAAATTAATGGAAAAATTTTTAAATATTATATAAAAATATATTACACTATACTCATAGTTCCACTTCAATATTTTCTGATTTGCAAGGACTTTTAATCTAAGAAACGACGAAATTGAGGTAATCCTAACTTTAGAAAATGTAAATACATGAAAATTTTATAAGAACTACTTTACATATATTGAAGATATAGGACAAGCATAAGTGATAACATTACAAGTCGATATAGATTTTGACCTAATTAGAGTCAAACATAGGAAAATCTAAAAGTAGCGTATTAATATAAGAGAAAATTAGTAAAAATTGAGAATGAATTTAATATATTTTGCAAAAATACTATTGCTATAGTCAAATACTAATCATGAGATTAGGTAGATTATTCATAATCAGTTTGAGAATTTTTATAAGTATTTAACAATTACTGTAGTTGATTTTTATAAATTTTATTAATAAAGACTTAGAATAAATTTTATAAGGAATATTGTTGCATTATTTCAACTTTAACTATAATTTAATTCTTGGCAATTCTATACTTCTAGCAGTTCGACTACTACTCAATGTTATATTACTGTGACATCTACTACTATGGAGAATTCTTTTTCCATAGCTGTAATTTTTCATAAAAATGAACTTTTTACCAATAAAGCACTCATCTAAATTCTTTTCTATTAGTTCAACAAGTTTAATAAGTAATTGTCACATGATAATTTTTTAATTTATATAGCATATTATTTTATAATTGACTGAAAAAATATTACATCTACCAACAGTAAAATTTGTTATTTTCAATAATCATTAGCCTAGGACATGATAATGAGTATGGATCAATATCTCTACAAATTCATATTATAAAATGACAGAATGGCATTAATAGCCACTAGGTAACTTTGAATTGATATTATATACTTACGTCTGTATCTAATCAACTCGACTGATATTCTCCCTAGAGATAGTTGAGGGTTATGATTATGTTGAATATATGTTTTTTAAGCTTCTCAATATTAAATATGGATTCATCCTAGCCCAAAATATTTTTTCCTTATTTCATAATTTTGTAGCATGAACAAAATTTTTAAAGCTTTCTTAAATGGGATCAAATAAATAAACTATAAAATTAATTACCTATATGATTTATATATGGAGATATATAAATCATATAGGTAATTATCTCATACTCATATTTCTAAATAATATTTGAAAAATTCTGTTATAACCTAAGATATCAGATTTAGACAAAATTGAGATATCATGAGAGTTTATATGGGATTTTAATCAGAAGTCAAAATTTTTTTCATTTGAAGAGAATAAGTTAATACATATTTTCTGTGGTAGGTTTTGACTTAGTTAAGAATATTTAAGAGTGCAGATATATATTTCACTTATAGTTAGTACTTAGGTATTAAAGATAAAGAGATACCAAGAATAAACTATTTTAATAATTACTTTTATCTTAGCTTGTATATGGTATTTTTATATAATGGCTTATAAACTTTTATTGCTAGATCATTCCAGTACTTTTGGTATTAGAACAAAATAAGCACTCAATATTTCCAGGAAAATATTGGGTATTTGGGTATTAGAGAATACCTTTAGTTAGCCTATAAAATACTGGCCATTAATCCGCAGTTATAAATTATTGCCCATAATATTCAGACACTCATTTATATTTTACTATGGTCTGTATTATGGTTATTCGGATAAGTGGTGTGATTATTTTGCCCCTAATTGAATTTCAAGCACTTTCTCAGAGTACTGGGAAAAATTAAAATTCAAAATAGAATAATCAGAAATCCAACAAATACATTAAATCTCAGGGATAATTGAGCGGATTTGAGGGTAAATAATACGACTCTCTTTAGAATTTATCCTAAAAAGTAATGAATGTTTTGTTATTATGCTCAACCTTATCAAACTTGCTGTCCAAATGCAGGGTTTGAGTCAACATCTGACTCAAGAAGCTTCTGCAAATCATCGACGCCTTGAATTAGCCCAAGAATATTTTCGTCGAGCTTGTGATTACCAAGGGGAATTAATACAAAAACAGCAACAATGGCAAAAAAATATACTTTTTGCCAATGCTACTCCCGTTGAACCCTTAAATACCTGTATTAATATTTCTACCCCACCTAAGATTCATACTATTATCGCTACGGATGGCTCACAAATCGCACCAAGTCATCATGAGATTGCTTACTGTTATTTATTGAACATTGGCAGGGTAATTTTACATTATTGTCAAAATAAACATCCTATACTTGATAGCTTACCGGAAATATTTTACCGTCAAGAAGATTTATATATCTCTCGCCAGTGGGGAATTAAGACAGAGGAATGGATGAGTTATCGTCGCACAAAGTCAGAGGTATTAACCCTAGTAGAATTAGCTACCAGTATTGAAAAAGAAATACCTACTTTAGCGATGGTAGATGGATCATTAATTTATTGGTTTTTAGAACAATTATCTAGCGATGCCAGACAGCATATTCTACCCCCAATACTAAAAGCCTGGCGACAAATGCAAGATGCCCAAATACCTGTGATGGGTTATATTAGTGCCTCTCGTAGTATTGAAGGGATGAATTTTTTGCGTCTTGTAGCCTGCCCCCACCCTTCCCCTGATTGTATGAGTTTTTGTCACAACCATAAAGAGAAACTTCCCTGTCAAGTCTTTGAATCTCTTAGAGATACAAGCTTATGGATAAACCAGCTTCAACCGGGACAGAGAGGTCCTCTATGGCGCAGTAACACCCGAATTCTGGATTTATATGAAGATCAACAAATTTATTTTTGTTATGTTCATGTAGGTGCAGAAATCGCTCGGGTAGAAGTGCCTGAATGGGTCATAAAAGAGGAAAATCTGTTTGATATATCCTTAAGATTAATGTTATCTCAAGTCTACAAAGGTTATGGTTATCCCATTGCAATTGCAGAAGCTCATAATCAAGCTGTAGTAAGTGGTCGTGATAAAACCCATTTTTTTGCTTTTTTAGAACAACAAATGATTAAAGCCGGACTAAAAAATGTTGGTGTTTCTTATAAGGAGGCTCGTAAACGAGGTGGCATTGCTTAGTTACTTTGAATAAAAAATATATTTTTACTATGACTAGAATATTTTTTTGACGATTTTTAGTAAATTAGGTCTTAGTGTATTATAGGTTTTTTAATTAGTAGTAAGATTGATGATAAAATTTTTTAAAGGTTTGGATAAATTACAAAAAATTTTTCTCTGATAATGGTAACTATAGAGAGTAAAGAGTAAGTTCACTAGTTGTGTTACAGTAGCCTTAAATATTGATAATATAAATCTATAGTCATTTCGACCCCTGAAGTCAAATCAGTTTGGTAATGCCATAAATATATGGTCAGTTACAAATGCAGTTTTTTATGATAGCAGGGGTCAGATAGAGACCTTCTAATTTATCAATGGGTTGTAGAGCAAGTTAGAAAGAAAGAATAGTCTTAACCTTTTGCAGGTTAATTTACACATTGAGACAACTAAGTTTAATTATATAAATTGCATTCTCAAATCCCGGCGTGACCAAGTGCTAATGCAGAAAATAACATTCCTATTACTAAAAAGGGTTGGGCACTGGCTTGGTATTTAACATCATTATCAAGAGGATTACGTAGAAGATACATATCCTGTAAGGTAATCTGAGGAATAATCAATAGAATTAACATTGAACCATATAAGTTTTCATGGATGCAGAATAAATAGGCTGCTATTAAAGCTTGAAATATATCTATAATTACTACAGAAATCCAAGCAGAGGTTTCTACTCCAAATATCACTGGTAAGGATCTTAGACCCAGTTTACTATCTCCCTCTATACTCTTAAAGTCGTTAACAATAGCAATCCCTAACCCAGCTATACTGTAAGTCAAAGTCAGGATGACTACCTTCCAATTTAGTTCTCCAAACAAAGCATGGCCAGCACACCAGGGTAAAGCTATATAACTGGCACCAAGAGCATAGCTACCCAACCAACCATTCTGCTTCAGTTTTAGTGGTGGTGCAGAATAAATATATGCTAAGAAAGAACCTAAAAGTGCTATTGTCGTTATGTTTGGAAAATTATGATAAGACCATATATCCAAAGCATAAGCCGTTATAATTCCAGTAGCAAGTAATATAAGAATCTGTATAATTACACGTGGAATAGAAATTGCTCCAGAAGGAATAGGACGATAAGGCTCATTAATGGCATCTATTTCACGATCATAATAGTCATTGAGGGTTTGGGTATAACCAGTTAACAAGGGTCCAGATAGTACCATACAGACTAAAACCTTGATTAGATTATCCCATGTCCAACTATAGTGGCCAGAAGAAGCTGCACCACAAATGACTCCCCACATTAGTGGAATCCATGTGATAGGCTTCATCAATTGCAAATGTATTTTCCACACTGAAGTTTTTCCTAATGCAGCACCTTTTATACCCAAAAGTTGTCGAGTGTTAGAAATACTACTACTCTCAGGGCTAGATTTTAGTGATTGATTTATATCAGATTTTGAGGTCATTGGGTTTGATCTAGACATAACATGGAAAATTTATAATTTGCTAGAATTAGCAACTAAGACTCCGAAGGGAAAATTGTTTATATGTAAGGATTAAATATTAATTCCTTATCCTCTTCTAACCTAGTTAGTAGATAAGCAAAAGTATTATGCAAAAACATTTTCAATAGTAAGTGAGATATCCCATTAGGTCTTATAAACCTACACTATAAGAAACTCTCTTAGCTCTGCTATTTGTCGCATGTGGAAAAACCTTACCATTATCAATTTATCAATTACTTAAAATGAAATAATCAAATAATTGTGCTGAAACTTCGCACCAGTTACAGATCGACCAATGAGGGATGAAGGTAAGGAAATATTCCGCCGCTGATCCCCTGCCTCCACAGTTACTTCTGGACCATGCTGGGTAAGCTTAATTTGCTTTTTTTCAAATCCTGGCAAAAATAAACTTACCTTCCGCTCACAAACATTAATTTCTATGGGTTTGGGAGCTTCTAAAGCTTGGGCTTCAAAATCAGGTAGAGAATCCATCAAGATTTGCCAATCACTCGTGGATCTATCTGGAAATACACTAACTGCTAAAGGGGAAAATTCTCCCGGAATCATATTTTTTGCATCCATATTTCCAGATGTAACTAAAATTAAACCACCTACTGTTAAATTAATCTGCTGGGAGCTACCCCAGAGGTAACGACAAGCTGCCAATTCCAATATTTCTGGAGTAGATACTAAAAAAGCAACTACACGTTTGGGATCAGCAACTGCCTCTTTTCCCTTTTCAAGAAAACTAATTGTTTGATCGATAGGATGGACAAAATTGTTATCCATCCAGTTGAAATTAAATAAATTATTAATCAGAGTCTGAATGATTGGTGCCTCTGTCAATATTTTGCCGATATCAGAATTAACAAATAATTGGTGGAACCGCCGCCAATACCAGCTAATAAAATCTGGCATTCCAAACATCCGTATGGTTCTAGAATCCCCATAACCACAATAAATAATCACATCATAATTGCCACTTTCATCATATTGACGTATGGCATTCAAAGCCAAAGCACTGTCCATCCCTGGTAATACTGCCAACTCCTGGCCATAAACCTCTTTGAGAAGGGGAGTTTTGAGATATTCCGACTCTAACTGCTTTATATCATTCCAACTGCGTTCTAACAACACAGATGCCTGCAGGTAGACAACATGTAAATTTATCGCAATTTCTTGGGGATCGCAGCCTACAGAGAAGTTCAACAACATCGACATTGTTGGTTCCACATTACCAGCCAGGAGTACACGCTTCCCCTGACCGGATAATAGTTTGGCAGCAGTGACCGCTATTTTTATCCTATGAGTTGAGGTAGCACCCAAAAATGTCAATATCAGGGACATTATGTCACTCCTATTTTCCCGCCAGTGTTTTCAATTCCAACTTAGCACTTGGCTGGTAATGATAGTTTAATTTTATTCCAATGGTTTTTCTACTGTACTACTCCAATCTCATCTTCAAAAAACCAGGTAGCAAAGTTATCATCAAATACTACCAATACGCCAACACCACTCCCGTCAGTCATCTTGTAGTCCTTTATTGTACCAACCTGAGCCAGTTTTTCAGCAACACTGCCGGATACACGGTCGCGCAAGCGATAAACCTTAACCTTTTGTCCAATTTTCATTTTTCATTAATAATGCAATCAACCAAAATTCAGTTTAGCTGAATCGGTGACACCAGGGAAATATTGACTGAAATTTATAAGTGAGTAACCTTATCAGTGGATTTTTTTATTTAACAAAAATGGATAGAAAGCTAGATACTTTACTATAAAAGTAGTAAGTATTAAATAATTAATAAACAAGATTATTTTCCACAAAAAATAGCCTTGTTTCTTAACATTAACTTTTCTATGTTTCGCCGCCAATTTTTTATACAATAGAAGTTAAATTTCTTTTAGAAAAAACGTATTTTAACTTCTTGAGCAAAATCTCTAGAAAAATACCTTATATTTTTGTCCTCATTAAAATGTTGAATATAAAAAAGAACATAGCTAAATATAAAAAAAGGATATACTTGATTAGACAATTATTTAATACTTACTGGTAATCAATTATAAAGCTTCTATATTATGATATCTTGCAATCAGCTTAATATAAGATAGAGCTATAAAACTAAATACTAACCCATAATCAAATTCAATACTACCCTAGTATATTCTGTTTATGCAATTAAGGCTTTAGATAATAGCTATTTCATTAAATATATCATATTTTATGATATATTTAAACTTTGACTAACTTAACTAATACAAGTTCATATCTTACAACAATTGGGATAATAATTAATTCCAATCATAAATAGGATCTGTTCTAATTTATTTCTTATTATGGCTTTTCGCTGCTATAAGTGCTGCTTTAATACTATTACAACCCTTACCATAGTTGAAAGAATGGGTTTTAGAAGAATAAGTAGAGTTTGGAAAATAATAGGTAGTTTGCAAGAAGTGTATTGAATTACCTTGAGTCTATTATTAAAAGACTCTAAACTGGCAGTCTACTATATCTACATCTTTTCAGTAATAAACTGTTTCAGCAAAAGGCAATTATTTATAGCTAGTAATATTAGCTCTCAGGGGTATTTTTTTACTTGCTAATAATATGAAAATCTTAATTAGGAAATAACTGACTAGCTTTTACAATATTTTTTCAAAATAAGAGCTGCTAACAAAAATAAAGTTATTCTTATCTAATATCAAATAAGGATTTATTTATACAAAAATATAAATAAATCCTTATAAATTCCATACAAATGCAATTTCAATTGTGGTAATCCTACAAACAAATTATAAATACTTTGACTTGGTACACTAAGCAAGTGAAACAGGGGCATAACTCATTCTTCTATTTTCACTACAACTGTATGATTTTTTAATGAACGTAAATCATCAAAAAACCTATAAATAAACTTAGCATTGGGGTTAATTTGTTTAAATCCTTCAAAGAAAAATAAAGCAGGTTTACTATCGAAGATAAAAAGGTCTGATTTATCAAATAATTGTTTTGACCAGACCCAAATAAAAGTTGCAGAATCTATTAGTTTTGTCGGCGGAAAACCAGTTTTTATTGATGTCAATTCTCAGACATAAAATATTGATCCACAAGTAACCCAGGAGCAGATTACCTCTAGAACTGTAATAATTTGCTAGTTCTAGAGGTAATCCTTCAGCCATAGGACAAATTCTAGACATTTTTCAGTCATATAATTTAAGAGTTGTTGAATAATGTGCTCAATCCTTTGGTAACAACAAGTACACTGGTCTTTTCCCCTCTTATCAGGAATCTTTTAATGAAGTAGTTCGTGTAAATATCTGTGATAAATTCATAGGAACTATTATTTCTGTAGTGGTACCCTTGTTTTTTCCATCTAAGAATTTGGGGCTTATAGTGATGATGGTTTAATTGCTATAGATAGTGATGAAATTGCAAAATTTGCCAGGAATGTTGAGGGTGCATGGATCAAAAAAGTATCATAATATTTGGATATAATTCTCGTTTAGAAAACTTGCAAGCAGCAATTTTGAGGGTCAAGCTCAAGTATATATATCATTGGAATCAATGTAGATGAAGAGTTACTAGGACTTATAATGATTTTATTTATTGGTAGACACTGATGGTATCATCACACCAGATTTAACTGATGGCCATATTTTTCATCAATATACAGTTTGCATGTTACATGAAAAGCGCAATACAGTAAATCAATAATTAGCAGAGTAAGGTTTAGTAATACAATCTACTGCCCATTTCCACAAGATCAACTATCTGTCTACAAGGGTAAATCCCCTAATAACCTGGTAAGCAATACATTATCCAAAGAGGTTTAGTTTGCCAATTTTACCGTAATTGGAAGAGATAAACACTAGGTAGAGATCGGTAGTTAAAGCCATCAGTAATGCTTTGGTTAAATAAAATAGAGGCAGGGTAATTTATTTATCAGTGTAAAAAGAGCCGTTTTAAACCGGAGCTTGAAAATCTAAGATATCAACTCTTTTTCAACTTCAAATTTACAATCCAAGATGGTATGAAAGTAAATAAAAAACTAGAAAATCATTTATATCAATAAGTCATATCATATTTAAATTTTTATACCACCACTTGCTCCTATAGCATAGTATAATTTTATATGATGCAGGCTAACTATATAATTAATGAGACAAAAACTCGTTATGCTAATTCTGTTTTATGATTAATGTGACTAGTTGTTTATCACTTGCTATTTCTGGGAGCCTATACAATTGTATATTGATAGATTTTTAAAGTTCGTTTTTCATATTTAAGTTCTAATGAATATTTAGCACTAATACTTTGCAGGTTAATTCCTCTACTAAATCAGATCTGCATTGATAATAAACAAAAACTTTAACTCTATAGTTCACTAAATATTTTAATTAAAAATATAGAGTTTTAAAAATATCGGATCAGAAAATACTTAGATTTTACAAAAACTCTTCAATAAATAATATACAGAAATTACAATTATGTTCTATTATTATTAGACCCAAGTCTATTGGGATATTATTAAAAGCCCAAACTTATCATTAGTTAAGTTAATTCAAATCTATCTTATCCGATGAATTGCATGGTGGTATTTAGTTGTTATAAGGTTAAGTTAGAAAAAATTCAAAGATAGATAGGAAAAAATAACAGAAGATAAAAGAATATCTTCCTTTCTCGTTTCCTCTTTGTGCCTTATCATTGTGTTGATTTATGAATTTCCTGTATGGGGAGTGTCCATAGTGCCAGAGTAAATTAAACTCCTTTATGTGTCTATGGTAAAAATTGCACCAGCACGAATTACATGAGTAGCTTATTTGACATCAACAATTATAGATACACTTAAGCACAATCCAATTACTGCAGCATGACTATTAAGACCTTCTTCCTCAGTAATTACTCCACCTGCTTTGCGGATAGCTTCCAAGAAATCCACACTGGTATTTTTGGCAACCAGAATTTCCCTATCGTTGAAAGTACCAGCAGTCATAACCACTAAATCCCCATCTGAAACTAAACCATTTTCCAAAGCGACCAATGTCGCTTTGGAAAATGGTTTGACCAGTAGAAGGTAACTCTAAGAGTAAGAGGGGTTTAACACCCCATACTAGTTATAATTGTCGTGCCACACTAACATGGGGAGTAACGGCCAAAAGTAGGTGTCCGCAGACAGAGTTTGGGATGGGATGTTTAACGTCTACAACCTTGTGATTACAAGCATCTTCTAAAATCTCCTTCTCAATTCTTTCAGCAATTTTTGCCATAGTAGCCATGGATTCCACAGTAAATTGATCCACTGCTGTCTCATTAGAAAGCATCACTGCATCTGTAACATCGAGGATTGCATTTGCCACATCTGATACTTCTGGCCTAGTAGGACGTGGATTACTTGCCATACTGTCTAACATGGGTCGCAGTGATAATGGGTACACCTAAACGGTTGGCTGCTATAATTAGACGCTTTTGCAGAACAGGAATATCTTCAGCGGGTAGTTCTACCCCTCAATCAAATAGAGGAAGGACTTCGTCTATTTGATTGATCACTTCATGTTTCTCTATTTTGGCAATTACAGGCACTCATTTACCAGTACTGGAGATTAAACCCTTAATTTTTATTAAATCTTGAGGATTACTAACAAATGAAAGTGCTATCCAGTCTATTCTTTGGTCTAAACCAAACATTAAATCTTCTCGGTCTTTATTTGTAAGATCCTTAATCGATAGGCCAACGCCAGAAAAGTTAACCTCCTTATTATTGGACAAATGAAATCAAATAATTCAAATAATGAGTAAAGAAAGAGCTATTTGAGTTTTTCAATTCAAAAGCATAATTATCCATTTTTAAAGAAGTTATGATGTTCAGTATTTTTTTTGGAATTATACTGCTATTACGTACCCAATATCTGAATCAATCTTGTTTGACAACATTTTTTTTAAATGCAAATAAATCTTTGCTCAACAAAACTTTATCATTGGCCGTTTTATATCATATACTCACATTATTTAACTTCAAAGGAGTAATATGGTAATGCTGATGTCGGAGGTGAAGAAACCACTGACAATACCCCCCAAGGAATTATTAGCGCCTCCAGGTGGTTTCAATCCGACACTACTAATGTTTTTTGGGGCAGTGGTAATTGTTATGTTGTCTGTTTGTGGCTATTGGGTATGGCAATGGCCACACTGGGTCTGTTTTACCTGTAACGTATTAGCCTTACATATTTCGGGTACAGTGATTCATGATGCCTGTCATCAATCAGCACACCGCAATCATAGGGTTAATATTGTCTTAGGACATAGTAGTGCTTTGATGTTAGCTTTTGCCTTTCCTGTTTTCACCAGAGTTCATTTGCAGCACCATGGTAATGTTAACGATCCAGAAAATGACCCGGATCATTATGTTTCTACTGGTGGCCCTTTGTGGTTAATTGCTGTACGATTTCTCTACCACGAAATATTTTTCTTTAAGCGGCAATTATGGCACAAAGGTGAACTTATAGAGTGGTTTGTTAGTCGTTTGTTCGTTTTGACAATTGTCCTGGTTTCTATTCATTATTGCTTTTTGAGCTATATTCTTAATTTTTGGTTTGTCCCATCTTTGGTCGTGGGAATTACCCTAGGACTATTCTTCGATTACTTACCCCATCGTCCTTTTATGGAGCGTAATCGCTGGAAGAACGCACGAGTATATGCCAGTCCAATTTTGAATATTTTAATTCTAGGGCAGAATTATCATCTTATCCATCATCTTTGGCCTTCAATACCTTGGTATAGTTACCAGTCAACATATTACTTAATGAAACCATTATTAGATGCTAAAGGTTCCCATCAATCCTTGGGCTTATTACGTAAAAAGGATTTTTTAGAGTTTCTGTATGATATTTTCCTTGGAATTAGATTTCATCATCAAAAACCTAGTCAAAAGTCTTAATAATCTAGGGTAACACCAATAAGTTCAAGTGTTTTTATATCGATTTGCTACATACACTTAGGGCAGTTTTCAGTGAAAAGTAGTGTAAATATTCTGTGGAGAAATTATTACTTCTGATTCATTACTTCTGATATTGATTAATACTTGTAATCTGAAATAAAATAGAGACTATAAATCTGAAGTGAAATACTTAATATTTAAGTAAATTATAATCTTTATCTATTGACTTCTGATTTCAGCTTTCACGCACTAGTTTTGATGAGGAAGAAAATGTGGTAAATTCCAATCTGGACGCAAGTTGACAGCATGACGCAAATAGATGTGACATACAGAAGCAGAAATAGGAAGATAGGCATGTAACAAAAATCTAATACAATTTTTGAGACTGCCCTCAACATGCATTTCCTGCACATCCAGCATTGGTATATTTACCCATAAAGGCCGAGAGCGGGCTATTGCAGCTGGAAAAACTGCATCCAGGTCTTTAGTTGCTGAAAATGTAACACTAATAATGTCCGTAGTAGGATGTAATTGGTTACGTTGTTCCAATTCATCTAATAGTTCCATCACAGCTGCTTTTATTGCCTCGCTCTTATTTTCTGAGGCAGTTGTCGCACCGCGAATAGCCCGTATTCGGCAATCCACAACTATTTCCTCCTGGATTTTTTCTTTGAATTATTATTTTTTGGCACTGAAAAATGTAAAGTCAAAGTTTAAGGTCTGTATAACCATAAGGGTAAACCACTGGTAGAAATTTCAAATTCGAGCCAATCCATTCCAGTTCTTATGCCTGCTGTCATTTGCTGGTTTCCTCGTAACAAACGACTTAATAATGGTTTCCGCTCTTCTATTGTATGTATTTGGGCTTTTTCTGGATCTAAGCCTGCCAATTCTGCAGCCCAGCAGCGAGCTTCTTCTTCTGTACCTAACTTATCAACAACCCCTAATTCTAAAGCTTGCTGTCCAGTAAATATGCGACCATCAGCAAAGCTTTTCACATTATCGATGTCCAAGTTTCTGGCCTCTGCTACAGTTTTTATAAATTGTTTATAACTGGTGTCGATCAATTCCTGCAGAATGCTTTGTTCTGGTTCTGTTAATTCACGATCAAATGCCAAAATATCTTTGTAAGGTCCAGATTTAATAACTTTAAAGGAGACACCTATTTTTTCTAATAACCGTCCAATATTGTTACCACGCAGAATAACACCAATACTGCCTGTAATAGTTCCAGGGTTTGCCATGATATTATCTGAACCCATGCCAATATAAACTCCACCAGAGGCAGAAATATTACCAAAACTGACAACTATTTTTATTTTTTTCCGCAATTGTCTTAGTGCACTATAAATTTCCTGTGAGTCTCCTACAGTTCCACCTGGACTGTCAATACGTAAGAGCAGAGCAGGAAATTTCTTTTCTTCAACTAACTTAAAAGCTTCCAATACTCTTTTACGGGTGTTTTCTCCAATTGCTCCATTAATTTCAACTCGGGCTATTTGTTTACGAAACTTAGATTTAAAAGGCCAAACCATAATTGGGCTCATAACTTACAGCGTATTTTTTAGGTGTCAGACATTCAGACATTGAGTTTATATGTAAGGTGCTATCATCTCCTACAGATGGGTGATACTAGCATCTCTAAAACTCACTGATGGCTGGATCTTACTTTATACCTTATTGAATCTTATTGTTGCTATTTGATCATAAGTCCCTAATTACTTAAATTAATTGCATTATCTAAATTGAATTAAATAATGAAACTTATATTCCAAGATCTAAGGATTAATACGCAATATATAGCATCTATAGTAGGCATAAGTGTCAAATAAACCACCAACAAAACTACAAGTTAAACTAATTACACACAATCCCCTAAAAGATATCCCACTTCCAAAAACAGCAAGAAAATGCAACACTTCATGGGAAATTTCTTCGCTCAAGTTCTGTAGAGGTGGTATAAAGCTAATAAGAGAAAGCATTAACAGAAAAAACCCTACTAATAACATGGGAGCAACAAAGCAAAAAATAACTGTTAATAACAGTGATCGCAAAAAGTTAGTCAAAATAGTCATTGATTTGCTAGACCTCGTGACTCGAGTAGACAAGGGGCAAAATACCTACTTGTCATCTTCTAGAATAATCGTCATCGCTGCCCATGGAGTTAGATTTCAAAAATCTTAAATTTTCATTAAAAAACCTACACACTACCACCAATATTATGTCCAATATGTTCTAGGGTTGTGCAGTTAGCTAAACTATTATTCTATAAGGATATTGCCATCAGAGAGTGGTTAATATTAGCGCTGAAGGCATAATGAGAAATGTTAACTTTATGAGGCTAGTTTTAATCTAAGTTAACTTAATATCCGCGAACGAAAATCATTAAGGGTTTGCAGTCAGGTAATTTGGTTGTGTAAGAGATTGCATATTCAATTGTCAATTATGAATGTGAGAAACACCATCTATAGTTGAAAACTAAGCTAATACAATAAGTATACCTATTTCGTTGGGCAATTCTTGAAAATTAATTTTTCTGTTTTGCATATTATTATGTGATAAGTACTTTAATTATGCTATTAGGAGCACTGTATTTTGATATAATGCAATTTGCCTATGCATCAACCCACTATATCAGTTCACAATCCCCAACTAATTGACAGTTTTATGTTGTAATAGGGGAGTATCAACTTTAATACAAATTATTCAACCTAATAATATTGAGTGAGATTACATCCAAATCTGGTATTAGAATCTGGAGTCAAAGATTGCTAGCAGCCTTTTTCGTAGGCGGACAAGTAATAAATCACCTGATTCAAAGGAAAATTCATCGTCGTAATACCCTAGAGCAAATGGCATTAGTGGGGCCTGATTCGCTGTTTATTGCCCTATTAACAGCCGTTTTTGTTGGTGCTGTGTTTACAATTCAAGTGGTAAGAGAGTTTATCAATTTTGGGGCAGGTAACTTAGTTGGGGGAGTGCTTGCATTAGCATTAACTAGAGAATTGTCACCAGTATTAACTGCAGTTATTTTGGCAGGACGCATAGGTTCCGCTTTCGCTGCAGAAATAGGTACTATGAGGGTAACAGAACAAATAGATGCCATGTTGGTATTAAAAACTGACCCCATAGATTACTTAGTCATCCCTAGGGTAATAGCCTGTTTGTTAATGCTACCCATTCTGACGCTTCTATTTCTAATTACTGGGATGATAGGAGGAATGATGGTTGCCACTAGCCTATATCAACTTTCTGGTAGTCAATTTATAGGCTCTGCCCGTAATTTCCTGCATGTGTGGGACATTTTTAGTGCCATTGTCAAGTCAAGTTTTTTTGGACTATTAATTTCTGTCATTGGTTGTAGCTGGGGTTTGACAACTGATGGAGGTGCAAAAGGTGTAGGACAGTCAACAACAACTGCAGTTGTAACTTCATTGCTACTTATATTCATCAGCAATTTTTTCCTTTCATGGTTAATGTTTCAAGGCACTGATAGTGCATTAAATTAGGCTGTAACAATTTTTTGTGTTTGGTCAGATATGAACTCTTGTGTCTAATTAAGTTAATAGCCAAAGCCCACTCTCCAATTCTATTACTATGAATAATACAGGCTTAGACTAATCTAAACTCTTTATAATTCAACGCGGGAAGTTGGTCTCTATAAAACCCATCTAAAACATATAAATTTAAAATTATAATGCCTACTTCGTTGACTTCTAATTTATCCTCTACAGTAGAACTGAGACCCAATTATAAAATTCCAATCAACTTGGCACTAGGGGCAATACCATCATTTTTTCTGCAGCTTTGGATTGGTGGAGTTCTAGCATTACTTAGTTTATTTCTCTTATTTCAGGCACTCACGGTACGTCTACAATTCACCCCTACGGATTTGGATATTTATAGAGGGAAAATCATTATCCGTCGTTTTCCTTATCAGGAGTGGCAAAATTGGCGGATTTTTTGGTATCCGGTCCCCATTTTGTTCTATTTCAAAGAAATTAAAAGTATCCACTTTTTACCCATTTTATTTGATCCCACAACTCTTAAAGAATGTTTAGAACAGCATTGTCCCAGGATATAGAGAATATTTAAATATATATCAGATGTGAAAAGCGTTTACTAACATTCTCAAAATGATGTTAGTAAACGCTTTAAAATGTAAATAAGTCTCTGGCATTTTTGGTAATTAAGAGACAGCTAAATATCTTGGTTAATTATTTAAGATAGTTATAAAGTGTGATCACAGTTAATAAGCTATCTCACAAGATAAGATAAATAAACTGGAGGTATATTATACTACCCAATGTATTTTAGATCGCATAGTATTCTTTGTTTATTCTGTTTTCAACACTACTTGGATAATCTAAACAATAAAAATTCATACACTATTGCATAAAGATATTCTTACGTCAGAATCAGTATATGCCCAGACAAGTTTAAGAAGGGCTGCTGAGACATCTAAAATATTTGAGGGGTTGCTAGCTTCCAACAAGCCTATCCTACCTAAACATTGTAACTGGGGTCTATAGCGCTAATTCCAAAATGCCAAGTGTGGCGAGTTGTCCATTTCCCTTTATATTCTTGTTACTATCAAAATTTATATTAGGACTTAACTACTGTTTTACTTTTAAGATTTTCCTATTTCTATCTGATTCAAACTTTTGGGAGTACTATTATGAGTTATAAACCAAATAACATTTTTATTTCTAGTTATAGGGATATATACATATACATCATCTGCAATAATGGTAAAGCCATCAGGTAAAATACACAATTTTGCAAATGCTACCAAGGTGTAGAAAAAACAGTTCACTGCCGATCACACTATATAATTTAATTCTTACATCTATATAGTTTGACTTCAATAAGGACAAATAATCACTGATAAATTAATACTTGTATTATATTTTTAGGGTAAGCTTTAATCATGTCATTTCTGGGTAAACTTAAATATTTTACATAAGGGAATATTAGAAATTAATATACATAAATTCTCTAATATTCCCTTATGTAAACGTTAATTATTGATTTAATTCAGAGGTAAAAAATATTTCTTACTATTATTAACCTTTACATTATCAAATCCTAAATATTTTCAGGTCAGTGTTACTGAGGATGTTAGATTATTAGGGCTATCTAAACACATAATATTTTCATTGTCTATAATCTATTTCATTTACTTTACCGTCATTACATAGTAGTTTATGAACACTGAGGAATATCAAGCTCCACAACCAAATGATGACTCTTCAGCACAACCAATATCACAAGAGGCCATACCAGAGTCCATAGAGAAGGAAGATAATCTACCAGTTAGCAGAGTGGAAAAATTATCAGAAACTCCCATACTTGATTGTTACGAAACAAATTTCCAACAACTACATCAAAACACAATAGATGAGTTAGAAAAAGCTATTATCCAACTAAAACAACAAAAACAAGAATTAACTAGTGAAATTGCCACTTTACAAGCCAGTAGTAAAAACCTAAAAAACGAACTCGACCAATCTCACATTGCTATGGGGAAAGTGATGCAAGAAGCACTTTCCCAATTTGAACAGCGCAAACAATCACTAGAAATTGCCGTTGAGCAATTAGAAAAACGACAAGAAAGAGTTCGAAATGAAATGAAAACCTCTTTTGCAGGTGTTTCCCAAGATTTAGCAATTCGTGTCCAAGGCTTTAAGGATTATCTTACTGGCAGCCTACAAGATTTAGCAGCAGCAGCAGAGCAACTACAATTACTACCCCAGATACCAGCAGAGATAGTCAAACATACAGTGAAGGCAAGGAAATCTAGGGAATCCCAGTCAGAAATTCTTCAATTTACACCAGCCCAATTTGAAGAAACAGCTAAGACAATTCACCACTTGATTGGCCAATATCGTAATCAGCCCGATTATTATGGTCCACCTTGGCAGCTCAGACGAACTTTTGGAACTGTTCATGCAGAACTCGCCTCTTACTGGTTTTTCCAGAACGGGGGTAGAGGTACATTGAAAACCACAGGCAACCAGTTACAAAATATACTAATAGCTTCGGCAATTATATCCGTACTATACCAGCTTTATGGCAATCGTCTCCGTCCTTTAGTATTGACTAACAGTCCTGAAAGGTTGGGGGATTGGCGTAGGGGATTACAAGATTGCTTAGGGATTGATCGTCAAGACTTCGGGCCTGATCGTGGGTTGGCATTATTTGAACGCTCGGAAGCAGTGGTACAAAAAGCTGAAAAACTGCAAAAAGCTAGACAAATACCTCTAATTATTATAGATGATTCTGAAGGACAAGTTAGTTTATCCTTGTTGCAGTTTTCTCTATGGCTGGCTTTTTCCGCAGATATAAAAGTAATGAGAAATTTTCATGATTAATTGATAAGACCTGTCAGTTTATGGCTGATAACTTTTAGATTTTATGGGAATTTCCCCTAGCTTTGTTTTGTTATTCATTTATATTCATAATTAATTACCGTATGATTATTTGGTTAAGTTTGTCTGGACTAATTATATTTATTGCTTACCTTTTAGGTTCTATTCCCACAGGATATATTGCAGTTAAAGCAATAAAAGGTATTGATATTAGGGAAATTGGTTCTGGTTCCACGGGGGCAACTAATGTCTTGAGAACCTTAGGTAAAGGTTCTGGAGCTTTTGTTTTAGGTATTGATTGTTTGAAAGGACTTTTAGCAATCTATTGTACTTATGCTTGGTTTCACTTTGCTCTAAATAATAATTTACTCCCAATAAATGTAGACATTCAATTATGGCAGCAATGGTTAGTAAATACTTCTGGAGTTGCAGCAATTTTGGGACACAGCAAATCCCTATTTTTAGGCTTTACTGGTGGTAAATCAGTTGCTACCAGCCTAGGTATCTTACTAGCTATAAATTGGCAAGTAGCATTGGCAACAATAGGGGTATTTATTCTGATTTTAGCTATTTTTCGTATTGTATCTTTAAGTTCGATTTGCAGTGCGATTACGGTTCCTTTAGCAATGGTAAGTATTCATCAACCTTTAGCCTATATAGTTTTTAGTGTGATTGGAGGCTTATATGTTATCTGGCGACATAAAAGCAATATTCAGCGTTTACTATTAGGCACTGAAGCAAAATTAGGGCAAGTAGTACGAATAGAAACAAGTGAATAATAATTGGTATAATTTATACGTGGATATTTATATCTCTACATATTCTTAAAAACCGACATTAATATTTTAGAAATCTTATTATTATAGTTAGTATCTGAATTTTTAAAAGTTCAGTGGGTTTATACAAAAATAATAAATAAATGCAGGATTTATAGCAATAATTTATTATTTATTCGCTTGGGAATTACGTTGTTCGTGTTTCCATGTACGGTTATTTTCATTGTAGCTACCCAATAATTAGGATCAAAAATTATAATATGTAGCCTGTTGAAGCGCATTATACTGCGACTACGTAAAATCCAGAATATTTATAGCTTGTAGCCTAATGAATATAGAATTTTCGCTTGCTGCTGCCTAAGCAAATGGCTGTTATCGCTGGTACTTATTATGAGCTAATTCCCGGGAAAGAAGGGGGTATTATTGTTGAAGACTTGTATACTGAAAGCAAATCAAAATTTGCTAGTATTAGGCAAACAAATACACTAGTCATTTCTACTGATAATGCACTTGATTTTTGGATCGCCATTAGAGTATAGATCCTCAATCCCCATATTAGAATTATCAATAGTCTCTTCAAAACTAGCTTGGGAGACTGACTAAATTGTATATTAAAATTATCAGGGCTATTTTTGCTGCTATGGGTAGTTAGTCTATTGGATAGCTAACATTATCTTTGATAAATTTCATAGTAAAAATCATAATAAATGAGTGAAGAATTTGCTGACGATAGAGATATTTACCAACTAATTTGGGATAATGATGAAAATGGCTTCTCAGTTAGTCCCTGTAGTGATAAAGGGACATGGGAGGATAAAAATGCAGATATTCTTCTGGATGAGCAAGTAAAAGCTGATGGGAGGCGAGAAATTGATCTAGCAACTCGTCCCTTATTTCATCGTGTGAATGAAATTAAATTATTTAATACTAATGCTACTTATGTAAGTTTTATTAATTTATTAGATAACTATACAGTTCGTTCATTAGATCCAGAGTTTACTAATCAGGAAGAAGCTGCAGAGCAGCATAAGTTTTTATCTTTGATTTTGCAAACTAAGCCAATACAAATTACTTTGAAATATATTAATGATGTGTTTGGCGAAAATTTATCTGATAAGCAATTTTATCAGAAGCTTTATAGCTTGTGGTTTGAATTATATACAAACTATTACAAGGGTAAATCCGTCGACTACTGTTCTGGATTTGAACACGTATTTGTTGGTGAAGGAAAATATAATATTCGTGTGGGCAGTAAAAACGAAAATTTGGGTAAGATTTCCGGCTACCACTCCTGGGTAAAGTTTTATTTAGATGAAAAAAATCAACGGGTGAATTACCTAGGCTACAAGTATGATCTCAAAGGGGATGATGGACCAAATAATCCTAATGTAGTCACTTTACAGCAGTTGCAAAATATAATAAACATACGTGGTGAGGTGATAGCTCAATTATTTAAATCAAAAGGCGGTTTTTTTGTAGGTTCCAGTCCAGAATGTGAAATAGCTATGGCTACACTTGCTTTTTATGAAAGCATACATGGTAGAATAAGAGATAAGAAGAGAATAAATATTAATGGGGCTAACTACAATATAGTTCTTTACCGCAATATTAATCCTAATGGTTCCAGGGGAGATTTTATTCGTTCTTTTTTCCCAATATTCTTAGGTTTAGATGGATATAACAACCAGAGACAAAAATCTACAAGTCAAACTTTTACTTCTCCTCCGGTAGTTAAACCAATTGATAAGAGTTTAATAAATAATGGAGCTATAGTAATTACATCAGCCTTACCCAATCCGAAAGGTCTAGATGATGGCAAGGAATGGGTAAAACTAGGAAATAATACTAACAACACAGTGAATTTAGATGGTTGGTACTTATTTGATAAGCTTGGACGTTATCAGGCTTTAACAGGTATTATTGCAGCAAAAGGAGCAAAACAATTTTATATTCAGAGTTCCCATTCAAGTGGCATTCAATTATTTAATAAATCAGGTTTAATTTTGCTTAGGGATAATCAATCTCATTTAATTGCAGGTGTAAAATATAGTCGTGCTAATCCTGGTGAAATTATCAAATTTGAGTGAGGGGTAAATAGGCCTTCCCACACCAATAATAAAATACGAATTAAGTGCTATTAGTAATATTTAAGATGATTATAAATAGCACTTTTACGTAATCATTTTTTCTAGTTTATTCTACTCCATAATCTGGCCATCATGTTGATTTTAACCTAAGTACTTGCTGTAATGAGAACTGTAGTGATTGAGCATAAACCATGATGCAATATTGTGCAAGAATATTTGAAATTTGCATTAATTTAATAGTATTTAATGGAATAAGTTATCCTACTTTAGGAAAGTAGCATCTAATTATCTTTTGTAGGATCAACATGAATTAACTGCCTCAAGTTATCACCACAAATTCGATAGGCAGCACCAAAACCAGTAATAAATTTTCCTGTATATGGGATAAGTTTAAAAATACGGAAATCCGGTAGACTAATTATTTTCCTGATTATTTCGCCAAATCTCTGTTCAAAATCTCCAGTAATTTGAAACCATTCTTGAGTATCTCTCAGTATTAATACTGTATTACACTCAAAAACTAAGCGACGTCGTGCAAAAATATGCGCTGTTTGTGAATCCTCTTCAGCAAATAAAATACTTGCTTTGGGCAGATGATATAGATCATGTGTGTGTGCAGAAAGGCCACTGACAAAAATATATGTGTTTTTTGCCTTATCCATAACGAAAGGTATATAACTGGCGTGTGGTAAACCCTCTTTACTAACAGTTGCAATAAACAAGCTGACAAATTTATCCGGGAACTTTTCGTACTCTAATTGGGTTATTTCTAATTGATTCATTTATAGTTATTAACTTGATTCAAAAACAATATAGGGCGATCGTTTATCAACTCCCGTGGAGCATTGCACGTCCGCCCTCTAGTGATTATGTTCAGATAGTTATAATGGTTTTGATGCTATTCAACGCAGGAGAAGGATTTACTTACTTAACAGCATTAATTAAACTTGCTACCTGGGAATCTTCTAGCTTAGGAGTACGAAGTTTGCTGGAATATAATAAATCATAGGGTTTATTATGGGCTATTATCGGTAATGCTCCACGAGTATGCTTAGCTACTTCTACTGTCTTCACATCATACATTTGAGTTGCCATTTTGGGATATAAACCAATGCCTACTATGGGTAAAAACAAGCAGGCAGCAATAAACAATTCGCGGGGTCTCAAATCGGGACCAATTATATCTAAATGGAAACTTTCATTTTTTTGACCATAAAACACTTGTCGCAAAATCGACAGTAAATAAATAGGAGTTATAATTATACCTACTGCACTTAAAAGTATGACCACAACCTTAAAGCTGGAACTATAAACATTAGTGCTAGCAATACCTAGGAAAACCATTAACTCACCCACAAAACCACTCATACCAGGCAATGCAAGAGAAGCCATTGAACCTGCGGTAAATAAGGCAAATACTTTAGGCATAACTTTTGCTATTCCACCCATTTTATCCATCATTAAAGTGTGGGTACGCTCATAGGTAGCACCTGATAAGAAGAATAAAGTAGCTGCAATTAAGCCATGGGATACCATTTGCAACATAGCACCACTAATACCTAATTCTGTATAAGAAGCAATACCCACTAGAACAAAACCCATATGAGCAATGGATGAATAGGCTAAACGTCGTTTGAGATTAGTTTGACCAAAGGCGCAAAATGCCCCATAGATAATATTAACTATACCTAAGACTGCTAGTACGGGAGCAAAATACACATGAGCATCAGGTAACATTTCCATGTTAAAGCGAATTAAAGCATAACCACCCATTTTTAACAACACACCAGCTAAAATCATGGATCCTGTCGTGGATGCTTCACCATGAGCATCAGGTAACCAAGTATGTAAAGGGAAAATAGGAAGCTTAACACCAAAAGCAACTAGAAAACATGTATAGGCTAATATCTCTAAGGATTGGGGGTATTGCTTCATTCCTAGAGCCATCATATCAAATGTGATAGTCTCTCCAGAGAATGCCATAGCAAAACCTGCTACCAAAATAAATATAGAAGCTGCAGCAGTGTACAGAATGAATTTAGTCGCAGCATAACGACGTTTAGGCCCACCCCATATGGAAATTAGTAAGTACACAGGAACCAGTTCAACTTCCCACATCAGGAAGAAAAATAGTAAATCCTGGGCCATGAATACTCCTAATTGGGCACTATACATTAATAATATTAACCCATAAAATAAACGTGGCTTTTTGGTAACTCTCCAAGCTGCAAAGATTGCCAGGGTATTGATTAGACCTGTTAGGATTACTAAGGGCATAGACAAACCATCAACTGCTACAGCCCAATCCAAACCAATTTGGGGAACCCAGGGATATTTTTCAATTAACTGGAAGTTTGAATTTTGAAAATCATAACTATGCCAGAAGGCATAAATCATAAATGCAAAGTCTAATAATCCTGCCCCTAGACTATACCAACGGATGGTTTTGCCATCCTTATCTGGTATGAAAGGAACAGCTACAGCCGCTACTAAGGGAAAAGTGATTATGGCTGTCAGCCAGGGAAAATCGAGAGAGCTCATTACTGAAAATAGTTGTTAATTCTCATCTTTAGTTACATTGTATTAAGTAATAATTCGTTTTGTAAATGTAATTTATCCCTAAATCATGATACATATCTGGCTTAGATTTAAGAATAAATACTCATTTATTTCGAGTCATTCCTTTCTAAATAAGGTTTTTTGCGAAATTAATAGAGTTATTATTTTTTATTAAATTAAACTTAATTTAATAAAAAATAAGTCTTTAGATAGATACTCTATTTAATGAGTATAACCTTGTAAAAGGCAAACAAACTTTCTTAAGGATGATATAAATAGGGCAAATACCTTTTGGTTTTGTATTTTATTTGAGAAAAATAAAATAGAGCATTTTCGGTTACTCGGAGAGCACTAAACAATTTATACAATATGTATAACCTGAATCAACTTGGACCATACAAAAAATCCCCAGTGAATATCTGGGGAGAGGAGGTTTTTGGATTTTGTAGGATATTACATTGGAAAGCAGTGTTGTCACTTAATAGAATACTCACTATAGCAAGTTTATAGCTGCCAAAATGCCAGATTTACCATCTGTCTAATAGTTCGCCTCTTAGATTATCTATAATAACTTTTTATAGGTAGATACTAGTTGTCACACAGACTTTATCAAAAAAATTGGGTTATTGGGACTTTTTTATCTAATTCAACAAAGATTCAAAACACACTTTCATTATCAACAATGTCAATTGCTTATTTGCTAGTATCCCATGGTAGCCGGGATCCACGTTCAGAAATTGAGATGCAACACTTAGCATTGTCAATTGAAACGAGGGTTAAAAGTAAATTTTATCACTCAGATATTTACCCCGTAAGAGAAAGCATATGTGTCGCTTCTAAAACTATGTTTGATATTTGTATTGGTACAGCTGTATTGGAATTATCCTCTCAATCTCTGGAGAGGCAAATTATGCTGTTTGCTAGTCAGGTCAATGACAAGGGATATAATCACATTAAAATATTACCCCTTTTTCTTTTACCTGGGGTGCATGTGATGGAGGACATTCCCAGAGAGGTAACCCAAGCTCAACTTGCTTTAGGTAAGGGAATTAAGCTTGAATTAGAGCCATATTTAGGTATTATGCCAAACATCAATTGGTTTGTAGCCCAATATATGGCTTGCTATACTCAATTTGATAAATGGATTTTACTGGCACATGGTAGTCGCCGTATGGATGCATTGCGGAGGGTTGAAATTATTGCTAAAGACTTGGGAGCAGTTGGTGCTTACTGGTGTATGGCCCCCAGTTGGGAGGATAGACTCCAAGAAGTAGTTGATTCTGGGTATAGAAACATTTCTATTCTACCATATTTCCTATTTCCAGGTGGCATAACAGATGCAATTGCTAAGTCCATAGAAAATGCAAAATTACGGTTTTCTAGTGTTAACTTACATTTAGCTCAACCTTTAGTGGCTAGCTTGGATTTAGCTGATTTAATTGGAAATATAATTGCTGATGGAACCTACAGGAAACGAGAGGAATACATTTTTGGGTAAAGTTTATTTAGTAGGTTCCGGACCTGGAGATCCAGGTCTAATGACTCTCAAAGGAAAAGGATTACTAGAATGTGCAGATGTGGTAATTTATGATGCCTTAGTAAGCCCAGCAATTTTGAAAATGATTAATCCCCAAGCAGAAAAAATAAATGTGGGTAAGCGTCGCGGAAGACATTCACTCATACAATCAGAAACAACTAAATTATTGATTGATAAGGCTCAAATTCATGCCATTGTTGTACGTCTGAAAGGGGGAGATCCTTTTATTTTTGGTCGTGGGGGGGAAGAGATGGAAACATTATTTGCAGCTGGAATAGCAGTGGAGGTGGTTCCAGGAATTACTTCGGGAATTGCTTTACCTGCATATGCAGGTATACCCTTAACCCACAGGAATTATAGTTCCTCGGTAACTTTTGTTACTGGACATGAATCTTCTGGCAAGTATCGCCCCTATGTAAACTGGAAGGCAATTGCTCGTGGTTCAGAAACCATTGTAGTCTATATGGGAATTCACAATTTACCCTATATTGTGAAGGAATTAAAGACAGCAGGTTTGAGTGTAGATACTCCTATCGCCGTCATTCGTTGGGGAACGCAAAAGCACCAAGAAGAATTAATTGGAGAATTGGGGAACATTGTAGAAAAGCTAGAAAAAAGAGGATTTGAAGCGCCTGCTATTGTTGTTATTGGTACAGTAGTAAAAATGCAATCAATGTTAGGGAATTTTCATTCTAGTTAGCTATAAATTACGATGTAGTACTTATATCACAATATAAACACCAAGTATGCTCTAAATATTAGGATTCTCATGAGAATCATGTTCCATTATCGAATATATGTATGAAATTTGAAGTCTGATACAAGAAGTTAACCCAATTCAATAATAATCATCATGAAATAATTCAGGAGCCCTATATTTTTTGCAAAGCTAATTTTTGTGATTTCATCAATTAAAAGTCTGATATTGCAATGAGGTTTATAGTTTTAGTAACCTTCTAAAGCAATCAAAACCATTCTGGAGAAGTACTTTTACCACATAATAATTCTTCATTTTGGTAAAAGTAGTTTTACCAAATACACTTGATCTGTCTAATTCAATTTTTTTGTATCCCAATAAATTTCAAATCTATAATCTAATCAAAGTATGTTCTAAAATCCTTCATAATTCACTTTCCCATAGAATGATTCCAAGAAAATTTCTGGTAAATCAAAATTTTGGTTAACATTTAATTTGCTAAGTAATGACTTACTGTAGAAATTATATGACCAGGGCTTATGTACTGTCCCAAAAGAATATTGGGCTATAACCAAGATAAACTTATTATTTATGGGTAGTAAGGAACTTTGCTGAAAATAGAGCTTTAATTATTCTCCCGCTCATTTCTATGATCGCTGTACTACTCTTCAGTTGTATATTCAATTGATGTTTGGTATGTGTTTTATTATTAATTTTATTTTGTATAGAATATATATTCACAGGTAAAGTTTTTTACGCATTCCATACTGAAATGTAAAAAAAGTGAAGAGATTAATAATTTATCTAATGTAAGGGAGGTTGATGATTATAAAGATCTCCTGTTGATTAGAATTTATAAATTTTCTCAATTCTTGGTTGTTTATCAACATACCATCAATTTTCGCTGTTCTAAAATCCAAAGCCTAGGAATCTGCTCCGTATAATCATAACGCATACTGGAAATTACATTGATAATACCTGAAATTGAGTGACTCTCCATGGAAAAGAATTTCAATTAAGGATAAAAATATGTATGATTGCTATCAACCATTCAATGCAATAAAAGTAATTCAAAAAACAAAATGCTAGAAGAGTTGAATGGGATTAGGATACATTATAAAAATGCTAATTTTTATTATTGAAATTTCTTGATGGAGACTGGAATGAGTAAGGGTATGATAAACATTAGGGATGCTGAGTTTGAAATGGAAGTTTTAAAGTCTAAACAGCCAGTATTAATTTATTTTTGGGCTTCATGGTGCGGGCCTTGCCAATTAATGTCACCATTAGTTCGTATAGTCGCTGATAGTTATAGTGACAGATTAAAAGTTGTGAAAATGGAAGTTGATCCTAATCCAGGGTCAGTCAAACAATGCGATGTCGAAGGAGTTCCGGCTTTCAGAATTGTTCAGGATGGTACCCTTGTCGCCTCTACAGAAGGGGCTATTGGCAAAGATAAGTTAATCAACTTTATTGATACTTGTCTTAATAATAATTAGTTATTAGTTTATTAGTTATGGTTTATAGGTGGCTCCTGATGGCTTATGTGCAATGAGACAAATAAGGTTTGCTAAACGTTTACAACACCTCCAGTCAAACATCTTCGCTGACATTGATTTAGCAAAGGCAAAGGCTTTGACTGCTGGTAATCAGTTAATTGATTTGTCCTTGGGTTCCTCTGATTTACCTGTCGATGATCATATTATTGAAGCAATTGCTAACTCTTTATATGATCATAGCACCCATGGTTATTTGCTTTTTCATGGAACCCGGGATTTTCGGCAAGCAGTAGCTCAGTGGTATGAACAAAAATTTAGTATCTGTATTGACCCAGAAAGTGAGGTTTTACCTCTGATTGGTTCACAGGAGGGAACTGCTCATTTACCCCTTGCAATATTAAATCCTGGAGATTTTGCTTTATTGTTAGACCCTGGTTATCCTTCTCATATTGGAGGGGTTCATTTGGCTGAAGGCCAAGTCTATACTATGCCTTTGAAAGAGGAAAATGACTTTCTACCAGTGTTAACTGATATTCCACAGGAAGTATTATCAGCATCGCAGATGATGGTATTGAATTATCCCCATAATCCTACTAGTGCAATTGCCCCATTATCTTTTTTTAAACTGGCTGTTGCTTTTTGTCAGCAACATGGTTTGGTATTGGTACATGACTTTCCATATGTAGATTTAGTTTTTGAGGATAATCAAGTACCTTCAATTTTACAAGCAGATCCACAAAAGAGTGTTTCCATTGAGTTTTTTACACTTTCTAAATCTTATAATATGGGTGGTTTCCGTATTGGGTATGCTGTTGGTAATGCAGAACTAATCCGTGCTTTACGCCAAGTTAAATCAGTGGTTGACTTTAATCAGTACTGGGGAATTTTGAATGGGGCAATAGCTGCCTTAACAACTTCCCAAGCAGGGATAAAGGCAAGAGTGATGAAATTTCGTCAGCGTAGAGATGTTTTTGTCCAAGCACTATATAAAATTGGTTGGCATGTTTCCATACCTAAGGCCACTATGTATATTTGGGCAAAATTACCAGAAGCTTGGAGTGACAAATCTACAGAGTTTTGCACCCAGCTCTTAGAAAAGACAGGGGTTATAATCTCTCCAGGTGCCGGCTTTGGTAAATTAGGAGAAGGTTATGTCCGTTTTGCTTTAGTACATGAACCATCTGTTTTAGAAACGGCTGTAGAAAGAATTGGTAAGTTTTTATATGAATTGTAAATGCTATAATTGCTTTTCAGTTTAATTGGTACCATGCTGACGGAAATCAATTACTGTTCTTTTAAGACTTTAACAGAGCTGGTTATTGAATCCCTATAGATATTGGGCTGGTTAGGTTTAATAAATTCTTGAGAGTATCAATAAAACTAGCCTCTGCTCCATATACTCATTTATTTATGCTTGCTTAGTCGGTATTTAAGTGGAAAGTCTTTCAATGCATTTGTCTGTGATCTAAATCCATAACACGTTTAAATATAAAGAGTACACAAAAAAATAATGTTAGCAAGTATTCCATTAACATGAATTCATGTTGTCGAGAATAATTATTTATTATTGCCCATTAATAATCCTATAGTTTTAATTGATCAATTAAAAACTATAGGATTATTTTCCCTATTTATCCTAGTAAACACCTTCTGTTTTAGAGTAAACTATGTAAACATCCAGTTACTCCTATTCTTAAAACCTAAGATAGCAAATACTCCTTTTACTATAGTTAGTGATGTTTATAGCTTTACCTAGGAGGGACTAGTTGTTAGGTTTAAATCTCTTTACATCCCAAAATATTTAACTCCCAAAATACCAGCTGTTGTTATATATGTTGAACCTATAGTAATAATTACTACTTTTAAAATAACGCACCATTTAGCTATTATAGGTAGTAAACTATTGGTATTTTCAAAATGTCAAATAATCCTGCCAGATACTGGCTCAAAGCAATATAGACTCTCGTATATCTCCAGGATGACTGTAGTATTTCAAATGCCTGTATTGCACCTATGCAAGCTAGACTTAATGTAGTTGAATAAACAATTAGATATAAAAAGTCCAGACCCATTATAAAGGCAGCCCTAAGTTTTGCAGCTTCATCCCAACATTGAATCACCTTTAGGCTATTTAAACCAAAACTAATCATATCGGGTTGTAAGGAATTGCAGCCATTACTAATATCAAAGTAATTATTAACAACAGTAATGGCAAAAAAGTATTTAAATAATTATCAGATGAAATACTCTGAAATGGATGTCGCATTTGTACTTTTTAGGTTTATCAGAAAATGGGCTATATTATTTTCGAATAGTTTAAGATATAAAATATATTAAACTATTAAATCAAACCATCGTTGATTCATGAATTACTGATTAGTGGTATTTTTTGAATACTAAGCATTTATATAAAATTTCAGCAGTTAAATACTATCAAAATATAATACCTTTAAATCTCTGAATTCAAAAATACTTCCGATATGTAAATTGATGAGAATAGTTTCATATCTTGTTAACTATAATCGAGTATTTTTTAAATTTAATAAAGTAATAATAAGTATTATTACAGCTATATATAGCCTAATAATGTTTTATTTAACTAATATTCTTAGATATTCTCCTATTATGATAATTGGCACCTGAAGTTATCTCTTCTCATCTTAATTTTTGTGATGACTTTGCTAATTTGCATTAAGTAATGGGCAAGCACTTACAAGATCAGCTAAAGTTATTGCTAGTGATTCTGTGAATTATAGACGTGCTTTTTCCAACACTAATTCAGAATCAGCATAACTAAAAATACAAGGTATTTTTTAGTCCGTAATCTTTTGATAGCATCTTTGCTATTTTCAATAACCAGCAAGTACCACATAATTGTGAAGATATTTTGGAATTAGAATCGCTTTAGGCTCTTAAAAATAACGCAGATATACGGCCGAAATAGTAGTCTTGTTAACTATTCTACAAAAGGTAAGGATGCTCTCATCGATAAAGAAGTTATTAATAAAGTAATAGTGGTAGTTACTAACAATAGTAAGTATTTATCCTGGCTAATAAATCTCTGCTGTTATTTAAACAAGTCTAAAACAAAAGAAAATTAACAATTTGATCTAACCCCAAGCTAGCAATAATTGCTATTTCACAAGAAAAACTGAAACTCATTACTACTGAAAAGATAATTAGAGCTTTTCCGCTAATTATAATTATAAACAATTCAAGGATTATACGTAAATCCTTGATCAGTATGTTGGAATCCATAATTATCCTAATGAAAGTGCAAAAGATTCTTATAAAGGACACTAGTCAATATAGTCAATTCCTGAAATCATCAACCCCATGATAAATTTCCCATCTCAATAGACGTGAACAATTCTGATGTGACTATAGTCACTCCTAAATAATGTGCAATTACTACCATCAGAAATAATTCACTACTTTCTGTTTCTGTCACATGTAATTTTTCAGGTGTCACTAACCAACTGCTTATGTTAACAGAAACAATGGCAAATATAAAGACTTTTAACAAAGTAGGATCTGCAGTTACTCACAAATTATCGAGTATAAGTAAGATTACTAATATGAAACCCAATACCCAAACTTGGGAAACAAGAATTCCCAGGATTATCTGACCATGGATCATACTAGTTTATCCTTGTTTGGGTAGTATTTTATTACTACTATAGTGGATGATCAGGAGAGTACTGCTCCCGAAAATATTCTGCAGGTTAGAGTTTTTAAATATCCTATGAGGATAGATAAAAAGCCGCAATTTATTATTAATAAACTTCCTTGAGTGGTAACTTGTTTAGACTCCTTTAATTCTTTTCTCTGCCAAGAGCTTAATTTATTAAATACCCGTAGGGAATTTAGAACAAAATATCTGTATAATTAAAACCCTGATTAAGTAACCCAATAATACCGGTTGACGTATTCACTTAGCAATATAACCACCTAATATTTAAGTTCTCAAAACCGTAATCAAGTTAATAATAGGAGCTGTTAGTGTTGCTATACTTACTAGTACTATTTATTTAGTCACAGATTATTTATATTAAATAATCATATTTTGTATTTGATTATAAAACTAAGTGTAAAATTAGGAAAATAGTATTTATTTTTATGTTAATGGGAATAAGGCAATATTAATCATAAAATGCAAAACTGATACTGTGAAAATACAGTCAGTTATTTTAGGTAATATCTCCTAAGATTAGATAGTAATGATTATAGTCAAGAGTTTCATTTTCTTGAATTTACTCTACCAAATTCCGGTTTACTTAGTAAATAAAGTAGATAACAATGATAATTTTAGTCCCCAAATTATTTGACTTTAAATTAGAATAATATTTCAAATCTTACTTGAGAGTAAAGATAAAATTCTTGAGTATTTAAGAAATATAATTTAAAGCTGGATGAATTAGTACCAGTAAAAATCATTCAAACTGTTTTGCAGAAATATAACCAGTTAGTTATTGTTTTTTAAAGTCTAATGTGAAAATTATGGCTTAGCTGGTTTTAATTATTAAGTAGTTAGTATTTTATCTTAATAACCTTATAAATCTCAATTTGCTATAACGATAGGAGCTGCGGAAAAATTGTGAACCTAATACCAATATCGAGTGGATTGCTATAAATGCTTGTTGATTTATCACAATCAACCTCCCAGGAGTAGTATTCAAGCTAACGAATTCAAATCTCAAGGCAGTTATTAGGCTTCTAATTTTTATGCGGGGCAACCAGCCAAGTTAATTTTCTGATGATTCCTTTCTTCTTCTAAATTATTTAGTCTTGTATAATCTACCCAATAAATACAATCAACAGGACAGGTCTCAATAGCTTCTTGAATTATATCTTCGATATCACCATATTGACGCATAACCCTAGAACGTCCGTGATGAGGCTCCATGTAGAAAGTATTGGGGGCAATATGAGCACAATGTCTGCAACCAATACAGGCAACTTCATCAACGTAAATACTCATTTGACGTAATATCCCCCCCAATTCCGGTTCAAAACCAGAACGTTCCGGAGCCCTCCGTAAATACCCACCCAGCTCTGGCTCAAGACCAGAGGGCTTAACCTTCAACTCTTGCCACACCAAAAAATCATCCATCATGAACTCCACCTTTCAACAACCAGTCGAATTGAACCATCTGCATTATTCTTTTGTTCTACTACCTGGAATCCAGCTTTTGATGTTTCTTTTAATATACTTCTACAAGCATAAAGCTGAGTAACTTTACGCAAAAAGCATTCAACTGTCAAGTTCTGCTGCCAATATTGTAAATCTGTAACAAGTACATACTCTTTTCCATTCCATTTGAAGCCTATATCATAGCCATTATTTTGCTCAATTATGAGTTCTGAAGTACAGGTTTGGCCTTGATAACCTCTAACCTGACTAGCCCCTGCTTTCCAGCCAATACCCAGATCGCTTAATGCTTCCTGCAAGCATTCTATGTTAAGAATTTTAGTTTTGATTTGGCTAAAGTGTGACATTATCGTTTCCTGAATCACTTTAAAAAGAAGATAAAATTTTACCAGAATTACCAGTTGCTATAGATATTATGAGCATTAACAATATCAGATTTTTCTTGTGCCCAATCAGCAAAGTATTCAGAAGTTTGTCTTTGCTTGACAACTACACCCAATTTATCCTCAATTGATGCTGTTACTACGGTACAGTAATTACCAACCATACCTGTTGCTCGCTCTTGCACATACCCATCTGGGTAAATAATAAACTCTAAAGTTTCCATATTCTTAACAAATCATAATACAATGACAAATACTAACTCAAGCATTACTTGAGTATTCTCTAATGACCGCAGGCAAACACAAAGAATAAAAAGGGTATGTGTATTTGTTACAGTATTTTGTTTAATATTTTATTACCTAAAATTATCTTATTATATGAAAACATGTATTTTACAAAGTTTACAAAACTTATTTTTTATTAATGTTAGTCATAATTCCTCATCTATACATATTTTCTAGCTAAATTTGATTAGTTAAAGTATTGACTTGATTTTTGCAAGGTTTAAATAAATGCCATTCATAAAACCATGTACAATATAAGTAATAGGCACTTAGAAGTAATATATAGTGATACTTAAGAATTATAAGACCTGTAATATATTGCACAAATAACTGTGATAACAATATTTTACTCTAACTAAACTTTCTGCCCTTTTAACTCTCCCAGCGATAAAATATTGTTTACTGTATTTCTTTGGATTTTTAGGGAATGATAGTAGAAAAGTTGAAGCGACTTAAGGCATTGTTTGCAGAAATGGAACAAGCTTTGATTGCTTATTCAGGGGGAGTTGATAGTACTTTAGTGGCAAAAATAGCCTATGATGTAATGGGAGATAATACTTTAGCCATAACGGCCGTATCTGCGTCTTTTTTACCTGAGGAACTGGAAAACGCAAAACTTCAAGCTGCAACTATTGGGATTTGCCATCAAATATTAGAAACTCAGGAAATGAAGAATCCTAACTATACATCTAACCCTGTTAACCGTTGTTATTTTTGCAAAAGCGAACTCCATGATACTCTAAAATTGTTGGGTAAAAATTTGGGTTACCCCTATATCATTGATGGAGTCAATGCAGATGACTTAAATGAATATCGTCCAGGAATACAAGCAGCAAAAGAAAGAGGTGTAAGATCCCCATTAGTAGAGGTCAATATTACTAAAGCCGAGGTACGTCAGCTATCTCAACAATTGGGTTTACCTTGGTGGAATAAACCTGCACAACCTTGTCTAAGTTCTCGATTTCCTTATGGAGAAGAAATCACAGCAAGCAAGTTACATAGGGTTGGAAGAGCAGAAGTTTATTTGCATAAATTGGGGTATAAAAATTTACGGGTACGCTCTGAAGGAGATACAGCACGTATTGAATTACCACCAGAGACAATTCAGGATTTCATTTTAAATACTGATTTACCTAGGTTAGTAAATGTATTACAAGATTTAGGGTTTATATATGTAACCTTAGATTTGGAAGGTTATCGCAGTGGTAAATTAAATCAAGTCTTTCAGTAAGAGGCAAGAAATCAATATGATAAATGGAATTGAAAATATACCAGCTATAATTTCACATTATTAATAAGTTTGCTCTCTTAATAATTAGTCAATTGTATTATGAGGTTTTTACTATATAAATTATTATTAATAATATACCTGGAGAATAGATAATAAGTAGTTTTTAGATAAGCTTATATGTGAAAATACTAACATATAAGAGGCACATCAAATTTGATAAGACGTTAAAAAGTAGGAAAATTTAAAGTAATCATTACTAACTATGTAGATTATTAATCATAATTAAAAATATTCCTTGATAAAACACAAATATATAGCAATATTTAGATGTTATTGCAAATAACAATTTATAAATAATTGTCAGGGAATG
>NZ_CAIY01000072.1 GCF_000350105.1 Richelia intracellularis HH01
ATTTCAATATAATCTTCCAACTATAATTTATTTGAGATTCTGTTAAAACTGTTTATGATACTACAGTTATAAATCGTAAATACAAGCTTTTCTTATTACCAAATAATACATAAAATTGTAGCAATGAGTATATAAAAATATGATGTTTTTAAATTTTGTACTTAGCTTTTATAAATGTATCATTAGGGAAGTTAATAATAAATAATAGATGAAATAATATGAGGTAAGATTCAACAATCTTATCATATTCTTATGGCCAGAAAATAGAATTTTACCTTCTTCTATTAGATATTTTATTAGTTTTTATCTCTGAATAAGTAAATAATGACATCAGCTTACCTTTTAACTGTATGAATTTATGAGTGGATATAAAAATTTAAGTTATAGTTAAATCGTTTATACATAATTTCAATATATATCAATGTATTGAAATTTTTAGGGTGGAGTGTAGCATTAACAATCTTGATTTGTATGACTAACACATTTAGACTTAATCTATTGGTTACTGAAGCCAATAGTTCTAATTATATTATTGAAGTAATAATATGAATTTGCCTAAAATCTTTCTTTTACTTTGCATATATAATAGATATTAAAATCAGTTAAAATCACCATAAGTGATTATATCAATATAGATTTAAACTGAAAATATTCCAAATCCATAGTAGAAGCAGCAGGCAGGTTATTACGTTAGGAAAAATTATTAGCCATATAAAATATTTAAAAACCTATACTAAAAAACTAGTAATAATAATTTTTCCTAATTAGCCGATCAGAATATTAAGACCTTATTAATATTAGTTTAAGTACGTTTAATTTGCAATTTTAAGCCTATTAATATTAGTCGTTAATATAAAATATATTTCTTTAGTTATGGTTATTATTAACCCTAGAAAATTTTCTATTATGTCGAGTTTTAATAACATTTATTTTATTTTTCCTAGGATAGATGACTGCAATTATTTACACCCCCAGCGAACAATTGTGGTTTGACATCTCTTCTTATTATTTTAGTATTATCCTATGTAAAAATTTTGCCACTTACTATTTTCCGTATAAGCTAAAAATATAGGTATGTTATTAACATCAAAATATATTTTTGACTCTCCTTTATAATATTTATACTAATACTTATAGTTTGATTTTTATTATTTTGCCAATTAACTTACTTCATTCGTAACTATTCTACTCATAAAATTGATTTATTAATAATCTAAATATCTCAAATATATGAACCAGATGAAACACACTTATGATATTTCCCATATGGTGTATTTACCATCCTAATTCTTTTATAGTTTTATTAGGATTTATTTTTTGTTTAATCTTATCTTATTTTTAGAATAATTCCTGCTTAGAATTGTTATGGTATCCTAAAACATAAATATTACTAAGTAATATTTATGTTTTTATAATGAATTTTAATGTACTATTATATATAAATATAAGTATATATTTTTTTACTAAATAACGCATTAATTTAACTTCTAAATTAATCTCTAGAGGTTGTCAACTATAGATAAAATTTCTGCTAAATCTTTAATAAAATAATCTGCTTCATTTTTAACTTTTCTTCGTATAGTGTAACGTCCAAAACCAATAAATAGATTAACTGCAGGACTAGTTTCCAAATCACTAAAACCATCACCTACAGAAACCATTAGAGAAGGAGAATATTGACAGCGAATTGTTTTGACAGTTTCCAATTTTCCCCCAGAATAGCTAGTAGGATAACTACGATCAAAATCTTGATAGCTGCCATCAGGATTAAATAAAAGTTTTACGGCTTTGACAGATGATATTCCTAGATATTTCGCAAATGGTTGAATTGCCTGAGAATAGCCACCACTTAAAATTATTGGCAACCAACCATCTTTTTTGAGAGTTCCAATCACAGATAATGCACTAGGCTCTACTGTTTGGATATATAAATTACCAATCTGATTAACTTGTTCTAGAGTAGGCTGGATAATTTCTAATCTTTTGCTAAATATACTTTCTAAGGGTATTAACCCTTCCATTGCAGCATTTGTCATTTCTTCAATCTGTCTCTGTACTTTTTCTCCAGCCATACATGCTAATTCATCAATACCTTCTATGCTGCTAAGAGTGCTATCACAATCAAAAATTATAATTTTGCAGTCAGTCATGAACGAAATCCTATGGTTGACAGTTGATACTGGAGAATGACCAGGGATATTTATTAACTATTTGGTTGTTTCTTTATTTCTTTATTTTTTATAAGGTATTTCCTGATATGGTCTCATGTAACATCCTAAATTAGGGATTAAGATGTATGAATATAAAGATCTTAATTAATGATAGTTTAAGGGTCACTTATTTTAATTATGAGTTGTACTTACTCCTAAAACAGATCCATGCTCATAATTTTACGTGAAAGCAAATAAATCTAGAAACAAGCTAGAATTAACTCTAGTAAGAAAATACTATCGTGTTTTATCGGATTGCATATTCTTTGCTGGGTGCCTATGACTGCTTTCCACTCTGGATTTTCCTCTGAAACTGATTCAACTAGAAATATTATCACTGATACTCAACAAATTGATATTACCAAGTTGAGTCAGATGTATCAACATTATGTTGAGGTGAAGCATCAGCATCTCCATGCCATACTCCTGTATAGGGTAGGGGATTTTTTCGAATGCTACTTTCAAGATGCTGTAAAACTAGCACAAGAGTTAGAACTTGTACTTACCAGTAAACAAGCAGGAGAACTGGGAAAGGTTGCTATGTCTGGTATTCCCCACTATGCTTGGGAACGTTATGCAACTTGTTTAGTGGAGAAGGGTTATTCAGTGGTAATCTGTGACCAGATGGAAACTGCTGCAGAAGCAGCAGGCAGGTTATTACGTAGAGAAGTTACACGTATTCTCACTCCCGGGACTATTCTGGAAGATGGAATGTTGAAATGTAGTCATAATAATTACCTAGCTGCAGTTGTAATTATTGCTGAAGATTGGAGTTTAGCTTACGCTGATATTTCTACAGGAGAGTATTGGGTGACTCAAGATAGTAATTTGGAGTTGCTTACACAGGAATTGATGCGTTTACAACCAGCGGAAGTATTATTTCCTACCAATACCCCTGATGTGCCAAGGTTATTACGTCCAGGAGAAACATCAGATAAGCTACCAGAATGTTTACCATCCTCATTTTGTTATTCATTGAGGCCACAAACCCCCTTTACTCCTAGTGAAGCCAGGATGAGGTTATTAAATAAATTTAAAGTGCTCTCAATGGAAGGATTTGGTTGTGAACACTTACCATTAGCCGTACGTGCTGCAGGTGGTCTTCTAGAATACTTGGAGGAAACACAAAAGAATACTTTTGCTCCTCTACAGCCTTTACGGACTTACATGATCACTGATTATCTCATCATAGACTATCAGACGAGAAGAAATCTGGAAATTACCCGAACCATCCGTGATAATAAGTTTCATGGTTCTTTACTGTGGGCATTAGATAGAACTAGTACTCCTATGGGGGGACGGACTTTACGTCGCTGGTTAATGCAACCACTACTAGATATTCAGATGATTCAGGCAAGGCAATATACTATTGAGGAGTTAGTAAAGGATACCCCTTTGCGGCAGGGTTTACGTTATTTATTAAAGCAAATTTATGATTTAGAGCGTCTGGTTGGAAGGGCTGGCTCTGGTACTGCCAATGGTAGGGACTTAGTAGCATTAGCTGATTCTTTAGCAAAGTTACCAGAATTAGCCCTCTTAGCAAATGAAGGAAGTTCTCCCTTTCTTCGAGATTTGCAACAGGTACCACCAGTATTAGAAGAGTTAAGTCGGGACATTCGATTTCATCTGGTAGAATTGCCACCGTCTAACATTAAAGAAGGGGGATTAATTCGAGAAGGTGTTAATCACGTACTTGATGAAAGAAAATTAGTATTGGAATCGGACCAGCAATGGATTGCGAATTTGGAATTGGAGGAGCGGGAACACACAGGAATTTCGAATTTAAGAGTGGGTTTCAATAAAACATTTGGCTATTATATAAGCATTTCTCGCTCCAAAACCAACCAGGTTCCGGAGAACTATATCCGTAAGCAGACGCTCACGAATGAAGAACGTTACATTATTCCAGAATTAAAGGAAAGGGAAGCCAGAATACTTACGGCGCTAGATGATTTGAATCAATTGGAATATGAGATTTTTGTAGAGCTACGCTCACGAGTAGGTAAACACGCAGAGGCAATTCGACAAGTGTCTAAAGTAGTAGCAGCTTTAGATGTACTGTGTGGTTTAGCAGAGTTGTCAGTATATCAAGACTACTGTCGTCCTGAAATAGTTCGGGGAAGAGAAATTCTAATAACTGATGGACGGCATCCAGTTGTAGAACAATCTTTACCTGCTGGGTTCTTTGTTCCCAATTCCACAATTTTAGGAGTTGAAGAAGAAATAGGGTTTCCTTCTCCGGAAGAGTTTGAAGAAAAGACTATCCACCAGAGGGAACAACATAATCAAAATCCTTCCAATAGTCTTGATCTAGTAATTCTTACCGGGCCTAATGCAAGTGGGAAAAGTTGTTACTTAAGACAGGTGGGGTTGATTCAAATCATGGCACAGATTGGTAGCTTTATACCTGCTAAGTCAGCAAAATTGGGAATGTGTGACCGCATTTTTACCAGGGTGGGAGCAGTAGATGATTTAGCTACTGGTCAATCTACTTTTATGGTGGAGATGAATGAAACAGCCAATATTCTTAATCATGCTACCTCTAATTCCTTGGTATTGTTAGATGAAATTGGTCGAGGAACGGCAACATTTGATGGGTTGTCTATTGCTTGGGCTGTGGCAGAATATATAGCCACAGATATTTGCTCTAGAACAATCTTTGCCACCCATTACCATGAAATGAATCAGCTAGCAGTTATGTTACACAATGTAGCAAATTATCAAGTTGTGGTAAGGGAATTATCAGACAGGATCATTTTTTTGCACCAAGTACAACCAGGTGCTGCAGATAAGTCTTATGGTATTGAAGTAGGAAAACTAGCCGGTTTACCATCTATAGTAATTAACCGTGCAAAACAGGTAATGGAACAAATTGAAAAACATAGTAAAATTGCGATTGGCTTAAAAAAATTGGATGGTTATTAGGTTAATAAGCTTTTATAAATCTAATTTGAAAGGAGTTAGCAGTTAGAAGTTAACATAGCAAAAATGAGAGTGGACTATTATCCCCATTTCCATACGATCTTAATACTAGCAACTGTCATTATCTTACATATATTAAGCATATATTAAATATTATCTCTAATAGTTTCTATTTCAATAACTATTTTAGTATTTCTATACTCAATTTTGAACTAGGATTGTAGGTGTATCAAAAACTATTATATACTATAGAGGCTGTCAGTCTAGTCAATAACCAATCAAACCGTTAGCCAATAGTAAGGATATAAAAAATTAAGTTTAGATTAGTCTAACGCTATTACAAAGTTTGAATCTTGGAGAAGAAGTATTAGTTTAATTTACTTTCGGGCAGTCACGAATATATAAATAAATAGTAAAAAGCAGGCAAAGTATCAAAGATTTAGGCTTACCTGGAAACAACAATCACATAGACTAGTTATTGTAGGCTACATAATTTGTTTCTATGTACACCAGTGCAATATAATGCAGGGAATAGAAAATTAAACAAATATCAGCATTTATTTATTTCCTACTATTATTTAGACTATCAGGGTAAATAAATTCGCTCCTGATATTAAACATGAAGCCCCATACCTAATATTAGAGTAGGAAGTGATTAACTTTATTAAAAAATAAGATTATTTTAACTCAGAACATATCTTATTCTGTTATAGGAGCAGCAACCTAATAATAATTAATCTTAACAAGATATCCTCGAAATATTATAGGATGATCTAGCAATTATAAAGTACATAATATTATTAATTAATATCCCTCATGATAATAGGATTACAGTTTGTTGAATATGGCTAAATCACATTTGCTCAAGAGGGTCAGTGCAAAGATGCAATTATAAATATGTCGGTTACAATAAGATAATAATATATAAACGAAAATGGATATCATAAATTCATAGGTGATAATGACTCTAATAATGTTATGATTAAAGTCATTATCACTGAAAGTGATGATATTTTAGTTTGCTTTTATTAGAGTTATTTTGTTAGTAACGAAAACTAAAATTACTTTCATTATGATTACACATATTGATATATGTAATCATGAAAGTAGTAAGCTGTTCTACTTGCGGTAGTCCGAATTTAGAATCTTATAAATTGTTATATGCTGAATTTTATTCATGTATTTTAGAATTAAACTATTCAACTTCCATAATGCACAGCACCAGTAAGATTTTTAGTATGAGCATGAATAGTTCTAATACTCCTATCCTGAAAACTATTGACAAGGGTAAAAGTGATCCCACCACAATTGGGAGGAAGGCAAAAAAGCTGGAAATTAAAGCAGGTTAATTGCTAAAAATTATCACACATAAGGATTTTCAGAGTTTATTAACAACTCCGTCTAGTTTGGGTTATATATTTATAATATTTATTATATCCAAATATAGTAGATATGTTATTAACATTTACTCTTAGTAGCTGAGCTTATAAAGGTTCTTATAATGATATGTACTTCATTGCTATACATCGAAAATAAACAGGACCAATGATCTATTCAAGAAGGTGAGAAGGATAGTATATGCTGCCCTTACATTATGTTTTTAGTTTAACTTCAAAGAATATCAAGGAATAAAACCTTTGATAGCTGAAAAATTTGGTGTTGTGTTGGAGACTACATTAAAGGCATTTATGACTATTTTTTTATTAGACTACCATTGTATTTGATTCTCATAAGACCATAAATTTGTTTGGCCGCTTACAACATTCAATTGAAAACTAGCGAAAAAACATGATTCTAATACAACCAGCATAGAGATTGTACAATCCGCTGGAATTATTCAATATAAAAATTGAGTTGAGGGACTAGGAAGAATGAGCAGTACTGCAAATGCCTCGGAATTAGGAAATATAGAAAATATGGACAAAAACCAAAAAATATTCCAGGCAATCGGAATTATAAGGGGTGATGTTTTTATTAGTGAGGAGTCAAAAGTCTTTATTCAAATTGATCAAAACTCCTATCTATTGCTATTTGCGCCACGTTGTCGTAAAGCTTATCAGGCTTTGCTTTTGGATGTTAAAAATCATAGTGGTAAAGATAAACGGCTGGTAGTCTACCCCAAGTTTATTCATTTTCCCAGTCGAGATAAACAACATATTGTTTCTTTTCAATTAATTGGTTTTGACAATGGGGCTAGCCCCCAAGATTCTGCAGCTATGGAATTGGGGGATTTTGAGTTTAAGTTGTCTGGTTTATGGCAATTTATACCTGTTTGCCGAATTCCTTGTATATCAGTATTACGTAACTATACTGAGCAACGATCACAACATCTTAAGGAATTAGAACCAGATAAAAAAGCTAGATTTCTTAAAGCTTCTCATTTACCATTATTATGGAAAGACTCTGTTATTACACCTTTTCGTTTTAATCCCAAGCTCAATAAGGAACAGCTGGATAAACCTATGTTTGTGTCTGTCAAAGCTAAGTTTTTATCTCATCGGAATGTATTTGGTTTTGACTCTTTGCTTGGTACACCAACTCCAGACGCACCTAGGTTTTTAAAACTGAGGAGGGATAAAACACAAGAAAATGAAGGTAAACCAAAACCATATACACCTGAAATGTCTAAAAAAGAAATACCAAAAAAAGATACTCCCAACAATACTAATCATTCTCCAATAGATGTAAAAAATAAGCAGAAAATTTAGTAGAATAAGGTTAAAATATACAATTAGAAGTTGGACCTGGGCGAAGAAAGTATCTCTAAACCAATGTTTTATTCTAAACTCAATAAAACAATTATTATGAGAATGTTTCGCGTCATATCCGCCCTTGCCCATAAGATAATATTACTTTGATAGTATCAAAAATGCTTTTGATTTAATCTAACTTTTTTGTGAGTTAGCCTTTCATTATCACAGGTTAATATAAAAATATATACATACCTGTCGGTAAGCATATTGAGTAGATTATAATAGTTATTATTAATGTCCTAATAATGGTATACACAAGGTGTTAAGAATTTTTCTTTATCATAGTGTTACATTAATAACATAATGCAATATAGCTGATAGTAAAAGATATAAAAATACTCCGAAGCTAATTCTGAGCATAATAAAATCAGTAAATCAATAAATAATTAGATAAATTATGATATGGTTTTATATCTGTATTTAAATACTTACTATTAAGTGTCAACTACATCAAAATATTTAGCTTTATTAAAAATCAATTTATTCTTATAAGGCACTGGAATTTATATCCTAGTATTTTTAGTAAACAAAATACTAGGATATAATATCAATGTATTTTATTTTTATATTAGAGTAGAGATATCTTTAGGAGTTATTTGGAAACTCAAGTCGGTTGTAGAAACATTCCTCAGTATATGTATAAACGGTTGAAAAAGTGCACTTACATATTGATTCAATTGCTAATGAATTTCCGAACTTAAATCTTATGTATACAGAAATGAAGTCATGATTCCAAAACCCATGAGATAGCTTACTCTATATTCCCAAAGTTAGCTAAGATATACAATGGAGTCGAACCAAATAACTATCAGTATAATAATTATTATACACATATTTCCACAAATATTACTATCTAATTTAGAGAGTAATATTCCGCACTTATAAATAACTCATTATTTTAGATAAACTCATAATAATATATCTAAATTTATGGTCAATAGTCAAAAAAAATACGTTAAAAATATGGAGCCTGTAAATAAGTCAAAATATGGTTTATCATACTAGCAAAAATATTAATTCTGATCAACGACTTTTTACAAATAACATGCTGGAGTTATTATTGTAATTCCTATTTATACTAGACAAATTGAGATAGTTTCATTAAGTTAATCAATAACTTCTCAGATACAAATAAAGTAGATAACAATAAACCAAGATGGTTATTAAGAGTTCAGTATTTATACAATGAATAATGAGTTTTTGTTATTGGGCCATTCAAGTGGATCTGAGATACTTCAAGAGAAGTATAGTATTTAATACTACTTTGGTTTGTTAGGCTTGTATTTATTTACTTAATAGGGCAATTAGTAATTATTCCGTGGCTATGAATTATTTCCTAAAGTGTGAGAGACTAAATCAATATTTTGTTAATATTCCACAAGATAATAAGGCAATTAGCAATCATGTTTTGTATATGATAATTTCTCTAATATTTTCTTAAATTAAACTCCTATTATTAATTAATTAGCTAAAGTCGAGTTAAAAATTTTCTTTTATTTGTTTTTTATAAAATAAGTCACAAGATTCCCCAAACCTGCATAATGTACCAAATACTTGAACAAGTTTTCCAATCTTTAAGATCTACGATTACTAAGTTCCCTAAGTCAGAGGTTGTCGTTGAAGCCTTGTTGCAGATGGAAAAGATAGCTAAGAGTAAAAAAAGTCAACTTGATAAACAAGATCAATCCCACGATACTTTCCATAAGCTAATAGGGACTTGGCAATTGGGTTTCATCACATATAAAAGGGCTACATGTAAGCCTGAGAAATTAGTGTTAGGTACAGGTATATTTATACCACCATGGGTTAAGATTCATCTGTCCTACTCCACTAATAACCTAGCTGATGGACAAGGAACAGTGGAAAATTTTGTAGAGCTGGGGCTTTTGAAAATTGTTCTTAAGGGTCCCGTTCAGTTTTACACTAAGACAAATATACTGGCGTTTGATTTTACTCATATGGATGCATATCTTTCTGGTTGGCAACTGTATACTGGTTATATTCGTAATGGTATAGAACGAGAAAAGTATTTCTATAAGAAAACGATTAAAGAGCAAGCATTTTTCACCTATTTTTTAGTAGAAAACAATTTTATTGCCGCTAGGGGAAAAGGTGGTGGATTAGCATTATGGATAAAAAGCATTAATAATATTTAAGAGAAAACTTTCATAAATATTCATTTAACAGTTACAGACTATTGAAAATACCAGATATAAATGCTAATAGTTAGTTGTGTTACAGTATTGTGATCCACGCTACTATAAAGATACTACTAAGTAAAGATGTTATAGGGTGGTTTTCCAGTTTTTGATATGATAAATGGAAAATATGCAATTATATTATTTTTCGTCTTTAATAATATGGATTAAGCACACTTATATCAATTGACACTTATTAATATTGGATATATATATAAATATATTAGACAGTCGGCAGTAAATACAAAGACATTTGATGGTCCTTTAATTACTATATAATCTGAATTTACCATGTCATAACAGCACAAGTTTATTGGGGTGAGTTACAGAATCAATTACTAACAAGAATAGTACTATTAATATAATCATGGTACTATTAATTTTAATCATTAATTTGCATGGTATTTACCTACCCAAATCAAACCAGCAGAGATATAAGTTATTGTGAATATTAACACTACGATAAATTATCTGTTATCTTAATAAATCAAAACAACAAAAATTTAAATTAAGCATTGACATGGGTATTAAATAAACTTCTAACTTCACAGTGATAAAAGATAGTTCTATAACTTTTTATATTTCCTATTAATCTAGATTAATTTATACGATTAAGGAGTATTAATTATAATCATAATAAATATGAATTTTCAACTCAGTTGGACTATCCCTAAATATAATAACCACCTTATCAGGATAATTTATAATAAGTGCCCAGTATAAAAATAAACTAACCCAACAGTAAAAATTTATAGTTGACCCAAGCAATAAATGCAATTCATATACTAATATACCGGGTTATATTATTAAGTGTTAAGGACAGATACTCCCCTATAAAATCCCCCTATAATCTTTAAATTAGTAATTACTAATATCTCCAACCTTTCCAGGTAATAATCAAGAGAAACTACATAATATTAAAGTAATAATATATGATATCAAAATAATTATATAGTTTCCATGATTATGCTTCCCAATATTATCTTACTTATGAGTATTGAACAATTAGTAATAAACTAAGAAACAACCCAATCAATTAATATAAAATAAACTACCTTAATCAAAAAAATCAATCAGCAAAACTTTTTAGGAGCTATGTTGCAAAATCTCTATATGATATTCTGAATCGAAACTGATTGTGGGTTTAACTTTGGGCTAACTGGGTTACACAATATGGTAGGATAACCCCCAATTTATAATAATAGAATCAAAATTTATGGATTAACTGAATATCAAAATAATAGAATTCAGGAGTTGAGTCAATCCCATATAGCTTGTAAGAATTTCTTTTATGGAGTTAAGCGTTAGTCATAACGCAGTAAGTAAATTTCCTCATCATTTAATTAGATGCTTTAATCACACTTATTCTATTCACTATTATTGCTGTTGTGGAAATTCTGTTGGACGTTATTACATAAAAAGTTTTATACATCAGTAGATTCACAGATTTATTATCTAGATCTTATCTAAGCCGAGAGTTATTACCTAACAACTCTACTAGAATTACAGAACTTGTTAAAAAGGATAATAGAAGTAAATAAAATAATTCTACTAGCATATTAGGTTTAATATAACTAAAAAATAGTTAGGAAATAGCCATCTCCCTCTTTGAAAGTTTTTTTGAGCGTCTTGATATTTTAGCTGAACACTGTTCAAAACCTAAAACAATATAATCTTTCTTAATTCCTGCATCTATTAATTCATTAGCTATACTTTCATCCATCTGATCTTTTTGAATCCAAAGTTTATTATCAATAATGTCAATATGTAGCAAAGTTCCATAAATACGGTCACCATCATCCCAGCCAGTTTCCACTAATAGGTAACGATCACGTTCCCTATCAAAGATATGTTCTATCTGTACCATTTCATCGTTTCCTAAAAACTCAGCATATTCCCTGAGTACTTTTTCTATAATGAAGCGATAAGTTGTTCTTGTAGAATCCATAGAGCAGTTTCCTCATCTGTATAAGTAGTTGCAAACAATCACCCTGTAACAAGCAGATTTTACATCTACCACTTCAAGCTTGGTAGTTCATAATAAAATTTCTCTCAGTTGTATTATCTATTATACTTTTCGTTGTGGATACTTTATTGTAGATAGGACCTAAGTAGTATAACTTAGTTAATAGAATAAATAACATCTGCAAATAGGAGGATGCTAATTGTTTACTGTATAAATAATCGTTAGGCTAGATTGTGAAAGTGTTATATAGACAATAGATTGTAGAAAATTTTTACTGAATTTAATTGTTTAATTAGGTCAGGAATTACTGACATAAAACTACCGGTGTATAAAAATAATCAACATATATTTATCTATTACGACTGTTGTATGAAGTTTTTTTGAAAATAGTAAATCAATAGTAATTATAATTAATAAAAATTTTAAATTAGCCAAAATAAGATCTACTATTATAGATTTACTATTAGGACAGAAATAAAATAGCGATGTTAGCATACTACAATGCTAACTTGTATTTGGAAGTAATTGAAGACGTTACATGAAGAGAATAAAGAATAAATGTATGTTGGATATTGTATATAGCCTAAAATTTACTATAACTTCTGAGCTACAATTATGAAGTCATAGAAAATTTATAAAAATAATGGGAAAATACAAGTTACTAACTAATAAACATACTGAGTATTAATTAAATAAAAAGTATATGAATAAGAGCTCAAGTAAATTTGAATATCCAGTTTTTATGTACATAAGTTTCTACAATAACAGTCATATAAATTTCTTAGAAAATTT
>NZ_CAIY01000071.1 GCF_000350105.1 Richelia intracellularis HH01
GGATAGGAAGCAATGCAGCTAACCGGATATTCTCAGCCATAGTAATTACTGGATTCCTGTTTTTTATTGCTAGATAAAGTTTCTCTAAAGTGTTCAGACGCATGAATGGGCACTCATTGCAATCACAATTATTATTATTAGGTGGTGCAGGTATAAAAGTTTTACTTGGCTCTAACTTGTGCATTTGATGGATAATTCCCGGTTCTGTTGCCACAATGAATTCCTTTACTGAGCTTTGTTGACAATAATTGATTAAGGCTGCAGTAGAACCAATATAATCAGCATTACATAATACAGCCTCTTCACACTCCGGATGTGCAATCACCTCTGCTTCTGGGTGTTTAACTTTTAACTGGGTAATTTTCTTTTCTGAAAAGGTTTCATGGACAATGCAGCTGCCTTGCCATAATAGGATTTGGCGCCCTGTTTGTCTCATAACATATTGACCTAAGTTCTTATCTGGAGCAAAAATTATCGGCTGTGATTCTGGTATTTGTTCAATGATTTTGACTGCATTAGAGCTAGTACAAATAATATCGCTCATAGCCTTAATTTCCGCAGAGCAATTTATGTAAGAAACTACCAAATGATCTGGATGAGCAGCTCTAAAGCTTGCGAATTCAGATGGCTGACAGCTATCAGCTAGAGAACACCCAGCATTTGCATCTGGCAATAAAACTAGTTTGTCAGGGTTGAGAATTTTTGCAGTTTCTGCCATGAAGTGAACACCTGCAAAGACTATTACATCTGCATCTGTATTTGCTGCTGCTTTTGCCAATTGCAGTGAATCCCCAATAATATCGGCGATGTCTTGAATATCTGGCTCTTGATAATAATGGGCAAGAATCACCGCATTAAGTTCTTTCTTAAGAGTCTCAATAGATTCAAATAAATCTGGTGGTAACGTACTTATTTTAGTCTTGTTTTGTTGAGCCAGTGTTTTTGTAAACACAATCAGAGGTTGCTTATTTGCTTACTGTAATGTAATTATACAATCAATCCTATTGAATTTACTAAAAACAGATATAAACATCCTAACTGATTCCACAATTTCTGAAAGTAGTAAGTAAAGATTAATTAATAATGTGAATAATACCAATACAAGATAATCTGTGCCAAATGTCTTTGATTTTCATATCCTGGAAATAGACGGCTTTTAAAACATTCATGAACAGTCAGAAAAACCTATTAAGCACCCTCAAGCCAGTTGCTCTGCCTGGGGATACCCTAAGACCTCACTGGCTCAAGATGGCAGTAGTTGGCGATATTCATGATCAATGGGATGAGGATGATGAGATAGCGTTACAATATCTGGGTATTGACCTAGTATTGTTTGCAGGGGATTTTGGAAATGAGTCGGTGGACATTGTAAGGGCAGTAGCAGCTTTGGATATTCCCAAAGCTGCTGTGATGGGTAATCATGATGCTTGGTACACTGCCACAGAATGGGGAAGAAGAAAATGCCCTTATGACAGGACTAAAGAAGATTGGGTAAAAGAACAACTAGATTTATTAGGTGAGGCTCATGTGGGTTATGGGAAGTTGGACTTGCCTGAGTTTAAGTTAACTGTAGTAGGAAGTCGCCCCTTTAGCTGGGGTGGGCCAGAATGGAAATTTGCGGAAATTTGCCAAGATTACTATGGGGTAGGTAATTTAGATGAATCTGCTATTCGAATTTCTCAGGAAGCAAACAATGCAGCTTATGATACATTAATCTTTCTCGGACACAATGGACCTTTTGGATTAGGTCACCACCCAGAAGACCCCTGTGGTAAGGACTGGTATCCTATCGGTGGTGATTATGGTGATCCAGACTTTGCTAAGGCAATTTCCCAAAGTTTAGCAGAGGGAAAAAAAATTCCTTTGGTGACTTTTGGCCATATGCACCATAATTTAAGACACACAAAAAGTAGGCTAAGAAAGCGAGTTTATAAGAGTCCAGAGGGAACTATTTATCTCAACGCTGCGAGTGTGCCCAGAATACGAGAAAATGGAGCAGAAAAGCAGCGCACATTTTTGGTATTATCTTTAGAAGCAGGAATAGTTTCGCAAATTGTTCAATTATGGTTTGGTGATGGTTTTAGGGTTGTATCTGAGGAAATTTTATATCAACAACCTGGCTCCTTAGTGCAAACTGCGTAAATAATGAGTTATATTGTGTTATTGTTCAGCGATAAGTAATAATGGCTGTTGGTATTTATGCCACCAGTTTTTTTGGAGAGGTGGCAGAGTGGTCGAATGCGCTCGACTTGAAATCGAGTGATGTTAAGGCATCCGTGGGTTCGAATCCCACCCTCTCCGTTAATCAATGGTTAGTTTGAATGATTGTGGTTTGCAGAATAAAACTATTTTGAGGAAATTACTCCAATAGTAATGCATTGGAATTTTTGAAAAAATAAGCGATTATAGAAATTTAAACTTATTTCCTATACAAAGATAAGGTTAGACGGCTCTATACACTCTATTTGCAACCCTACATTAACCAGGAGATAGGATTATATGGAAAGCATATTTTAAGAAATGTAAAATAACTAATTGATATTTTTGATAGAGTTGGGTTTCTAATGAGAGCAAATGTAATTCCACATTTGCTCTCATTAGAAACCGGAAAAAACTAGATTTCAATTATTGTGGTTAAGAATGGATGAATAATAGCATAGCAAGTGTATCCAAGTATCTGATGGTAGGTATTCCCAATAAAATTTATTTATACCTATTAAGTCTTAAAATAAACTGAGTAATGGAAAGTATAAAAATTATGCATAGAGTCAAAAGCAAAAAATAATATGGTGCTTTCCTCTGATTAAAATAGATAATGAATCATACAAGTCAGTAGGGATACTAAACTTCAACTTATACCCTAATTCATGTTCCATAAACATCAAACTAATAACTTTAATATACTAGTACTATACCCACACCTTTATAACAATCTATTACAGTACTTCCATAAGCTAAATTCATTATTCCCAATTAATAATTGATAATGTATTTTTGATTATTTGGAGATACTAGTTGGTTATAAGGTGGTCCATACTGTACCACTAGATGTTAGATCTGTAATCATAGAAACATGAGTAATTAAAGTGAAAGCGCAAGTATTTAGGGGCACTAAACAACTTTCTTATGAAGAACTCCCCATACCTGTTTTAGAAGCAGACGAAGTCCTAGTAAAAGTACAAGTTGTTGGTTTATGCCAATCAGACATTAAAAAAATTCTTTATTCCCTTTATGAACCACCGCGCATCTTTGGGCATGAGACTGCAGGGATTATTAGTGCAGTCGGGAAAGAAGTGAAAAAATGGCAGGTGGGACAACGGGTCGCAGTAATGCATCATATTCCCTGTATGCGTTGTAGCTACTGCATGAGTGATAATTTCTCAATGTGTGATACCTATAAAAGCATTGTTACTACTGCAGGGTTTACACCCAGTGGTGGTGGTTTTGCAGAATATGTAAAGGTTCCCGGACACATAGTAGAAAATGGGGGTTTAATTCCCATCCCTGATAATATTTCCTTTGAAGAAGCCAGTTTTGTGGAACCGACAAACTGCTGTCTTAAAGCAATCAAGAAAGCTGGAGTTGCTCCTGGGAAAACTGTCTTAATTACTGGTACAGGACCAATTGGTTTGATGTTTGTAATGCTGACCAAATATTTTGGTGGTAGAGCAATTGCAACAGATTTGCTACCTTCAAGGATTGAAAAAGCTATTGAAGTGGGGGCAGAAGCTGCATTTGACGCCCGAGATGATTATTTATCAGATAGAATTCAGGCATTAACCAATGGTATGGGTGTAGATATTACATTATTAGCAGTTCCTAGTGATAAGGCTTTCTTCCAAGCTTTAGATTGTACTCGGAAAGGAGGAAAAATTCTCTTTTTTGCCGAATTTCCAGAACGAGTAGAAATATCCATTAAACCCAATATTTTATACCGCAGGGAAATTGACTTGATGGGTAGTTACAGCTCGTCTTACCGATTACAAAATTTAGCTTCTGATATTGTGTTTCATCGTCGTATTGATGTTAGGAATTTGATTAGCGATCACTACCCCTTAAAGGATTTACCTCAAGCATTAGAGCAGGCTATTATGCCCACAAAAGACACTTATAAAATTTTAATTTATCCCCATCGGGCTTAGAAAAAAAGGAAACGAAAAATAGGGAAAATTAGAATATGGATTTATTCTCTAGGGGTATTTTTTTGCATATTGATCTGGGGTTGCATTCTCAATGCCTTTCATACCCAAGCTTCATGCTTTTTATTCTTTTCCTTACTTTTTACATTGCTTTCAATTTGGGAGCAAATGATGTGGCTAATGCAATAGCTACTTCCGTTGGTTCTAAAGCCATTTCTATCAAACGAGCATTAATTATTGTTGGGTTATTAGAGTTTACTGGGGCAGTAATATTTGGCCGTCAAGTTTCCCAAACTCTCAGCACCCAAATTACTGATCCCACTTTATTTACACCCCATATTTTTGTTATGGGGATGACATCAGTATTATTGGGTGTTGGAATGTGGCTGCAAATAGCCACATTATTAGGTTTACCCGTTTCTTCATCACATGCTACAGTGGGGGCGATCGCCGGGTTTAGTTGGGCAGCTCTGGGTGTAAATGCAGTTAATTGGTCTTCACTTGAATCTATCATCTTGGCTTGGATTATTACTCCCATAATTAGTGCTATGACCGCAGCTTTATTTTATAGTCAAATTCAGTACTGGATCATAAGCATTAATCAATCTAGTCCAATAGCAAAACTCAACGAGTGGATTCCCTGGTTAAGTACGGCCATAGTAGTAACATTTGGAACATTTACTTTGCCGCCAGTAACCTGTAATTTAACTTACTTACTTAGAGAACAATTTAATTTAAATATTCCTAAGTATGGTATTTCCATACTTATAGGACTAATTTCCTCATTTAGCTTAACCTTGTATAGCTGGAGACAAGTGGAATATAGAGACATAGAACAAGGAAAACAGGAACAGGAAAAGGCATCAAATCTAACATTTGGTCCAGTAGAAAGGCTATTTGCTCGATATCAATTCCTGAGTGCTTGCTTCATAGCTTTTGTTCATGGTTCAAATGATGTCAGTAATGCCATCGCTCCCTTGGCAACAATAGTTTATATGAATCAATCACATAAAGTTCCTATGGGCAAGATAGATATTCCAATATGGATTCTAGCTATTGGTGGTGTTGGCATAGTGCTGGGTTTAGCATTCTTTGGGAAAAAAGTAATTATCACTGTTGGTGATAATATTGCCAACATACTACCCAGTAGTGGTTTTTGTGCAGAATTTGTAACAGCCATAACTATTTTGCTCTCTTCCCGTCTAGGTTTGCCAATATCTACTTCCCATATCCTTGTTGGTTCAATAGTTGGTGTTGAACTCGTGCAAAACTCAGCATCCATACAAATGATTACCCTGAGAAGAATTATGACTGCATGGCTAATAACAATTCCCATAAGTGCCAGTTTAGGCGCTATCATCTTCAAATTTATGGATTTTTTTTGAGGAGTGGGGATAGTTTGAAGGATATTAGTAATTTAAAATACTAGATAAACCAGGAAATTATGACACTCTGAATGCTCCCCAAAATTTAGCAACTACTGTTCTAAGCATTAACTTAATATCAGCAGTTTAGAATCTATTAGCAAAGAGTTTTCATATATCTGGGACAATGGTAATTATCAAAAATAAAACAATGGATGGTTGAGAGTATAACCGCCGATAGAGTTAAGAGGAGGCCGCTTGGTCGTCAACAGGTAAGAGGTTAGACATTCATGGGGCGATTTCAGCAGCGATCAGAAGATTCATCTGAAACTGGATATCTTTCAGGGGATGCAAATAACGCTTTGCGCCTTTTTAAGGAAGAGTTACAAATTATTCAACGGACTTTATTAAAATCTTTGCAAGAAGATATAAGACGACTACAAATACAAAAAGATGACTTAGTCAATGATGTCCAACAGTTACAAACCGAAAAAGATGACTTGCGAAAGGATCAGCAAATTAATGAGAAGCAAACTCTAGTAAGTCAGTTAGGACAAGTTTTGGCTAGCCATATATCTTCCCAATTACATAACTCACTGGAAAAGTTGGCAATTCAAGAAAAGCCCAATAAAACTGTTCCTATTACAAAAGAGTCAGTTAATGGAAGTGATGACTCAGGTTATTCATATCAGAAATATGAAAGTGTGAAAAAAATTCTTGGTACTTTGGATGAAACCCTAACTGTTACCATTCAATCTCTACAACAAGAAATAAAAAACTATCAAAATAGTCTCTCTCAACAATTGTCCCAAATGCAAAATCAGCAACAGCAGGGAGAATTAATTCTAGTTGAGTTAGTTAATCGTCTACATAAAAAATTAGACAAGAATACCACTCAAAATTCAGTCTCAGATCTGACTTTTAAAGATACCCCAAACCCCCCCAATCCAGGAGGAGTTCTAGGAGGATCACCCACGATAATTCAACCTGATTTGCCTATAGGAGGTATGCCCACGATAATTCAACCTGATGAATCACCAATAATATCTTCTCAAACTCCCCAAATTCCTTCAGCAGATGTTCCCACAGCTATTCAAACAGATGAGTTCATTTCTCAAGATGCTCCAAGCTGCCCTTTATTACAAATGGAAGGGCCAGAATTAACAACAAGCTCAACACAATTATCTCCAAATGGAGGTTATCCTGATTCTATTCCTTCAACAATCCCCCCTGGTCCAGGAACAAACCCACTGAGATTTGCCCAATTCATTTATGGCTTATTGAAACAACCGCAGGGTTTATTTTTGATAATATTATCAACTCTGATATCTTCCTTGTATAACGTTACTATTAGGGTAATGTTTCAGCCAGAATCCATGATTTTGGGGGTATTCGAAGTAGAACAATTGATTTTGCCCACCTTAGGCAACTCTTTACTTATTTTAATGTTGCGCATGTTAGTGGTAATGCCACTTATGTTGGTTCTAGCCCCAATACTCTACCCAAAAGTATGGTTAGATTTACAGGAACTAATTGATGCATTTAAGGCCAGTACCACTAAGCATGATAGAAGTGGTCAGAAAGCCTTAATATTATGCTTCCTAGGTGGATTTTTTCTATTTCTATCCCAGGTTTTAATTTATATTGCTATTGGTCAAGTTTCTGCAAGCATGGTAATTACATTATTTTTTATCTACCCTACTATTAGTTCATTACTATCTTGGTTCCTGTTACAGGATTTCCCTACTCCCTTTAGGGCCATTACTATTAGCACAATCTTCCTAGGGGAATTGTTAGTTTTAGGAGGTGTAGTTAGGACAGAAACAGGTAATCTTTTCTTGGGTAGTCTAAGTGCGATCATTGCAGGTGCTATGTTTGGTTGTTACGTAGTTACAAATCGTATTGGTTCTACAAAAGTTCACCCAGTAACATTTACCCTCATTAACTTTACTACCATTCTAATGCTATGTTTTACCAGTTTAATGATACTACCATTTTTTTCGGCTAAGAGTTTAAGCCTACAGGTAAGTACTAACAAGATTTTAGAGTTGATATTAACAGCCTTTCTTTTAGGGATGCTAACCTTATGTGGTTACATATTTAATAGTTTTGGTGTTCGGAAGTTAGGTGTATCCCACTCTTCTGTAATTGGGGCGATGTTACCAATAATAACCATTATTTTTGCTGGGATTATTATACAGGAAAGCTTGCAACCATTACAAATCATGGGTGTTTTATTAATCGCATTTGGGTCAGCAGCTATAAGTTTTGAGAATATATATAACCAAATTCCTTCTTCCAATTCTCCATGAACATCATAAAATAGGCCTTGCCAAGAGAATATTCAAGATTGCCATACAATACTTCAAAGTATTAAGATTATTCCCTCAAAGATATCAAATCAAAATCTTTGGCAATAATCAGAAAATAACAAAACCAAATTAATTTTGGTATTTTCCGATCTTAATATATTGAGATGTGAGATTTTTTTTGTAGATAATACATTTTTGTAATTTTATCGATGATAAATGATAATGGTTTTAATTATTCACTTATAGGGTAAAAAAATAATTGCTAAACTAGTAGATTTTGATTGAGAATCAGAAATAATTACTACTTATTAGATACATCTACAAATATAAAATCTAGAAGGTTATATGCAATTAATGGTAGTATTTTTGACGATTGTTAATCTCTGCAATATTAATGTATAGATTGGTTTTTAGTTGAATATCATAAATATTTTCCATACCTACCAATTAACGCCAAAGATAAAGTTTTATATTGTGTCAATTTTACGAATAAGAGCTATTAGAGCAATAGCTCTTATTCGTAAAATTGTTTGGGTTATTGCTACACTATAATAATGCTTTATACATTCCACTGAAATATTATTAAATTGGCTTTTGTTATAGGTTATCCTTAAATATTGTAATTATCACTTGGTAAAATAAAAGGAATTACCAAAATTAAAAAATAGTGATTCCTATTGTCAGACTAATGAGCATTTGATTCGTTTAAAGAATAAAGTATTATTCTATTATTTGTTAAATAAAAGTAGATAGTTGATTTGAATATATTCTTTATGATTTTAGGATAAAAAATCATATCTGCTTAGATGGTCTCACTTTAATTCACAGATATGTGTTGTTATTTATAATGTTTTAAGAATACGCTACAATAACAAGCAAATGCTTGAATTATAAACAGGATACCTCATGATTAAATCAGAATTAAACACTAAAGCTAGCGATAAGAATTTAGAGGCAATACGGCATTTTTCCGAACAATATGCTAAACGTAGTGAAACTTACTTCTGTGCTGAACCTTCAGTTACAGCAATTGTAATTGAAGGTCTAGCAAAACATAAAGATGAACTTGGTGCGCCTTTATGTCCCTGCCGTCATTACGAGGATAAAGAAGCTGAAGTTGCAGCTGCTTTCTGGAATTGTCCCTGTGTTCCCATGCGGGAACGTAAAGAATGCCACTGTATGCTATTCCTAATGGCAGGGAATGAATTTGCTGGCGGGAAACAAGAAATACATATGGAAACTATTAAACAAGTAAGAGATACAATGGGTTAATGGAAAATTTACCTCAGGAATTTTGGGAAGGTGTAGAACAGTTCAACAAAGGCCAGTTTTATACCTGTCATGATACCATGGAATTCTTATGGTCTGAGGCATCAGAGCCGCATAGGACTTTTTATCAAGGTATTTTACAAATTGCCGTAGCACTTTATCATTTAAATAACAACAACGTGCGAGGTGCTGCAATTTTACTAGGTGAAGGAAGTAACCGTTTACAACACTACCCTTCCACATACGCTGGTATTGATGTTAACCAATTATTATATCAAAGCAAGGCTCTACTATCTGTTATTCAAAGAAATTTCCCCAGAGCAAATAATTTAGAAAATTTGTTACCAGAAGCCCATAGTAATTTAAAAATACCTCAAATTGTTTCAATTTAAGGATAATTAGGGTTTGGAGTTTGAAATTAATTTTTGGGATACTGAAATTATATTGAAATATCATTAAGTAAACTATAGGTGCCCCAATATTTTTTCTAATTGGAGCACCTATTTCGAGAAGCTCAAATCTGAGCTGCAATCAGGTGCTACCTGTAAAAGCAACTTCAGGAAATTTTAGTTGGGCTTCTGTCATTGGGCGTTTTCTACCTTCTTCTTGCCAATAATTAATTACTTCAGTTGCCTTATTGAGTAATGCTACTCGCTCAACCTCAGTAATCCAGTGTTTTGCTTCTAGTTCCTTTTTTAATTCCTCCCAAGCATCATTTCTAGGCCAGAAAAAGTATTTAGTTAAAGGACTAGTACCTTTACCAACAATTTGATCAACGGCAAGCGCAACGTTGTCATCCAACCAGAGAATTTTCAAAATAAACTTTGACAATATCGCCTCGGGAAGATTCTCATGCATATCAGGCATAAATAACTTAACTCTATTTATGAAGGGTCTCCTATCGTAATCTAATATAATACCTCTAAGTAGTTGAAGTTTAACCCTACCTAAATGGAAACTTCTTATTTCCATTTCTCTATTACCTTGATAATAAGAAAAGAAGCCCCAGTCTGATAAGTATTACTAGTGGAAGAAGTGTAAGTGAAGATGAGATGTATAACTATTAGTAATAGGTACTATTGATACTACTACCATATAATTACTTTTTATTAAATTATTAACTTTTATGGATAAAAGCAGATGCACAATACTTTGTTCATATTACCCAGCAAACAAAACTCACAAAAATTAAGTAGGAGTTGTTTTATCGGAAATTTTTCTTTCAGTATGAAATTTGTGTAAATAACCTGGGTTAATTATCATTGTCTGCACTACGCTTGTAGAAAAAAGTTTTGTAAGATAACAAGGCTTCTACAATCGTTACTAAATTAAAATGCAAGAATATGTTCTCTTTTTCCTTGAAAATAGTTGATTTTTTTTTCGACTTGTAGTTGGAAAATTATTCTAATAATACTTTTTGCCTTTGTACAAATGCCAGAGGGGACAATTCCCATATTTGCGTTTTCATTATTCCTACCTTAGATTAATCCATATCTTTTTTACAGTTGCATATGCCCAATCTAGCCAAGAGAATAGTGCTTGTAGATCAGTAGTTTCTATCGTTGCACCACCCCAAATCCTCAACCCCGGTGGCGCAGCCCTGTAGGAAGCGATATCATAAGCAACATCTTCTTCTGCCAAGAGTTCTACCACTTGTACTACACATTCTGACTGCTGTTCTGAGCTCAAACTAACAAACCAGTCATCCACAATTTTCAAACACATAGAAGTGCAAGAACGCGTTTCCGGCTGTTTTGCTAAAAAGTCCACCCATTGAGTTTTTTCTACCCATTGACTCATTGCTTCTAAATTCTTCTCAGAACGCCTAATCAACCCAGACTTTCCTCCAATTCTTTCTGCCCATTGGAGAGCATCTAAAGCATCTTCCACACATAGCATAGATGGAGTATTGATGGTATCTCCATTAAAGATACTCTTATTAAACTTTCCTTGCTTTGTGAGGCGAAATAATTTTGGCAAGGGGCGTTGTGGTTGATAGGTTTCTAACCTTTTGATAGCCCTGGGGGAAAGAATAATTACACCATGTTGTGCTTCTCCACCGAGAACCTTTTGCCAAGAATAAGTTAGAACATCTATCTTTTCCCAAGGAATATCCATAGCGAATACAGCCGATGTTGCATCACAAATAGTTAAACCAGTGCGATTACTATCAATCCAGTCTCCATTAGGTACTCTTACTCCAGAAGTTGTACCATTCCATAGAAAAACAACATCATGGCTAAAATCAACCAGATTTAAATCTGGCAAATTACCATAGGGTGCCTTAAAAAGGCGAGTATCAACTAGTTGTAATTCATCAACTACATCCTTAACCCATTCCTGACCAAAACTTTCCCAAGCTAAAATATCCAAAGGTATTTTGCCTAATAAAGACCACAAAGCCATTTCTACTGCACCAGTATCAGATGCAGGTACAATACCTAAATGATAATCTCTGGGTACATCTAAAATTTTCCTAGAAAGGCCAATTAATTCTTTTAACTTTGCCCTTCCAGCTTCAGAGCGGTGAGAGCGACCTAAACAAGCATTTTCCAAGATTGAAACAGACCAACCAGGACGTTTAGCACAAGGACCGGAAGAAAAATTAGGTACTTGGGGTTTGATTATTGGGGGATTCAATTTTTCTACCATAAACTCAGTGATATGAGACTGTTGGAGAATAACAAACCAGGAGTTGTAATAAAACCGGGTTTTCCATTTACTTAACAAGAAAACAGCGACAAAGGCAATATTCTAATCATTAAATACACCCTATATCAAAATAAATATAAAACCTCAAATGATATCCATAAATCAGGTAGGTTATTTGTCTCCGCATTAGTTTAGTTAATCATCGCAATTTTTGCTGTCATTAATTTATTTCCAAGGATAATTAGCTAAGATAATATCCCCAGCAAAATTTTCTAGGTATATCATAGAGTTAATTATACTGACTTCAAGATATATTTATTCTCCCGGGTTGCATAAATAAAATCTTGTATGAATAGGGTAAAACGCATACCATACCCGAATATGATTGACTTAGCTAGGACAATTTCCATGCTCCCCAAAGTTGAGGGTTTGTCTATGACTACTAATGGCTTTTTATTAGTTCCTATGGCGTAAAGGTCTTCTTCTCATTAAGGTTTGCAGGTAATGAAGATGAACTTAAACTTACTAGATCCCTACAACTAGTCGGCAATGAGGGTAGAGCGCAGCATCAAAACAGTTAGGATATTTTTATAAATGAAGCTCTTCTGGTAGAGTTCAACCTCTTGGAATTATTAGATGCGTTAGTTATACCCATTATGAATGATAGAGAGGTAATGAAGCGGACATACCATTCATAATGAATAGCATATCCGCTTCATTAAATTTATTTCTATTAGTAATGGAGATTTGTTAATGATTATGGTCGGATATCTTCGGAAAGTTCACGCCAAAAAAAAGTCAAGAATCACTGTGCTTCAAATAGTTCCCAATTTTGTATTAATGGGCCGGCAGATATTTTTGAAATTTCCGGAGTAAGGGGAAATTTAGGATTTATAAGTCAGATATCAGAATAATTTGGTGATGAGATGGGTGCAAAAATTGAATTCATACTAGTGGTAATAGTTGGTTAAGTCTTTATTCACTAAATAAAACTGGCCAAATCAACTTGAAAATTCAGTTACATAAGGGTGTATTCGTAGTAGAAATTTACGTGAAAAAGCTTAAACTCAAAATCGATCAATAATACAAGTCAGAAATTAATTTCCAACTAATTGATACTAGAGCAAATACAGAAAATTATATCCATGTTACGCCACAAATTGTTGCTCGACAGATTTTGGATTATAGACCTTAAATGTTCCTAATTAAAGAAGTTTCCTGGTTTTTCCTACTTGATAGTAGATTAGTAAATCCCGGGAAAGCTAACCACTGCAATGGCTAGTTATCAATGTTCTATAGATTTTGCATTGAAAGCTTATCTTATTTTCTGCCAAAAGCATAGAGACGCGAACATTCGCATCTCCAGTACTCTTATTGGTTTAAGCCATCCGTGAATAGTATTCCACCACAAGTAGTTCATTAATTTGCAGGGCAACCCATTCACGCTCAATAACACTGTTGATTTTACCCTCCAGTTTGTTTTTATCAAACTCCAAATGACTAGGAAGATTTGCCAAGCCAGGGTATTGCAAGTTTGTTTCCACCATCTGTCGAGATTTATCTCGGTTTATGATACTAATTACTTCACCAGGACGACATTGATAGCTGGCAATATTTACTACTTTGCTATTAACAGTTATGTGTCCATGGTTTACTAATTGGCGAGCTGCGGGAATAGTAGGAGCTAGACCCAACCGGAAAGTGGTATTATCCAAACGCATTTCCAGCAATTGCAGCAGGACTTGTCCAGTTGAACCTGTAACTCGTCTTGCTTTGCGAACATAACGCAGTAATTGACTTTCACTCAAACCATAGTTGAAACGTAGCTTTTGTTTTTCTTCCAGGCGGACTGCATATTCAGAACGCTTTTTCCGGTTCTGACCATGTTGACCAGGAGGGTAAGCGCGTCTAGCACTTTTACGGGTTAATCCTGGTAATTCACCCAGGCGACGTGTGATTCTAAGACGAGGTCCTCTATATCGGGACATGGGATTCCTTAACTAATCCTATTTAAACTTCAGACAAGTAATCCATCGTAGCACTCATTACTAATGTTGCATATAGTAATGGTGCCAAATAAATAAATTCTTGATTTTTACTAAAGCTAATCGTTGAAATCTCTACACCCCATTTTTCTTAAGTAATATTCTTAAGTAATATAGTTGGTCAACCTGTTTTAACTTTACTGGCAACTATATCAGTATCTTTCTTGATACGAGCCTCCATAAAACCTGAAAAGGTTTATCTATCACCTTTGTGCATTTAGTTGTGATTAGAGTTGATATTTATTAAGGGGATGCTCCAATGCCTTCTGTCCCCAAGACATATACGCCTGTATTATAAAAGTTAAGAGTAAAACAAAGTTAGCTACCCAGGATATACTAAACACATGTAAAAAATTACGTTATTCCTTGAATTTAGCTATTTATATTGATTGCACCAGCTATAATTCTGCGCAATATCTCAAAACCTAGGCTTTGGGATATTGTGTCCAGCTGACAAATGGTAACTAAATATAATCGAATCAAAGCTATGCAGACCATATTAGTTTTAACAATGGATTCATGACCCCCAGGTATTCGTCTTATCCTAAGTAGTGCAAGAATAAGAAAAACTGACCCTTACTCTTAACACCAAATTAGTCCTAGGAAACATAACACCAGAAAATCCAGAAATATAATCTTAAAATAATTGCTTATGGAAGGCATTTAGATATTGTGCAGATATTGCAATACCAACTAAACACAGAAGTTAGCTTTGAGACTTTTCTGAGCAAGAGGTATATATATGGGCTATATTATAAGTCTTGAAAATCTACTTAAGTCGAGTTGATTCTCTTCTTATCTTGAAGAATTAGTTTGATATTTAAGACAAGTCATCTTTCTTACCAAACACCATCTGTAGTATCATGTGAGTCCCTCCTTCTTTGTGGTATTTATCTGCCCAGTCACGAATAATCTCGTCAAGTTCTGACATTGCCACTTCCATTTCTTCAGAGGGGATGTCCATCTCCTCTAAAACCCTCATGACTCGACCTTTACGTTCTGCCCAGTCTTTCATCATGCGAAAATAACGAGCAGTATCTTCCACCATAATGTAAGTGCGTTCTTGCTCATCCACTGGCGAATAGAATGGACGGGCAAGGGCATAAAAAGGCATACCCCAAGGAGAATCGACTCGTAGCACAGTCCCTGAATAGAGCAAACGCCGCTTTATATGTTCTACCAAAGCCTCACTCAAAGGCATTTGGTGTTCTTGAGGTAAGTCTTCTTGTGACCGCTTGTGTAAGAATTCAATTAATTCTAAAAACTCAAAGGAAGTAATCAAGTGAGCATCTGGCAGATCACCTGTTAACTTCTGCTCTATCTGGCTTTTTTCATGACCTGTCAAACTCGTCCCAGGGATGCGAGAACGCCCTGGTACCCAGGGGTATTTCTCCAACCACACATAGGGAAACTGAATCAGATACCTTGGTTCCTGAGAACCTAGCATCTTCAATAATCTACCTTCTGTTAATGCCTGTCTAACCTCTTCTACAATAGCTTTAACCCGTTTTGGCTCTAGGTGGTGCAAATGACCTGTCATCCGCAGGTTCTGACCCTGCTCCAAATAAGTCATATAAATAGCGCACTTTGCTGCTGTAGCTGCTGCATCTAGAAAGGCCCCATGTCTATGCCCACTAGTCCGCATTGCACTGAAAGCCAGATATAGCATGATCTGATCCATTGCACTGGGACCAAGGCGTTTGATCAGATCTATGTCGTTACTCATATTTTACAGACAATAAAATCTTTATATTTATACTTCTACAATTCTAATCAGTCAAATCGGAATTTAGATAAAATACACCTGACCTAATGTCAATATCTCTAGATTAGAGTAAAATTCACTACGCTTTCTGTACGCAAGTGAGTATTATTAAATTAATAAACTTGTGTATTAGTATCAATCTAGATTTTAACATTAAATCAAACGCTAAGCAGCGTAGCATTTTTTAGTTACTTATTCAAACTCAATTTACATATAGGATTTGCATATTTTATTCACATGTAAGATTTACGTTTTTTACTTATAAAATAAGGTGCAGCTACTGAAAATTTATTAGCTGGATTTTTTATTGCCTTAATTGTGTCTTGATAATACCTGAGATGTAAGTAATATTTTTGGGTATTTTTTGTTCACTTTTATGTAATATCCAGCATTGTATAATATTTGTTTGATAAACAAATACAGGACTTAAATATATTGAGTTAAGAATTATAATACAGTGGAGCATTGATAAGAATATTACTTACAGACTTGTCAAAATATAAACTAAACTAGTTTATATAACCTGGACAGCAGATAATTGAAACACTTGGTGGTTAATAGGTATAGATGATCAATGTAGTGTTTTAAGATTTCTAGCCCCTTATTTAAAAGCCCTGTGCTTCACCTTTGATATCAGTTATTTGTTTAACAAATTAAATAATTTTAGGGTGAGGTTATGTGATAACATCCCGGTCTAGTGATATTTTTTCTTCCTAACCGTGCAATTAATCGATAATTTCAATGAAATAGCCAATGCTCTAAACCAGCCAACAGATTTCAGCTTTAAACTACCTGATCCAGAGGATGAAGAAATCCCCGAACAAGATTTTCTACAAAGAGTTGAGGTAGCATGGCAAGTTTGTGACCGCTTTGATTTGCAAACAGAAATTTGGCGAGGACGTATTTTGCGGACTGTAAGGGATAGGGATAAGGCAAGGGTTAATGGGAGAAATACTAGTTTTAGTAATTGGTTAAAAGAACGGGAAATTAGTAAAAGTCAAGCTTATAGTTTGATTCAGTTGGCCAATAGTGCAGATACCCTCTTAAAAGAGGACAAACTCCAACCCAGTTCTATCAATAACTTTAGTAAGCGGGCTTTTGTGGAAACGGCCAAGGCTGTACCAGAAGTACAGGTTATGGTAAGTGAGGCAGCACAAAAGGGTGAACACATTACCAGAAGGGAAGTACGGCAAATTAGTGATGAATGGACAGCGATGACTTCCGATTTACTACCGGAGCAAGTGAAAGTGAAAGTTGCTGATAATACCCTTCCTAACCGTTACATTGTACCTCTAGTAAAAGAATTAGAAAAACTGCCCGAATCCCATCAGGAGTCTTTGAAGGAAGAAATGAAAACTAATCCTGATGTGGATACCCTTAAACAGTTAACTATAGACGCCCGGAACCTGGCTAAATACCTAAAAGCTTCAAATCAAGTGCAAGCCTTAGATAAAGCCAGTATAGATATTGAATCAGCCTTAATAGAGGCTCAAAGGGTGAATTGTTTAAATATAGCAGCTGATTTAGTGAACCAAGCCTCACAAATGGAACAGACAATTGCCAAGTTGTATATGAATTGGAAACGGATTAGTAACTTGGCAGACAGATTATATGTAGATACTGGAGTTAGTACACCCAACTTGCGATTATTTCTTGATTGCTTAGAGCCATTAGGTGGGGAAGTAATAAATTTAGACATCAGTGGAACAAGTAATTGGTCTGTTCGCCTGCAAATTCAAGAAATAGAATGAAATATACTCTGAGATGATTCTACTTTGGTACTTTTGTTTCCAAACCCAATTCAATAACAGGTTTAATACCTGCTATATCTAAAATTGGTGAGACTAAATCTTCTCGTTTAACAGCCATTATATGTACTCCTCGACAGATATCACGGGCTGCTTTTACTTGTTCTGCAGCTATTTTCACCCCTTCTTCCAGTGGATCTTTGGCTCCTTCCAAACGTTCAATAATTCGTTCAGGAATATTTACACCTGGAACCATACGATTAATAAAATTAGCGTTTTTTGCGGATTTCAAAAGGAAAACACCCGCTATTATTGGGATATTGCAACCCGCAGCAATTGTATTCATGAACTTGTCTAATAAATCAAAATCTGTAACTAACTGACTTTGAAAGAACCTCGCCCCTGCTTTTACTTTGCGCTCAAACCTTTTTTGCAAACCAGACCAGCTCCGAGATTGTGGGTCCACAGCAGCACCGACAAGCAAATCAAGACCACCATTAATTAATGGTTTTTCATTATAATCAAAACCATGATTTAATTTATCAATTGTCTGCAACAAACGAATTGCTTCTAAGTCAAACACTCCCTTTGCTTCTGGATTATCTCCAACCTTAACAGGATCACCCGTTAAAGCTAAAACGTTGCGAATACCTAAAGCATAAGCCCCCATTAAATCAGCCTGCAAACCAATTCGATTGCGGTCACGGCAGGCCATCTGACAAATTGGTTCAATACCATGTTGGAGTAAAATAGCAGAGGCTGACAATGAAGACATTCTTAAGACTGCACGGCTCCCATCAGTAATATTGACAGCATGAACTCTTCCCTTAAGAGTTGCTGCCATTTGAATCATATGACTTGGGTCTCCCCCCTTTGGAGGGGTAACTTCGGCTGTCACTAAAAAACTACCAGCCTCAATAGCCTGACGAAATGCATTCAACGATTTGTTATTCTGCTTATTGTACATACATGGAATGGGACATGACCATTTTGATTACAGATATAATACATTACGCTGAATAACGAAGTCTCATAGAGGTGTAGAGTAGCCCATAGCAACTTTTACTTTTTTTAGAGTTTCCTGAGCTATATCCCTAGCTTTTTCACTACCATCATGCAATATGGATTCCAGGTAGTCCTGATTTGCCATAATTTGCTGGTACTTTTCCTGGATAGGTTTGAGGGCTGCAATGGAAATTTCCGTTAACAATGGCTTAAACTTTCCCCAGCTCATGTCCTGGCATTCATCTATAACTTTTTCCTTACTTTTGCCGGAGAGAAGCATATACAAGGTCAAAAGATTATGACATTCAGGGCGTTCTGCATTGTCAAACGTTAGGCCAATAATAGGGTCTGTTTTGCAACGCTTAATTTTTTTGGCAATATCATCTACTGAATCTAACAAGTTAATCCTACTTAAATCTGAAAGATCGGATTTGGACATTTTCTTTGTGCCATCAGTTAAACTCATTATCCTTGCACCTTTTTTGCCAATTAAAGGATCTGGCGATTTCAGTATATATTCATTATTGTTGGCAAATTCATTGTTGAAGCGATTTGCAATATTCCGAGTCAATTCCAAATGTTGTTTTTGGTCTTCACCAACAGGTACCTTATCTACCTGATAAAGTAAAATGTCAGCAGCCATAAGTACGGGATAATCTAGTAAACCAACACTAACATTCTCCCCTTGCTTGATTGCTTTTTCCTTAAACTGGATCATATCTTTCAACCAGTTGAGAGGGATAATACAATTTAATAACCAGGTTAGTTCACAGTGAGCAGAAACATGGGATTGAACAAAAATATTAGAATGCTTAAGGTCCAAACCACAGGCCAAGTATAAAGCAGCTAATGTATAGGTGTTAGTAACCAAGGTTTTTGGGTTATGGGGTACAGTAATAGCGTGTAAATCGGCTATAAACAAATAATTTTCATATTTACTTTGATCTTCTACCCAATTGCGGATTGCACCCAGATAATTACCCAAATGCAGATTACCAGTTGGCTGGACCCCAGAAAGGACTCTTTGCTTTCCCATGGATTGTAAATATACCACTCTTAAAATTTACGCAGTTAAAACCCTGTGAGAGCCTTGACTAACTTATTAGCTCTCTTGTGCTGAATTTGTAGCTTACAAATCGCATTTTATCTTCATATCCTCTATTATGCTCCTTTATTATCTAAATTAGTTTAATACTAAATAGCTATGAAATTACTTATAAAAACATGATTATTTTTATAAGTAATCAACATCTTTAGACATGGAGTGAACTTAACTAATATGTAAGATTGAAAACCATGACTGAACGAATTAATTCTCTCTTCTGCTATGCTGATGGAAAATTCTATGACCGTAAATTCATCTTAAAACATATTCCTCAATATTTATATTATTATGAACCTTTTGCTGGAGGTGCTTCAATTTTTTCATAAAAAGCACTGAAAATCAATTATCTAATGATATTAAAAAGACCCTAATTAATATATATTTAATAATTCGAGATTATTTTGAAATAACTAATTAATTATTTATCTTGCGAAGAAGGTATAAAAGTAAGACAGAATTATTACAAAAATTAATTTCAAACCCAGGATAAAATGCAAACAACAGGAAAATAGTTATACTCTAAATGGATTGCATATTCTGGTATTATAGAACCACAAAATCGTTATTGGGAGTATAAAAATACTAGTATATATCCGGAAAATAGCCAATAAACATAAGCTGAACATCTACAAAGTTGCAAGTAGTTGAGATTACTTGCCCTAATTTTAAATTCGTAATAAATACTCTACCTGATAACTTGTATGCTTTTATAGACCCTCCCTATTAAAATACTAATTAAGATAAACTCTATCTATAACTTCTACTACAAGGAAGACCACTATCGTTTATGTCTATCACTCGAAATAAATCAGGGTAAGATTAAATTTGTGATAACTTCTGATGAAGTTCTGGAAATCAGCAAATTATATGCATAGTTAACTGAAATGTATGATCAATAGTTGAAATATACAATTAATATAACAGACAGTAAAAAAGAACAGTAAGAATAATAAATTCAAAGGAAAATTCTATAAGGAGAGAGAAATAATCATATTAAAATATAACTTTACTATACGTATTATTTACCAACTGCAAAACAACCATTTGATTATCGAATCAACATGACAAGAGATAGGTTATCGATAATCACTGAAAATGTGTGATTTTATTTTTTAAATTTGTGCTTTAAATATAGGTATTTATTAGTTTTACAGATTTGGAAGCAAATTTTTTATTTTTATATCTTTAACAGTTAACAATGGAGATAATCTTTAATAATTTATCAAAGAAAATTATGTAAATAGTAGCACTGTGATTTTAGGCATAATCAGCATATAAGAAAACCCCTAATATTTTGATTAATAACTAATAATCTCAGTCTTATTGACAACTTACCAAATAACTAATTATGATTTGTTCTATCAAGCATAGTTTTCAAGCATAGTTTTTTGTAGTAATACAAAGTCCCTAGTTTATTCAAGCTTCAAAACTACTTGGAAGATTGAGCGGAAAAATTTGTAGTGTATTAAATTGAGGCTCTCCTATAAAGACTAGTCATACTTAAGAGTTTTTTTAGGTGGAGTTTTTACTGAAACTTCTTAAATTTTTTGAGAGTTTATTTATTTCCAGAAATCTTCCGATTTGTATCACTTATACTGGTACTTGCAGCACCAACTCTAAATTACTATTTGTGATCAAACATGCTCTTGGTAACAGAATTATTTTTAAGCTAATTATCACTTTTATATTAGTTTTTTGGTTAGTTAAGTTGTGATACATTAACTACAACTTTACAAGGGATATAAATAAACCATCATACAATGTAATTTTCATATCATAAATCATGGAAAATGATAGTTGTACAACTAGTAATAATCAAATTAACACTAATAATTTAATGAATACCTATAGGCAATGAGTTTGGCCAAAGGCATCATATTACTGATAAATCATCATTGTACATATATTTCAGATTTATGGAGTAAACGTTGCTAATTTTGTTAATCACTGTAAAGCTCACCATTAATATTTCCCTGCGTACACTGGGTATATTGTCGCAACATAGTAGTTAGCAAATAAGTAGAGACAATAATGATTGTTTGAAGAAAAGTAATTTACCAAGTAATTTTTAGTTAATTAAACAAGTTGTTGAAGAGCTAATGGATGTATTATGGCTTATTTATTCACCAAATGCTAATTCTCATTTATTATATTAAATATTATATTTATATAAAAAGACTTTAAACAAACTTTATATTTCGTTAATTGTTTTATCTTAAATCTAGCATTTATTGTTTTAGTCAAAATAGCTTGCTATATGGCCACTTGACTACATTCTATAGTTTTAGGATATCTCTTGTTAGCTATTATCCTCTTAAGAAGAGTGAAAATTTATAAAGTGGACATGCTAGGTTAAAGGCTAACCCCATCATTGAGAATGATGAGGTAATAAATATTATTTTTTCCTATTCTTTTACTTTCAGTCTTTTCTTTGCCAAAGTATTACAATGGTAACTTGAAGAAAATTTTTATAATTGGTTTTATGATTTCCACTACTTCGGCTGGAACTGAGTATGAAGCAATTATTGGCTTAGAAACCCATTGTCAGCTGAGTACTAATACAAAAATATTTTCTGATAGTTCTACGGCCTTTGGCTCCATTCCCAATACTAATATTGATCCGGTTTGTATGGGTTTACCTGGAATATTACCAGTACTGAATGAAAAAGTCTTAGAATATGCAGTAAAAGCTGGTTTAGCTCTCAACTGTCAAATTGCGGGTTACAGCAAATTTGACCGCAAACAATATTTTTATCCAGACTTACCCAAGAACTATCAAATCTCCCAATACGACTTACCAATTGCTGAAAATGGCTGGCTGGAAATAGAGTTGGTGGACAAACATTTTAACCCAACCCGGAAAAAGATCGGCATTACCCGGCTACATATGGAAGAAGATGCTGGTAAACTAGTGCATGTGGGGAGTGATTGCCTAGCTAGTTCTTCCTACTCCCTTGTAGATTATAACCGTGCGGGTATTCCATTAGTAGAAATTGTTTCAGAACCGGATTTACGTTCTGGAAAGGAGGCTGCTGAATATGCTCAGGAATTACGGCGAATCATGTGCTACCTTGGCATAAGCGACGGTAATATGCAGGAAGGTTCTCTACGTTGTGATGTTAATATTTCCGTGCGTCCATTAGGAAAAAAGGAGTTTGGAGTCAAGGTAGAAATTAAGAACATGAACTCCTTTAATGCAATTCAAAGGGCAATAGATTATGAAATTGAGCGTCAGATAGTAGCTGTTAAAGCTGGTGAAAAAATTCTCCAGGAAACACGTTTGTGGGAAGAAGCTTCCCAACGCACCATTAGTATGCGAATTAAGGAAGGTTCAAGTGATTATCGGTACTTCCCTGAGCCCGATTTAGCACCTATTGAAATATCCTCAGAACAGTTATATGAATGGCGCAAGCAATTGCCAGAATTACCAATGGAAAAACGCAATTACTATGAAGCAAAATTAGGCCTTTCTGCTTATGATGCCAGGATATTAACAGAGGAAAGAGCTACTGCTGAGTATTTTGAAGCCACTATTGCAGCAAATGCTAATCCTAAACAAGCTGCCAACTGGATTACCCAAGATATAGCCGCATATTTAAATAAACAAAAGCTGACAATTGCAGAGTTAGCTTTAACACCAGAGAATCTGGCAAAAGCTATATTATTGATTGAAAATGGGACCATCAGTAATAAAAAAGCCAAAGACAAACTTTCTGAATTATTAGCTGGTAAGTCAGTAGAAGAAGCCTTTAAAGGTGCAGAGCAAATTTCTGAGCCCGCTGTCCTTGAACTTATTATTGACAAAGTCATTGCCGAAAATCCGGGTGAGTTAGAAAAGTATCGTGCTGGGAAAACCAAACTTCTAGGATTCTTCGTAGGCAAGGTTCTCAAAGAAACTAGTGGACGTGCTGATCCTAAATTAACGAACCAATTAGTTTCAAAAAAACTGAGTAGTTAATATTTTGACCTAGATATAAATATAGTTTTAGACTCTATATTAGGGTTTAAATAGAAAAACTCAAAGGTGACGAGAAATTACAACCCATGCATGAAAATTTATAGAACATTTGGAGTGTTTAAGGGATGTCTGATTATTAATTGTTTTTTTCGTTCCCAAAATATATAAGACTCACTACATTCATAATTGATAGAATAACCACTCAGTTATTCCATCCGTATAACTCAAAATCCAGGTAATAAATTAGAGCAAGTAAGGATATATTTTGGTAACCAATAATTATTCAGATAAATATCATCATAATATCTAATTATATTTGTCTGAATAATTAAGTCTTGCTATTACCCACACAGATTATGAAAAAGTTATTAACATAAGTAGTGGTAATTCTTTCATTTCAAATTAGCTAATAAAATAGACCAGTCTGTATACTAGAAGTTGTTATTCATATAATGTTAGAAACATTGAGCAATTCAGAGTATATTTTTTGCTCTGGCATTTCATATGTATAAATTACATGCAATCGGAATGTACATACGGAAAGTGGCAAAGTTATAGATACTAATGGGTGATTTTTATAGGTCACCTCCATCTTCAACCCAATTGTTAATATCTTATAAATATACTTAAATCAACATAATAAGAAGGTCCTATTTATTCGTTAATTAATTAATATATTGATACGGCTAGGGACAGAAGTTAGTAAGCTGATTTGGTATTTAGGAAATAAAGCTAGATAGTGGTGGTTTCTTATTTAAGAATACAGGTAAAATATGACCTAATAGTAAAGCAAAATAACCTTAAGTTTAGCAGTTATAAATACAAGAAGTGATTATCATTTTCTCTTAAAGCGCCATTTTGTCCACAAGCCTGCATAGATTAAGAAGATTTTGTACTATCTTTGGCCAGCATATTACTTATAAATATAAAAATTTAGTCTAAACTCTATTCACTATTTACCCTGGGGAAAATTCTTGAAAAACAATGATACTCCTGCCCCATATTTCCTCGAGTTTTGTACTTAAAATAAAGCTGTTTACATTGGTTAAGGATAGTAGGGTTTTTGTTGCCTGATATTGCTTATAAACATTAATCAAGTGCTTCTCTAATCCAGTTCTTTAATACAACAACAACTTCTTGAATTGTAAACTCATAAGCTTCCTTATTTGCCCTCTTAACTAGTTCAACTTTGTTATTAACTAGAGATTTTCCTGTAATAATTCGGTAAGGAATACCTAATAAATCCGCATCTTTAAATTTAACTCCTGCCCGTTCTTTACGATCATCTATTAAGGTTTCTATCCCTGCTTTATTTAATTCTATGTAAAGCTTTTCAGCAGTCTCTACCTGTTTATCATTATTCATATTGGGTATACAAATAATCACATGGTAGGGAGCAATTGCAACTGGCCAAATTATGCCATCTTTATCATTGGACTGTTCTACGGCAGCTTGTGCTAACCGAGAAACACCTATGCCATAACAACCCATCCATAAAGGTTCTTCTTTACCTTCCTGGTTAGTATATGTTGCCTTCATTACTTGGGAATATTTTATACCAAGCTGAAATATATGCCCCACTTCTATTCCACGAGCACTTTGTAGAGTTTGATGAGGATCATGTACAGCATAATCACCCTTTTTGGCTTTACGTAAATCTACAACAGCTATAGGTTTCTTAAACTGCTCTCCCCAATTTGCTCCTAGGATGTGGTATCCAGGCTCATTTGCCCCGGTGATAAAGTCTTTAAGATCAATAGCAGTTGTATCTGTGAGGCGCAAGAATTTACTATTTACCTGCTTTCTGCTATCAATATAATTGTCTTCTAGATCTGGTGCAATATAACCCAGGGGCAACGACTTAGCTGCCCATTTTACTTGGGACTCTGCATCAGTTTTTGTCATTAAAATAACTGTTTTAGCTTTATATTGGGGAGCAATTTTAGTCAATTCATTTTGTAATTTGATATCATTGACTTCCTGGTCTCCACGGATGCTCACCAACACCAATACAGTAGTTTCATTATTATAAGTGATCTCATACAAGACATTTTTTAACACCTGAGTAGGAGAACACTTAAGGAGATTACAGAGTTTTTCAACTGTATCTGCACTTGGTGTTTTCTGTTTTCCACAATTGGTAAAAATTGAAGTTTCAGCATTTACAGGTAGAGAAATTGCTTTTTCCAGATTTGCTGCATATTTTCCATCTTCTGTATAAAGAACTTCATCTTCCCCAGTTTCTGCCAATATCATAAACTCCTGTGAACCTGAACCACCAATTGATCCTGAATCAGCCTGGACAGACTGGAAAGCCATACCAATACGACGTAGTATATTACTGTAAGCAACATGCATGTTCTGATAGGAGGCTTTTAAACTTTCCTGATTTGCATGGAAAGAATAAGCATCCTTCATAACGAATTCTCGCCCCCGCATTAAACCAAACCTAGGACGAATTTCATCCCTAAATTTGGTCTGAATTTGGTATAGACATATGGGTAGTTGGCGATAAGAACAAATAATATCTCTAGCTACTGTGGTAATTACCTCCTCATGGGTGGGGCCGAGGGCCAAATCATATTTTTTCCTATCGGTGAGAGTAAACATGATACCTTCAGCTTTCGTATAGGCATCCCAACGTCCTGACTCTTTCCACAAATTGGCAGGTTGCAACTGTGGCAAAAGACACTCCTGCGCCCCTGTTATATTCATTTCTTCCCGTACTATCTGAGCAATTTTTTGTATCACTCGCCACATCAATGGTAGATAAGTGTAAATTCCACTACCAATGCGATGAATATATCCGGCTTTAATAAGCAATTTATGACTAGGTATTTCTGCATCCGAGGGCTCATTCCTAAGTGTAACAAGTAACATTTGTGATAATCGCATCGTTTTTCTTGACCTTTAGATTTGCCAATTTAACAATTAAGTTTCAGTGTCAAAGTTTATCTGAAAGTTTAAATCAGTGAGCCACTACCATAATCTATTTAATTTTTTAATTATGGATAAGAGTGTCAAGGCTAGATTTACTCTGACTTGGACTTTATTAAGTATTTCACAGTATGAACAGAAGATTCATGATAGTAAAAAAGCTTATCATTATTATTTAAGCCTGGCCTTATCAATAAAGGGACAATAAGAAATAAGCACTTTATATAAATCTTTCCTAATTTATATAAAGTGCTTGTTTTTAGTTATATATAGTAAATTATAAATAATAAATCTATAATCAATTTTATCTATAATTTACTTTTACTCCACATAATAAACATGTCCCTGAAGCAAACAGGTTAATAAATAACACTCAGGGAAAATTTTATGAATAATATATATAATAATCTCTGAGGCTTCTAATTCATATGATCCCAGATTAACTAATATATACTTTGATAATTATTTATATATCAGAGCTCTTGCATTGTTATTTGGGTCGCTTTTAATCTGGAAATAATGAGTGTATCATAACTATAAAACACTTGCAAAATTAAACTCAGTGTTCATCATTATTAATGATAATCCTTTCATAGTAGAAATAATAGATAAAAATAATTAATACGAAACATAATTGTAATTCATTAAGAGAGCCTAATTTATCACAATTATGATATAAGCCTGATCATAGACCAATTTGAGTTACCTATTTAGGCTATATAATTTCTAACAGTACATTTCTGATGTCAATAACTACGTATTATTAGAATGATTATAAGACTATTATATGGTTAAGAATAATCAACTCCTACAAATATAGGTTACTATTAATTAATAGATATGTTACTGAAATAATAGATACAAGCGTAGATAAGATATTT
>NZ_CAIY01000070.1 GCF_000350105.1 Richelia intracellularis HH01
ATAGCATTAAAAGAATACTAAATTAAACTTTATACCATTTATTATTGCAGTATAAAAAACATATTTTTTAAATTGAATTATAAGCTTTATAAATTATTGGATATACCACTTAATAATAGAGTATTGTATATATACAATACAATGTTTAGAGAAAAAGATATTATGGAAAGTTATTATTTCAATAGAATTACGATTTATGTCGGGCATGTTATTAACCAACTAAATAAGAAAGTTATTAAACTATTCTACTAATAGATTAAACAATCTACTTTGCATGAATACAATATTTCTGATATCAATGATTTTAAATATTTTGCTTTCAATATAACCCAATTTGGCTCATTTCTATTTGGGTCTATTGTAGTAGCTTGTAGAAGAGAATGTTAGTTTTAAATAATGTGTACTTGGTATTTTTTCAATAAAAGTTTATTTGATGTTTATAGTAATCTAAAAAGAAGATATAATCAAACTTTAGGTCAATTATGCATAGGTTATGAAAATACTTTTACCGGGATAAACACCATGGTGTTTTTGGTATAGTTGCAAAGATAAAATAACAAGTTTCTGTAGCCTTTTAGTACTCACTTATATTTGATATATAAGTATAGTAATTATTACAAGTCTTATAAACAAATATAAATACATAATTACATATTAAATATTGGTTTTTAACAACTAGTATTCAAGCTGTAATTATGTATTTAATTGAATTCTGCAAATACCTGATCATTTTATGATGGATTTTTGCCAAACTTCTATAATCATACTTCCACAATTGGGCACTATATTAAGGCTTACCTTGAGAAAGCTAATAATAATAGCAAAATTATTACTTTTGAAGGGTACAATAAATGCCGATTGTCTTTCAAAAATTTAAATTACCATGATTTCCAGTAACGACTTTCGACCTGGTGTATCAATTGTAATAGATGGCTCCGTATGGCGGGTTGTTGAATTTCTCCATGTTAAACCAGGAAAGGGAGCTGCCTTTGTACGAACAAAATTAAAAAACGTTCAGACAGGTAACGTTGTAGAGAAAACGTTTCGAGCAGGAGAAACCGTTCCCCAAGCAAATTTAGAAAAAAGTGTTATGCAACATACCTATAAGGAGGGGGAAGACTTTATCTTTATGGATATGGAAAGTTATGAAGAAAGTAGATTAACCAAAACACAAATTGGTGATCGCGTTAAGTATCTTAAAGAAGGGATGGAAGTTAATGTTGTACGTTGGAATGAACAAGTGTTGGAGGTAGAGTTACCTAATTCAGTGGTTTTAGAAGTCATAGAAACAGATCCTGGTGTGAAGGGAGATACAGCAACAGGTGGTAATAAACCTGCTCTGGTTGAGACAGGGGCAACTGTCATGGTTCCATTATTTATATCTCAAGGAGAAAAGATTAAAGTAGATATACGCAATGACACTTATCTGGGCAGGGAAAAAGACTAGGGTGTCATCCTTAAGAGCTACACAGTAGGGAGGTGCAGAAGGAAAATAAACTCACCTCACCCTAAATTAAATTTGCCTATGTAAATAGGCGAGAGTATTAAATTCAGCGTGTATGCTAAATGATTGCTAGTTATGCTCCTACACAACAAGTAGAACTGAATGTTCTTATTTACCTTCTAGTATGTAAGTTTGTATATGAACTGATAAAAAATAAATTTCATGAGGTTATAAAAATAGTGTCATTGGATTTTAATGAAATTCGCCAACTCCTAGCAACTATTGCCAATACTGATATTGCCGAATTGACTCTGAAAAGTGATGACTTTGAAATCACAGTTAGAAAGGCTGTAAGTTTTCAACCACAAGAGCAGTTTACATCCACAATGGCTGGGTCTGGGATGATTGTTTCTGGCTCCTCTGTTATATCCACCGGAACTCCAGCTTCGGTACCTCTAACTGATACGAGTGGCGGTTTAGATATTGATAAAGTTACTAATGTATCTCATCAATCCTTATCAACAAGTGCTAACAATTCCAAGTTATTAGAAATAATATCTCCGATGGTGGGAACTTTTTATCGTGCATCAGCACCAGGAGAATCTCCATTTGTGGAAGTTGGTGATTGTGTGCGTAGTGATCAAACAGTGTGTATTATTGAAGCAATGAAGCTTATGAATGAAATTGAAGCTGAATTTTCGGGTCAAGTTATGGAAGTTTTGGTTGAAAATGGTGAACCTGTGGAATATGGCCAACCTTTAATGCGAATAAACCCTGATTAAGTATTAATCTTAATAATACAGACCTAAGTTGTTTGCCGAGTATCTCCGGTGGATCTATCCTGATGAAACAAACGTTGCCTGTGCCAACAGAAGTGGTGCAACAATTAGCAGAATACTTTAGCCTTTTAAGTGAGCCCATGCGTCTGAGGCTGCTGCATTCACTGCGTGATGAGGAAAAATGCGTGCAAGAGTTGGTAGAGGCAACACAAACCTCCCAGGCTAATGTGTCTAAACATTTGAAAGTAATGTGGCAGGCTGGGATCCTTAGTCGCCGTAGTGAAGGGACTTCTGCTTATTATCGAGTAGAAGATAAAATGATTTTTGAATTATGTAACCAGGTCTGTGATTGCTTAGCTAGTAGGTTAGAACAACAGGCCCGCAATTTCCGGGTTTTAAATAGTAGGAACTAAGGAGACAGATATCGAAAACATTAGCACATCAATATTCAGTTGCAACTATTTCTGCATAGAGGAAGCAATCTGCAAAATAGTAGTCTTTAATTACTAATAAGAGGTAATTATCCATTTATTAAGATTCCAATAATTCAATCTGGTAATAGATCAATTAAATTCGGAAAAAACAAAAAATTAATCTTTCAGTGAAAGATCAAAAATACTTTATAATCATTTGCATATGGGTTTAAAACTTCAATAACTTCTACATATTTTTCATTAAATACTAGCTTCAGTCTGAACTCTGGTAAAGGTAGATTTTTAACCCTATAACTAAATTTCCTACAGATAAATAAGCCTTGCCTTAGGAAGAATATTCTAATGAAAATAATTGAACCTTAATACTGGTGATTTATAATATTCTTCTGCTACATCTATGAGTTTTTCTTGTATGCTAAGTTAAGCTTTACTGTAGAAATATTTTTCTACCTTACTACTTATTTACATCTATTATTCAGTAGAATAGTATTGCTTTTCCTGCTATATTAGTTTGATTGTTGGCACTCTCACCTGTGCATCCATTCTTGCGAATAAACTGTAATATATCAAAATGAAACTTGTCTTGTAAGAGTTTTAGTTTTGTGAGCAGGAGAAATAAAATTGGTGATCATAAAGATAGCTATTTATCTCATTCTTTGAAAATAAAAGTTTTAGAATAGTCTTGAATAATAAGCCTTGCAATATTAAGTTTGGTAGAATACCATAACATCAATTTCACCCATGTAGGTAGTTATTTATGTTGGCTGTTAGGCAGCATTTGTAGTAGATAATTTTGATATATCAGTATTTAATACTAACAATATATTTTAATAAGTTTGTCAAACTAAGCATGCATCCAAATGAATTACCAATAAATAGCAGAGCATAATTCTACTAAAGAGTAGCTTTGTGGAAAACGACTAAAATATTGACTTTGAGCATCATGTTGTTCCTATATTTCTGCAATTACAGACATCAAACAATAGCAATATTTGCCGCTCCTTTTCCTCCATCCTGTGTATTCCAAGCAGGTTTTATTAACCATTAACATATTTTTCTGAGTAACTGCCCTGAATAAATAATCTGTTTTTCGTTTTCCATTTACCATAATCAAACTATCCGAGTCCTGACAACAATTCCATGTCTATAGCTTTCACATGACAAAATAGCTCGGCAGTGGCAACTATAATTTTATTTGGACTAGTATAAGCTTCTCACTTCAATATCTGATAAGTAACACCAGGATAATTTACCATCTATATGCCTTCAATTGTTAACTCCGGATCAGTTCTGCTATAGAAATTACTACTTTGAATGAAAGTATTTTCTTCATGCTTTAGAAAGCATAAGTTTAGAGTTATAACTTGCTCTTTGAATTTTAGTAAAGCGATTCACACAGCAGAAACATACTATTATCTCCATTTTGGTTATGTCATACTGTAACAAAGTAGTTAGTCAAAGAATTCATTTAAGATGATGAAATTTGGAAACAACAATAGCTTGCAAAGCCTATCATTTTAAATGATAATCCGCATACGTGAGATAGTAATTAACTATTTTGTTCATCGAAACCACTTTATTTATAAGCCGGTAGTCGGATTTGAACCGACGACCTTCCGATTACAAGTCGGATGCACTACCACTGTGCTATACCGGCACCAAAATTAGATTCCAAATATATACCCTATCATATAAACTAAAAGGAAATTTAAATTTTTTTTGAGTTAGTCTTTTTCTTTATAGAAGTAATTTTTATCATAGTTAACTACTTGGAATCTATATAATAACACTATATCAAGCTTTATTCTTAATAAATTACCATATAAACATTGTAAAAACACTAGCAAGTTTACTTTAAAAACTAGATAGGATGATAAATCTTTTTCTATTTTATACGATGGCTTTAAGCTTAGACAACATTTTTACTTTCTACTAAAGAATCCGAGCATGAGTGCAGTTTTACTAAGCCATAATTACTCAGCCTAATGCTCATTAAATAGTGGTGTAAAGCTTTTGTATTATCATTAAGATAATCATAAAATAACCTATGTATTTTTTGTTGGAGCAGTCGTGATGCTCTCAAGTATCAAATTGAATAATATAACGGAAAAGATTTTGCATCTTTTGGTTTTACATATACTCGCTGTTTTGGTTCTAAATTCAACTGATCAAATTTCTCTCGACTCAAATGTGCAGTTACCTCTTGTCCATCGTCTAAGTATAATTCTGCCTGAATTTCCCAACCCAAATGAATTAGACGCTTAACCCTTGCTGGTACAGAGGTAGCAGTTGGGGATTTTTCTACGATTACATCCTGAGGACGAAGGAACATTTCTGTGTGAGCAGAACCAAAACTATGTTTTTGGAAAATACGGGAGGTGCTAGGTAAAATATTTACAGGACCAATAAAACTCATAACAAATGCAGTGGCAGGATGATCATAAATTTCCGCAGGAGCGCCAATTTGTTCTACATTTCCTTTATTCATTACTACTATTTTATCGGAAATCTCCATCGCCTCTTCCTGATCATGAGTAACGAAAACAGTGGTAACATGAACCTCATCATGAAGACGACGTAGCCAAGCTCTTAAATCTTTACGCACTTTGGCATCTAATGCGCCAAAAGGCTCATCTAATAATAACACTTTTGGCTCTACCGCTAATGCTCTAGCTAGTGCTACCCTTTGCCTTTGTCCCCCAGATAATTGGGATGGAAAGCGATCACCCAATCCACTTAATTGAACTAAATTTAATAATTCCTCTACCCGCAACTTAATTTTAGCCTTGGGGGCCTTGCGAATTTCCATCCCAAAAGCAATATTCTGTTTTACAGTCATATGCTTAAACAAGGCATAGTGTTGAAATACAAAGCCTATGTTTCTTTCTTGTATACTTTGATAAGTTGCATCTTTCCCAGTAAGCCAAATCTTGCCTGTATCTGGCACCTCTAGTCCGGCAATTAGTCGTAACAAGGTGGATTTACCAGAACCAGAAGGACCTAATAATGCTACCAAGGAACCACTTTTAATTTCTAAATTAACTTGTTTGACAGCCTGAAAATTGCCGAACTGCTTGGATAGGTTTTCAACTATTACGCCCACCGCTTACAACCTCTACAACTAAATCTATGTTTTTTTGACAGGATTAGGGGTTAGATCTCAGATATACCACAGATTAGGAGTTATAAATACAAGCATGAGTTGTACTAGATTAGTAAAATGCTAAAGAGCAATAAAGTAGTTGATAAGGGGAATTAAATGAATTTTTGATGGTCTTATTTTATGTATTACTCCACGAAGCTACTATGACAACATAATAATTACTTCAGATACAACAAGATAAGAAAATATTACCTTCACTTTTTTTTTACATAAGTTTTAATACTATTGAAACTATGGGGTTGTATAAACTACTTATGATCAAACTACTAAACCTCTACAAAATGTTTCATTATCCTCTGTAATCCCATCACTAAATGTAGTTATCATGTCTGCTCGTCCCATTTACCTCGATTGTAATGCTACCACTCCGGTGGATGAACAAGTTCTGACTGCAATGTTACCTTACTTTACAGAACGCTTTGGTAATTCTTCCAGTGTCACTCATCTTTACGGGTGGGAAGGTGAGGCTGCCGCTCAGAAAGCAAGAGAAATCATCGCTGCAGCTATAAATGCAACCCCTGAAGAAATAGTTTTTACTAGTGGTGCTACAGAGGCCAATAATTTGGCTATCCAAGGATTGGCAGAGGCTTACTTTCATAAGGGGCAACATATAATTACTGTTGCAACAGAACATAATGCGGTACTCAATCCTTGTAAATATCTGCAGTCTTTAGGGTTTGAAATTACTGTGCTCCCAGTACAAGAAGATGGAATAATTGATTTAAAACAGCTAAGGCAAGCTTTACGCAACAATACGGTATTTGTATCAGTTATGGCAGTAAATAATGAAATTGGGGTACTGCAACCATTAGCAGAAATTGGAGCTATATGTCGGGAAAATAATATCTTTTTACATACAGATGCAGCCCAAGGTATTGGAAAAATTCCTTTAGATGTGCAGGAGATGAAAGTTGATTTAATGTCACTAACTGCACATAAGATATATGGTCCTAAAGGAGTTGGTGCGTTATATGTGCGTCGGCGTAATCCTAGGGTACAATTAGCACCTCAACAGTATGGTGGTGATCAGGAAAAGGGAATACGGTCAGGTACTTTGCCAATACCTCAAATTGTGGGATTTGGAAAAGCTGTAGAAATTGCTGTAGCCGATCAATATCAAGAGAACCAGCGCTTAGTTACCCTCAGAGATCAATTATGGTTACAAATTTCTCAATTGGATAAGATTTATCTTAATGGACATCCTACTTTGCGGTTAGGAGGAAATTTAAATGTTAGTGTTGCTGGAGTGGATGGTGTAGCCTTATTATCAGGTTTGCAGCCTGTGGTAGCAGTGTCTTCAGGTTCTGCTTGTTCTTCTGCCAAAATAGCACAATCCCATGTGCTGAGAGCTTTAGGGGGGTCACTTGATTTGACCCATGTGTCCATACGATTCGGTATAGGAAAATACAATACTGAAGAAGAAATTAATATAGTGGCAGCACATTTTATTTCTACTGTTCACAGTTTACGAAAGCAGAGTAATTTGGTGTAATTATTATGTCTGGGTCTTATTCATATTTTTGGGATGCAGAAACCATAATTATTTTTATCTAGCTCAAACTTAACAAGATTAACAGACAAGGGAATGGTAGATCTCACATTAGGTATTTTCTTGCCACGCCAATCACTAGTCAATTAAACTTTTCTCACTGGGATAATTCAGCTATTCATGATTATGCAGTTAGATATGAAAATATAGTTTGTATAAAATAAAAGTAATGCTAAATCAGATATTGTATTATTTTTAAAGTAAAACGGAATACAAAATAGTTTATCGTTGGTATTGCATAACAGAACTTTGTATCCTCATCCAAAAGCATATTTGGGTTTGTGTAATGTAACTTTTGCTTATAGGATTTGTTTGTTATTCAAGAGTTTCCCTATTAAACTTAGCTATTGCTTATATAAGCTGCTCTTGAGTTTATTAATGCTTGTTTAATGTTTAGCATTGCCCTCATCTGATTGCTGATTTTTTGTTGTCCTTATTTCTTAACATCTCTAAAAGTTGGAGTAAATATTTGTATACAAATGGATAACCATAAATCTAAAAATAAAAGTAACAATGCTAACCTATGGTTTGAAAGATTGATGGCAATTATTTCTATGGCTAATTTAAGTTTAGTTATATTTGACTTAAGTTATATTCCTTGGCGTAATTTGTATTTCAATCACTTGCCAGAACTTACCAAAAAATATGACCTAATAAAAGGTATTGAGCCTCACCGAGACACGCAAAAATATTTAGCAACAGTAGATGATCTCCAAACATCTATAGAACTTTCTGGTTTAGATTTTCCAGAAGTAAAAAATAGGTTGTATCAACTGCAAAAACTGAGTGTGGAGATGATTAATAACAATCCATTTGCTGGTGTTGGTAAAGCAGGAACCTTAGAAAAAATTAAGAAAAATATACGTGAACGTATTGCAGTTGTTACTAATGGTAGAAAAATATCTTCTTCCAAAGAAGCTTTTAAGATATTCTGGTCATATGATTACTTATCATCTAAAGGATGGGGCAAAGAAAACCTTTTTTTCAATCAGAAAATTCAACCTTTAATTGCTAGTAATTATTTCCGTCATATTGATGATAATGGTGAGTTTATTGATTTGTTTTGGATGATAGACTTACCTTTTATTGTTTTATTTAGCCTAGAATTTATAATTCTTAGCTTATGGCTAAAACATAAACACCCTAATTTTAGTTATCTTAGACTAGTATTATGGCACTGGTATAACTTATGGTTAATTTTTCCATTATGGAGGTGGATGCGCATATTGCCAGTGATATTCCGCTTGGAAAGAGCTGATTTCCTTCATGTAAATCAATTAAGACGACAAATCCAGCAGTTGATTGTTGCTAGTTTTGCTGAAGAAATTACAGAAATGGTTATTGTGAGGGTAATTAATCAGACTCAGACATCTATTAGCAAGGGAGAATTAACAAGGTGGTTGTTACAAAGAGATAATTGGTTTTCTTATGTGGATGTTAATAATATAAATGAAATAGAGGCAATAATAGAAATTTTCGTTCAAGTACTTATTTACCAGATAATTCCCCAAATAAAACCCGAGATAGATGCAATCTTACAACATGCTATTCACATCACCTTAAATCAGACTCCTTTTTACCAGAATTTCAAAAATTTTCCTGGTGTAGAGGCAATACAAACCCAGTTGGGTCAAGAACTCGTGAATCATATCACCACTAATCTTTACCAATTTCTAGTTAGTGGTTGTAAAGATCCAGTATCAACTGAACTTTCCAGTAAATTAATGGAAAGTTTCACTAAGGTCTTAGGGTCGGAAATGCAGAAGAAAAATATCCTTTCAGAAGTTCAGAACTTATTCATTGATTTTCTGGAAGAAGTCAAAATTAATTATGTACAACAGTTATCAGAAGAAGAGATCGAAGAGATATTAGAAAGAACTAGCCACTTAAAAACTCAAACATCTGTACGACATTTCTTCAACTCAAATAACTCATTGACAAGCTAAAATACATTTTTATTTAGCCAGAAGAGTAAATATTACCTATGCACTAAGTATATCCAAGAAAATATCTAAGCAGCTTTGAGCACCAGAGGTTTTCAGACAGAAAAAAGAGGATTAATACAGCTGACAAGAGTTAAAGATAGCACCCATCACTGAACATTATACTAAACTAAGGGTAGTTAATTCAGATAAAACCTGATTAGGTAAGCTCACTAGTGCATATTCCTTATCTACCTTGATTTCAAATGTTATCCAACAACTTCATTAGAAGTACTCTTATTTAATATAGACCTGGGTTATAACTATTACTGCATGTATTAACTATAAAGAATAATAATTGAGAATGTACCTTGGTTAGTTAAGATGATACTACTCAGAATATTCTTTGTTACTTTTGAAAATATGAATTAAGTCATGATTGGCAAAGTTAAATATTCTATTCGGGAACTTTACTTAATACCTATAAAAACAGAAACTAAGTTTCTTATGGTAAAAAGTGAAAATGTAATCACGCAACATTTAGCAACAGTAGACTAGAGACTAAAGTAAATGGCTATGAAGACAGACACAGCAAAAACTGTATTTATTACAATTGAGGAAATATACAGAATTAATTATATGAACTCTTCAATTTGGTCTAAACGCAACCAAATATTTGGTGTTGGTACTTTACCAAATTTGATGAGAGCATAATCATCTTTTATATCTATCACTTCCCCTTTGCTATCAAATAAGTAGGAGGGCAAACGAGAATCACTAGCTTGTGCTTCAAGGCTATTCTCTAATTTTTCGCGGATGGCGCGCACCATATTTCCTTTTTTTAGAGCCATGATTTTCTCCTTGTGGATTCTTAGATTATTAATATTGTAGTATTGAAAAATATAAATATTACTCCTATTCGCCTTAATTTTGACATTGGCGACAAAAATGACTGGAACGTCCACCTAATTTAATACGTTGAATAGAATGACTACAAACCCTACAAGGTTCTCCTGTACGGTTATAAACCCAGGCCATATCGCTATATTTACCGTTTACACCTTGAACATTGAGGAAATTACTAAAAGTAGTCCCACCAAATGCAATACTAGTTCCTAAGACTCTAATTATAGCTTCACGCAAGTCAGCAATTTGTGATCTCTGTAAATCAATACATTTGGTATATGGTAATATCTTGCCAAGAAATAGAGCTTCATCAGCATAAATGTTACCTAGTCCTGACACTGTAGATTGATCCAATAAGGCACTTTTTATGGGACGATAACTACTATTCAATTTATTGATCAAATACTCAACTGTAAATTCATCACTCAATGGATCAACTGCCAATTTTGCCAGACCTGTAATCACATTTTCCATATCAGCACTGGGATTAACTAACCACATTCGACCAAAGGTTCGCTGATCTACAAATCTCAGTTCCCAATCACCATGAAAGAATAACCTTACTCTTGTATGTTTATGTAATTTTTCATCTTGATGTAACCACAACAATTGCCCTGTCATCCGCAAGTGTACTCCCAACCAGCTACAGTGAGGAGAAAGTTGAGCAATCAGATATTTCCCACGACGGTGCCAAAGATTGATTACATTACCTTTGATTTCCTGCAAAAACTCTGTAGCAGATGCAGGCTCAGCAACTGCACGTTCTAACAGAACCTCTCCACCAATGATTTCTTGATTGAGGGTCAAGTCATTCAATCCACGACGTACCGTTTCAACTTCTGGTAGTTCAGGCATTTTAATCTAACGTAATGATTAGAGCATCAAGAAAAACTAATCTAAACCTTATTTGTAGATATTTCCAAACTAGAAAATAATGGGAAAACTATTAACCAAGAAAGGCTGAAACTACATAATTATTAAATTGAAATTCATACCCCCTTTCACATTAGTTTCCCATTATCCATATTAAGTCAAAATCTACCTTATACTTGACCTAAGATAATTCTATTCTTTATGCTTTTGACATTTACACTTCTTCAAGTTCGCTCTCAGCAAAGTTATTTGTATTTACACCACTAGCACTACCACTAGGACCGTTGTAGTTGACCTTTTCAAAACGGACAATTACAGGATACTTTATCCCGGATGTGTCAATGGAAGCAACTGTGCCAGTATCCTGATACCAGTAGGACTCCTTACGTAGAATACGTACCTTAGAACCACGTTGAACCATGATTTTTTCCTTTTGAGTTATAAATTGCCAGTAAATTAGAAGTATTTCCTCTAACTCTACAACCTGAATGTCGTCGTTAGATGTTTTATTAAGTTATTTATAGAATGGCTATCAAAATAATGATAGCCATTTTCTACCATCTCCGATGACTATAGTACAAACTTTAAATTTTCAAATCCTGACTTAAATGTTATTAAAAATAAAATTTAAGTCAGGATTTGAAAATCCAATACCAATATTTGTTTAAAACTTACTTTGGTCGATAAAACAGTTAAACATATTATAACCTAGTGTCTGATTGAGTTGAGACACTAGGTTATATTGGCTGTACTCCATTCTTAATAATATACTTATGCTTGTACGCTTATTGGCCAAACATCGCATTATAAAAAACTATTGACAAATCGTGACTATTCAAATATAATTGCGCTCACGAGTGTGGGTTACTATATTAGTATTTGTTTATTTAACTCCTAACGTTATAACATTTGACCAGTTTTGTATGGGTAAAATCCCCTTATTTATCCCCAAATACCAAAAAATCTCCTGTATGGCATTCTGTCATTCAACCATTATTACTTTCTCTATCCTGAAAAATTTGAATTGGTTGAAAGGGTTTTTGGCCGGTTTTATTAGTTATAGTTATCTGCATCTAAGGATTTCAGACTCTTAAAGGAGTTAAAACTAGTAATTAAATATTTATACAAGAAATTGATAAATTTCTTGTTGGTGTCTTTAGGCTAAATATCAAAGCCAGTTTGACTTTAAAAAGTATTTATACTGAAGGTCCTTGCTAGGGTATTTAAATTAAATGCCATATTAGCATGTCGGCTTGGAAAATGTAGGCTCTTTCAATTTAGAAGAGTTGGATAATATAGATTAAACCAACCATTTGCCAGTTATTATGGTGAAGAATAAACCTAATTTGATAGTTAATCTGAAGAGGTTCAAATTATGAATTCATTTGTCGGATTTTATCTGATCGGTATTGAATAAATAACTGGAATATATATTTTTTTTACCTAATGATAGACTCTAAAATGTCTATTTTAAAAATGTCTGTTTTGAAGTTTCTTGTTTTAAATCATTTGTTATGTTGAATTCCCCATTACGTGAAGCACCTCGAAATCAAAGGGCTACTCTGATTCCATTACAGCAAAAATCTTCTTTATTGGATTGGTTACAGGCAAGTGGTCGCCTAATTGCCCGTGATGTTCATGAGTCTTCATCTACTGTAGAAAATGGAGATGTTGAATCTATGCTGGGTGTTGAAGATGGAATCAGTTATGATGATGACGACTTCGATGATGATGGGAGTGAATAGCAGATCCACTTATGCTTGAATCTGCAAATCAACCATATCAGCTAATTAATTTTTATAGTGTTTAAGTGTGGAGTGAGAAGGGAATTCTGTGGATGCTAAATTATCTAGTCAACAACAAGTTTTAAATACTTCTGGCGTTGCCCTGGCGTCTTTATTAGCTGGTGGCATAATACTGGCAGCAATAGTTTTAGATGGAATTGCAAACAGATTGCCTTGGCAGTTTTCATCACTAACCCTGCCAATATTATTAGCTGCTGTAACCTCGGCAATTCTTGGTTATGTGGTTTTACCCTTACTGCAAACTCTCAAGACTGGACAGATTATACGCGAAGATGGGCCCAAAACACATTTAAAAAAAGCTGGGACGCCGACAATGGGAGGTATTTTTTTTGTCCCAACTGCTGTGTTGATTGCCTGTATAGGGTCTGGTTTTACAACTGATGTGCTGGCAATTTCAGCATTAACTCTGAGCTTTGGATTTATAGGGTGGATTGATGACTGGCAGATTTTGCGTTTCAAGTCTAATAAGGGTATATCTCCTCAAATCAAGTTAGTATTGCAAATCTTTTTAGCAACCGTCTTCTGTTCATGGATGATGTTTACCCAACCAGCCAGTATTACTAGTATTGCTTTGCCATTTGATATTTTTTTGCCTCTAGGCTTTTTGTTCTGGCCACTTGCTAGTTTTGTGTTAGTTGCAGAGAGTAATGCTACGAACCTAACTGATGGTATTGATGGTTTGGCAGGTGGTGTAGTGGCAGTTTCATCATTGGCATTAGGTGCAATGGTTGCTCCCACCTCTCCAGATTTGATGATCTTCTGCGCTTCCCTAAGTGGGGGTTGTTTGGGGTTTTTAGTGCACAACCGAAACCCTGCAAGAGTATTTATGGGGGATACTGGCTCCTTATCACTAGGTAGCGCTTTAGCAGGGGTAGCACTTTTAACTAATAGTTTAGTAGGATTATTTATCCTCAGTGGTATTTTCTTTGTGGAAACCCTGTCTGTAGTGTTACAAGTGAGTTACTACAAGGCAACGAAGGGTTCAGATGGGAGGGGTAAACGACTGTTTAAAATGGCGCCATTACACCACCATTTGGAATTATCTGGCTGGTCTGAGTTACAGCTAGTCGCTGTGTTCTATTTTATTGCTGAAATTCTTGCTGTTAGTGGTCTTGTGATTAACTCAAGCATGGGAACTTTGGGATAATTAACTCGATTACATAAGAATACAATTCTAATGTTATCGATTAAAATCTAGTTTTGGGAAAGCAACTCAGGGTTTTAGTTGGAGTAATATTAAGTCCTAATCAGAATTTAAAATTTGGACCTGGTAGATTCTACATTCGTGAATAATCTTACGTGTATAACCACCCATGTGTTACCTTCCAAGAATACAAGCAGCTGTACTCGTAATATGCAATAACACTAAATAATAAATTATTAACAACCCAGTAATACTTTAGTTTTTCCAAAAAGCATATTTGAGAAATATTTCTCTATTATTTGTTCACCTCATAAAAGGCTTGACCATAATTTATATGAAAACCAAATAAAAGTTACACTAAATTAGTTTCCTCATGAAACTTGAAATGCAGTGCAGTTATGATTTACTTACCACTGAATTTATAGAAGCCCATGTTGTATTCTACTTTGCAAGGCATATTAGCTATAAGATTAGAATATTTTTCTACTTTCATAGATATTAACATAAATTTGCTAGTGGAGTATTAGGATTCTGCCTGAATATGAATGATTACACTCATTAATTGCTTTTGCTTAAGCTACCAATTAATAATGCGCCGTCATTTGGTATTGAAACTAGTTACGTGCTCATGTCTGTAGTTTAGAAATAAACATGACAGAGAAATATCTTTGATTGACTAAAAAGTCAAATACTGCCAAGTATTCTTAGTTATTAACTCTCTACAGGAAACAATTATTGACTCGCTATTTTATCAAAAGTATCTTGCTAACACTCAAAATTGTTAGTAAATCTCTCCATATCAGATAAACAACTTTTGGTTAGAATTTAAGGATATGTAATAAAATTTTGCTCTTATACTTTCGTTATTTTAGGTGGTTAATCGGCAAGTATAATCATAATAATCAATTATCCATGATTATTAATATAAATATGGCGATTATTGTTTTAATTTCCTCATGAAGTATTAATCGCTGAATTTTTTGATTGATTATGGAAGAACTATTAAGATTAATTTACATGAAAATAATCGTAGATTTCTTGCGCTAAACGTGGGCCAATTCCTGGTACCTCTGACAGCTGCTTTGGTGTCGCTTGGCCAATATAACTCATGGAACGGAAATACTCTAATAGTTTTTTTTGACGGTGATGTCCCAAACCCGGAATTTCATCTAAGCCAGATTGCTTTAATTTTTGGCTACGTTGCTGGCGGTGGAAATTAATGGCAAAACGATGTGCCTCATCTCGTAGGCGTCTCAATAATTTTACTCCTGACTGTTCACTGTGAGTTTTCAAAGGTTGAGACTTGCCTGGAAGGAAAATTTCCTCTCTGCGTTTTGCTAAACTAATAACTTGTAATTCTTCTAAGAAATTTATGTTTTGCAGCACTGCAACCACCGACGATAACTGACCTTTACCACCATCAATTACAATTAGATCTGGCCAATCTGGATTACCTATCCTTTGTAATTGAGAATTTTCTATATACTTATGAAAACGACGCTGAATTACTTCAGCTAAGCTTGCAAAATCATTAGAATGACCTATAAAAACTTCTGGATTTCTGATTTTATAATGGCGATAGTGTTGTTTTGCTGGGAAGCCATCAATAAATACTACCTGGGAAGCAACTGCATTACTACCTTGAATATGAGATATATCGTAACATTCAATCCGATGAGGTAATTCTGGTAAATTTAGAACCATGGCTAGATCTCGCATGGATTGCTGATTATGATCACTCAATTTTTGCATTCTCTGTAATTCATATTCAGCATTACGCTCCACCATCTCAATTAACTCTGCCTTTGTTTGGCGCTGGGGGGATAATATATTTACTTTTCTACCTTTACGTTGACTTAAAACTTCTCCTAACATCTCTCCATTTAATAATTCATGCTGTACCAAAATTTCTGAGGGTATTTCCACAACATCTGCATTTTGGTAGTGTTCCTCCAATACTCTCTGCAAAATTGCATCTGGTTCTGCATAACCATTGGTCGTAAATCCCAATCTACCCACTAACTTACCTGAGCGAATCTGAAATAATTGTATGCAACAATGTTCTACATCTTTTGCTAGAGCAATAGCATCTCTAGAAACTTTATTATCAGGAAGGGATACTTTTTGTTGAGTATTAAGGGAATTTAGGCTAGAAATTTGATCCCTGATTCTTACACAAGTCTCAAAATTCAGGGTTTCTGCTGCTTGATGCATTTGTATGGTCAGGATTTGTACCAATTCTTGGACTCTTCCCTGAAATACCATTGCTATTTTCTGTACAACTTGCCTGTACTCTTCTGGAGAAATTAATTGTTGGCATACCCCTGGACATCTTCCCAAATCATAATTTAAACAGGGACGATCTTTAAATAGGGGCTTTTGTCTTTGTCGTAGAGGAAAAATACGTTTACAAAAGCGTAAAATTTCCCGTAGAAGATAGTAATCTGTATAGGGTCCATAATACTTGTCCTTAGCTTTACCCAATTTACGATTACGGGTCATAAAAACCCGGGGATAATTTTCCGACCAAGTAATACAAATATAGGGATATCTCTTATCATCCTTAAGCAAAACGTTGAAATATGGTTGGTGCTGCTTAATTAAATTTGCTTCTAAAGCTAAAGCCTCTGCCTCAGTATCAGTAACAATAAACTCAATTTCTGTCACCTGTCTTACCATATTAGCAATGCGATTACTCAAGTTTTGGGATTCGCGGAAATAGGAGCGAACCCGCATTCTTAATTTACGTGACTTGCCTATATATATAATACGACCATTACTATCACGCATAAAATAAACTCCTGGTTCTATTGGGAGCTCTTGTAAACGTTCTTCTAGGATTTCGGGTACTTTTATAAGTTCTATTGTTTGTGCAGACATAGTTACAGCCGAAATACAATAGTTATTACAATGAATTTTGATAAATACTTTACTCAATGGAACTTATCATATCTTAAACTCTTGAGGAAACTGATAACAATTATCAAAAAATCATGGCCAAAGACATAATGTGGGGAAGTTATTGTAAAAATGCAGTATAAAAACGTCATCTCTACAATCAAGAACATTTAGATAGACTAGCAAAACAAAAAGAATCTGGTGTACTCATTACCATTATTTCTACTAAGGATCTCGCCAAAGTTTTTGGCATTTATGAGGCTGAAGATGAAGCAACTATACGTCAGCGTATAGAGGGTAATCCACCTTAGCAAAAAGAATTTGGACTGAATACCTAATTAAAGAATGGATTCAAGCTTTATAAACTAATAATAAAATATATGGAATATCTGTATTAGTTAATATTTAGACCAAATTGTGGAGTTTAAAGAAAATTAAACTAAAGGAATCAGGGACTGAAAAACCATACATGATAATTATCATTGGATATCTTTACGGTGTGCTTAATATTTGAAATTTTTAGTCAATTTCAAGTAACTTCGTAATAAAGCGAACTAATTAAAAATTATTCCTAATGAATAATTAGGCTATAGTAGTCACTCAAGATGATCATTTTGAATATTTTTCAAATATATAGATAAATGAAGCAACACGCACGGCTAAGTTATACAAAATATGGAAACAATGATATCAACTTCTCCCACTTCAAAGTTTTACCAAGAATTTTATTTACCAGAGCTATTGTTTGAAATATACTACAGTAAAGTCCATTAATGAAGCTTTGGATAGCAAGGGGTTATAGAGTATAAATTGGTTAAGAATATGATACTAGGGAATACAATTTAAACTATATGTAATAATTAGCCAATAATTTTGATGTGGTGAGGCAAATCATCATTTATACAGTTCAATCTTCCATTTAATAGGCCTAACATCCAGAAAAAACTAAATTATTCTGGTAAAAGAGGAAGATATAATCACAAATACTTGATAACAGCAAAGTTAAGACACAATTGTTAAGAGTAGATGAAAAAATTTACATAAATCTGAGACATTAGCAGCAAACTTACCTAAGTTAGCTAGTTATATTAAAATTAGGATAAATTCTTGGTTTATTAAAATCTATAATTGCTCAACGAGAGCAAGCTACAAGAAAAATAGAGAATTTAGTTAATTAAATGTAGTTAGCTCTTTATTATTTGATGCTTAGACTCTCATTTTATGCGAATATAATCTCATTATGTAATTATGAGATTATATAACTGTAAATTAAATTCTGATATAATTTCTTTAATAGTTATTATATTATGTTTTGCTTGAAAATTTCTTATTTTTTCTAATTTTATAATGACTAATGACAATTTATCAATCCTTAATATAGCTGTATTAGCTAGTATCATAAGTATTATATAGTCTTATTCATATCTATAGCTAAAGATAAAAGGCTAGAAGTAATTAAATTCAATAAGTATTAGTAGATGTACTGTACTAACTACAAAAAATTTTCTCCGGAGAGTAAAATGACTTAGAGGATAAACATAATTTAGTTCTAGGTATTCTTAACAAGAGATAGGCTAAATTAAACTATAGAAATATAACTTAGTTTTCTAGCTACCCACTAATAAATCAGGGTAGACTAGATTCATTTGATATCTGACAACTGGAGTCAACCGGTATGGCACAATTGATGGTAATTGCTTTAATAGTTGTTTATGCTGTTGGTTTTTGGCGATTCTGGAGTGGATTCGAGAAAACTAATTTTTCTCGTAGACTACTTGATCGTCTTATTCTATCGTTGCTATGGCCTGCGTTATTTATTGCCAATAAGTCTTACAGAACAAACTTTAGAAAAGCCCTCAAGGGTTGATTATATTCTGTACTATATAATTTTGAGTTTAATTAATTTATTTTTTTAAATAAATTAAATGTCTTTGGGTTTTATTTTTGTAAAATTGGCATGGAAACTCTGAATTTATTTACATAATTTATAATAGGACTGATGAAGATAATTTTGATTACATTACTTATATGAATATAGGCTGTTGCATTTAAGGTTATTGTTTTTTTTCTTGCGAATAAAGGGTATATCAGCATATAAAACATAAAATACCTAGAAATCTGCATGACTTATCAATGTGACTCTATCACTGCTTAGAGATGGACACTATAAAAACTGTCCTCATTCTGGTATCAGAATAGTGGTTTTGCACAAATTAGATAACCAAGTATTGACTTACCGGTTTTATTACATCATTAATCTAATTATTTTCTCGGTAGGTATTATTTTTGACAATGTATGTGTGTAATACAAAGTAAGAAGCAGAGAAAAACTATTTGCTTAGGTTCAGTTGTGCATTTGAGTATATTATACTGAAGCTTTCAGACATAAAAAAGGGCTATTGGCTCACTCTTTCTAATAATCAAATACTTGAATATCATGTAATTGGTTAATCACAACATCTGCACCAGCTACATTTTCTGGTTTATCTATCCACGTAATGCCAATGCTGCCAGCAGCATTGGCATTACGTGCCATCTGCATGTCAGCAACAGAATCCCCTACCATTAAAGTGTACTTGGGTTCTATCTCTAATGCCTGACAAGCCTGTAAGAACAGTCGTGGATCCGGTTTACTAGGACCTTTATCAACTCCCATTTCCAAATTGAAATAACTATGCAATTGATGTGTTGTGACAAAGTTATTAACTTCTCGAGTCGTGGCTGCAGATAGTATACCTAGCTTCAATCCAGCATTGGAGATTTTTTGAAGGACTGGTAACACACCATCAAATAAAGGCGTAATAGTATTACTAAGGCATTGTTCCGCCTCTTCCAAAACTTGGTGAGCAATGCAAAGAGATTCAATCCATCCCTTGCCATTTGAGGCAATATAAGCAGCAGTTGCTACTTCTACTTCTTGACGACTAGCCACTGATATTAAACCTGTAGGATCGAGGTAACTATTCTTAACACCAAATGCTAGTAATAGAGGTTCTCCCGTACCTCTTATTTGGGCTTCAATTATTCTTGCTGCTTCTTGAGCAAGAGAACATAAATATATCTCTGAGTCTTCCAATGTGCCATTTTTATCAAATAAAATTGCCTTTATATTGGGAAAAGAAATATTATGGCACTGAATCGTTTTCATTGGATTTGTTTAAATTATAATGCTAGTTGGTTTAGTTAGATCTTAATAATTTAGTCCAAAAATATAAATTATTTCTGAAACGGTAAGTATTGTCTCATATATTGCCACAATCTAAATTGTAGTTAAGATAAACAAAATATCCCTCTCTTTAATGAGAGTGACTCAAACATCTTTAAATATTATTTACTTATAGAATAATACTTACTATACCTCGTAAGCATATATTGCAACTATATAAAAATCAATAATACAGTAAGTAGAAAGTACTATGATGACTATCAAAATACTGGATTGGTCTGCAATAAATTGTTTTAACCCCAAAGAATATGACTTTCTATCTCAGGAAAAGCATTTTCATAAACTACATCTTGTTAACTCAACTCCCATTTTTATTTTGTTCTTGGAGTAATTTATTAAATTTGTATTTTTCATATGTCATTGCAGTATGGTAATGCAGCATGTCGTCTACCCTAATAAGACACATATTGATGATACTTACTATTAAGTTCAGTTATGCTTTCTGCCACATTTTCACATTTGCTATTAACTTATTTTAAATTTATTATGCCTAAAAATAGTGCTCTACTAGTTTGAGGTATTAGTACTAAGTCCTTGGGTTATATTATTAGAATAATTTAACTTGAATTTTTCCCTATCTTTGAGGGTTTGATTGTCTCATTAATTCCATTAATTGTAAATATGCTCATCTACATGAAAATAATCAATTCACTACCGTATACTATTTAATCTTACCCATATTATCTTCGTGCTATTACACAAATCATACTCTAAAGATATTTACAATCTGTAAACCTAGTAATTAAATATACACCAGTTCATATAAATACTTCAAATTTCAGTCATCCTTAAAGCTTATCCCAATATAAAGTAACTTTTTCAGATGTTGCATAATAGAGTTTTCTAATCTTTCCTCAAATCAAATTGACATACTCATTAAATATGAGTTATTTTCATAGATAGTGCTAAGGTTTACCAATATAGCTTCATGTTTTTTCCTTTTTAATTGAGCAGTTTCTTATATCAGTTAATATTATTGTTTCAAAACTATCTTGATATTTGAAATCCTTGCCAATATTGAATATTTTTTTAATCTATTATTTACAAGTTATTAGTATTACTCGAATACTCCATTTATGCTGGAATAAAATACAGAAAAAATATATAAAATTGCAAATAAATTTCATTCAATAGTCTATTATTTTTAATTCTATTTATTTTATATTATTGGTATCATCTCTCATGAGTTTGTTGAATTATAGTTCAATTTATTATAGGTATCTTATACTGTTATTTTCTATAGTTGGCAACTGATATCAAAATATTGGTCATAATGATAAATCTACTTATCCACCTTTTATACCAATTTAATTGTATTACTCAGTTTCTAACCTAATTGATTAAATATATGTGAATTCTGGAAGTAAATACTTTACAAATCCTTATATACAAATTCTGGAAGTAAATGTTTTACACCTTGCTTGACAAAACCCTGCATAAATACAAATTGTTTATTTTGCTGAAAAACATTTTGTAATGCCTGCCGCAATTTTCCAATATTGAAACTCTCTCCTTTCACAACAGAAATTTCCTGCTGCTGAAAGTATTCAACTAAACTTAAACCAGCTAATCGGGTAAGATATGCTGCACTCAACCCCTCAACCAAACCACCTGCAACAAAAGTAATAGCACTAGCTTTTAAGATAGTAGTAATGGCCTTGGTAGAAATTTCTATTAACCCCAACTTCAGCATCAGGTTTCCTATTTCCCCTAGAGCAGCTTTTGCCTGTTCTATAGAAAGTTTTTGTTGATAAACCTCGCCTAAGTCAACTACCATTTGTCCACTAATAGCCGCTGTAGCTATTAAATCTATTATAGGTATGGGGTTAGCAAAGGCTGCTGCTCCAGCTACCCATTGATATCTATCAATAATTGGTTGGGCTTGATCACGTCTAATTGTATTTAAGCAGTCTTTAGTTTGCTTGTATAGTAAGGCTGCTTTCATCATGGTTGCTGCCCAAATGAGTTTTTCCCCTTGGTCAGTAATCATTTCCCATAGTCGTTGAGTTAACTGCTGAACATCTGGTTTTTGTTGTTCCAGCCACTCTTCTATGGAGGTATCATCCGTATACTTACGTACTTTTACTGGTAATGGGGATAAAGAAGCTTCGACCACTACACATGACATACGTTGCTTTAAAGACTGCAAAATAATTATATTTTCTTCGGGCAGATATCTATATTTTCTACTTAATACTAGTATTAATCTTTGTTTTAATTCTTTTAATTGTTCTAGGGCTTGATATTCTGTATCAGTTAAATCCTCATTTATCAGAAATAAAACAGCATCAGCAAGCTTAGCATCATCTAATATGGCTGCATCTGGCATTTCTGTAAATAAAGGTTGAGTTTCTTTAAATATTATTTGTTTGTCTGTTTTTGTTTGCCAATGTGAAAGCAGAGTCTTTATTAGGGTAGTTTTGCCTACAGACCTTCCACCAGTTACAGTTAATTGGATATCTTTCCGGTTTAATTCTTTATGCAAGAAGGAAACTTGATGTTTTAAAGATGTGATGTAGGATTCACTAATCTTGTTCTTTGCTTCTTGATTTAAACAATTTATTGCAACCTCTGCTCTTGCAATTACATTTTCCACACAGTAACGATTACTTGGAAGTTCATCCACTATATCATCAGTCTTATTACGCTTGCGTTTCGACAACCATAAACTAACATTCAATGCTAAAATACCTAACAGGCTCAATTCGCCTATCGACATAATAGAATCATGCCAGTTTTGTAATAAGAACCACAAAACAAATGACAATGCTAACACTGCTAATAGAATCGACTTTGGCTGCCGCAAATGAATCAACATGATTTACCAAACTCTATTGGATATTCTATTCCAAAATATATCAAAAATCTCTAAATTTGCATTTTGCAGTGGTTAATATAATAGTTGTTTACTCGAACATAAACATTTGCAAAAATACCAAAACCCAGTAAGATTATACTTACTGGGTTCTGATTATAATCGTATGCTTTTAAAGCAAGTTAAGTTGGATTTTAATTCCCGAGATCGAACCAAAGCCAACATAGAAATTGGTAGCGGGAAGTGGATTTGAACCACTGACCTTCGGGTTATGAGCCCGACGAGCTACCAGGCTGCTCTATCCCGCGCTACTTAAAACAGTATAGCTTAAAGGTAAGATTTTGGCAACTATAAAACAGATAATTCTCCAATTACTTCCAAACGCTTGTATTGGCCAAAAGTAATAAATTTCTCTCCTAATACTTCAGCAATACTAGGAGTAATCCAACCTAACTGTTGTAGTAAGTAAATTGCGATAGCATATTTAGCTCTTGTAGCTCCATCAATGACCTTAATAGCTAATCCCATACCTTCACCTAATATTCCAATACACTGTACTCCTTCTGATCCAGATTTGCTAATTAGTTCTCCTTGTGTTAGACGCATAAGTTCGGTATCAAATTCCCCTTTTCCTGCGACCATTTCTGGATAATGGGTCATAGCACGTACAATCCTTTCCATATCCAAGCTTTTACCGGAAGCAAGACGAGCGTATAATGATGCCATCTGTCCTAGTTGCATTAAGTATGTAGGTACTCCACAATCATCATGAGCACTAATAAACTCTTCTGCTGGCATACGCAGTATCTCAGCAACTTTTTTTAAAATAAGTTGCTGAATAGGACTTTTCCCCTGCATATATGTATTTAATGCCCAACTCCTCTGTTTACATACAGCTAACATTCCTGCATGTTTACCAGAGCAATTATATTCCAGGGGACTGCGTTTACCTGGAGGAGTGGGACATTGTAATAAAGAAGGATCAATATCTGAACGCCATAAGATATTAAATACCTGTCTTACCTGCTCCATACTGCCATTATGGGAACTCGTAATAATTGCCAGGTCAAGATCGTTCAAATCGAACTTTTCCAATGTACCTGTGCTTATTACAGCCAAGGCCTGAAATGGTTTTAAGGATGAGCGGATAAATGTTGCTGTCTCAGCATCTCCGGCAACGGAAAGGAGTCTCCCCCGATTGTCACATACAACTGCATGGACTATATGTCGAGATTCTATTATTCCTTCTCTTAGGAGTCTAAGTTCTAATGAGTTGGCTTGAGTTCGTTTGCCCATTGTCATGGGTTAAGTTTCACCAGTAATAGTTTTTGTTAAAACTTCAATTGTATTGTACAGACACTAACTTATGATAGATACTTTTTGGAAGTATTTCTCAGACTGAATACCAAATTACTGTACCAATGAGAAATAATAAAGCTAGACCTACAAAAGTAATTTGTAACCGTTGGATGATTGGTTTTATTTCGTAGCTCACAATTAAACGGTCACGTGTTATTAATTCCTGAGGTTTATTCCAAGCCTGACCATCATACCAACCAGATTCCTCATACAAGATGACTGAATTAAAAAGACGATCACGTAAATAAGACCAACCTAAATATAAATGTAATAAAGCTAGAATTACTCCAATACTTGCTCCAGCCAAACTGCAAAGAATAAAATGAGCCAGTTGCTTGTATGGGGAAAAGCTAGCAGCAGTAACTGGTGCGGCAATCAGCCAACAAAAGCCCCCAATCCAAGCCATTTTTTGTAAATAGGCTGACCAGTCACGAGTACAATCACTAAATAACCATGTAGCTTTTAGCTCCTGGTATTCATTCATAGGTTGTTGATCACTAGGGACTGGACAATTAGACAATAATGAATAGGTCATATTCATATTCCACTATTATTAATTTGCAATTTTACTTGTTGCGCATGGCCCCAGAATGCTTCTAGGTTATAGAATTCCCTTTCTTTGGGCATCATAATATGGACGATAACATCACCATAGTCTTGGAGTACCCAATGACCTTCCATTTTCCCTTCAGTACGTAATGGTATTCGCTGGCATTCCGTTTTTATTTTATCTTCTATAGCATCTACAATGGCTCTCACTTGCACCCGAGAATAACCAGTCATCATTAGAAAATAATCAGCCAGATAAGATACATCAGCCACTTTAAGTACTAGTAATTCCCCTGCTTTGCGTTCCAATGCAGCTTCAGCTATAGCTAAAGCTAAGTTTCCACTTTCTGCTTTGACTGCTGTAATTTTTGGTTTATCCATTCTCTCTTGATCATTAAAGGCAACAGACTGGCTTGGAGAATTTCTTTGCAAATAATCAGACATTAAAACTCTAAAGCTTTATTCATTTATAGCAATTTTTAGCAATTAACAACAAAATTTAGTTGTATCACAAGCAAGAGCCAACTTCACACACTTAAGCAATAGTAATTTAATTTGAAAATATTTCCTACTCTGGGCTTTAAAATTTAAGATATAAGCTATGTTGAGTAACAAGCAGGCTTGCTAAAATATCCCACTTACTACAAATTCTATCTGAATAATATACGTCAAGATACTAAAAACCAGTTAATGTTATCTAACATCAATTAGTTCAATTTGGCTTCAGACTAATTTAATTACTCATATTGTAGTACATGTGTCAAACATGTCAGAGAAAACGAGTTAAATAAAATACAAATAGTTTAAGTTAAATTACTTAGAAATTCTTAAGGTTTTGTATTAACTCCAAATATTACTGCGTTTTCCCGAAGTTACCCTCAACTCCTTATGGTTTATAGCAAACTACTCAATAATTCTGATAGTATTTGAGTTAAAATTAGTGGTGAGTAGAACTCAAATTAGTGGTGAGTAGAACTCAAAAAATAACCTTAATTATCATTTGAAACTTAAAGATAACTGGATAATGATCCTATTATTTTAATATGGTATAAATTATATTTAAAGTAAAATATAATTTATACCATAAAGAGTTCTTCGCCACTCTTATTTTGAGTTTATACTCCACAATTATCGTTGATAACTCAATCCAAACGGATAAATCTATAAAATTATTTTAAATTCGCTAACGTGTATTAGTGACAAACATAAATTTGACTATAAGCGTATGCATCAAATTTTATATCTGCTACTCTGTTCATCAACAGAGTAGCAGATATAAAATCCTTTGACTCTATAATTGTTAGGAGACTAACTCAATATTTTAACTATGGACTATATAGAGAACCGTGAAGAATTGCCCTAAAATACTTCCAAACTAACTCAGTTTATTTAAACTACTTATTTGATGAATTTTTAGCTGCAGCTAAAAATTAAATTGTCTGAGGCAGTCTTGTGAGTCAAGATCTACAATTACAGACTATAATATTTTGAAACAAAAAAATGTATTGGCAATTATAATATATGTACATAATTGCAACCATAATGATAAACGCTTTATAAAAACTCTTATAAGGTTATCAAAACATAAAACTCTTCACACTTGAGATCGTCAAATATATATTCTATTTCACTGCAACTATCAGTATACTTTTCATTTTTATATCAACACTTAATTTTACCCACACATAATAATCTAAGTGGATATTTGTTTTTCTCCCCTAATGAAATACCTACCCTTGTTCTTCGTTGTAATTTTTATTACTTTGAGCCCCAGTATTACTGGCATATTTTGCAACAAAAGTTTAAAATGCTGCCTAAGTATGAGATGTTATAAACACAATATTTCCGATAATTAAAAATTAACTTGAAATAAAATTTCCAAGTTTTTTTAGGATTTTATCCTAATATTTTATTACCAGTTTTAAATCTCCATTATATATATTATTTTCCTCTTCCTCCTGCTTTTTATGGCTGTTCCAGTAGAACTGCTAATGATCATAGACTATCCTTCTTAGGAAACTACAATCAATGATTTATCTATATCTTATTCACTAAAACATAAGTTTTAATATGTATTCATTATTCTATAAAAAATGAAACCTCAAAAGGAATAGCTGTTACGAACACAAGCTCCTAATTAGATCCCAGCATAAGAAATAATTGCAATTGCTACTGGTATATTTGTATTATATCATGGAGTTAACTGTACTTGCTTCTGACCCAAAACTTCCTCATATAGTATTTCCAGCTGTGTAATATTATTAGTTAGATTATAGCGTTCCAATACTCTCTCCCTGGCTTTTTTTCCTAAGAGGGTAGTAATTTCCGGATGATCTTGAAATAAGGGTAAAAGGGTTCTGAGTTGTGAGCGTGTAGCCTTCGTATCTAAAACTATTCCAGCCCCTTTTTCTAGTACTTCCCCATCAGCACCAACATCCGTAGCTACACAAGCTACTCCACAGGCCATTGCCTCCAATAAGGAAAGAGACAATCCTTCTACTAATGAAGGTAAAATAAACACGTCAGTCTTGCGTAGTATTTCGATACGGCGATTTTCATCAGCAATAAATCCTAACCAAATAACACCATGTTCTTCACCATAAAATGTTTCTAGGGAAGACTTCAAGGGACCATTACCAACTATAAGTAGTTTACTACTTTTGGCCATTCTTGCCTGTCTCCATGCTCTTAGTAGGGATTCAATGTTTTTCTCCGGTGCAATTCTGCCTTGGTAGACAAACAACCGTTCTGCTTGAAACTCTGTTTTAGCACTAGTAGAGTCAGGGGTGTATTTGACCGCATCTACCCCGTTGGGGATAACAGTGATTTTCCGTTTCGGTACACCTAAACGTGCTAATAATTCTCTCTGAACTTGGGAAAAGACAATGGTACGGTCATAATGACCTAGAAAGGGTGCATAAAGTTGATATGTCAAAAACTGTGTCCCTGATACCAGCTTTACCCCCTTAACAGCAAATGGTGGATGAAAAGTTGCAATCAGGGGAATTTTTAGGTCTTCACAAATTTCTGGAAGACGGAAGTCTAAGGGGGACAAAGTTAAGGATGCATGAACGATATCTGGCTTCAAACTTCGTAGAGATCCGCTTAGGATCTTAGTAGCCTTAAGGCTAGGAATGGTGTATACCTGGGACTTATATATAAATGGTAGGGGTACTTCTTGACAGTTGGGCCATTTATCAACTTGTGTTTCTTCTTGGGCAAAGTGAAGAAAACTCACTTGATGTCCTCTATCCAGTAAGGAGTTAGTAATTTCCCGACTGTAGGTTACATTGCCGCAAAAGGGCGATTTTTTTCCAATCCAGGCTATGTGCATTCTGACTATTTGTACTGGGGGAGTGAAATAATTTCTAGGTATTATGTTACCTAGCAAAAGAGTTCTTATATAGCTAATGCATATATTTGCCTAGCATGCATACTCGCTATTAATCAAAATATATATTAACTTGAGAATATGGTTGTTATATTATCTCACATGCACAACCCACTAAAAAAATACCCCAAAGAATATTATAGTGTTCTTCAAAACAAATAGATAAGTTCGTATATTGTGCAAGTTTTCAAATAATCGCCTGTGATTCTCCATACTAGTTATCCTGTTCAATACTTTTTAATTTGCATTAGCATTATATGAGCAGATACTAATTTCCATGTTAATAGTGGAAATTATTAATTGGAATGTGATTTATTTATAAAGCACTAGGTTTCTGCTATTTCTGCTTTGATCTTAATAATTACCTGTGTGGATTGTACCAAGTAAATAGACCCCCTAAAATTACTAGTAATGCTAATGCTAAAAAAACAGCCTTTAGTCCGACAATCGATTCGGCAATACCTACAAATACTAATGGTAAGGAAAGAGAAATATTAATCACATTATTTTGTAATCCAAATAATTTTCCACGCATTTCAGAAGGTACTTCTGTTTGAATAGTAGTTTGCATAGGTATACCAATTAGTGCTCCTCCTATACCCAAAAACCCTACCAAAAAAAGAATGATCCACAGTTGGTTAGTTAATGATAATGACACCAAAGATGTAGCCATAACTATGCAACCAGACAAACTCAAGCGATAATAGGCAAAGCTTTGGCCAAATTGTCCTAAAGCAGCAGCCCCAATAGCAATTCCTACCCCACCAGCTGCTAACAGGAAACCAAATTGTTCTGCTTTTAAACTGGGGATTACTTCTGCTATGCTTACAGCTAAAATGGTTAAGGCTGCAAATACTGAGAATAGAATAGTTAGTTGAATTAGAGCATTACGTACCTTCAAATTTGTCTTTAAATATTCCAAGCCATCTTGAAGATCGCTAAGTATATGAGATTCTATTTTTGTATGGTTTTCGACTTTTTCATTAGTTTTTAATAGTAATAAAATAAAGGCAGCAATAATGTAACTAACACCAACAATAATTTCCCTTCCTAAGTCAGCACTGCCACCTATTTGCACCCACAAACTGTCTGCTGCAGCTAGTACTGGTTCTCCAATGGCAAAGCCTACAATTAAAGATCCCATGATTGTAGTTGTATATAGAGAATTTGCTGACAATAGATGATGGTCTTCTATAATTAACGGGATTGTTGCCTGTTCTGCAGGAGCAAAAAATTGAGTCAATGTAGACACACAAAAAGTCACCACCAAAATAACTACAAAACCTGCTGGCAATAGCCCCAAAGGCCGAAAATCTTGTGTCAGCCATAATAATAGAGGAATTGCTAACACTAAAGCACCTCGCCATATATTTGTAGTAACCAGAACAGTTTTTTTAGACCATCGATCTACAAAAGCTCCTGCGAGTGAACCAAAAACGACTGCAGGAGTGGTAAATGTAATCATCATTGTAGATACCCAAACACTAATTGTTTGACCTTCCAAATGAAACTGCTTATCAATTAAGGCAATCATCAATACCAAATAAACTTTATCTGCAAGCTGGGAAAAAACCTGACCTCCCCAAAGCGCCAAAAAATCTGGATTTTTCAAAACTGGCAAAAATCCTTTTTCCAAACAATTTTCTGGTGGTATATCCCTATTTTCTTGATAATTATCTACTTTTGATGTTCTATCCTTATTCGTTTCTTCTTTACCGTATGTATTAATGCCATTTTGATTGATATTTGAGAATGGAAATATTTCTTCATGGACATGACTTTTGGAGAATGCACTTTGGCACCCTATAATGGACGGTTGATGTGCTTGGGTGCTGGGTAATTGTAATAATGCATTAGTGTTTACACTGGGGATTTGTATCATAACTCCGGGGCAAAGTAAGAATCTATCAAGGCGGCAGAGCGAATGGGATAACCAAAGTGATACTCAGTGTATTGACGTAATATTTTCTCTACCAATAACCAATTATCATCCCTAGCTATATATTCTGGCATTACTTCTGGCTGCAACAATCTTTGGAATTGGGAAAGTTGTTTGGCATTTAGCCTATAAGAGATTTTGGGAACTTCTAAAGGATTAATCATGGTTTCATACTTAAGAGGATTTAAATCCTCTTTATGGGTAACCCCATAGCCTTCTATTTTGGATGATTTCTTGGAAGCCTGTGCCTTTAAATTTTCCCACGCTTGAAGACAAATAGTACCACCAGAATTGATACTAAATCCTACATACCAGTGGGGATTTAATATCAGTTCTGGCATGAGCTGATGGTGCGTTATACAACAAGTTCTTAATTGAGGGGCTAATCCTGCAAAGGCTAAAAGTTGATATATACCGTGGGATAAATAAGCTAAAATCATTGTTGTTCTAACGCCAGATAAACCTTGCAAACGGCTTAAGTGTTCATTAAGTAGTATATATATTTCTACTTGCGGTTGTTCACTGAGAGCCTGAAACAAGACCAACTCTGTCAAATATTGGCCAGCTAAAAGTTTACCTAAGTTTTCAGCAAGTCCAGGATAGGATGCTATAGTTTGTGCCTGAGCGATTCTATCAATTGATCGCCCTCGAGAAATTAATAATTCATTCACTACAAATATTCCACACCTTCCCCGTAGAGTGGAAAGGTGTTTGCGCGCCCTCGGCGCAACAACACGAATTAAACCTAATTCTGGAGTCAAAATTGTAACTATACGGTCTGACTCTCCGAAGTCTTGGGTTTTAAGGTTAATTCCAGTAACTTTATAGGTTTTACTCATTACTTATTTATAGTTTGTCACTTAACTCTACCTAACGTTAAGTAAGTGTAGATAAATTACTACCCTCGCTAATTTTTCAGAGCATTAAGCTGATAGATCAAATCCACACCTCTCGAAGTACCCAATCTATTTGCACCAGCTAAAACCAAATCAAAAGCTTGTTGAATAGATTGAATGCCGCCAGAGGCTTTAATACCTATACTATCTTTGACTATTGTCTTCAGTAATTTGATATCAGTAATAGTAGCGCCACCATACCAGCCGGTACAAGTTTTGATGAAATGAGCCCCTCCATCCATAATAATTTCTGCTCCTAGTTTCTTTTCAGTATCAGTAAGCAGATTCGTCTCCAAAATCACTTTGACAGTTTGTTCTGTTTCTTGGCAAATTTCTGATATTTCACTATAAAGCTCACTAGTTTTTCCTGTTTTTAGCCAGCCTAGGTTTATAACTACATCTAATTCATTAGCACCATTTTCGACAGCTTCTTGGGCTTCGTATATTTTGGTATTAGGTGTTGAAGCTCCACTGGGAAAACCAATAACGGTACAAACCTTTGTTTTCTTTTTGTGGAGTAATTCTGCTACTTGCTTCACATGAATGGGATATACACAAACAGAGGCAAAGTCAAATTTGTCTGCTTCAGCACACCATTGTTCAACTTGCTCTGATGTAGCTATGGAAGTTAGTAAAGTATGATCTATCAGTGGTGCGATATCAATAGTTGGATAGTCTAAATTAATTGACATGTTGATAATGATAATTACAAAAATGATTAACTTTTAGGAAGTCTTTATATGTTTTGGGCAGTTAAATTGTTGGGTTTAATTATTCTATTCTTGAAGTTTACGTTAATTCAATATTGCTGATAACTTACAAATCAAGAATTATTATTTGACCAGATAATTAGAATGATGTCTTTAATTTTATTAACATAAAAATAGTCAATTATATTGAGCCTATTTGGTAGAATAGTGAATAAATCATATTAGTAATAGTTTAGTTATTTTATGATTAGAATTGTCGGCGATATAAAATTAATTCTCAGCAGACCAAGACTATAAGGCAATAATGCTTAGAGAATAATGCTACCCTCAATTCCTCGGATAATAAAATTGAAGGGTTTTCAGTCATTACTGTTCATGAAAGACTTAGGAGAAAAAAAGCCAAGACTGATTAGGAATTCATTAATAGCTAAATTATCCTTGATTTTGTGATTATTAATAAATTATTTTATCCAAAAGTTACTATATTGACTTAATCATAGCAGATTATTTTTTACAAGTTGTGGATTTAATAATCAATATTAAAAATATACATATGGAATATTTAAAACTTATGATATTTGGGCTTAATGCAATTTTGTTACAGGATAACCGATTATATCTATTAAATAGATTAGCTGTGGACAAATTACTTTTTAAGGAATTCTTATATAATCCCATTTGTTTTAAATACCCTTAGGTTTTATCATTATATTATCCTCATAATTTAACTATGGGGATAATATAATTATCCTTAAAGTGCCCAATTATATTACTAGAGAATTATCTATTTGACCATGAGATTAACTATGTAGTAAAAGATTCCTTATCAAAATACATATGATTAGTTCTACTTTAGATTATTATTACTTTGTTATTAATTTGAATTCTCTAACTTTTAGATTTTGTTCAATATGAGAATATACTCAGAATACTTTTATAAACCAACAAACCCACAATATGTCTTAATTAGAATATTATCCTATGGAACCAAGCTTGGTGTTATTATTAAGACTCGCATTATCCTCAGGAAAATAATAGAGTTTGCTAATATATCTCTAAATTTTTTCCTGCTTAGTTATTTTTATCTTAATGAAGAATATCATGTTTAGCATTTCATAAATTTAATTACTGGACTTGCATTCCCTTTTATTTCCCAACTAACTTAAGCATTTAACTCTTGCCCTAATATTCTCACAAATTTGTTATTTCTTAGCCATTTTATAATTTTTCGGTCTGGATTTTAGTACTAAATAATAGCTAATCATGCATGAAAAACAGACTCTCAGATTGTTTTCCATGCATGACATCAATCCACACTAGGATTTAGAAATTCATTTCTGCAGCTTGAACTTTCTCAACTTGCTTCTTTTTAAGTACCAGTAAGGTCTGTGCCAACATTACCAAACAAATAAAGGCAACTAGTCCTTTAATCCTATTACCATTTTGAAGAACAATCTCTACATCCTTCTGGCCAAAACCACCAACATTTGGATCATTAGTTAAAGCTTCCCCAAATTTTATAGTTTGTCCTTCAGATACAATTAGTTCTGGTCCCAGGGGAACCTGTTCAATCACAGTGTCACCAGATTCTGTTTGGATAGTAATGGTGTATTTTGTATTACCTTCACTATCTGCCTCCTTAACAATCTTGTCAATTTTGCCGGCATTAGGAGCAGTATAAACATTATTATTGCTTTTCTCTCCAGTAGGATAAACTTGGCCTCGTCCTCTATTTGCACCTACGTAAACTGAATACTTCCCGTATTGTACATTCTTATCAGTTGCAGGGTTAGGAGAAAGGATAGGGAAGACTATATCTTGATACTGCTCCCCGGGCAGAGGCCCAACAATAACAACGTTTTCTGCATCTTCTTTGTAGGACTGGAAGTAAACATCACCTACTTCTTCTCTTATTTCCTTTGGAATGCGATCCTCTGGAGCGATCTTGAATCCTTCAGGTAGCATTATTACTGCACCAACGTTTAGGCCTACTTTAGAACCATCAGCACCTACCTGCTGCACATTGGTATCATAGGGAATTTTCACTACTGCTTTGAAAACAGTATCCGGTAATACTGACTGTGGAAGCTCCACCTGTGTTGGCTTTTGTGCCAAATGACAGTTAGCACAGACAATTCTACCTGTTGGTTCGCGAGGTGTATCCGGATATGTTGACTGTGCCCAGAAAGGGTAAGCAGCAGCAAACTGGGGCGCAATAAAGTCACTGGCAACAGAAAATGTGACTGTTGCAATCACAACGAGCAAAATTCTGGCTATTGCTCTGGAAATACGAGATAAACTCGCTGTGGTACAAACGTTTCTCATCTCTAAAAAAGGACTTGGGATTCTCTAAATAATTTAGTCAATACTTAATACTTGAAGTTCAATAGCCATAGGACTAGTGACTTAGAATATTTATTGTTCATTAGGGAACATATACAACTATTTCTAGATTAGTAGCCGATTATGCCCACCAAGCTTCCTCTCCGGTACGAAAGTCTTTTTCAGTCCAGGGGGTAATTAATATTTTGTCTTCTTCAACGGCAACATGACTAAGAGCTAGAGAGCGGGGCGCAGGGCCACGAACAACTTTACCTGTTGCATTATACTGAGAACCATGACAAGGACACTTAAACTTGTTTTCTGCAGCGTTCCATGGCACCACACAGCCTAAATGGGTACAAATGGCATTAATGCCATAATCACCAATTGCTTCTTTACTTTCCACCACGACATATGTAGGGTCACCCTTAAGCCCCTGGACAAGAACACGAGCTCCAACATTATGGCTATCCAAAAATTTAGTTACACTAACGTTATTGCCCAGCTCATCTTTAGCTGTAGAACCACCACCAGCACCACTACTGGTAGGAGGAAGAAAATACTTTGTGAAGGGATATAATACCCCCAGAGCTACTCCTGTAACAGTTCCAAACGTCAGAAGATTCATGAACTGACGTCGCCCCATGTCCGGCACGTCCATGGATTCAGAATATTGAGTCATAATCTCCGTGTTCTGTGTACATTTTGTTTACAAGTTTGACGTAATCTTGATAATCTCTTAGGAGAATCAAGTTTGTTCCGAGATGCTATGACCTATAGTTATGCTGACATTATCAACTTTTCAGAATACCGCCAGCATTCTTTGTATTAGCATTACATTTCTTTATATCCCTATCATACTCGAGTTATGGGATCTAACTTTATAACTTAACGTAAAATATGGTGGAAATAGATTAATGACAGGAAAAGAGTTACAGAGATTGTTATGTAATAAGTGGGGATATTCTTATGATGTTCAGCTACGACGAACACAAGGGAAGATATTCATGCAAGTGATGTGGAGATATTTAGAACAGGCCTCCTTTCCTCTTTCTGAGGGAGAGTATGAAGAACACCTAAATCAGATCGCTAATTATCTACAAGCCATGGATAGTGATAGCATAGTACAAACTTTTATTCAAGAGACGAAGGAACGTCCCCGTTTAGGTAGGGCTGTCAGCATCCCCCTAGATTTGGGCAATCGTGCATCAGAGTGGCTATTATAGATAGCAAGATTGTGGAGAAGCAATAAAAGAAATATTTTAGTTTCTTTTATAATGATGTATGTATCATCATACTACGCATAGTAAGTGTCCTATATGTAAATATATATTTTATTTCTAATTAACTTAGTTGTTCTAAGAGTTTAGGATTTTTTCAGAAATAAATCTTACCTAGGGTGCCAGCACTTACTCAATAAATACAAGTGTAATTAGTAGTATTTTACCTAGATAGTAGTATATGTAAACATGACAATGATTAGAATAGTTTGGTGTTCCCAGATAACTTATCTTGTGGTAACAAAAAGTCTATACTAGAGTATGCCTTTATGTGGAATTCATTCAAGGATTAGCTAAAAACTCACTATATCCCCATGGAAGCAAAACTTAATCAGAGTGAAATTGAAAACCGGGGAATAGACCTGATGTAATTACTGATATATAAAGTGATGAAAGCAGAACAACAAATATTACGCTTTGATTGTTGGCATAATAATAGGAAATATTAAAGGGGTCTACTTGAAGTAAACAAAACATTAAATAAGTTAAGAAGTTTTGGTAGTAAGTTCTGACGACGATCATCTGAACTAAATGGCAATCTAGATAGAAAAACCTCTTCAAATTTATTTTTAGTTATAAACTTTTGCTGTTAAAAGCAATGTTTACATTTACCTAACATATAAAATATTGCCTTATATCTTCTTACTATATGAATCATATAGCAAGGCAAACTCCATCATTGTTCAGAATTTCTTACCGAATTAGCAAATATTTAGATGGTTTTGTAATTAGCAAAAAAACTCAAGATAGAGTAAAGGGAAAGATCATAGTAAGTTTAAAAAAATTACCCCTTCTTTGGATGTAACAATGAATTATCCTTTTACTTCTCCATTGCCAACTATTATTAACTATTTTAATAAGCATCTTCTACTTCCAATCGTGCCATGGTAAATGCATTGAAGGCAAAAGCAATAACCAGAGGCATAGGACATCTGAGAAGATAAGTCGAAGTGATTGCAATGATTGTACATATCAATGCCAAAAACGACCAAATTTTTTCTTCGAAAGTGAATCCTTTTTCCTGCTTAATCAAGCTTAGTACTTGAGATGGAATGGGTTCAGGCATTACTGCTCCTGGTGGAAAAGCCCAATAATTGTTGTAACGCTCTATAAACAGGTTTGTCCAACCATTGTCTTCACACCATTCCTCAATCCATGTATCGTAGTAATGTTTCATTTTTAAGGTGAGAATTCTCATTATTCTGTTTCACTTATTATTGATATGACTCATAATCATTAATTTTGACTTTAAGAGCCTAAATACTATTCGTAGTCTATTTACTATTTGACACTGAATAATAATTCAAACTCTTAAGAAAACTTGAAGATGATTAGAATCACTCAAACATCTTGGTAAATATCTATGCTAATAAACTAACAGTATTGATTTGGCTTCTCTGCCAAAAGAAAACAAACTTTACCTATCCCTAAAATCAATCAGTAATATTCATTAAATTAACCAGAAATCACTATCAGTATTATATATACTAGGAAAATATAGCCCTATGAAGAATTAGGGTATAAAGTCTAAACACTCCTAAGTAATATGCAGTCAAAACTCAAGAATATTTATTCTGTCACTTTTTAAGTATTTGACATTGTTTATTCAGAAATATTCATATTGTCATTATAATTTCCAATTATAAATCTAACCTTCATAAAAAATATAAAGTAAAATCCACTAATTTTACTTTGTTACGGTACGTAAACAATATATAACCATATCATTAAGATGATTCGATTTTCTAAAACCATATATTATAGTTTGATTATATTCTCATATTATTTTTATAAGTTTAGTTGAATAAAAAATCAATCCCTTAATAAGCATAATGAAGAACAAATCAGTCTTTTAAGTCTTTGCATCTCTTTTCTTTTGGTTACTACTTGCTTTCTAGTAAATTTATGTAAATCATAAAACTTAGCTTATTAAAGTTCATAATTAATCTTCATTTTATATTTAAAATATTAAGTCAGGTCAATACAAATTGACATTAACCTGACTTGTGAGACAAAATGGAACTTTTATTAGCGAAGTTTTTAATTTAACTTCTCAACTTCTTTTTTAGTTGGTATCCCAAAACCAAGATTGTAGAAATATAAAATACTAATAGTCAATAAAAAAGTTATGTATCCCACTACTTGCAAAAGATAAAGATGATCTCTGTAACCAAATAAAGACTTGAAAATGATTCCGGGAAATTTACCCTCTGGTAATATTTGGTCACCGTTCCATATCATGGGACCTAATATGCAAGAATGAACGTGAGTGAAATGTTCATAGTAAAAACAAATATCAGACAGTGTAATGCTGCTTAAAGCCAAATTAGCTAAACTATTATCAATGTTTTTAAAAGCTTTTAATACTAATCCTCCGATGATGAGTATTAATAATACTCCCATCACCTGGAAAAATTTATGAATATTAACTTGAACTCCCAATCTGAATATCAACATGCCAATAAGTGCAGCCAGGAACAATCCGGCAAAAGCTCCAACAACAGAAATTAATCCTTGATGAAAATTGGCAGCAACAAATAATACTGTTTCAAAACCCTCTCGTACAACTGCAATTAAAACTATACTAAAAATTCCCCATGCACCATTGGAAGTGCCCTCTAGTACATGATTTACAGCACCCTCCACATTAGCTCTTATAAATCTAGCTTGCCTTCTCATCCAAACTAGCATCCAACTAAGCATAGCGATAGCAAATATACAGAATATTGCTTCTAGCAATGGTTCTATAACTGTTGAGTATTGAGGGTTAATTCTACCTAAAGTTGAGATTAACCAAACAAATAGTACTCCAATAAATACACTAATTACAATTCCTATACCTATCCCAGTATATACCCAAGAATTAAGTTGAGACTTTCCAGCTTTATTTAATAAAGCTAGCACAATACCTATAATTAATACGGCTTCTACACATTCCCTAAAGGTAATCAAGAAAATTGGTAATGCTATACTAAAATCCATAAGCTTGCGTTAATATTGTAATATTTATTTACCATATTTTTTCTAGACATACGAGGTATAAATCTACATATAACAAGCAGATAACCGAACTAAACATAATAAATTAACCTCATTTTTTTTTAACACCTTATATTATTAACTGTGGGGTAAAAGATTGAGGTTTATTAAACGGTTGAGTCAAAACAGCTAAAACCATGTGGGATTTTACTTAATTTAAGGTTACATATTTCTTCCTGATCAATCATAATATGAGCAACCTTTTCAAGATGATGACTAGCATTAGTCACTGAATATAATAACCGTATTATATATAAGTAGGGAATCATTTTCATAAATTAAAATTTCCTTCGATATACCTTTAATAGAATGCTTACATGTTCTTTATATTGGTTTAATTTCTATGTTTGGATATCAATCCAAAATTGCGAGAATTGCTCTCACTTATTGAGCATTCAATAGTAATTTATTTACTTTAGCCTTAAAAATATATAATGTTAATACTATATTAGAGTAATAGTTTTACCATGGTATTTAATCATGAGTATTATTTATGATTTTAATCTAAACCATAAATAATAGATATAAAGTTACTTTTGGCTGCCAAATTATTTACAATATTTGCTTTATTTTATACTAATTTTTATTATTATAAATAATATACTAATTTAGGTAATCAGATCTCTGCAATAGTAATCTATTCCATAAAATATAAAAATTATAAAAAAGATTTCTACCTATGATGAGGTAATTAAAATTAAAAGAGTTGGTAATAGAGTAACTAGGTAATCTACTGATTACATAGAGAATAACTATGTAGTACATAAGAAGCAGAGTATTAGGAATCAAAGAATAGATACAGTAACTCAAGTTTAGTCTAGGTTTAGATAGCATAAAACTACCCACTAAATAAATATAAGATAATACAATAAAGAAAATAAAGAAACAAAAATAGAATCCAAAAAGACGACCTATATATCATAGGCAAGCCTTAATTAGGACTATTTTATTAGATAAATATGTGAATTTTATATAAAAGTAGAGTTCAGTTATAAAGAGATATATAGATAAATATATAAGCCCTTGCTATCCCGGAATTAAAGCATTTTTGACCCTAAAATACGATAGGACAGTGGAGTAGATAATTCCAACCTACTCTTCTCAAAAAAATTTAATATATATTCAAAGTTAAAGCGTATTTGGGATCCACCTAAGTGTTGACTAACCTAATAATGTGAACTTTCAACAGTGATGTAGTAAATATTTCTATTCTGAAGGTGAAAAACTTGTGTAAAATTCTGTGGAAAAATGTCATAACAGTAAAGCTTCTATCAATAGTTAACTTGGCTTTTTGATATAACAACAATTCATGGGTGCCAAAAAATACTTCTAAAACATACTTATTTGTTAATGAAAGGCACGGTGATTTATGACCTACGATTGCGATTTGTTTGTCATTGGTGCTGGCTCTGGGGGATTAGCTGCTTCCAAGAAAGCTGCCAGTTATGGGGTAAAGGTAGTGATTGCAGAAAGTGATTTAGTTGGTGGAACTTGTGTAATCCGTGGTTGTGTGCCTAAAAAGCTTATGGTGTACTCATCCCATTTCCCATCTTTATTCGAGAGTGCAGTAGGCTATGGCTGGAAAATAGAGGAATCTCAGCTAGATTGGGAAAAGTTCATTACATCTATAAACAAGGAAGTACAGAGACTTTCAGCCATTCATAGTAATTTATTGCAAAAGGCTGGAGTGAAACTACTTCCCTATCGTGCTACGCTGATTGACGAACATACGGTAGAAGTGGGTAATCAAAAAGTTACGGCGGATAAAATCTTAATTGCCGTTGGTGGGGAGGCAATTAAGCCAAATATACCTGGTATCGAGCATGCTATTACTTCCCGGGAGATTTTCAACCTTCCGTTTCTACCAAAGCATATTGCTATTATTGGTGCCGGTTATATTGGTACTGAGTTTGCTTGTATTATGAGGGGTCTAGGTTGTAAGGTCACTCAAATTATTCGCAAAGAGCAAATTCTCAGCGGGTTTGATAAGGATATCCGTGCTTGGATTCAAGATGGAATGATTAATCATGGAATTCGCATATTGACAAATTCTATGGTAACTAGTGTGAAGAAAATTGAGGATAGACTAGAAATAAATGTTTCGGGGAAATATACAGAATCAATTACCACCGATGTCTTGTTAGTTGCAACTGGTAGAAGTCCCAATATAAAAGGATTAGGTTTAGAAAATGCAGGGGTCGACCTAGTTGCAAGTTCTATAGAAAAACCTGGTTATAAATCAATTAATGCGATCTCTGTTAATGAATATAGCCAAACTTCTCAAAGTAATATTTTCGCTATAGGTGATGTTACGAATAAAATTAACCTAACTCCAGTAGCAATTGGTAAGGGACGTGCTTTTGCTGATAGTGAGTTTGGTAATAATCCTAGTGTATTTAGCCATGAGAACATACCTACTGCGGTTTTTTCCAAACCTGAAGCAGCAACGATAGGACTAACAGAAGCACAAGCTAGGGAAAAGTTCGGGGAAAATGGTATAACAATTTATTGCTCTCGTTTTCGTCCTATGTTTTATGTTTTGCCAAATCAAAATGAGAAAACCATAATTAAGTTGGTGATAGATAGAAAAACAGATAAGGTTTTGGGTGCTCATATGGTTGGAGATAATGCTGCAGAAATTATTCAGGGAGTAGCAATTGCCATCAAAATGGGGGCAACCAAAAAAGATTTTGATACCACGGTGGGTATTCACCCATCTTCTGCAGAGGAAATTGTCAATATGCAGTAAAAGATAACACCTTTTTTATTTACTTAGTAGGGTGGTGTCAGATTCTTGATTCAATAGGTAATGGGAAATGGGTTAACAGATGAATCTCCCACTTATATTGCATATGGCTTTGCTTAATTCCCAGATACATGGATAAAACAAGCATAAAATTGTTTTATCCTCCTTGTACAATATCTCTACCCTGAAGTTTTTTTCCATATCCAATTCCGCAAAAAACTGCTATTCAGCAACCACTTCAGGAAATTTTATAATTGCTGCTAACATTGCAGACTTAAATTAAGAGACTTATTCTTTCTTAATAGCCCTTCAGCAATTTTAATTTTAATAGCTGGCTAGGATTTACAATGCATCTATGACTATGATCATCTTAAGTCTATAGGGAGTAGTTTAACTAATTTATATTTATGAAAAAGCACCATTATTTTAGAAATACTTTCTTTCTCCACTAACACCTATTCCTGGCTTTCCATTAATTGATAGAATTGATTACAAACATAATAACTCTCTTAACTCTAACCCTAGAAAAAACTGCGAATGTTCTTAAGTGAAGACTGTTAGAAATACTTAGGTGTAATAATGCAAGACTACCTACTGACTGATAAATAATCTAAATCATCTATAGAAAATAGAATAATATTATTAGTGTACAAGCTGATATTTATTTTATCGATCATATTTATTGCATTGTTTCTATTATGCTATTGAATAACAATGTGTTGGGGAAAATAAAGTTTGTACATTTACTTCCAAACACTGTTCATTGAGTAAATAATATTATCCTAGTTTGACATACGTCTTTACTGTAAAGTTGATTGCAAGGTTTACAGACTAGATATATTAATTTTGAATTTTGGTATCTAAGATAAAATCCCAGATGGTATTACCTTTTATTCGTTCTGATTTAGTTAAATTCATCGCCTACAATCCCTTCCAAAGTGGAAGGATAGCTCAAACTACCAACCTAATCCAAATTGATAAATTAGATACTAACGAAAGCTCAGAAGACTTTCCACCTCAACTACAGGAAAAGTTGTTGTGTACATATCAGGAATCAATTAAAAATAATCGTTATCCTGATAGTAGCCATGAAAAACTAAAAAGTTTTATCGCCAATTATGTCAATGAATCAGCCGAACTAGACCGTCAAACTTTCTCTTCTCAGAGTATCTCTATTAGTAATGGTTCTGATGAATTAATTCGATCTATATTAATTGCAAGTTGTGTAAATGGAGAGGGCTCTATTCTTGTTGCCGAACCCACTTTTTCCATGTATGAGATTTTAGCAAAAACTCTAGGTATTCCCATCGTAACTATACCTAGAAATGAAGACAATTTTGCTATTGATCTACAAGCTGCAACAAGTGCTATATATAATATAAAAAATCCTCCTATTCGTACAGTCTTCATCGTTCATCCTAACTCACCTACAGGTAATACCTTAAATAATTCAGAGGTAGATTGGCTAATAAATTTACCAGAAAATATATTAGTAGTAATTGATGAAGCTTACTTTGAATTTAGTCAAACAACACTGGTAAGTAAATTAGTGCAATATCCTAATTGGGTTGTATTACGTACATTTTCCAAAGCCTTCCGATTAGCTGCTCATCGTATAGGTTATTGTGTTGCTAATCCCAAGACAATTTCAATTCTTGAGAAAGTGCGATTGCCTTACAATATTCCTAGCTTTTCCCTTGCAGCAGCGCTAATTGCCATGGAGAACCATAAACTTCTACTAGGTTCAGTTCTCCAAACTTTAACTGAAAGAGATAAACTCATTCAAGAATTAAGACTTAATATTGCCCTCAAGGTTTGGGATAGTAGAGCTAACTTCATCTTTATAAAAACACAAGCTCTCAATCTTGATGTTAAAACCATAAATCTAAAACTAAGAGAAAGTGGCACTTTGGTCAGAGAAATATACCAAGGCTTAAGAATAACTGTCGGTACACCAGCAGAAAACAAACGTACGCTGCAGAGAATCAAGGCAATTTTGTCTTGAGAGTCAAGTAAAGTAAGTAGATTTAGGTTTCTGTAATTAACTCTAAAAAAAGGTATAAAACTATCTCTATTCTTAATAAATAAATGTAATTTTTTGGAATTAAGCCAAAATAAAAATAATGAAAATTAGAATTTGAGTTAATAATATATAGTGTGTAAGAATTTTGATAAAATAGTAGAATAAATTCTGAAAAATATGATGCTGGCCTTAAACTATTAGCCATCAGTATTAATAAATCGCTTTAAGGTAGTAATTACCGTACAATGCCTCATTCACTTGGTATATGTTTCAAGATTAAGTATGTTATAGTGTGGGTGTTAAGACTTGCTTAGCCAAAAGCTATAATTCTACGCATCAGCAACCAGGGTGTGAAGCAAAGCAGTTTTGATTAAGTTTTTGCCAAATGAAATTAACAATTAAGTTTAAGTTATGACTCAGCAAGTGATTCACCTCATGGTTAAATTGCAGCGTAGTGTGCAGTCGCTTTTGGAATCTGACATTATCAAGCCTACTGATAGCATCTGGAAAATTGCCTTACTCTATGGTGATGAATGGCAGTACTGGAAACAGGAGCTTTTAGAGTTCGGCTTCACTATGCAAGATCCAATTAGTGAATTATTGTCTGTTGAAGCCTGGGACGAAGAATAAAATGGAGATTGCAAGGAATAGATAGCAGTGATAGGGGAGAATAATTTCTTCTCCGCTAGAAATTGGGTAACTTAGTTAATGATTTAGTGCAAATAGAGCACTAGCTAATTCTCTTGCTGTTTGATAACGGTCACATGGTAGTGGTTCTGTAACCTCACCAATGACTTTACGTAATTCGGGTGTGATAGTTGTTATATTCTCTATATGGAAGCGAAAGTCTCTCCCCTGCAATCGGTAAAACTTAAAAGGGTTCTCTCCTGTGAGTAAAAATATTAGGGTTGGCCCAATAGCGTATAAATCTGATTGGGTTAGTGGCTGACCTCTCTCCTGTTCTGGTGCACAGTAACCCTCAGCACCAATACGTGTCCCGAAAGTAGTACCAATTTCCTTAACCGCACCAAAATCCAGTACCACAATTTGATTATCATAACTGCGCACCATCAAATTAGCAGGTTTAATATCTCTGTGAATTAGTGGTGGGTGTTGGCTGTGAAGATAGTCCAAGATATCACAAGTCTGAATCATCCAAGTGATAGCTTGCTGTGGTGATATTGGTCCTTTCAAGTGGACTAACTTTTCCAAGTCTTGTCCATGTACTAACTCCATTGCCAAATATTTTTTACCACTTTCCACAAAGAAATCATAATATTTAGGAATGCCAGGATGGTGTAGAGACTTAAGTGTATTTGCCTCCCGTTCAAATAACTCCCTCGCCTTAGCAACCTTTACCATATCAGCATTCATCTGTTTTAAAACTAATAACTGGGGCTTTGAAGTAATTGTCCTCTTACCATCCCAGGCCAAATAGGTTGTACCCATACCACCCTTACCCAAAGCTCGTAAAATTCGATAATTGAGGATAGTTGTTGCTACTGATAGTGGTTGACCACAATGGATACAAAATAAGTTTTCTGGTGGGTTACCTTCGTGAGTACAGTTTGAAGAAATAATATTAGTATTTTGGTTCATTATCTGATGCTGTATTTGAAATTGCAGCACTGGGCCGCCCTTTGCTAGTTGTAAAAGGGAATTATCTAGCAAGGGACTTTGATGAATCAAAACACCATTTAAAAAAGTACCATTAGTACCATGATTTAACACTTGCCAATTATTACTATTAGCATCACGCCGAATTTCTAGATGATAGCGAGAAACCAAATTATCGGTTAGCACAACATCATTATCCGTAGAACGACCAACCCGAATTACGGATTCGCTCTCAAAGCACCAATTTTGTAAAGGCACTTGTTTCTGTAATTCTAGCAAGGTCAAACTTACCACAATTAAGTAATCTAAAATAAAAGAATAAAAAAAATTGGTTAAGATTGGTTTCTTCTGACCAGGCGAACTTTTGCCCGGACTAAAACCGCCGTAATATTATCATGACCATTATATTGATTCGCCAAATCAATTAAGTTTTTAACACCAATATCTAAATTGGCATTGGAAGTTAACAAAGGAAATAGGTGAGTTTCCCAATGTTTTACCAGTACATCATTGTCTGAAAGCCCATCAGAAACTAAAATAAACAGCGTATCCTCATTGATTTCCAAAAATTTTATGTCAGGGGTAATAGAAGTACTATCTCGAGGACCAATTGCTTGTGTGAGTTGGTAAGCATCAGGGCGAGCATAGGCAATATCTGGTTCGACACCTCTGGAAATTTCCCGTTGACCAACTTCATGATCTACTGTTATTTGTTCTAGTCCTTGCCTACGAGTTAGACGATATAGGCGGCTATCTCCCACATGTGCTACACCTACCTTATTATCCTGGATTATAAGTAAAACTAAAGTTGTGCCCATACGATCTACACCGCAACGAGCATCATTCTGATTTACATCATAAATTGTTTGATTGGCAGTTATTACTCCCTGGTAAATCACTTCTCTACTAGGTATTTTTTTCTCAGTCCAATGAAATTGAAAATAATCTTTCAGAGTATTAACTGCTAAATTACTTGCAACTTCCCCACTAGAATGTCCCCCCATACCATCGCACAATATATACAACCCCCGGGCAGCTATAGTTCTACTGGTAGGCAATTCAACTTTACTTATTTGGGTTTCAATGCCAAAGCAATCTTCGTTGTGAGTTCTTTGTTTGCCTGCATTGGTATAGCCAGCATCATCAAGATTACTTAACTCTATTGGTGTGGTAATAGTTGCTAAATCTTCATATATAGCATTTGCAATAGTCCTTGTATCATTGTTTTTATCTTGTTGGAGAACTGTAACTGTTTCAGTAGTAATTGACTCACTATGAATTAAATTTTCCTCTATTATGTTTTGTCCAGCAAATTCTGATGTATTTTCCCGTAACTTTTGAGAAAGATCTGCCAAGCGAGACTGTATATCCCTAATTGTGCCAATTTTTCCTTGTTCTAAATCTGCCAATAAATCAAATATTGAAGAAAATTTAGTTTGCTGAGATTTCCTAAATAGATTTTGCCATAGTTCTCCTAAATCCTGAATGCTTGGAGTCTTATTTAATTCTTGACGATTAAATTCTTTTGTAGACTTTTTTCTACCTATATATAAACGCTGTAATGATAAGAATTTATCTTCATCCAAGAAAAAATTAGACAACTCTAAGAGACTATAACAAGCATTCAAAGGTGCTAACTTCTCCCAGAATATAGTCATTTGATAGAAATACTCCAATCTCTGCAATGAAGTTGTACTATCTTCCTGCCAAAATGTCAGTAAGGACTGCCAATGAGAACGGTATTGCAGTAGTATTACCTGTATACCATCCTGTTGCCAAGCATCATGAATTTTAGGAGTACCCCTGTAGTTTTGAGATTGCATAGCAATATATGCCTGGGCCAGAGGGGGTATACCTTCTCTATCAATCATAGATGATGGAGACAAGTTTTGGGCTTGGTTAGTGATAATTGCTTGTAAGGGCGTAATTTGATTGGGTTGACAGTCTAATACTCGAATGTGTATACCCTCAGGGTTAGATATTTCATCCAAAGGAGGTAGTGGTTCTAATAATTGATAACGTTTTTGGGAATCCAGATAGTGGCAGATCATAGAAGAATGATCAACTTTTGTCGTTCTCAATTCCAAAGATACTCCTACTAAGTCTTGTTGTAAGTCATTTTTAGTAATCAATGCTATTCGGACAGCACCACAAACTGCCCCACACTCATGACACTTTTCAACATTATTAGCAATATTAGTGCCACATTCACAACATAATCTTTGACTTAGTAATGAGCCGCAGTTTTGACAGAATTTATGATTGCTGGGATTTTCAAATTGACACTCATGGCAAATTAGCATTATGGAAATTCCTTAATTCCCGCTCCAAGGTGCTTAATATAACTTACTTTCCACACACTGATAGGAATAATAACTTCAATTATATACAATCGTTACTAGCGTCATTTATTGTCTATGGCAACTAAAAGTTTCAAAGAGATTTATTAAGTCAAATATTCTCCACTCCAACACAACAAAAGTTAAAGGTGGAGTAAATAATTAAGTACTGGCAAACTATTGTTCAATTCATTTATAAACCACCTATATATTAGATTCTCTGCCTATTATCAAATCTCTTTCACCGCTAATGAAACAAGTTCACTCGAGAATACCAAATTTATTTTGGTCTCTCTGATTATTTAAACTCTAGCAACATAACACTTATTTACTTGCTAAGCCTATCATTTGGAATTAAAGACAAGACAATCATTAAGCAAGTCGAATTACCTTGAATAGCCATAGAAATGTGACTTCCTAAATATTCTAATATTTTTTACTAGTACTAGATTAAGTCCAGAACAAACCTGCTCCTAAGGATTGTTCCTTAGAATACAATATAAGTTATCAAAGATTTTTGAGAATTATGTAGAGAGTATTTGTATTCCAAAATTTTCGAATTGGAATTATATATTGTCTAATCGTATTTGGGTTATAACTGTAACATCAATTCTACTAATGGGGATAAATTTACAGTTCTTTGTTAGTAATTCTACAATTACCTACTCTAAGCCAAGTGGATCACTGATTCAAACTAGGCAAATTAGTTCCTATGTTTAATAGTGGGGAGTTTGCAATAATTGTACTACTTTATCGAACTACTGTATTAAGTTAAGCTCTTAGAGCATAATAATGGAGATGTTATTAAAATAAGTTGTTATATTTCTATATTATATTGATTTTGGTGAAAGTATTATTAATACAATCAAAGCAAATTAAGTCTAGGAAAACCAACAATTATTAGTTAATAGATCTAAACAAAAAATCCCAATAAAATTGCAATTTTTTTCTGGGTAGTAGCAAGTGTAATTATTATTTTTAATAATAAAAATGTATATATAAAGTATTCAAACAAAATTTTAAGTCATCTATCAAACTAATAACTCAGGGTAAAGCTTTTAATCAAAAGTGAAAATTCTTATTTCAAATCTAATAAACCTGATTCTTTTAATTTTGGATGGAAACGAATCTGCATTTTCAGCCCTCGGTTTTCCAGTATTTGCAAAATTTCCGCTTCAACTCGTCGGGCTACATCTTTTATTATTTTTATTTTTGTAATTTCATCATTCATATGATTACTATAGTTTTCTTTCTCTTCAGGAGTGAATAACATTTGAACATCTATGGGATGAGTCCATATTTGCTTATTTTCTCTATTACCCATAGGTATAGCTTTATTTTCATCAATCCATGCCTGTTGAATTTGTTCTAAAAATCTACGACTAGGATGTTCAATAGTTTGTGCTTTTACCCAATAGCATAATTGTGGCTGGCGAACTAAATGCTGTTTTAGACTTGTGTATATATTACGAGAATTTCCTATAAATTGAAGATTTTTTCCCCTATCAAAAATTGCATACACTCCGATTTTACCCTGTAAAATCTCAGGCAATTCGCCATTTTGGTTTATATATGAAATATATTCTATATCAGCTAATTTTTGCTCTTGAGTCATTTTATGTAGCACTTTCCAAAAAATATTTTAATAAAGATAAAGAATGTGAAAAAAATTATGGACTACTTTATATATTAATTATCCCCCTAGTAGACTTATGAATCAGATCTTATGAAAACATTAAGAATCTAACATTAATATAATTATTAATTGGGAAATTTTAGAGATAGAATTTAAACAAGATTACATTCCTTAAATGATGCATTAGTTTTTAAACCTTAAATTTGTGTATATCGTAATTTTTATAGATTGGCATAATATATTTTGCCGGAGAACTCATGGTATTTATCTATTCTATAAGTTTTAGTCAAATCTCAGCCATATATTGTTCTTGCTCTTTAAGTATAAAAGCTTGTACCCATTGACGATAGTCTTTTAGGGATTCTTCTACCCAATAGCGATCACTACTACTAGCATACAAATTTACTATTGGTTCACTGGCATCTGGTAATACTAACACCCAATTATCACTATAGGGCTGGTATATTTTTACTCCATCTATTAAACTCAGATTTTCAGTGGGGTGTGTATCTACGAGATAACGCATTAATGAACCTTTAACTCTCCAAGGACAACGAATAGAGAGGTTTTGATAGATTACACAGGGTAATTCTGAACGTACAGAAACCAATGAGCGCTCCTGAATTGTAAGCATTTCAATTAATTTGGCAATGCAGAACATTGAGTCGAATCCTGGGTGTAGTTGAGGAAATATGAAACCTGTTTCTCCACTTCCCCCCAACACGACATTGGAATTTGTCAGACAGGCCTCCATTAAGTCTGTGGGGTTGACTTTAGTGCGAGTAACTTTGGCATCATGTCGACGGGCTATTTGTTCTACTGCGCTACTTGCATGTACAGGAACAACTACTGAGCTTCGTGGGTGGGATGTGAGCATTAAATCTATCATAAGGGCTGTCAACATTTCTCCACGAATTGGCATTCCTAACTCATCTACCAAAATTAATTGTTCTCCATTTGCTGATACCTGTACCCCAAATGTGGCTTTTACTGCTTCTACCACACGACCTAATTGATTTAACAAGTCTTCCCTTTCTAGAGTGGATACAAAGTTTTTATTCAAACTTGCATTGAGCACAACTACATCCGCCCCAAACTTGTCTAACATTTGGGGTAAGACTGCTCCTGAAACGGCATAGACATAATCAATTACTACCTTAGCGCGACTATTGCGAATAGTATCTATTTGTAGTAGCTGCTCAAAAGCAGAACAATAGGCATCAACTACCTGGTTAGGATATGCAACATCACCTATTTCCTGTACTTGTGATCGCCGCATATCCTCCTTAAAGTAAGCTCCCTCAATTTTCTTTTCTTGAGCTTGAGGAATCTTAATTCCCTGACCATCTATAAACTCAATTAAGATGCAATCTGGTCGATATGGATGAGCTCTGACGTGGATACCTCCAGTAATCCCCATTATTGGGATAACAGTACGAGCTATGGGAATTGCTGTGGCATCGAGATTTTGCACCCCCACCCCCACAGACATTAAGCCTGCAATGAGTGAACGTGTTACCATACGGGAGACATTGCGCTCATCCCGCGATATGCTTACCTCAGAACCAGGCTTTAAAATAGAACCATAAGCAGAGCCAAGTTTCACCGCAAATTCTGGCGTGATGTCAATATTTGCTAATCCTTCTACCCCTCTTTGTCCAAATAAGTTTCGTTGGACTGTATGACCCCAAATTAAATTAATATTTAGCGTGGCACCAGACTCAATCTTTTTACTAGGCCATACTCGAACTCCTGTACTAATTTTTGCCTCCTCTCCCACAGTAGATAAGGAACCAATTACTGCAGCTTCTAGCACGCGGGCACGGCGACCAACCCGAGCCCCACAGGCAATTATACAGGCGCATAACTGAGCTTCATCTCCAATAATTGCCCCATTCCATATAATTGGCCGTTTTAGGTTGGCATCTGCACCTATAGTAACATTGTCACCAATTACTGTTCCTGCTTCGATCTTTACCCTCGCTCCAATACGGCAATTATCACCAATTAATACTGGAGCCTGAATATTATTGATATTCTCAATATGAGTATTTTGACCAACCCATACGCCAGGAGCAAGTTCCACATATGGAAAATTCAGTTTTACTTTTTTCTTTAAAGCATCATATTGGGCCTCACGATAAGCTTCTAAATGACCGACGTCACACCAATAACCTTCAGCAATGTAACCATACATTGGTTCTCCATTTTTCAGTAATAAAGGGAATAAATCCCTAGAAAAATCTGATTCTGTGTTTTCTGGTAAATATTCCAATATCTCTGGTTCAAGAATATATGTTCCTGTATTGACAGTGTCAGAGAAAATTTCACTGGTGGAAGGCTTTTCCAAAAAACGGACAATCTTTTGCTCATCATTGGTAATTACTACACCAAACTCCAAAGGATTGTTAACCCGGTTTAATATTAAAGTCGCTTTGGATTTTTTTTGTTTATGAAAAATGATTGCTGCTGTTAAATCAAAGTCTGCAATACTATCACCACTAATAACTAAAAATGTCTCACTTAAGAGCTCCGCAGTATTCTTTACACACCCCGCTGTACCCAGGGGTTCTTCGTCCTCTACATAATATGTTATCTGTATACCAAAATCTTTTCCATCCTGAAAATAGTCCCGTAAAGCATCGGGCAAATAATGTAATGCTGCTACAATTTCTGTAATTTGGTGATGTTTGAGAAGATTAATAATATGCTCTGCGATCGGTAAATTGAGGATAGGCACCATCGGTTTTGGTAGATTGCAAGTAAGTGGACGCAGTCGGGTACCTGAACCTCCGGCCATCAATATAGCACGCATAAATCCTCCTCACGTCATTACTTAACAGTTAAATTTCCTAATTAAAGATGCTTGAACAAGCCTACTAAAATAAAGCCACGTAAACTGTCTACCTATTTATTCCAGAGTATTACATTTGATTTTGTGCAAATAACTCTCTATTTTAACCAGCCATGTTCTAATAGTAAAAATGAGGGTTAAACCTGCCATTGTAGATCTTCCAAGTACCACACACAGTGAGTCCTGCTGAACACGTAAATTAGTTGCCATATCACCTAGTTGCTATATTACCGCTAGGAAAATATTTATACTTTCTCAGAAGATTTGTCTAGATGTGGGTATTTTTATAGTTTTTGCTACCTCAAAGGAGATATGCTCAAAAATTATGAAGTTTGGAAGAGTATGTACTCACAATTATGATTTTTAGAAGATTGCAGCTTTGTAAGATTTATCTATAGCATTTTATTTCTCCTTATTTTGCAATAGATGACCATCTTTAACCATTCCTTACTCTCAAATGGCTAATAATTTAATTCTTTTCTAAGGTATACCATCTGAATGCTCTACACGGAAATTTAAAACAATATGTAATTCTCATCAATTTTTGAGAAAGTGAAAATTTCGAATACCCTATTTGAAATAAATTAATTTGTACTTTATCCAATTTTTGATTAGGAAATTATCCATACATTGGGTTTGGCTAATTGTTGCTGTGTTAGTTTCCTGTTGAAAGCAACTTTTTTTCTGGTCTATACTCTTAAGTCTGATAATATCCAAAATGCACTAAAATACATTTTGACGAAGGTTTTTTACTTCCTACAATTAAGGATATAGAGGCAGTCAGGACTTTACAAGGAAAGAAGTATAATTTTGTACTACCTAACAGTTAAAGAAAAACTACAAGCAACCCTCAAGAAAATTCAAATCAACAGAGGTGGCTTTCCAGTGACCAACTTGAAATTAGCTTCCAGCTTGGAAGCAGAAGTTGAGCAAATTGCTGGAGAATTAGAAGGTTTAAACCCTAACATATATCCACTAGTACATGCCCTCCAATTGCTACAAGGAAGTTGGTCCTTACTATACTCTAATGCCAGAGAAATACGTTCTTTAGATTCACTGCCATTAGGGTTAAGAGTGAGTCAAATTTATCAAGTAATCGATGTTGGCAGTAAATCTTTCTTTAACCTAGCTTTTATTAAGCATCCCTGGGGAGTGATTTCAGGCTACGTAAAAGTAACAGCAACCTTTGAGGCTATCAAGACTAATGGGGCAATGTTACCAGATAAAAGAATCAATGTTTACTTTGATAAACGTTTTTTATCCATTCAAACAATTGTGGGTATTTACACTCCTCAGCTCGATCCATTTCAGGTTTTTCAAGTTAGTAGCTCTTATAATGAAACTCCCTGCTTAGATATTACCTATTTAGATGAAGACTTTCGTATTGGAAGAGGTGGTAATGGCAGTTTGTTTATTTTAGCTAAGTCTGATGGCTTACCAGAGTTAAATTGTTGAATGTATATTGTGGAAGTAAAATCATCTTGTTTAAGATTTAGCACTTATAAGATAGTACATAAAATTAAGATAGTACATAAAATACATAAATATACATCAAAAAATATAACCATAAAATAAATAGGCTGAACATCATCTCCTTAATTCATCCGTAACTTTGACTAGTTCACGAATAAAATTAGATAATCTGATTAATTTTTCTATGAATTTAAACTGTAGACATAAATTTGTCTATTATTTTACATAATCTATAGATACGTATGATTTTTATTAAATACTTAATCCGAATTACATCAAAATAATCTTAAACCTGGAGTCAAATGATTAGCGAATTTCGTTGATTCTGTAGGGAATAATTTCTCATTTAGTATCAACAAAAAAATCCATGAGTAAACTATTATCCAGATACTCTATACTGGCGAATAATTAATCATCCTCACATCTCATACTAAGTCATAAATAAGGATAGAATTATCTTCCGCTCCTAATCTACCAATTTGTTGACACAATGTTTTGCGACTATCTGGTACAAATTTTAACTGCCCGTGTATATGATGTTGCCCAGGAAACTCCCTTGGAATATGCCCCTAGTCTTTCAAAACGCCTTAATAATAGGCTAATTCTGAAACGGGAAGATATGCAATCTGTATTTTCTTTTAAGTTACGTGGTGCTTATAACAAAATGGCACAGTTACCATCAAAAATCATCAAACAGGGAGTAATTGCCGCATCTGCTGGAAACCATGCACAAGGGGTAGCTTTGGGAGCCAGTCGTTTGGAGAGTCATGCAATTATTGTTATGCCTGTCACTACTCCCCTGGTAAAAGTAGATGCTGTAAAATCATTGGGGGGAGAGGTTGTATTATATGGGGATACCTATGATGATGCCTTTACTTACGCTCGTCAATTGCAAGTGGAAAAAGGCATGACTTTTGTACACCCCTTTGACGACCCTCTGGTAATTGCTGGGCAAGGAACAATTGGCATGGAGATTTTACGCCAATGTCAACAACCAATCCATGCAATATTTGTAGCCATTGGAGGAGGGGGATTAATTTCTGGTATTGCAGCTTATGTCAAGCGGTTGCGCCCAAGAATTAAAATTATTGGTGTTGAGCCTCTGGATGCTGATGCTATGAATCAGTCTCTAAGAGCAGGAAGACGAGTGAGATTATCTCAAGTAGGACTATTTGCCGATGGAGTAGCTGTTAGGGAAGTAGGGGAGGAAACATTCCGTTTATGTCAGAAGTATTTAGATGAAATTATCCTGGTAAATACAGATGATATATGTGCTGCAATTAAAGATGTATTTGAAGATACACGCTCCATTTTAGAACCTGCAGGGGCATTAGCAATTGCAGGAGCAAAGGCATATGTTGAAAGAGAAAAAATAAAGGATAAAACACTCCTGGCAGTTGCTTGTGGAGCAAATATGAATTTTGACCGCCTGCGTTTTGTTGCAGAACGTGCAGAATTAGGGGAACATCGAGAAGCTATATTTGCTGTATCTATTCCTGAAGGGCCAGGAAGTTTAAGAAAATTCTGCAAGTGTTTGGGTAAGCGAAATCTAACAGAGTTCAATTATCGTATTGCCGATGAAAAAAAAGCGCATATTTTTGTTGGGGTACAAACTCAAAACCGTGCTGATGCTTGCACAATGGTGAATATATTTGAAAGTTGCGGGTTTTCGACTCTGGATTTAACTGATGATGAATTAACAAAAATGCACCTGCGTTATATGGTAGGCGGACATTCTAGCCTAGCTAAAGATGAACAAATTTACCGTTTTGAGTTTCCCGAACGTCCTGGTGCGTTAATGCAGTTTTTTACCAAGATGAGTCCTAACTGGAATATTAGTCTTTTTCACTACCGCAACAATGGTTCTGACTACGGCAGGATTGTTTTAGGAATGCAGGTTAAACCTTGTGAAATAATAAAATGGCAACATTTTCTAGATTCCTTGGGTTATCCTTATTGGAATGAAAATACTAATCCAGCATATAAACTTTTCTTGGGATAAAATCTAATGAAATAGATATAGGGCATAGAACTATACATTAATTGTTTTGCCCTATAAACTTTTATGAATATAACTCTCCAAGCAGATCAGCATTATAATGCTTGCAGATTTAATAAATATACCAAAATATTTATTAAATCTTATTTATAGATAAGACTTCAAAAAAAAAGAAATGACAAAAATTTGGAGAGGATATATATAATAAAAATATTGACATATTGACTTGTTGACTTGTGTAAATTAGTTAGTAAAATAGCATAAATTAATCTAAAATTTGAGCATCCATTATAATAAAGCATCATCTATTTTTAATTTTTCAAAATAGATGATGCTTTTTGGACTGAATCACTTAGTTAATATCCTAATAATAAATATTATTAAATTGAACACATCAGTTAAAATTATTTCCATCTTTGTACGGAAATAATCTGAAATGTTTTTTAACCCACAGTACAACATGAAGGTAATTGTATAATTATAAATATTTCTAAAAAATTTAGTTAAATCTTAAGCCACTTAAACTCGGCAAAAATATAAAATAATTAAAGTGTATCTTAAAAGGTTCTATCGCTCTATAAATTTTGATATCTGAATTTCAAATCTTAAGTATTTTTGAGAATTTTTTTAAACCTTCAAATTTGCTCTAGAGTATATGAATAACATATTGATTAAAAGTTAGGAAGTATAAAGGTTTAAATTGAGGAATAAGCCTATAGAATGAAATTCTAGTTTCTAAAAATTAGTTATGCCTTTGAATAAAATTATGGTAGTAGAGAAAATCAAATATATTTTGTTTCCCTAGCAAAATGAAAGGAGTTTAGTAGATATACTTGAAGATATATGATATTAAATCAAATTTTTATCTGAGACATTACTATAATAAACATAGGACAATTACTGGCTCTCCACATTAATTCTTTAACTGCCAACAAATTTGAAAAAGTCATAAATTAGATCAATTTAAAAGGAGTTAAAGATATTCTATGAATATACTCTCATGACATTTTCAATAAATTTTTACCATATTTGATTTGGAATCCAAATTTTATGTAAGTCTTGTTTCGCCTCTTCATAGATAATATTGGCATAAATGCGGCGATAAAGATAAATAAATACCGAAACTCTTTTATTGGCTATACAGTAAACAAATACCTCTTTATTGATATTGAGCTCCATAATTTTGAAAAACCTCTTCACATCATCAATCAAAGAATTTTCCCAAGCAATAGGGATATGTATATATTCCGTACCTAATGTTTCAACAATTTGTTTTTGAGTAGCTAAATCATTGGAATACTAGGAAGTTGCTAAATTAATAATTAATTAGTAACCTGCCCTTTTAAACATGAATAAATCTTCCTTATCAGGTTGTCAAGAAGTAGCAATTGTATCTGAAATTTTCAGGTATTTGTAAATATTTTCAATGCAATTATAATACATTCTAATTATGAAGATAGATATTGATTTTAGTATTCATATATTTTTATATACCGATAAATAAGATATAAAAAACCTATGATTCATTTGCTTATGATACTGATATTTAATCTATATAATCAGAAGTATTTTATTTAGGTTAGCTTTGAAATAATTTGAATACTACTCATACTATATTATTCCATAATTGAGAAATTATATTTTAAACACAACAAATTGTCCTCGAACTTATATGAATTAAACAAAAAAATATATAAATTAAATAAATTACCAGCTATAAAAAGCAATTAATGCTACCAGTTAGTACATTTCTTAAGCACTATTAAAATACATTCTGTTACTTGATGTATAAATATTACTTATTTTGAATATTTGATTAGTTTTTTATTGTAGTAATTAT
>NZ_CAIY01000069.1 GCF_000350105.1 Richelia intracellularis HH01
ATATAACTGAAAGGAATAGATTTATTTAAGGCAAGCTATAATTTATATAGCCTAATACTATGAGACTTAGAAATACTTGTATTTTGAATATACAAGAAAAATTTTGTATCCTTAATAACCTCTATTATCAAAAGTTTTTATTTATATAAATACTTCTAATGTTAGATAAGTAGCCATTAAAACCATAGATAACTACTAGTAAATAAAATTAGCATATGTTCTTTTAATAAATACTAATTTTATTATAAAAAATCTATTTTTAATGATTACTACTAAAAATCTATTTGCTTGATTTATATTATTTGTTAACTCAACGTTATATTTATCCAAAAATTCTAAATACTAACAGTCTTAGTATCACTTAACTTGATAACATAGTCATCGATATCAAAAATGCTGAATAATCGACTTACCAGTACAATAAATAAACACTGATATATCATTCCAAAGAAAATTATTAATAATTGCTATCTACACCACAAATATTATGCTTATAGTTATTTCCAAACTGAGTAATTTACGGAATTATTATGATAAGCCCATCCCTGTGTAAATATAACTATAACCTACCAAACTAAATCTAATCAGCCTGCCAGTATACTCTACGGGAAAGATATAAACGAACTAGATGTTACAGATAATCTGAAATTTACTATTACTTTCTTCTCACTAATACTCTTGAAAAGTATAGTCTTAGGGCACTTCTCAAATCCAGAATATTCTCCCTTCGACAACAACTTCAATCAATATTTTGTCATTGATGGGACTTAATACATGAATTATGATCCACTGGATAATTACTGCAGCATAGGAAAAAGCTAATTATTGGGTTAGAAACACGACCAACTACTACCTGGTAGAATAATGAATTCTAGAGTTTTAGGAATATGGATTACAAAATATCTACAATTATATTCTAGTTAACAAAATGTTCATTTTATACATGGTGAATAGCTACTATTAAATCTGCTACCTATTTTAGGTATACTGAAATCCGTATCAATTACACTTGATAGTTTCTCTCTTGATACTTGCCAACTACAGATTGTTATCGTATGTATTTTTCAATATTATTCAATTTATCCTATTATAGTATTATTTTTTACGATAAAAAGCCGTATTAAATTCATACCTAATTAAGTTTATATTATCCTAATGCACAGGCTGTTAAAATAATGAATAATGCTATTAATACATAGTACCAACTGTAAGTGAAGGTATATGGTTTTACTATATATTTAGTTTATTTTATATTTCCTTACTTAGTCCAATTCTTGAATCAATATTCCTCAGTTTAAACCTTATTAAGTTTCGGGTAAAATTTAGATGCAAAGATACCCAGTTTGAAATTCTATATCTTCCACAATTTAATTTATTGCTTGGGAACAATGGTAATCCACACAGGATAAAATATTAATTCCACTTTATTTGAATCATTCTACTAGAAACTGTTTGCAATATCTTAAAATAGGTACTGGTTATAGAAATCTCTATTTATCTGACTATTTTAAGTATTATTATACTTGAGTTATAACAACAGAAAATTGGGGACAATTATTTATCTATCTTGATACTTAATCCTACAAAATAAGGACTATTATTTTGTAGGATTAAGTTTGTTTTAGAAACCGGGCTTATAAGTGGAAATAACTTGTAATTCTCTTAGTCTCTTTTCATCGATACTAGCAGGTGCATTTGTCAATAAACATCTTGCCTGTTGTGTTTTTGGAAAGGCAATAACGTCACGGATTGATTCTTCTTCTGCTAGGAGCATAACTAATCTATCAAGACCATAAGCAATACCACCATGTGGTGGAGTTCCATACTCAAGTGCTTCTAGAAGAAAACCAAATTTACTATTTGCTTCTTCTGGGGAAAGTCCAATTTCACCAAATACTTTTTCTTGAATTTCCCGTTGATGAATACGCAAGCTACCACCTCCTATTTCAAAACCATTTATAATTAGATCATATGCCTGAGCACGAGCTGTTTTAAGATTGATAATATCGTCAGGGCAAGGGGCGGTAAATGGATGATGTAGAGCTTCAAGACGTTTTTCATCAGAATTCCATTTAAACATAGGGAAGTCTGTAATCCACAGTAGATTATTTTGATTTGGCTTTATTAATTGCAATTCCCTAGCCATAAATTGCCGTAATCTATCTAGGATTTTGTTAACAGTAGCATCATCACCTGCTGCAAAAAGCAATAAATATCCAGGTTTAGCTCCAGTGCAATTGAGTACTTCTTGTTTTTGTTCTGATGTGAGGTTATCTTTGATAGCACTAATGGCATCTATTTCTCCATTTTCTCGTACGCGGATAAATGCTAGTCCCTTCGCACCTGCTTCACAAGATTCCTTAAATATATCCCCACCGGGTTTAATACGAACATTAGAAATGGTATGATTCCCATTAGGGATTGGGAGAACCTTTACAATGCCGCCATTAATGATTGCTTCCCTAAAGACCTTGAAACCACAGTCTTTGAGAATATCGGAGACATCCACCAATTCTAAACTATACCTTGTATCTGGTTTATCCGTACCATAACATTCCATGGCTTCAACATAAGTAAGGCGTGGAAAAGGGGTTAAGATATTAATTCCTTTGATGCTTTTAAAAATATGAGCAACTAACTGTTCATTCAAAGTAATAATTTCTTCTAGAGACATGAAACTCATTTCCATGTCTAGTTGGGTAAATTCTGGTTGTCTATCAGATCTTAAATCTTCATCCCGAAAACAACGAGCAATCTGATAATAGCGATCACACCCAGCTGCCATAAGCAACTGTTTGAAAAGTTGAGGCGATTGGGGTAAAGCAAACCATTCACCAGAATTGACGCGACTGGGTAAAATATAGTCTCTTGCACCCTCAGGGGTAGAACGGGTTAGCATAGGGGTTTCCACCTCAATAAAGTTTTCCTGGTTCTCTAGGAAACAACGTATAGCTTTTACTACTTGGTGGCGAATTTGCAGATTACTTGCCATCCGACTACGTCTTACATCGAGGTAACGATACTTAAGTCTTAGTTCTTCTCTTACGGGATCAGTTTCAGCAGTAGAAACTTGGAACGGTAAGTTTTTAAATACACCATTAATTAATTTAATTTGCTCGGCATAAATTTCTACTTCCCCCGTGGGTATGCGTTGATTAAGAGATTCCTTAGGACGTTGTGTAACCTTACCTTGGATTTCCACAACACATTCATTACGAAGGGAATTAGCTAATTCACAAGAATCAGGGGTGTGTTGAGGATCGCTTACAATTTGAACAATACCGGAGCGATCACGTAAATCTAAAAATATCACACCCCCATGATCACGGCGACGGTCTACCCAGCCGTATAAGGTAACAGGTTCTCCAATATGTGCAGTTCGGATTTCGCCGCAATAGTAAGTTCGCATAGGAATTATTTCTTAATATTATAGGTAATCAAAGCCGCTTAGACAGGAAGTAAATGTCAAAGCCTTTTTATTATCTAGCATCATTAGTACTTATCGTAATTTCCAATCACTAAAATCTTAAATAAATTAGTCAATTTATATATCCTACATAATGCCTAACAGGTTAAATTTTAGGGTTTTGGAAAATTACCCAGGGTTTAAATTAAAATTCCATAACTCTATTTATCCGTACAGATTAGAACAAATTATGAAAAATTTGAAACTTCATGAATCACTATCAATGATCATTAAACATCATTCAAAATTCTCAGTTCGATTACGATAAACAGCTGCAGATCCACTCGCCCAAAAGCCTTTCATAAACAACTTATGATTGATTAAAATCTAGACTTTCATTATTTTATTTTTGAGTTAATTTACTTCAATACCTTTGTTTTTTTATGGGGGGCAGAGAGGTAGTATTTTGATATTTTTGGATCTCGAAAAATCCTAAACCAGCGCCAATACTAATATCATCAGGTACATTCGCTTAGGTATATTTTCATTATTTATCAGAAAGAAGAATTCAGCTTTTATTTTTCTGAGTATTGAAGCCTGATGCTCAAACCCATTAATATACTACCTACCACCGCAAATTAATACAGTACGCTAATAATAGCATACTGTATTAATTTGCTTCGTGTTACTATGTCTGCTAATCTCTAAATTTAGTGTTAGCTTGATTAATTATCATTTATATCAAATGTAATCCCTAAACAATGAAATATTAGGCAAAATATGAAGCAAAGCCCAGTTAAGAATATGTCGGCATTGAAAAAAAGGTAATTGCTGTTTATGGTAAGTACATAAAATTGATAATATTAGAGTTACAAAGACTATTCTATTGAACTAGGTGATTCCCAATATCTGTTTTCTCTAAATAGATGTTTGATCTTGTTTAGTAATATGGCTTATAATTTCGATTCTTATTTCCTATTCCTTAATATACTTAGTTATTCTTTCACGATTCTAATTTCTCAATTTGAAAGAAACCATTTTGATTAAGCTATTTGCCATATACTAGGTAAAACAACCGCGGCAGTGATTTGCCATTATTGTTTCTTTCCTAGAAGGATTTTAATGTTAAGGCTTACTAGGGTGATTTGAGTAGTAACTGTAGGCATTTGACTGAATATTATATTTCTTAAATAATAGAATTTTAGTTTTATTTTATCTCTTACCTAATTAATCTTTAATATATGTTAAAAATAATTAAATTCAATCAAATAATTTGCTTCAATTGCTTCTCCTTTTTGCACTACCATATCTAAGTAAGTTTAATAAAAAAATAAACCTCAAATTGAGGAGGTATTTCAATCGCATCAATGAATTCTTTTATTCCACCTTTCACTTAATCATTCCCATCACCGATTTGTACTTTTGAATGTCCTTGCATTTAGGAAAAAATCTGCAATTGGTTATCATTTCTTCCTTTTGCTAGTCATCATTTTCAGATATCCTAATTCAAACTTAAAATTTGCAATTCAATTTTTCGATTCTTGCAAGATATTGTCTTTATCTATCTGGCATTTAATAATTTGTTTCCATGAGTTGTTCCATTTCCAGTAATGCATTTACTCTTTCTTCGGTAGGCGGATGACTAGAAAATAAATTTCCTAAAAATCTACTTGAAAGAGAATTAATAATTAACAAGTGTCCAAAAGCTGGATTTGCACTGATTGGCATTTGCTTCGCTGTTCCTTCTAAACATAGTAAGGCTTGAGCCAAAGCACGAGGATTACCAGTTAATTTCGCCGCACCGGCATCAGCCGAAAACTCTCGTGTCTGGGATATAGCAGACTGAATAATTGTTGCTGCTAGAGGTGTTAAAATTGCTGTTGCAACAATCCCTATAGGATTAGCGCTGCGATTATCATCACGGGAAAAACTACCAAACCACATACTATAAGTTAGCATCTGTCCTAGATGGGAAATGGTACCAGCAATAGTAGCAGCGACTGCTTGGATAAGGGTATCACGGTTGTCAATATGAGTTAATTCATGGGCAATTACACCTTCTAATTCTTCTTCTGTAAGAATTTGCATAATGCCTTCAGTAACGGCAACTGCAGAATGTTCTGGATCTCTTCCAGTAGCAAAAGCGTTAGCATTTTGACTGGGAACCACATATATACTAGGCATGGGTAAATTTGCTCTCTGGGATAATCTATCCACCATGTCATAGAGTCTTGGTAGATCTTCGGGGGATACTTCGCGGGCCCGGTAAACTCCCAAGGCAATTTTATCTGATTGATACCAAGCAAATAAGTTAGTTCCTGCTGCTAATATTAGTCCAAGGATGAAGCCACTGTTACCCCTAACTATGAAATTACTAATTGTAATTAAAAGACCACTAAGAGTCGCAAGTAGGACAGCTGTTTTAAATTGATTTGTCATTTTTTATTCTCCTGCTTATGCTGTTTAAATTACTGATATAAGTTCGCCAAATAATAAACACTATTATTTGAGCTAAACTTTTGTTGTATGAACTATAAAGCTAAGTATTAATAAACAAGTAAAAATCCGATTTACAATTAGGATTAATAACTGATTCAGTTATTAATCCTAATTGTGATGTTTCTCTGATATCGTAGATTATCATTGGCATAATCCTACTATTATCCCAGCATTATTAAGTAAAAAATATTAAATTTATTACCTTACTGAATCAATTTTCAATAAATCTAATTGGATATTATAATGCAAAGTAAAAATCGATAAAGCTTGATATGAAAAAATTATTCTTGGAATATAAATTTTTTATACTGAATTTATTATTAGTTTTAAGACCATAGTTTTAATTTCCAAATCTATACTTATAAAACATCTATATTTTAGTAGTACTGCCCGCTTTCAAATGTTAATTAGTGTAATGTGGATTTTAGTTGCAGGGTTCTTAGGGGGTGAAGTTGCCAGGTATTTTAGGGCTCCACCTTTAATCGGCATGATTTTAGTGGGAATTGTTATAGGGCCCCAGATGGCTAATTTGTTGAGTGTAGATGTGCTAAACATTGCCAATGAACTGAGGACCATCGCAGTGGTGATTATCCTTATGAAGGCAGGTTTGAGCTTGGATAGAGAAAAACTGGCTAAACAGAGTACAGTGGCATTGCGTTTAGGATTTTTACCTGCAATAGGGGAAGTACTTATAATCGCAATTGCAGCAATGTTGATATTTGATTTTGACGTACTTACGGGATTATTATTGGGTTGTGTAATTGGAGCTGAGTCCCCTGCAGTAATTGTTCCGGAAATGCTACGGCTCAAAACTTTAGGTTTGGGTGTTGCGAAGGGAATACCAGATGCAATTTTAACAGGTAGTATCCTCTCCGATGTATTGTTGTTACTGGTATTTAACCTACTGATGAGTCTCTTGGGTAAGGAATATATACAGAGTATTACTTTACCTGGGGGATTAACTTTTACTGTAATTCAGTTACTACCACTACAGATTATCTTACAAATATTATTAGGTTTGGTTTTTAGTTATTTTGCTACCCTTTTATTAGTTTATATCTTGGCAAAGCCAAACCTAACACAAAATGTGGTTAAAGAGATTTTGTTTACTATCTGTTCATCCCTATTGATGGTAAATTGCAGCCAATATTTTTCTGGTTATTTAGCAACTATGTCAATGGGATTTTTTTTAACTGAACTTAATGCACCATTAGCAAGAAGATTACGCGATGGTTTTAAATCTCTATGGATAGTTGCAGAGATAATCTTATTTGTTTTGATGGGAGCAACAATTCAGCTACAAGCACTAAAAAATATATTTTTACCCAGTATATTCATTTTAGCAGTAGGTTTGTTGTTTGGCCGCTCTATTGGTTGTTATCTTTCTACTTGGGGAAGTAATTGGAACTGGCAGGAAAAACTATTTTTGTTACCAGGAAATTCTGCTAAAGCCACTATACAAGCAACCATTGGCACAATCCCTCTCAGTCAAGGGATTGCAGGGGGGGAAATTATTTTAGCAGTGGCTACTTTATCTATTTTAATTACTGCACCTTTAGGAGCCTGGGCAACTAATGCCTTTGCTCCTAAACTATTGCAAAAGGGAGAAGTAGACCTAACAAAAGTTAATGTTGCCAGCCATACTTTATTATTGGCTGCAGTCGATAGTTCCCCTTTAGCTATGAAGGTATTGAAAAAAGCAGGGGATTTAGCTAGACAAACAAATGGAAAAGCAATTATTTTATATGTGATTACTATTCATGATGAATATTCACCAGAAGCCCTGAAAGTTCAAACTCATCATTTTTTGTCTGATATCCAATGCGAATTTATAACTACTACAGGAAATATACCTGAAGAAATTATTAAAACTGCTAATAAATATGGAGCTACTGATGTTATTTTAGGGAAGCGTAGAAGCAACCCATGTGGAGGAAGAGTAAGACTTGGCTCAGTTTCTAAAACTGTGTTAGAAACTAGTTCTATTCCTGTAATTTTAGTGGAATAATGATTATTTTTTTGCTGTTAGGGAAAGCTGTTAGCAAATCATGATAATGTCAAGTTTTTCTATAATGATATATACTTGTACAAGTTTTTTAAAAGTAAATTGTTAAATTTGCAGGCACTTACAGCAACTTAATTAATGCAAACAAATGCATTAATTAAATTAACATCATCCTCTATAAATTGCTGCCTTGGGATAAATCTTTAGTATATTAACTTGGGGAAATGGATGTAATACCTAGATTTGATCACATGATAATTATGTACAGTAAATAGATGAAAAATTAGAAGTAAAATATCCTCATCAAGCAAAGCATCACCACAAATTTAGGAATCTAATTATTTATACTCAGGGATAAATTTTCAGTGTATATAAGAAAATAAGAATAGTAGAAATCATATAATCATTGATGTCTTCAAAAAACTCAAATTTTAGTAATGATAAATTGAGGATATTAATTTTTCTTTTTATTATGTTCTTATAGACAATTTGTAAGCATCGCGCCTACGAATGATTAAAAAAATATTGGATTGCATATATGGCAACGCTAAGTATTACTACTATGACGGTTTTTATGCTGGTGTCTTAAATTCTAAAAAGTCACAGTTATGATGTAGTTTATGTTACTACCAGTGATTTTATACAGTGAAACATATTATTTCATTAAAAATTTTTCAAAGGATACGATTATTTGAGTTAAATTATTTATAATTTCTATAGTAACTAGCACATGGTACTAAACCTAATAAATCTTCAAAAGAAGAGATCATTTGTGGTAATTTATAACGTATCACTAGCTTATTTTAACGCTTAGTTCACAATAATTTTTACTATGAGTAAGAATTCTAATCACTAGCAATGCAATAGTTGCCTATATAAGAATATAGTTCAAAAATCAAAAATATGACTAGTCATATTTCTACAAATTAATGATTGTTTGAGATGACCCTTTTGTTTTTCTGATCGGATACAAAAATGGAAGGAGTTCTAGCTAGTATGGAATCTTTAACGGTATTAAGACAGGTCATCAATTTGCTATGGATTTCTCTATTAGTAGAAGTTTGATTCTGTTGTTGGTGGCAGCTGGTGGTTGGCCTTTGCTAGGAAAGATATTATGATTTATATCAAAGCTTAAATTAATTGATAGTAGATGTCTCCTATGAACTGAGTAGTCCTATTGCTTTAATTAAAACCAATGTACAGGTAGCATTAATAGATTTGGATTTCGCATGAATATCAGGAAGTTATTCTGCCTAATATCGGCGACAGTGAAAGTTAGTAGAGAGATTAAACAAATGTCTAGGAATTTTAGTGAACTATTTACTGCTTTTAATACATCAAGATAGTGATAGTTCAAGTAAGAAGTCTATCCCATTTACTATGAGTACTTTGCTAATAGAAGTATTAGAAGAGCAATAATTACTTGCTAAGGAAAAGCGCATTTATCTTAACTTTACAACTGATTGATTCCCCATTTTCAATTCAGGGATTAGAATTATTAGTCAGGTAATTTACCTTTAAAAGTAATTAGGACTATATAGTTCAGCTATTTACTAATTAAATTAGTAAATAGCTGAACTATAATCTTGATGGAGTTAAAGTGACTGTGGAGCTGGAACCGTTATATTCAAAGAATTAGGTCTCTAGGCTGCAGAAGAGCCGTAAATAATTACAAATCAAAATGAGAGATGTAAATGCTAGCATTTCTGCTGGAGCATTATCCAAATTATTTAATTACTTTTATCTTTGTTACTCAAAATAAGAACATTTTTTAGGAACATATTTACAGAGAATATCACTAGTTCTGGATTAGTATCAGCAAGCATCTAAGCTATTATGGAAAATAATCACAGACTAATACAAGGAAAAAAATAATATTGGTGAGAATTATAATTTTAAAGTCATATTGATATAAGGATAAGGATGCTAGATGAGAATGAGGAATAAGTAGAGGCTATTCAGCCATATCATTCGATGGAATTTTACTGATTTTTACCAATACGTGTTTTGTGTAAATCACTTACCAAGGATATATTACTTGTACTTAGAGCTAAAACTCTTAGCTTTGTTCCCCTCGTTTAATTCATGATAATCAAGAGATTTGCAATTAGTTATTCTCCTAAAACAAAGTACAGAGTTCATATTCTGATTATTAAGGTTACATAATTAAGCATTTTACTTGTTCTTTGATTACCCTAGCTCGGAAAACTAACTGCTTGTATAATGTCATTAGTTTTCTTTTAGATTGCGTGGAGGTTTGTTTTCTCCTCGATAAAATTTTTGTTCTAAATTTACCAAATATAACCAGGCTACTACACCAATGATCATAAATATATAATAAGCAATCATAGGTATGATATTCCTAGTAGACATCAATACTGGCATTAAAGCCCAAATAAAAACAATAACTACAGCTATTCCCATTCTTGCTCGCTTCAAATTGGTTAGAGCTGTACGACAAATCCTACATTTTTCTGTGTGGGAATTATATCTATCCAACAAAACTTCTTTGGGCAATGCAGGTGACAGATTTTTTCCAGCAAAAGGGTTAATGCTGTATTCTTTTACCCAAGTGTGAAGCTGCAAGACAAATAAATCAGCTTTGGTGGGTAAATAAAATGCCTTGGAAAAATTACTACTACCCCCTTGTGCTTCTAAATACCGTTCCTGATGATGAAGGAAAATTTGGTCGTCTTCCAAAATTAGATTTTGTTTAATATGGGAATACCAACGGGGAGTTAACTTTAACAATATCATTGGTATTTTAGAGGAAAATTTGAAGGGGAAACGAGCAAATAAACGACATTCACCTTTACGAATAGGGGTGGCATAAACCACTGTCAATGTCCGACCAAATTTACTGGAAGTAAGATCATGCCACATCAATCCTGGGGCAATAAAAGTGGTATTTTGTTTACCTAAGGTACCCCGACGTGGGCCCTCTTGCCAAACTCCTTTAAAACCCCATTCACCTGAGTCTACCACTTCTAACTCTACCGGGGATACATTGGCTCGGTTACCCACTGTACGATGATGGGTGTAGGGAATATGACTGGAGTCAAGAACATTTTCCATTAATGTCAAGGCACCATAAGGTAGATCCCGAAATGTATCCAAATAAACCCAACTATTTGGTTCTAACTCAAGGGGTTCAATGATGGGAATCTTACTCATGGCTGCATTCTTAGGATCACCAGGATAGACAAATAATAAGCCCTGTCTCACGGAAGTTGGGAAAGACTTTACACAGGTGCGTTTAGAATTTTCAGGCTTACTTCCTGGATGTTTTTGGGGTATAGATTTACAAGTTCCATCCCCGGAGAAAGACCACCCATGGTAAGGACATTCTAAATATCCCTGATTATTTATTCTACCTTCAGAAAGAGACACTAGACGGTGAGGACACTGGTCTAAGAATACTCGCCAATCTGACTGTTTTTTGTACCACCAGATAACTATATCTTGCTCTAATAAAGTAAAGCGAGTTAATTGAGACTTGTCTAAATCTTTTATGTAAGCAATGGGATACCAAACTTCTTGCCAGTCAAAGCATTCTGAAACAGTTGTACTAGTAGAAAATGTTTCCATTACTATATTGTGAACTAGTGTAAGTTTACAAGACACTGCCATAAATGTCTGGATCTTTAAGGAGTCATTACAATGTGACTGATTCTACAACTAGAAAAGTCAAAAATGAGATAGATATGGAAAATTGATATATTTTGGAGCGAGTATCAGAATTATGAATTTGCCAGGCTGACTTTAAGTTGCCCTTTCCTCTGAATCTTATTTATTTTTTTATCGGTAGGGTTATTAACTCTATGCTGATTTTTTAATCATATTTGAAAAATAAGATATTTACCTTATTATTTTGGGGACACTGCGTTTGTGTTTAATAAGTACCACAATAAATTTACTTATTAGGGTTATGGTGTAGAGCCCTAAGTAATTTGGATTTGGAGCGTTGTTCAAACAGTATAAATATTTATCTATTAATGAAAACATACTATGCTAACAATAATTTCCAAGTAATTTATGGCATGGTACCATTTCATTTATAAGATTCTTGTGAATATAAAATTCTCGTAAATACTAACTACTGCCAGTATTAGGTTGGATTATGTTAGTTATCAACAGCAAATAACAACTAATATAAAAATAAAAATTATATAAAATAAGGTATAAATTCTCTAATCAAAGCTAACCATATTAAGTTTCATGCCCCTAGTTTTTAGTAATCATACTTTTATTATTCCCAAGACCCCAGCAGCTGGGGTCTTGGGTTGTTCAATTTTTGTGCTCTCTTAGTTAGTAGTAGCAATTTGGTATCCCCTTTTGTTTTGATGTTCAGACTCCACTATTGTAATTTTGCATATGATATAGAATCCGGATGATGTCATAAGTGAACTTAACTTTTTAACACTGCCAATTGTAAATAGTAGGTTTAAAAAAATTAAAACCTACTATTTACAATTGGCAGTCACATTTTCAAAATGGTGTGTTAAGGCTTCTACTACTCCAATATTGATTGTACTAATAACGGAGAAAGACCGGATTGCTAGATGATGAAATATGAACGGTAAATTTTCAGTAGCTTGTACTCTCTAAATTATGTAGTTTTATTAGATAAAATACATTTTTCCTTCTCACTATATTTTATATAATGATGTCTTACAAGACCTTCATCTCCTGGGATTGATAGCTGATATATCACAAGATGATGTTTTCATTTTATTCTTCTGTAGTCCACAGATAATTGAGTTTTTAAGTCAATTTGGTAAAAATCTAGGTTGTGCCTACTACAGGAAAAAGTCTGATTTTATTTCCTGAGATCAGTAAATTAACTCTTGTACCAATAGGTAATAAGGTATTTAGCATAGTTCTTACATGCAATTCATTTCCAGAAGGAGTTTGCAAGCAATACTGATACTCTCGTCCTAGAAATCGTCTCGTACGAATTACAATCTCAGAATTATTTGTAGGTTCTAAAATGATATCCTCTTGTCGAATCATTATTTCACCACTATCATGAATGTCTGCTTCCACCGATGTATTCTTCTTGTTACACTCAAAACACCCAAACTCTGTAGACCACATATTACCTTGACGATATGCTGGTAGAAAATTGGCTTGGGTAACAAATCCTGCAACGAATCGGGATATAGGATGATTATAAATTTCTTCTGGTGTTCCTAATTGTTCTAAGTGTCCTTTATGCATTACACCAACAAAATCAGATATTACTAAGGCTTCTTCTTGATCATGGGTCACAAAAACTGCCGAGATGCCAGCACCTTTGAGGATATCTCTAATTTCTTCCCGTAGTTGCAACCTGACTTGAATATCAAGATGACTCAAAGGTTCATCTAATAACATTAACTTGGGTTGAGGGGCTAAAGCACGAGCAAGAGCAACTCTTTGCTGTTGCCCTCCGGAAAGTTCATGTGGGTAGCGTTTTTCAAACCCCTTTAATTCTACTAGAGTCAGAACTTCATTCACACGTATTTTTGCCATGTTTTTAGGTTGCTTTTTTAAGCCAAACGCTACATTCTCAGCTATTGTCAAGTGGGGGAATAAGGCATATTCTTGAAAAACAATGCCCAAACCCCTCTGCTCTGGGGGAATAAAAACAGAAGGTCCATAAACTAATCGATTTGAAATTTCTACTTTTCCATCCCCTGGTTGTTCAAAACCAGCAATTATTCTCAGTAGAGTTGTCTTACCACAACCCGAGGGGCCAAGCAAACCCAAAATATCCCCCTTATGTAATTGCAGAGTCATATCATCAACTGCAGGCGAGGGGCTATGTGAAAACTGCTTTGTGATGTGATGTAAATTTAAGACTACTGGCTTCATATTTAATTTGCCTGTACAAACCGATATACCTATATTCTATTTTCAACTTTTTCCTGAGATAAAATCAGTAGTGTTAAGCCTATCGAGACTAGGAGCATTGCCAGAGAACCTGCCGCTGCACCAGCAAAATCTACATTCTCTGTTGCTTGCCAAATTTCAATGGCTAGAGTATCAAAGCCAATGGGAGATAACAACATGGTAGCTGGTAGTTCCTTGATAGTGGCCATCAATACTAGTACTGCCCCATTTATAATCCCAGGTTTTGCTAGGGGTAAGGTAACTTCTTTTATGGTTTGCCATGGTGATCTACCTAAACCGTATGCTGATTCTTCCAAGCAGGGATTTATTTGTAGGAGAGAATTACGTATACTGCCTAAAGACTGGGGCAAAAATAGAACCAAATATGCAAACAAAAGTATAGGAAGAGTTTGATATATTACTGGCAAATAATTTGCACCAAAAAAACTAAAGATAGGGCAATTGTAATCCCCGGCACTCCAAATCCAATATAGGAGCAGCGCTCAATAACAGCAGTCATTTTACTGGGAAATCTAACTGCAAGGATAGCAATAGGTAGTGAAAATACTGTAGTAACTATGGCTGCTAATAATGCCACTCCTACGGAATTGAGTATTGTGGGTAATAAATTGGGGAATGAGTAGTCGGTAATCAAACCGCGTATAAGCCAAAATAGAGTGACACCAACAGGCAGAAATACACTAAAAGTAGCAATTAAGAAACAAAAGCCAACTGCTGTCCATTTCCATATACCCAACTTTATTAATGGGATAGGACGTAGAGATCCAGAACCCCTACTATAGTACGTAGCACGTGATCGAACCCGAAACTCTATATATAAAATTATCAACACCAGGGTGACTAACATCAAAGCTAATACAGCAGCGGAATTACGGTTAAAACTGGCTGTATATTGAATAAAGATTACCCTAGTAAAAGTATCAAACTGCATTAGAGAAGGCGTACCAAAATCCCGAAGAGAATATAAGGCAACTAACAAACTTCCTGCGATTAGTGAGGGCCTCAACTGGGGTAAAATTACCTTCATAAAGTGTTCCCTTCTAGTGTACCCTAGACTTCTGGAAGCTTCCTCCAAGGATGGATCAATTCCTTGTAAACCAGAACGGATGCTTATAAATACATAAGGATAAGCAAATAAGGTAATTGCCAATACTGATCCTGGCAACCCATAAATCGAAGGTAACTCTTCTAACCCTAAGGGAGCCAGTAATATCTGCAAAAAACTCCCTTTAGGGGCAAAGGCAGCAAGTAGGGTAAAGCTACCCACATAACTAGGGACAGCCAAAGGTAATATGGCGGTCATTAACCAAAACTTCCGTCCTGGGAGATCTGTAAGTACAGTTAGAAATGCTAGTGGGATCGCAATAATGGTAGAAAATACTGCTACCATCCCTGCCATCACTACACTATTAGCTAAAACAGATAAATGTCGGAAGCTGGAGACCAAAGCAAATAAGTCTCTGGAATCCATACCCAAACTGCGGATTATTAAATATAACAGGGGTAAAGTAATAGCGATTGCAACCACTGCCCCTGTTAAAGTGAGAAATAATGGAGGGCGAAGCGCTTTCAATTCCTACAATACCCCTGCTTGTTGTAGTAATTCAAGTGTTGTTCCCAAGTCTGATAGGTTGCTAAGATTTATACTGGGAGGGTTTAGTTGTTCTAAGGGGATTTGTTTAGCAAAAGTACCAGCTCCTAATGCTAAAGGATACTCATAAGTTTTTTGAGCAAAGTAATCTTGTGATGCTGGTTTTAGCAAATAATAAATCAATGCTTCCACGTCCTTTTGCTGGTCGGTGGTTTTCATAATTGCCACCCCTGCAACATTTACCATAGCTCCTGGACATTGACGTGTATAGTGATGTTCTACAGGAAAATCGGGACTATTTTCTTTGAAGCGTTCTAAGTAATAGTGGTTTACTAGTCCTAAATGAATTTCTCCCCTTCCCAAAGCATTAATAATAGGAGTATTTTTGGAGTATCTTTTTACCCCATTGGCCCTCATAGCACGTAACCATTGTAGAGTTTTCTGTTTTCCTTCTAATACAGTCATCCCCGTGATAAATGATTGGAATGATCCATTGGTAGGAGCCCAACCCACTTTATCTCGCCATTGTGGTTTTGTTAACTCCCAAATCGAGTTTGGTAAATCTTTTTTATTGACTAGCTTGGTATTGTAGTCAATTGTTCTTACTCTCCCAGAAATACCCAACCAACGTCCTCTAGGAGAACGAAAACGATAATTAACCTTATTTAACAACTTTGATGGAATCTTAAGAGCAAGGTGTTTTTGTTCCACCACTCCCAGGGCTCCAGCATCTTGGGCAATAAATAGGTCAACACGACTATTTTTACCTTCTTCTAAAAGAGCTGCTGCCAACTGAGCAGTTTTACCATAACGTATTTTAATATCAAGACCCAAATCACGTTTAGCTTTTTCAATTAAAGGCCCAATTAATTTTTCATTTCTACCAGAGTAAATAGTTAGTGTTTTTGCTTGGGTACCATTTGCCAGACCCATAATAATGCCAATAGTGCAAACTAGCATACCAACTGATATTTTCTTTAATGACGCTGCTCTCACTCTTGTCAACTCCACAATCTTTCAAAGAAGCTTTCCTAATAGAACATTATTCCGAACAGTATCACCAATACATATAATTAATCAATAATATTTCTCAAATCCTTTGAGAAATATTATTGATTAATTATATGTATTCAAGGCTAATTATTTTTTGCTTATGAACATTTGAATATTTAAATTAAAGCCTACCTTCTCGAGCTTCCATTACATATTCTTCTATAGCTTTGGTGATTAATTGACGTAAATTCGTGTAGACCTTAGCAAAAGGTGGTTGTTTTTCTGAAAGACCTAAAATATCAGAGGTAACTAGAATATAACCATCACAGTCTTTCCCTGCACCAATACTGAACGTGGGGATGCTAAGTTTCTGGGTAATTTTTGATCCCAAGCTACTTGGTATATGTTCTAACACAATGGAAAAAACTCCCGCTTTTTCTAAAGTAAGGGCTTCTTGTAAAATTCTGTCGCCATCAGCTTCCGTTCTCCCCTGCTGGCATAAACCTATATGGTGAATAGACTGTGGTGTTAAACCTACATGACCCATTACTGGAATTCCAGCTTGTACTAATCTGGTTATAGTCTCAACTAAAAATGGATAAGCACCTTCCAACTTTACAGCTTGTGCTCCTGTTTCTTTAAGAACCCTACCTGCTGAATTGATAGCTTGTTGAGTACTTTCTTGATACGTTAGAAACGGTAAATCTACCACTAATAATGCCTTCGAGACCCCGCGTTGTACGGCTTTAGCATGGTGTATAATTTCATCCAAAGTCAGAGGTAGGGTATTCTTGTACCCTAATATAACTGACATAGAATCACCAACTAAAATTAAATCCACTCCAGCAGCATCTAGAAGTTTGGCAATCACATAATCCCAGGCTGTCAAAGCCACAATTAAGCGTCCTTCTTGTTTCCATTGAATTAATTGTTTAGTAGTAATGGGCATTGCAATTTTGGATTTTAGATTGGGTACTGAAGATAGCGATACTAATTACTCAACTTTCGTAACTCCTAACCGAACAGCATAGGCAAAAGTAAATAGGGTCTTACCTGCTATTTTAAATCAATCAAAACAAACCCTTGGTCGTGAAAATCTAGACTTTGTTACCAACATTAGGAGCTAATACTAATACTTTACTAGAAAAAATAACCAGTGATTTCTCAAAAGTAAAATAACTTTTGAAATTTTAGTCTTAGCAAATGATTACTAGTACTGGCTCATAAGTTAAAAGATTGATCAAATTGAACTTTATATTCTCTTGATGTACTCATAAACCTTAAGAAATGAAAAATTTGTCTGATTGATAGCTTTAATATCTCTGGTATAAAAGTATGTGAATACTTACGCCCAAATTACTTACTCTAACTTATGTATCTTACTTATAAGTGAGCTTTAATTTCAATAAAGTTCATATTGTTCAATAAACTTCAGAATAATAATTTGAGTTATTTATTAAAATCTATAACTATAATTAGTCTCACATGCTTATATGCTATTTGGTGAGAGTTTGTTGTATAGAGTATATTATCAATCCTAATGACCTGGAGTAGTGTAATATTGGTGCAATTAACACATTCGAAATAGTATTACAAAGATATAAAATAAAATTTATCAAGGAAGAAATATGAAAATACTGAAATACCAACTTGGTCTACGGATAAACAAGAAATTTATGGTGGTTATAGATCTGCATTGTAAAACAACAGAAATAATGCTACCAGTCTATTTACTGCTAAGATAGAGGAAAAACAATAATAAAAAATTGGACGTGTTGCGATAAGCTAAATATAGCCAAAAGGATAATAAGGGTATCGAAAAGTAACTTAAATAAAACCTAGATGAGTACGTAAGTTTGAAACCTCAATACTTGCGCTTTTAGAGGCTTTGAATAAAAAAATAATTTGTAAACCAATTAGAACAGTATTAAATTACAAGTATACTTTTCATTTGTAATTTCTGTGACATAAAGTAAACAGCAGAACAGCCAAAGAAATACTGTGATATTAGAAATTATATCTATTCTATCCTACAAGTATTTTTCGAATAGACAAGCGTTTATACAAATTCTTCCTAAAATAACAATAAATTTGATGCAAGCAAGATATATAAAATTGAATTGGTGAGTAAAGGCTAGTAACTACCCATGAGAAAATAAATTGGGCAGTGATTATAGCTATTTGCTTTTCTATCAATTAGACTAAAATATAAAATCAACCTGGTCAGACATTTGCATGTATTAAGCACAAGATTTTATAAAGAATATGAAACACTAATGATGGATTTATATAAATATTGATTTTTCATAATTAATTCACAAATTTATGAAGTTCAATAGTACAGATATTATACTGATAAGTCTCTTCAATTTTTACAAATATGAAGTCTAACAGTATTAGTACTACTACTTGATAACATCCAGAAAAACTACTTGAGGATAATTCTTTCTTTTACTCAAAAATATTCTATAATTAACAGCCATAAAAGAATTTATATAGTAGTTATTATTTAATAGAATGGTTTCAAGATGTTGTCAATTTAACTGATAGTCACAGTAGTTTTTTCATCAAACTACCCGGATAATAATTAGTTACACTACTTCAACTCCTCCTTTGATTCCTAATACTTAGACTTGAATCCTTACATTTTTTAAATTTAATTCCTAACCAAAGCATATGAAAGTCTAACTTTAAATTTGACAAAATTAGCTCTTACTATTAGGTGCATTTGAGACCATCGCTTTACAAACGATGGGCAAGATATTTTAGATAGGAAAGCTAATATCCTTATACTAGGCAAAATCCTACATTCAAAACATTGTGTATAATTATCACTACTTTGAGATTCATTAATGCCATAAGTCTAAGATTTTCAAAATATTAACTTTTAGTATTTTTTATAAGAAAAAGGATAGCTTAGCAGCGATATGGCATAACATCCTAAAATACTGCTATTGAATCGTATTCATTCAACAGAGTAGATTTATAACCCTGCTAACACAATTACAACTCGCCTTTTTTATATTTGTAGAGTCTATAACTACACACGATGTATATTTAATGTCTGGTACACATAACAGAATGTGTATTTTTGTAACAAAAAGTGGGTATTATGATGTTCAATAATAAATTCAAATAACAAAGTTAAGAAGATTGAAAGAAAAACCTATCCCAATTCTTGATATATTGTGATATCAGATACAAATTATGTGGGGTGCAATTTTTGTCATTAAAACCGCCATTTACCCTTAAGTCATATCAACTTGATTTTTGGTACCCTTGGTTTTGTATGTGGGAGAATAATAATGAGAAGTTATTTTTATTCCTAAAAAGAATAAAAGGGTAGCTCTCCTATCCGACGTGAGGATTATATAGGTGTTATAGGGGCAATTGTCCTGAAAATATCAGATAGCGAGAGCAAAACTGATGTTTATTTTTAAGTATACTCACTTAGTATTCGTCGGGTAGAAAATGACTAGATATCTACTAGAGATAATCCCCAATAAAATGTTCTTTCCAACCAATTCCTGGTGAAGTTAAAGACGTGAAGGGTAATGGTGAGGATAAACTGCACGGAGCGTAATTTGTAGGTCAACAGAGTGACTCCTTAGAAGGTAAATATGTCTTACGCTCAAACGAAGACTCGGTCAAAAGCAGGGTATGAAGCTGGAGTAAAAGATTATAGGTTAACTTATTACACCCCAGATTACACACCCAAGGATACAGATTTATTGGCGGCGTTTCGGATGACACCCCAGCCTGGAGTCCCTCCAGAAGAGGCTGGTGCTGCTGTGGCTGCTGAGTCTTCCACTGGTACTTGGACAACCGTGTGGACAGACTTACTCACCGACCTTGACCGCTACAAAGGTCGCTGCTACGATATTGAGCCGGTATCTGGTGAAGACAACCAATATATAGCTTATGTGGCTTATCCCCTAGATTTATTTGAAGAAGGCTCTGTCACAAATATGTTGACTTCTATTGTAGGCAATGTATTTGGTTTCAAGGCATTGCGGGCACTGCGTTTAGAAGATTTACGTATTCCTGTAGCCTACCTAAAAACATTCCAAGGGCCTCCCCACGGTATTCAGGTTGAGCGAGATAAATTAAATAAATATGGCCGTCCTCTGTTGGGTTGTACTATTAAGCCTAAGCTTGGTTTATCAGCTAAGAATTATGGTCGAGCTGTATACGAATGTTTACGTGGTGGTTTGGACTTCACTAAAGATGATGAAAACATTAACTCTGCCCCATTCCAGCGTTGGCGTGACCGCTTCTTATTTGTCGCTGATGCCATCCAAAAAGCACAAGTAGAAACCGGGGAAATTAAGGGCCACTACTTGAATGTAACGGCTCCGACCTGCGAACAAATGTTACAGAGGGCCGAATTTGCCAAAGAGCTGAACATGCCTATTGTTATGCATGACTACTTAACTGCTGGCTTTACAGCTAATACTACTCTGGCTCGTTGGTGTCGTGATAATGGTTTGTTATTGCATATCCACCGTGCAATGCATGCAGTTATTGATCGTCAAAAGAATCATGGTATTCACTTTCGTGTGTTAGCTAAATGTTTGCGGATGTCTGGTGGTGACCACATTCATACCGGAACTGTTGTAGGGAAACTGGAAGGTGAGCGTGGTATTACTATGGGCTTTGTTGATCTACTTCGTGAGAACTACGTAGAGCAGGATAAATCTCGTGGTATTTACTTTACCCAAGATTGGGCTTCCATGCCTGGTGTTATGGCCGTAGCTTCTGGTGGTATCCATGTATGGCACATGCCTGCACTAGTAGAAATATTTGGTGATGATTCCGTACTGCAATTTGGTGGTGGTACTTTGGGTCATCCTTGGGGTAATGCTCCTGGTGCAACTGCTAACCGCGTGGCTTTAGAAGCTTGTGTTCAAGCTCGTAATGAAGGACGTAATATGGCTCGTGAAGGTAATGACATTATCCGTGAAGCTGCTAGATGGTCCCCTGAATTGGCTGCTGCCTGTGAACTATGGAAGGAAATTAAATTCGAGTTTGAAGCAATGGATACCGTCTAGTAATTAGAGATTTGGGATTTTGGATTTATCTAAAATCCAAAATCTGAAAATCGAAAATTATTGGGGCTGGGGTCAAGCATGAATTTAAAGCAAATTGCAAAAGACACAGCTAAGACATTGCAACATTACATGACTTATCAGGCAATAAAAACTGTGTTGATTCAACTTAGTCAAACTAATCCTCCACAGTGGCTATGGCTAAATAACTTTTCTGCTGACAAAATTCAGGATGGAGAGGCTTTAATAGAAGAGCTCTTTCATGAAAAACCAGAATTGGCTTTGCGAATTATCCTAGTTAGGGAAAATATTGTAGAGGGGGTGGCTGAGTTCCTACCAGAAATGATTATTACTGGCATTCAACAATCTAATATGGGGCATCGTCGTCAGCATCTTGAGCGAATCACGCAACTGAATTTATCTAACCCCAGTCAGAAAACGGGGCAACAAGCCAATTTAGATGATGCAGATAGTTCGTCTGATTAAATTTTGTCTTTCACTATTCAAATATCACTTATCCATTATCAAAAATTATGCAAACCCTACCGAAAGAGCGCCGTTACGAAACCCTGTCTTATCTTCCACCTTTGAGTGATACTCAAATTACCAAGCAGGTTCAGTACGTTTTGGATCAAGGTTATTTTCCAGCAATTGAGTTTAATGAGGATTCGGAACCAACTCAGTATTACTGGACAATGTGGAAGTTACCTTTATTCAACGCAAATAGTACTCAGGAGGTATTAAGAGAAGTACAAGAATGTCGTTCTCAGTATCCTAACTGCTTCATACGCATAGTTGGGTTTGATAATATTAAGCAGTGTCAAATACTGAGCTTCATTGTTCATAAACCAAATAGATACTAAAGTCAATTTTTCAATAAAGTATATAAGGATATTGAGCATTAAGTAATTATCCTAAAATTATGAGAGGTAGAAATATCTGCCTCTCTTCTCTTTTATTTATACCCAATTTTCAATAGTGATAAAAGTATTAATTTCTAAAAAACCCTAATATTTAACACCAGAATTTATGATCATTACAGTCAATTAATGTAGAGAAAAGTTATCAGCGGTTAAATCTCATATCAATAATGAGGGACTAAGGAGAATTATATCCTCTACATAAATTGGAAAGAATATATGTTTGACTTGACTATCAAAATTGATGACCCTCTTCAATTAAATTCCAATGATGATTGATTTAAAACCAGATACCATAGCTATAGCTATGGTTTTGCCAAACATGTAGGTCTTCAGGTAAGTTTACTATGCTATTCACTCTAATAATATTAGAGGTAATCAGGTTTATTAATAGCTATATGTTAACTTCATAATTTTGCCTGCTTGGTCTAGATTTAATAATAATTCTGGAAAATGCATACTGTACATATATTAATTTTCCTATGGTAAAGCTTACACATTTAGCTTATAAAAATATAATATTATTTACTTAAAGTTTATACAGAAAGATATTGATTAAAACTCAAATTATCACCAACCATAAAAATAAATTGTTACTAATCCAATCCCCAAAAGCTTTTCCTCTTGGTAAAGCCCAGGAAAATATATGGAAACAATAGTATTAAAGAATTCTCCTTTATCCAAAAGTAAGACAATTTATTTTAGTTTTATGGGCCAAGTCTATTATTGGATTCCTTCACAACTACCCTAGATATTTATCAGTAGAAATAAATGAAATTATAAATTTTGTAGTAGAGTTACAAGCATAATAATTTTTTCTGAGAAAGGAAAGAAATGTTAATGACTAATTTATTATAAAATGCAATTAAAGATCCACAAAGATTTAGTCAATAGGGAAAATCAGAAGAACTTTTACATGAGATTGCTAAAAAATATCAGGAGTAGATAATTATTAAAGTTGCTTAGAAATATGAAAGAATGGGAAGTAGTCAACCAGATGGTGAAAATTTCTTATACCAAAAATAATTAAATGAAAAATGGATGATATGGACAATAGCTTGATAGATTAATAGAATCTATAATTATTTATTAATAATCTCCTATAATCTATGTGAAAAGCAAGGCTATTCTATCATAAAACGAATTATTTTTGGAATATAATGCCAGGACCTATAACTTAACTTATAGAATCCCATATTTCACATTATTTTCTAAATTATAGTATTATCTATTATTTTTAATAGATAATGGGACTTTTATTTCATATGGAATATATCCATAAGTTCCATTAACATACATATAGATACAAGTTAATTCAGAATGTAATTTAGTCAAGAATATATTTGTGGACATAATAGTATATAGAATCAGTTTTATATACTATTATGTATGTTTACTGAGTATTTTAGCAATTGTAATTAGGTCATAGATTAAGGGATTTGAATATATTCATCGAAATATCTTAATATTCTAGTACAAGTAGATTTTCCCGGTAAGAATTAGAGATCAGGTACAAGCAATTTGTCATAGTAGAGCACAGTAACATTATGTTTCTTTTGAACATGGTCAAACCCGGGAAAATTTAATTATAAAAGTCTCATGAATTCTATGAATATAGAATTAAATATATTCAATGGTATTCTAGTAATAATTGGTTTAGATTTAAAGAGAATTCAAACCAATTATGGTAATATTTTAATATTTCATAGAAAGTATACATTTGTTTAATTGCCCCAATAACAAAATAATCAAATTTGAGGACTAAGGTTGTTACCTGTGGTTAACCAAAATATATTTACCAGAGTAAAATCTATTTTGAAGTAGCACTGATATATCAAAATCCAACTGAGTTTTTTGATAATTGATAGTTATTTAATGTTTTCTGCTAGTGGTTGATGGAAATTTTATTTGACCTCATCGTAAAATAGTCACTATGAGAAAGTAAAATTATGGAAATGTACCCTTGCAGTTTTTTTATAAACGATGTTATTGATCATCAGCTCATGAAATTACTTGGTAAATAATGCTTATAAATCTATTTCAAAATAGCTTGGGCCATCTTATTTTTTTCCATCCTAATATGGAAAAAACTCCACCCATTGAGAAACAAGAAATAGAGAAAAAATATTACAATTATCAGTGCTAAATAACATGATTTTAGCTTAGGGAAAAACCTTTATTCTGAATAAGGCTAGAAAAAGTGAGGGTTAATTCCAAGCTTATACTTGCTTACTATTATAAGCTTTTATTATCAATAATCTAAGAAGCTCTCCCTACAACGAGTTTATAACACTTATTACCCTTCAGATTATTCATAACCTAAAAGTTCTTAACCTTGTATGTTTAAGCTTTTATCTTTTTCTTTGAAGGTAGGTTATTGCTTAATTTCTGAGTAATTTGTAGATTTCTTATAAGATTGTCAATAAATCATTTAGGATTATAATCTGTCTCTCTGTTGTCGTTCCATATTCAGGAGTGTCGAATGGAACTGGCTCCTATTCTTAAAAGCCAGATAATTCAAAACCGGGTACGGGAAGTGGGTATTAACCCTAATTACTGGTATCCAGTGGCTTGGGCTGACCAAGTCTTGTTAGGTAAGATAATGTCTGTAGTTATCTGGCAACAAGTGATTGCTATTTATCGAGGTCAAAATAGTAAAATTCATGCTCTAGAAAATGTTTGTCCTCATAAGGGAGTAGCTCTACATAAGGGTGAAGTACAGGGTGATAACCTTGTGTGCCCCTATCATGGTTGGCAATTTAATAGTGATGGAAAATGCATACATATTCCGTATTTACCAAAAGGGCAAAAACTCCCTTGTGCTGAAGCAAAGAGCTATCCTACACAAGAAAAATATAATATTATTTGGGTTTTTCCTGGTGATGAAAAGTTAGCAGAGGGGATTTCTATACCAGATATACCTGAATATGACAACCCTGAGTGGTTAAAGATTCCTATACCAGCACGTTTCAAAGCTCATTTTTCCATTTGCAATGAGAATACCATGGATGTATTCCATGGTTTTTTACACAAGGATTTACAAGGTTGGTTTAATCCAGTACTACTAAAATTAAGTCAAAATCAATCTTCAGTTCAAGCAGAATATCAGGTTTCTTATCAGGGTTGGATAACAAAATTTCTAGGATTGAGTCAACCAAGAACCAAAATTACCACCCGTACTATTTCTATCAAATACGAGTATCCACATTACCATAGCTCTTTGGAGGGCATTTCTTCCATTTATCTCATGCGGCTTCCATTAGGAATAATGGAAACTCAATCCTTTTCTTTGTTATTTCTGAAAATTGGTTTACCTAAGTGGATACTGATACGGATCAAACCACAATTATCACAAGCAATTTGGCGTTTTTTGTTTAAAAAATTTCTTGATCAAGATTTAGAAATGGTGGAGAGCGAACAACGCTCCTACTTAGCTAACCCAGAAAGACGTTATGTAGAAATTAATCCGGCAATTATTGCTCTACAACGGGTAATTGTCGGGCAATATGAATATTTTATGCAACAATCTAGAAAACTGTTAAATCATAACCATAGAAAAGGGGAATAGTCATCTGTTGTCGCTAGAGAAATTTCTTCGGAGTTCACTAGTGAAAGTCCACAATTGGGTGAATAAGTTTATTCAGATATGTGGGTTAGTTACAAACTGTGCCGGGTCATATGTGCTTTTATCAAGTCGAGAGGAGTAGAATGTGGAAGTTATAGAAGAATATATGCAGAGACTACATCAAAGTAGTCTTTATCCAGATAAATTTATTTGTCATGGAAAGCAGGGAAATTTTGTCAATGTGGAAGACCCTACAAATGGAAAGAGATTTAAACTTTTGACATTTTGCACCAATGATGTACTAGGCTTGGTCCAATCAGAAGCTGTTAAAAGTGCAGCTATTGATGCTATTGTCCAGTATGGGACCTCTAACAGTTCTTGCTCAGTTCTTAGTGGCCGCATTGACTTACATCGGCAGTTAGAACAGGAAATCTCTGATTTTAAGCATTTACCCTATACTCATCTGTTTCTCAATGCTTGGATGGCAATGCAAGCATTGGTCGATAGTTTCTGCCATTTAGCAATAAATATTCCTGGCTTTCAAAATACCAGAGAAACACTGATTCTTACAGATGTGTTAAATCATGGTTGTATTCTGTCGGCAGTAGTAAATGCAGGTAATCGTTCTGGGAAAATGTTTAGTCATAGTCCTGATGTGCGGGTTAAACCATACCGTCACTGTGATGTCAATGACTTTGCTCGCAAATTACGCCGTTATGCTAAACCAGGTAATCGCATTATGGTAGTTTCTGATGCAGTTTTCTCCATGGATGCGGATATTGCTCCGCTCTCAGAGATGTTGGATGTTTTAGCTAACTATCCTGGCAGTGTAATTGTCATGGATGAAGCTCATGCAAGTGGTGCAATTGGGGCAACTGGGGGGGGTATATACGAGCACTTTGGCATTACTCCACAACAAGTCCTTGATCGTGGTATAATACCTTTGGTGATGACCACCTTTTCTAAGTTTGCGGCATCTGCGGGGGCAGCGATTAGCAGTCATAGGCGCGAAATGATTGATTTACTTGATGTTTCACCCACTTCAATTGGTACAATTTCACTGCCACCCCCAAGTACTGCTGCTGCATTAGAAAGTATTCGTCAATTAAGGCAAAATCCCCAGTTGGTGAAAACATTGCAGGCAAATGCTCACTATTTACGATCACTTCTAATTGAGCATAATTTTGATGTAATTGGGGAAACTAATGTGTTACCCGTAATATTACCTCAAAATTTGAGTCCTAAAGTTTTTGCTCGTCATTTAATGGAAAAACATAGTGTGTGGGTATCAGCAATTTGGTTTATTGCTAAACCTCGACTCCGAATTACTGCTAATGCTTTGCATACTCAAGATGAAATGGAGCAATTAGTAGAAGCAATGGTAAAAACACGGGATACATTGTATCAACCAGCAGCAGTAGCCACAGCCTAGATGAGGAGTTAATAGGGACGGTATAGGAGGTTATGAATCTTCTAGAGTAAGGCTTTCCCAAATAATTTTCCATCAGACCATTGCCTATTTTCCTTATTACTTAAGCCATTATGTTGAATCGAAATAGCAGCAACTTCCAAATACAAGTGGTTAATACTGATGTCCAAAGGAAGGCTTTTTTAGATTTTCCACTGAAAGTCTATAAAAATGATCCTTATTGGGTACAACCCTTACGCAGAAATACTATCAAGGAATTAGCACATAATAGTCCATTTAGAGTATATGGACAGTTACAACAGTTTATTGCTGTTTATGAAGTTTCTGGGGAAACTTTAGGACGTATTGTTGCTGCCATTAATCAACGATTGATTGAGAAAGAAGGGGAAACAATAGGACTATTTGGATATTTTGAATGTGTGGAAAATTTCACAGTAGCCCAAGCACTCTTGGAAAGAGCTTGTGAATGGTTACGTGACCAGGGAATGACTAGGGTTAGGGGGCCAATTGACTTATCCACCCATAATAATTGTATGTTTTTGGTGGATGGGTTTGACTCGCCCCCTATGATGATGATGCCGTACAACCCTCCCTACTATCCTAAGTTTATGGAACAGTCTGGTTGGCAAAAGGTTAAAAATGCTTATGCTTATGATTTTCTCTTAGATTCTAGTCTTTCAACAAAGTTTAAGAAAGGTTATCATATCGCTTGCAAATCAGGGATTACGTTCCGTCCCATTAATACTAAGGGAGAAGGATTTGAACAAGATTGCCGTAGTATTTACCATCTATTTAATAATTCTTTTGCTAATAGTTGGAGTTCTACTCCCCGTACTGAGGAAGAATTTATGGTAGAAGCTAAAAGCTTAAAGCAGCTTGTCGATCCAGATGTATTTCCCATAGCAGAATATAATGGCAAGATAATTGGTTTTTCCATGGGTTTGCCAGATTATAATATTGCGTTGAAACATGTGAATGGTAAACTCGATTGGCTGGGTATATTAAAATTCCTTTGGTATCGTCGTCAAATAAACCAGGGCCGGGTAATTGCTATCACTTCCTTACCGCAATACCGAAGTAAAATGGTTCCCCTTGGTTTGATTTACCTAACAATGCAAGGAGGAATTAAAAAAGGTAAGCCTTATAAGCGTTCAGAATTATCATGGGTATGGGAAGATAATTGTTCTTCACGCAAATTAATTGAAAGTGCTGGAGGCAAAATTTATAAGACTTATCAGATATACGAAAAATTATTATGAAATCTCTAGTTACAGGCGCTAATGGCTTCACTGGTTCTCACTTGGTACGAGCCTTGCATCAGCAGGGCAATACTGTAGTTGGTTTTGTGCGTCCTGAAAGTGATTTAGTGCGGATTAAAGATCTTCCAACACTATTATTTTATGGGGATATTGTTGATCAACAAGCATTGCGTCAAGCTATGGCAAATGTAGATATGGTATTTCATACAGCTGCCTATGTGGAACTAGGGTTGGTAGATCACCAGGAAATGGAACGGGTAAACGTACAGGGAACTCAAGCCGTATTGGAAGTTGCTAGAGAAATGGGAATATCTAAGACGGTTTACTGTAGTACTATTGGAATATATGGTAATACTAAAGGTCAAATTGTTGATGAAAATTTTCATAGGAGTCAGAAAGACTTTTCGTCTGCTTATGATATAACTAAATACAAAGCTCAGAAAATAGTAGATAAATTTGCTATTGATGGCTTGCCTATAGTAAGTGTCATGCCTTCTGGAATACTTGGCGCAGATGATCCTCATTTTTCCCCTGCTTTAAAGTTATTTCTCAAAGGTTGGTTGAAACTTTGGGTAGGTGGTGATCGTATAACAGGAATTGTTCATGTAGACGATTTAGTAGAAGCTATGATTCTAGCAGCAGAGAAAGGGAAAAACGGTGAGCACTACATTATCTCTGCTGGTGAACTCCCTACTAGGGAAATATTTGCTATTCTTAGTCAAGAAACTGGTATAGATACCCCAATAGAGTTACCTGAGTACATAGTGAGGTGTGTGGGAAATATACTCAACCCTATTGGCAGAATCTTTAATTGGAATCCCCCTATTAGCAAAGAGAGGGTACATTATATTTATGAACGCTGCGTAAGAGTTTCAGGGGAAAAAGCCCGTAAGAACCTGGGATGGAATCCTCGTTCTACTCGGGAGACTTTATTAGATATTGTGGCCTTAATTAATTCAGGTATATGATTCACATTGCCTGCTAGGTTTACTGGAAGTTCAAAAGAAATGTGGAAGAGAACATCGCGGGTAAGTGTTCAGTGAAAACGAATAGATTATTAATTTCCCAGCATAATCAAGTGATATCAATTTGGGTTTGTACTCTGTGTTTTAGCCCCTCCATTTATATATGACTCTACCTTACTGATTTTTATACTTGAAGGATAAATTCAGGAGTGGTAAGCAGTATGAATTTCCCTCTATAGTTTCTTATGGATTTTCTTCAGGCTTTTTTCTTAAAACTGAAAAGAAACTGGAGATAGTTCTGTTAGTAATTGGGGTGAAGTTTGTATCCAAAATAGTGTTTTACAGAACTACTTGGGTGTTTCATAAAAACATAATATTAGTTTCTATTACTGCAGGTACTACAGATAGGGGATTAAATTTTAAGGAGTTTTATATACTACTCATCATAGTATTCATCTGCTTCACTTTTAGAACTACACAGCTAACGGGAATGTTCAACTAACTGGATAGGTTTTCCTATACTTGCTAAATAGTAATGTCTACCTTATTACAAGCTAATTGAGTGATTTTGATTTTTTTTAAGTTAAACTAGCAATTACTCTCCCTAGCAGTATTTTATAGATTGCATATTAGCATATTTAAAGTTTCTATGTAGTTCTCATAACTTAACATAATGAAATACATTGTGGTAAACCAATTATTATGATATCAATCACCTTTAATAACTTTTCAAAAACACTCTTTGCTAGATTGTTCTCTAAACTTATTAATACAATATTTCAATAAAACTGGGTATAGCAACCTTCATAGGGGTTATTATAACCCTAGTTTATCTAATCCTAGGGATTGTAATAATCTATACTTTATTGTTTTCCAACATCAACTTATAACGCTTCATATTTTCAGGTATTTTTATCGGGTAATCCCCTGTAAAGCAAGCGGAGCAAAAATCATTGCTGCTTTTTCCAGTGGTTTTTAGCATTCCCTCCCAACTTAAATAATTTAGAGAATCTACTCCAATTTGCTCGGCTATTTCCTTTGTTGATTTGTTTGCTGCAATTAATTGGTCTTGAGTATCTGTATCAATACCATAAAAGCACGGATGAGTTACAGGGGGTGAGGAAATTCGCATGTGAACTTCTATTGCACCTGCACTCCGTAGAGCTTTAACCAGCTTCCTACTAGTAGTACCTCGAACAATAGAATCATCCACAATAATAATTCTCTTACCTTCTAACACATCTTTTAGGGGATTAAGTTTCATCCTAATTCCTGACTCTCGCATACTTTGTGTTGGCTGGATAAAGGTACGCCCTACATAACGATTCTTGATTATTCCTTCTGCATAGTGTATTTTAGAAACCTGGGAAAAACCAATAGCGGCTGGCACACCAGAATCTGGAATTCCAAATACAATATCTGCATCAACTTTTGATTCCACTGCCAATTCCCGACCCAGGCGTAACCTATAGGTATATAAGCTCTCATTATTCATCATGCTATCAGGACGAGCAAAGTAAATCATCTCAAATATACATAATTTATTTTGTGAATTCTGACTCCAGTTATATAGTGATAAGCCATCTTCTGTAATCCAAACCAATTCTCCAGGTTTTACATCCTGTAAATACTTTGCACCAATAATATCTAAACCACAAGTCTCAGAAGCTAAAACATAACGAGTCGGATTACTATCTAAAGTACCAATTACCAAAGGGCGAATACCATAAGGGTCACGCACACCAATTACTCCTTCTGGAGTAGCAATTGCTAAACTAAAAGCACCTTGACATCTATGCAGGGCCTCAATTGTACCATTAAGCCAATCTGCACCATTGTTAACTGCTTCTGCAATTGCAAATATAATCATCTCTGAGTCTGTTGAAGTAACTAAATTGAAATTGCTATTGACTAATTCATTACGTAACTTCCATGTATTGACTAAATTGCCATTATGTGAAAGTGCTACTTTTCCTAAACGGGTGTTAACAATAGATGGTTGGGCATTCGCTTTGCGACTAGAACCAGTGGTGGAATAGCGAGTATGGCCAATCGCCAATTTACCTGTTAGACCTTCTAAGATATCTTCGCTAAAAATTTGATTTACAAGGCCCATATCCTTATAAACATGTACTTCAGAGCCATCAAAGGTTGCTATTCCTGCTGATTCTTGGCCTCTATGCTGGAGAGCATATAATCCAAAATAAGTTAACTTGGCAACATCTTCCCCCGGTGCATAAATACCAAATACACCGCAGGCTTCTTTAGGTTTATCTGATTTATATTCAGAGCAGTTAATTGATTTATGCTCCTTTAGATTGTTCATATCTAAAGGAGCAGGACTATTAGGAATCATGCTCACCTTGCTCCTGGTTGACCTATCAAGCCACTGGGATTATGTCATAGACAGTTGCAGATTTCCTATTAAATCGCTAACCATCTACTTTAAAGACTACCCTACTTATGACAGAAAACGCTACTCATTGACATGAGAGAAATTTAATAGAAAGGGGAATTAATAGATGGTTTTTGTATTCACTCTATAATATTGTATACACACTCTATTAGTATTTTCTATTGCTCACCGCAAGGTCAATCAAGTCATTATAGAATTCCCCGGGATTTAAATTAAAATTCAGTAAGCCCGTTCTTTTGTTAAACCTATTAGACTTTTGTGCTGTAATAAAATCAAAGCTTAATAACAGTTAGTAATCAAAATTCATAAAGAATACTCAACTCTATTCCAACAAGGTTAATTCACTATCAGAGCTAATCCTAGCAAAGATACTTTGTCTAAAAGTAAATAATTCTTATCAAAATATTCCATGAGTTATTTTTCTCGAAAATATTTGAGAATTCAGGTATTTTTTTACAAACCAAGCATTTTTATTTATATATAATTATCAATAGATGGCAATTAGTATAATGATCAGTGATATCAATAGGGCTTATCTTAGTGGTATGATGCAATTCCTAGAGAGAAAACCTTTGAGTATGACTTTTAAGCAATTGATGTAGCTTTTGATATTTATCATATATCTTGATTGGGGCAGTGGGCTTTGAACGACTGCTTCTCTTGATAATTGGAATGACGTAAGTCTTCTCAATACTTACATTAAGAATAAAAAATTAAAATAAATACATTTTCTATTCCTCATACTTAAGTGCTTCTATTGGCTTTATATATATGTGTTAAATTACCAATTACCTAATCATTAAAATGATTAATTAGTATCTTGATATAATCCTGTGCTGACTTATAGGGTTAATCAGGCCAGAATAAAAATCAGATTTCCCTTGTAATCCTATATTAAAGTTAAAAGAAATTAGCAGATTTTAATTTGAAAAATTATACTATTAAATAGTGCTGTGAATATCATAAACACTTTTATGATTTCTTTGTTTTTTTTGAGCCAGAATTAATTTTGATTAAAACCTTTTAAAAACTAGAATCTAGTCTGAAATATAAGTAACAATAGAGTAGTTATAAATCGAAATGTGGTTTTTGATTATGGTGAAAATATAAAACGAGGTATAAGAGATGATTTAGTCTTATTAATTATCTGTGTAGGCATCAGTCTTGATAGGATTTATTCACACAATGTGAGATTTTTTTGATGCTAGAATATTCAAGCATTGATAATACCTGAAAGAACTGATGATTTTGTATTGCTAAAAAACTTCTAACCAATGTTAACTAGCACACTTACATCTTAATTCTGCTTAGGGTATGATATTTTGCTAACTAGTCTAGGACTATCAGTTATTACTCAAAACATCAGAAAAGTTTTGACATGTTACTATTGTCTACATTATCTTCGGGTGATTGGCATAGTTTTTGCTTGTTATAGCTTTGCAAACATCATCTTAAAACCCTTGTAATTCTATCCTGTTAGTAGTAGTCCTGAGGACGTGGTGGAGTTATACTTGCAACAAGAAACAATGTAAACGAAAAAACATATTGATCATGAAGTCTGTCAGTAGAGCTTTAAGGGTTTGCCCTATTTTGACGTGTTTATATTCCAGGATCAGCAATTACTACTCCAGTGTTTGTTCAAGGTTTAGTATGCTGGTATCTTTTTATTTAGCAACCCTTTACTTTCCAAAAAATCTAATAGCATTATAGTAGCTTTCACTCATTAACTCATAGTTAACATTAATAATACTTTGGTGGTCTATAGTCGAAATTTTTAATCCTTTTTCTTTACTCTCAACAGTACCCAACTTCTGCCAGACACCACATAAGTTTTCCTGTAGAAATATTTCCCAAGCTTCTTGTTCTGAGGGTACAACAGAAACAATTATTCTTGCTCCCCCCTCTCCAAATAATAACTCATCCCACTGGAAATTTTCTGGCTGTTGGGAAGGCAAATTAAGAACAATAGTTGCACCCATCTCTCCACTCAGACAACATTCTGCTAAAGCCACAGCTAATCCACCCTCCGCACTATCATGAGCAGAATTTATCCAACTTTGACGAATACCAAAGCGACAGGCAGCTTGTACTCTCCGTTCCAAATCAAAGTCAACCTGTGGTGGTTTTCCTGCAACGGTTTTGTGGATAGTAGCTAAGTATTCTGATCCTCCCAGAGCTACTTGTGACTGGACGGGTAATCCTAATAAATAAATCTTGTCACCTTCATTTTTCCAACCTTGACTACAAATCTTATCTAAATTGGGGATTAAACCGACCATTCCAACCACAGGAGTAGGATATATGGGTTTGGGATTACCTTGATCATCTAAAGTTTCGTTATAGAGGGAAACATTACCACCTGTTATAGGAGTCGATAATTCTCGACAGCCTTCTGATAGACCCCTACAAGCTTCTGCAATTTGCCAGTAGCCAATTGGTTTTTCCGGACTACCAAAATTCAAGTTATCAGTTACAGCTAGAGGTTCTGCTCCTACACAAGATAAATTTCGAGCTGCCTCCGCTACCACGGCTTTTGCACCTTCATAGGGGTTAAGATAAACATAACGGGGATTACAATCCACTGTAGCCGCTATACCAGTTTTAAAATCAGAATTTCCATCATGCTTTTCTAGAGGACGCAAGCGAACTACTGCAGCATCTGCTTCCCCAGGTAAAATCACAGTATTATTTTGTACTTGATGATCATATTGTCGATATATTGAACGTTTAGAAGCAATATTAGGTGTAGCAAGTAAATTTAAGAGAATATCTTGCCAGGTTTGTGCTTGTCCTACAACTTCAATACCATTAATGCTACGACCTTTTAAACATTCTGCTGTCCATTCCCAAGCTTTCTGAACATATGCTGGGGGCTCGGATAAAATTTTCCTCTCATACAATGGGGTGTCCTTAGTCAAAGCCATAGCTGGTACTTCTGCTGCTACCTCTCCTTGGAATAATATACGAACTATAGGCTCCTTAATTATCTCTCCAGCCACAACAGCATTTAAACTCCAACGCTTGAAGATATCAATCACTTCTTGCTCTCTACCCTTATGTACCACAAACAACATTCGTTCCTGTGACTCGGATAGCAAGTATTCATAGGGAGTCATACCATACTCCCGTGTGGGTATTTTATCTAAATCTAACTCAATACCTACACCACCATTTGCAGCCATTTCTGAGGTAGAACAAGTCAGTCCAGCTGCACCCATATCCTGTGCAGCAATGACTGCATCAGTTTGAAAAGCTTCTAAACAGGCTTCAATTAAAGACTTTTCTACAAAAGGATCACCCACTTGCACAGCTGGACGGTCATCTAATGAAACACCACTAATTTCTGCACTAGCAAAGCTTGCACCCTTCATACCATCTCTTCCTGTAGTTGAACCTACATATAATACAGGGTTGCCAATCCCTACAGCTCCAGATTTGATTATTTTGGGAGTTTCCATTAAGCCTAATGCCATAACATTAACTAGGGGGTTATTGGAATAGGAGGAATCAAAATATACTTCACCCCCAATAGTCGGTACTCCAACACAATTGTGGGTAATAATGCCAGAAGTTGTTGCAAATAGATGTGTATTGTCGACTTCTACATCGTAGACATTACATTCACCAACATTTTGAACTTCGATACTTGTGATTCTCACTAAACCAATGTCGCCTGAGTCTTGAGCAGAATCTGGTAAAAAATATTTTGTACCTTTATCCTGCCTTAAAACAGTGGTTAGTTTTAAATTATGTTCTTGACTAAAAACTTCTGATAAAGGTTTGACTACAACAGAATCATTAACTTCCAGGCGCCATAGTAGTGTATGTTGATTACCTTCTATTTCTGTTGATTCTGGATACTGGCAAATATATGGGAGCAATCCTTGGTTTTGAATCAATGCCACTGTTTGATCAAACAGCCTACGACTAGATGTTTCAAAGGTAATTTCGGGATTATAATTATGAAGTTCAGTTGTTAGCAAACTGTCAACTCGCAATAATACTTTTAAGACTTCATACTGCAAATCTGTAGACCATCGCAAAACAAAACTAGGAATAGCCTTATTACTAGGCATATCGCCACATTGCCAAACATTTTTTAAGATATGCCCAAATAGCCAAGAAGTAACATAAACAGCAATGGTAGCAGTAAGATTTTCGATATAGGGATGAAAACCCAAATTTTTAAGTCCTTTTACTACATCATTTACATATTCCTGTTCATGAAGAGCAAACATGAAGATGATTTTATAGGTATTGCCCTCCGGCAATATACGACCTTTTGATAAGTAGTAACCAATTAAGCGGGCAAATTCTACATCTGCTTGGATTACTGCTTTCATTTCACTTTCCTCTCCACAATGGGATAGGTAAATTTGACTTCGTGAAATATTGATCAGTGTTTCTAAATTAAAAAAATATTTAAGAGGAAATTGACCAGTTTTCAAGTACTGGTGACGCCTAGCTATATTTGTTTCTAGTAATCGAAAAGCTAAACCTACAACATCTGTGGGTTGCCAATTCTTTGGTAAATGTACATCAATATTGACATAGTCTTTTATATCCAAAATTCTAAGCAAATCAAGTGTTAGGACATCTTCTGATATTTCCGGTAGAGAAACAAGTATTGGCAGTTTTTGGCCAACTTTTAGGCATTGTGCAGGATAAATATCCCAATTACCATTTTCTCTTACTAACATGGGATGATCTGGGGTGACAGTGAGATTACGCCCCAGAGAAGTACAAATTTTAATTAGTATTTTTGTTTTACGTTTAAATAAACGTCTTACTCGTTGCCAGCAACTGGAGCTACTATCCGGACAGACAGAAAGTGTTTTAACTGCTGCTGTATCTTCTAGCTCTAATGTTGAGCAATTACCATGAAGCCGGGATTCAACAAAATTACCAATAGTATCAAAATTTACACCATTCTCATCCTGCCAAACAAATGTCTCACTTCCCAATAAACAGTTACCATAGTGGCTTATTCCTGCTACAACACCGCTGAGCAACCTGTGTGTTTTTGTATCATGCATATCGCCAAAACGTAGAGAATTGAGTAACGCAATGGGACGAGCACCCATAGTGAAAATATCTCTGAGAATACCGCCAACTCCAGTTGCTGCGCCCTGAAATGGCTCTACTGCAGAGGGGTGATTGTGAGATTCAATCTTAAAAGCCAGTCTTAATCCATCCCCCAAGTCTACAACGCCTGAATTCTCCCCTGGCCCTACAAGAATTCGATCTCCTGTAGTGGGAAATTGACTTAGTAAAGTTCGGGAGTTTTTATAACAGCAATGTTCTGACCACATCACCCCAAACATACCCAGTTCTGCCTTATTAGGATGACGCTTTAATCTTTTGACTATTTCGTCGTACTCTTGGGGCTTAATACCTTCTGCAGCTATTTCTGCAGGAGAAAAATGTGTTTCGGAAGGATTCATATAATTGATTTTCCTTTTGCTCCAATCAATATATTGCATACGATTTGGGACTTAACTTTGAGCCTATTAGAATAGGACTAGATACTTGACCAGTTGTGGGTAATTTTATATTGATTTAATCATTTAAAAATATATTTTATCTATAAAGCACGGAGGTTATGACCACCTCTAGAACAAATATCTTGAGATTCGTATACAATTAATTATGTATTTGTAAAATTTCTTGATAAAATTACTTAGTAATAGATTACTTAGCTTCATAAAATTATAAAGTATAGAGTGAATCTCAAATATCCCTAATACTCCATAAATTTTGGTGTCTGTGTCTCAAGATATAATCATATCCTAATTAAGCTTGTTTTAAAGCCAAATTTAAACCTCAAATTTGATAATAAAGTTTTTTTATCATGAGGAATTTATAATAGTTATATTCTAGCTTGGCAGTTTTTTGTAATGTTGATCAGTACTTAAATATTCAGAGGAAAAGTAATTCCTTTGAATAATCATAAAATTGAATTTATAGAGACCCCTTTTTCTATCTCCTGGAATATTTATTCTCAAGATATTATTGGCAAAGTCTGTAAAAGATCAGCATCTATAATAGATAATGCTTATGTTGGCAAATAATACCGAATTTTAACAGCAGTTGGAGTTATCTTACATAGTTTAAAGAGGCTATTATAGTCAATTTTATGCTTGAAAAGCATAGGCAGTAACAACGGTATTGTAAATCTTTTTATAAGATGAATTAATTACCTTATTGAATAATATTTTAATAAATATTATTTATTCTATATTGGGGTATTTTTTTAAATTTCTAGGAGATTTTTCCTTCGGTATGGTTAATATTGGCAATTTAGAGGGAGAACTTATTGGTTGAGAGGGTAAATAATATTGTTGTTGCTGTGCTACAGACTTTTCAGTCTTTGACTGAAGCCGTTGATTATGTGACCATAACCGCCACAGTAAGGCTATACTTGTTATACCTATTGTACTTAGGCCAATACTAAATAAAGACCAACTATCATTGAATCCACCTATGATTGTATCAACTATACCTATAGTTATGAGGGCACTAATTAGAGGCTCCCTGCGGTAGCTTAATTTTAAGAAACGAGGCAATACAGCATTCATAAGAACTTAATTTTAGTTTATTTTCTATTTCTTTACACACAAGTTTAGTGATAACACTTCAATCACGTTTAACATAGTCTGATTTAAGCTTTATTATATGATAATAGTCTCCACCTTCTAGGGATAAAAGTTATGTATGAGACTTAAACGAGGATCGGTTTACCGTATTTCTGAAATTATGACGTAAATAAGAAATAAGGGAAATAAGGAAAAATAATTATTACCACAAAGTTATAAGAGTCTATCTTAAATTGGACAGTTACCATAAAAATAAAGTTGAGTAGGGAATATACAAATAAAAGAAAACCTTGTGAGGAATTTTCTCCATTTTTATATTCCCTACCTGGCATATATTAGGTCAGTTGTTTATTTCAAGCCCAACCACGATAATATCCCCTGATCAGTGATATATTCGATAACCACTAATAAAAGGAAACCAATCATTGCAGCTCTGCCATTTAGACGTTCTGCATATTCGTTAAATCCGAACTTGGGTTCTTCAATTTTGGGGGTAACACTCGGTTTTGTTTCACTAATCATTTGTTAAACTCCTGCTATGTCAAGGTAAGTGTGAGTGTTTTTTCATTAGTCTGCACTCATATCTCATACAAAAAGTAACTATTCTTTATTTATTTTATAAATAATTAAGGTTTAGTCAAAGATGGAAAATTATCAGAAAGCACTGCAGAGGAAGTTACTTAAATAATTTACAGTCACAATATACGATCACATAAGTATAACTGTAAAAACAATAAATTGAAGTATTGATAGCAAGCATTATTATTGTGTATTAACATCATAATAAACAGATGAAGCTTACTTCAAAGTCAGACATATGAATAGTTAATTGCCTAAATAGGTTAAATCCCTGAAGTTAATCCATGAGGGTGTTGATACTAAGCTGATATGGAAGTCAATATATATTATTTGTTAATGAGGGTGATGCCATCTCCTATTGGCTTTAAATTTTGTCTGTACAATATTGCATTTGGTAGAACCATTATCAATTCTTCAGTATATAAATCACGAGTGATTTTAGCGTGTAAATTCTTTAAGAACATGAGACATATGGTAGGGAGTATATTCAATATCAAAGTAGGAGAAATAGTAAGCTTAGTTAACCATGCATATTGTATTATGGATGAAAACTATGGATTGATCAGGTCTTTTTTACAAGTTGATTGAGGTTTGATGAAGACTTTATGTTAACTTCACAGCGTAAAATACGCTTCACAAGAAAAATACTATTGAATCAGCCCTGGATTATTGTACCTACTATATATCTCCATCATTGATATAACCAAAAAAGCCGCCTCCATGAGAGAAGACAGCCATTATTGATTTTCAGTCTGGGTAAAATAACTGCAGTGCAAATTATTTTAGTAGTCGAAGTCACCACCCATACCAGGAGCAGCCGCAGGAGCAGCATCCTTGGGTTCTGGCTTATCAACTACAATACACTCAGTTGTTAACACCATGCCAGCTATAGAAGCTGCATTTTGCAGTGCAGAACGAGTCACCTTAGCAGGATCAACAATACCAACCTCAAACATGTCTACAAACTCGTTAGTAGCAGCATTATAGCCTACATTGAATTCTTTCTCTTTTACACGCTCAGAAATTACTGCACCGTTTTGACCAGCATTTTCTGCAATCCTTTTCAAAGGAGCAGGCAAAGCACGAGCTACAATCAATGCACCTGTCAATTCTTCATCTTTAAGATTACTATTTGCCCAATTTTCTAATTCGGGAGTTAGGTGAGCCATAGTTGTACCACCACCAGGAACAATACCTTCTTCCACTGCAGCTTTAGTAGCGTTGATTGCATCTTCTAAGCGCAATTTCTTGTCTTTCATTTCAGTTTCAGTAGCAGCACCCACCTTAATTACTGCTACACCACCAGATAACTTGGCTAAACGTTCTTGCAGCTTTTCCTTGTCATAAGAAGACTCAGTTTCTTCCATCTGACGGCGAATTTGCTCGCAACGAGCCTTAACCTCAGTCTCATTACCTTCTGCAACAATTGTAGTATTATCCTTGGTAATGGTTACACGACGGGTGCTACCAAGCATATCCAGCTTAGTACTTTCTAACTTCAAGCCAGCATCTTCAGTAATCAACTGACCACTAGTAAGAACAGCAATATCCTCTAGCATCGCCTTACGTCGGTCACCAAAACCAGGAGCCTTAACAGCAGCTACATTTAGTACACCGCGTAGACGGTTCACAACTAAAGTAGCTAAGGCTTCTTTCTCAATATCTTCAGCGATAATTACCAGGGGTTTGCCAGCACGAGCAACCTGCTCTAATACAGGAACTAAATCTTGTACCAAAGCAATTTTTTTGTCAGTGAGCAATAAATAAGGCTCATCAAAAACTGCTTCCATACGTTCAGTATCAGTTGCAAAATAAGGGGAGATATAGCCCTTATCAAAACGCATGCCCTCAGTAATTTCTAATTCGGTAGTCATGGACTTCCCTTCTTCCAGGGAAATAACCCCTTCTTTTCCGACTTTATCCATTGCAGAGGCAATCATGCTACCAACTTCTTCATCATTGCCAGCAGAAATTGAACCTACTTGAGAAATGCCTTTAGAATCTTCTACAGGGCGAGAGTGCTTGGCAATTTGTTCTACCAAAAAACCAGCTGCTTTATCAATACCACGCTTTAATAAAATAGCATTTGCACCAGCAGCAACGTTGCGCAGACCTTCTTTAACCATAGCATGAGCCAAAACAGTTGCGGTGGTTGTACCATCGCCGGCAGCATCATTTGTCTTGGAGGCAGCTTGGCGAATCAGAGAAACCCCTGTGTTTTCCACATGGTCTTCCAACTCAATTTCTTTTGCAATGGTTACCCCGTCGTTAACAATCTGGGGTGCACCAAACTTTTTCTCTAATACTACGTTACGTCCCTTTGGACCAAGGGTAACGGCAACTGCTTCAGTCAAAATATCCATGCCTTTTTCCAAGGCCCGACGAGCACTTTCATTGTAAATAATACGTTTTGCCATATTTCCCCAGTTATTACGGTTCTTTAAGTCTTAAATTTGTAATTGATCCTATTTGTTAAAGTTTTTGGTACTGAGTTAAATCACAGTTAATCAATATGACAACTCAGAACCAGAGACAGATGACTCTATGAAACAATTGCCAGGATATCTTTTTCTGAAAGTAGTACAAATTCATCTACTCCCAACTTTATGTCAGTACCAGCGTACTTAGAATAAAGAACCTTGTCTCCAATCTTCACATCTATGACCTGACGGCCACCATCGTCTTTCAACTTACCCTCACCAACAGATATAACTTCACCTACCTGTGGCTTTTCTTTTGCGGTATCTGGCAAATAAAGGCCACCCGCGGTCTTTTCTTCGGAGGCATTCACTTTCACAAATACGCGATCGCCTAGGGGTTTTACTGTAGAAACGCTTAAAGATACTGCTGCCATAAAATTACTCCAGAGTTAGCACTCTCAACTCCTGAGTGCTAATCTACCGAAATAAAGCATCTAATGGCAACAAACTTTCTTGTACGGGTTACCGAACTTATAATGGACGTAATTTTAGATTTCTATATAGATTTCTAGTTTCAGATTGATATGTGTCTCTTTTTTATGTTTTAGCCCTAAACGTATTCATGTCAACATAAATTTCCACAAACTAGTGATATATACTAAATTATCTTTGCAGACTGGGTAAATTGATTATAGAACTGTAATCAAAGATATATCGTAGATGACTAATAAGAAAGCGAGAAAATTAGACAATGTTGAAATATTACAAACATTATGATCCCAGAGGTATTTTCTCTAGAGAGAATAGCCAAACAACCTAGAAATATGAATAAGAATACATAAGGCTTGAGACTAATAAAAATTCCAAGGTATATTCCGCTGATGCTGACCAAGACAAATTTAGAGTTTTGTCCAAAGCAAAATAGTCTAGATTCAAGTCAGTACTTAGAAAGAAAGCTGAAGGAGTTGAGGTTAGATTTTTCCAAACTATCAATGTTTTTCTTTTTGGAACTGAGACGTATGTTTTGCTGGTTGATTGTAGTTAGCTGATTCGTAAGTTGTCTACCCAGAGGGTGCTATTACCAAACAAACCTGGAAGTGATTTTAGAAATTATTCAAGAACGCTCACTTCGGAAACGGCTTGTGGCAGAACATGTTTTCTCAAACCTCACCTACCAGAAAAAAGTTTTGTATCTGTTTTACAACTGATAGAATCTTAATCTTATTCAAGTAATTGAAACATATACTTTTTTGCATCTTCCAAATTGCTCAATTTTTTAAAATTTTAGGTTTTCCCTGAAACACAAAATTTATGGAGTAAATCTAAAATGATTATTATTTGTTCAGTATTTTTTGGCCGAGCTCTTTCAATGCGCTATTATATATCGCATTATGAAAACTACTGCTCTACGTATCCTTACTATACATTTGTCAATGGTTTTAGTGGTTTTTGAATTAGTAATAATTACACTTAAGCCAAATCAAAGTAAGTAAGAAAAGTTACCAATTTTCAGTAGTCCAAGATAGAGGAAATTACTCAGGAAGTTGATGGAAAGAAGTGCGACAAGTGCCACTGCTATGAAAGAACCCAGCATGAAAGATTACAAACGACTACTGCTTATTGACGATGACCCCAACCTCATTTTGCTGGTGAAGGATTATTTAGAATTCCGGGGATATGAAGTCACAACCGCTGAAAATGGACGGGAAGCATTGGATATTCTAGAGCAGGATATCCCCGATATGATCATCTGTGATGTGATGATGCCGGAAATGGACGGCTACACTTTTGTAGAACAAGTCCGGCAAACAGAACGCACTGGTTGGATTCCTGTACTCTTCCTTTCAGCTAAGGGGCAAAGTGCTGATCGTGTTAAAGGCCTCAATAAGGGTGCTGATGTTTACATGGTTAAGCCCTTTGAACCAGAGGAACTTGTAGCTCAAGTGGAGTCTTCCCTTAAGCAAACTATTCGCTGGAAAGAGCATCAAGCAAAAGGAGGGGACAATAGTTCTCGAATTCAAGTTCCCTTTGATGTACAGTTAACTCCTACTGAATTGAAGGTTGTTCAGTTTGTAGCTAGAGGTCTAGCAAACAGGGAAATAGCTGAAGAGCTTAATGTCAGTCAGCGAACTGTAGAAAGCCATGTGTCTAATATGTTGGGCAAAACCAATCTTCACAATCGCACCGAACTAGCCCGATGGGCGATCGAAAATCAAATGGCATAAATCTTTTATTAGCTATTAGCCATCAGTTATTTGTGTTTGTAAATTTATAAATAGATTGATCAGATTAGCTAGTCTAAGATTAATAAACTACAAGAACAATAATGATTGCTGATAGCTAGGTTACTTTAAAGTCTGTATCTTAAATGATTCTCATTACAGGGTATCAATATTGAAATCGGTTATTTTTTATGATATCGCTGTTGCTAAAATCTTATATGTGTCATACAGTCAAAATCAAGGTTTCATCATTAATAGACTTCCATCATAATTACTAATTCAATAATAATAATCAAATACTCTTGCTTCACCATATGATTTTACTTTTTTAAAAGTGTTTTATAAGCCAATTAATTTTAATCTTGATTTCAATTCTTTTATTAGTGATTCAGCTGACTGGCCTTTAAAATTTCATTATGGAATACAATTGTATTATACAAGCAATATTTACCCACTTGCTACACTTGAATTTCCTATTAGTTTATGGCATTTTCGCATCGACAATAATGCCTGATATAGACAAATATAGAACTCGTAAGTATATAATTTATACTGGATAGTAAAGCTGATTTAGTTATCCTCCCAAATAAATAGAGCGTATGTCTGATGGCAATTTATCTTCTAACATACGATAGCCTTCTTGAAGAAAAATAGCTATCTCGTTGGGGGCAATCGCTTCTCCTTCTGCTTGAAGATAAGCAGCAATTCGGGTCTCACTCCAATGAAAGGTTTGAGCCATTAAAACTATCAGTCTTAGCATGGCTGGTAGTTGCTCTAAAGCCTTTTCTACATAACACCATAAAGGTGGAGAAGTAGATTTTAGGGAATAATTAATTTGCTCTGTCGGAGGTACTTCCATGGCATTAATACAGTAAGCAGTCATGTTTATTAGCCAGTTTTGCAAGTTAATGCATTTGCCATCTATTTGACTTTCCAAATTCACTCCTCCTAACTCGTAGTAAATGTGTTTCCAGGTCAGAGCAAATAAATAATCAGCTTGCACAGGTGATCTTACCGAGTGTTGAATTACAGTGTATATAATGGGACTATAACGACAAAAAAGCGCTGTAAAGTATTTACCAGAATCAAGGTTAGCCTGGAAAAATATTACCAGTTCGTGGTCACTGTGGTGAAATAAGGACTGAATTAAAGGGTGTTTCGCTTCAGGGAAATGGGGAATATGCACAGTTGAAATCAGCTTGAGCTGGTTAGATTATTTATATAAGAATATAAAACTACAAATTATCAGCTATTAGTAGGTTACAAGTAAGATCCTTAACTTTTTACTATGAAAAATTCTTTTTTGATTACATTGTAATGTTTGTCGATAAATTCATAAGAATCATATCTTAAGTATTAGTCTGTTTGGAATTAACATCCAGAAAGTTCAGATATTGTTACACTTAACAAACGGGCCCAAATTTTGTTTTCATTTTGATGGAACCCAATTTCTCTCTATTATAAAATTATTATTTGTTTATGGTTATAGCAACTAGTTTTACATCGTTATTACTTCAATTTTTTACTATAGGCTTTTTCTTGCCATTTGACAGTTTATTTTCCACGCAAGGTATTATGGTAATGCTATTAGCAGCATATGCCGGTGCTATGTGGATGTTCCTCACCAGTGCGCCAAAAGTATACACTGTTATGGTGTCGGATTTGGAAGTGGCACGCCATTTATATGAAATAATACTGGATTTACCAAAAGCTGAAGTGCCTTTGCACTACTATCATAACTATGAGCAAACTATTGGTGCAACAGGATTAGACCCATTATACCTAGCAAGTAATCCTAGTTTTTCTAGCAGTAATACTTCTATTGCTACAGCAGGTCTCTGGTATCAGTTGAAGAAAAATACTCAGCTACATATTATTACTGGTGCAAGTTTGGGGAAACGAAATAATCAACGTCATGTCTGCTTTGACCATGACTGCTTAGAATTAATTTTAATGCGAGTGGAAGTAAGAGGTTTGAAATTTAAAATTCGTAGCAAGAAACCATTAAATTTTTTAGTTAAAGATTATGATGGTATGGTAGTTGAAATGGCAGAAATTAACAATTAACTTTTATTACTGAATATTTCTATCACATGTATTGAACCTGTTTGTTCGTGTGATTTACCAGAATTATTACTCCCATTTTGAACAGATTTATCTATAATTTGGGGCATATATCAACTTTATTATTTAGCTCTGAAACTTATAGCATTATCATAGAAGAATAATCGCTTAATTTACATGCTTACCACACCATAATTATAAGTAAAAGCTCAAAACATTACCAGTGTTTAGGCTACCAAGATAATGTAGTATTAAGCAACTAGATAAACTAACTAAGTAAACTAAGATTTATATGTTAAGATTGATAGTCTTCTAATATAAGTTTTTACAGAAAAATCAACATTGCATATCTAATATTATTACATGCAAAATAACGACTATAAATTTTAATATTAGTACTAACTTATCTCTAATAATTCTTATTCAAAAATGAGTAATAATCCAGGTATTGATTATTGTATCCGAATATAAAATCTTGTGTCTTTTACCTTGAATAATATGAGAATTTATTCCCTATAGCAACATTGTTAAAATGTTTATGAATTATTGGAAGCTACCATTATTCTGTAGGGATATAAGATGATTTAAATTATTAACCAAACTTCTGTAAGAGTATTTATAAGAAAAAGCAAATGGTAAGACATCAAAAATTATTTATTGCTTTAAGCTTACTATTTTGTATTTATATTAAATTAAGTAAGGCTATACTTAAAGGTTTACTATTCCTTTTCTATAGACTGAATATACATGCTAACTTTGTACTGGATAATAGATTTAGCCCAGGGGCTTATATAGCTCATAAATGCAAATTTTTCTACATGTTATATTTTCAGAGTAACCCTTGATGTAGAAGTGTTTATAAGAATACTATTAACTATCAATTTATTATTATGACTCTTTTAAAAGAGCCTGTTTAATAAATAGTGGTTTTAACCAAAAAAATTAATATTTAAAATCCCTGATGATATTGAGTTTATATATTCCTTATATCTTTATTAGTTAGTATACCAACTGCTCTAATATTAAACATCTCCATACTTTACTATCTAGTTTTGGACGAATATCTTTACATGTGCATAATATAACTCTTATTAACTTTGAGATACACGACTATTTTCAATCCATAATCTTAGAAATTATTGCTGAAGAAATAACTATTCAAAACCGAAATTCATATCTGAGAATTTATTTCGTAAAGTAGTGGCACATATTCAAAAAAATGGTGAATATATAAATAATGGACGAAAGCTATTCTCTAGAAAGGACTATATTGAAGAATGCAGGAAATGAAAACTGATGGCGTAATAAATAATAACGGTGAATTTTTAACCTCCGGGATCTCTACAAACCAAAGCATAACAACTTATTTAGAGGTATTAAATTTAAATGGCCATCAGGACTTAAAGGTCAATACCTGGGATCAGCAGGCTGGAAAATCACAGTTGATTTGTAATAATACTTTAACTCATAATTCACCAGCTATTACTTTTAGTAGTGATGGGCAGTTTTTGGCAACAGGAAGATTGTCAATTAAACTTTGGAATTTATCTTTAGGTCAATTGGTTCGTACTTTTTCTCCTATTTCAAGTATTATGCAAGCGATCACTATTAGTTCAGACAATAAAATGATCGCTACTGGTCGTGTAGCTGGAACAATTGAATTTTGGGAGTTAGCTACAGGTAAACTAATTCATCAATTTATTGGCCATGTGAATGGAGTAAACAGTCTTACCTTCAGTACTGATGGTAGGCTGTTAATAAGTGGTGATCGTGGCAAAAATATACAAATATGGGATACAAACACAGGTAAATTAGTGCGTAATCCCAATGGAGAATTGCCATTAATGAGGCATAGAGATTGGGTAAATACTGTTATTGTTAGTCCCAGTGGTCAAACTATTGCTAGTTGTAGCCATGATAAAACTATTAAAATGTGGAATATCAAGAATAAAATAGAAGTTGCTTGTTTATCAGGGCACTCGTCAAGTGTAAATGATATAGCTATTTGCCCTCATGGGAAATTACTTGCTAGTGGTAGTTCAGATGGAACCATTAAACTATGGAATTTGAGTACTAAAGAGGTTATTTGGACTTTATATGAACATATTAGTGAAGTCTACTCTGTAGCTATTAGTCCTGATAGTAAAATCCTAGTTAGTGGTAGTGCTGATCAGACAATTAAACTGTGGAATCTAAATACAGGAGTGTTGATTAATACTCTTACTGGTCATACATCTGGTATCAAACATCTTACATTTAGTCCGAGTGGAGATATTTTGGCAAGTGGTGATGAAAACGGTAATTTAAAAATCTGGCAGTTCAAATAATTTTATCTATCCCATTGTTATCATTGAATAAAACAGAAAATATTACCTGGAGTTTAAAATAAATTTCAGACTGCGAGGCCCCTTAATTAACTAGTAAAAAATCAGACATAAATTGGAGTAGATCAAAAAAAATATTCTTTATAACAGACGTGAGTATAGCCTTGATCACTTAGTTAAAAAATCAAATTGTACCACTACTAATTTTTCCTGATGACTAATATAAGTAAAGTTTATATAGCTAACTTATTAGCATTTTAGATGTCTGTATATCCTACAAAATAAATATTTTTGGACTGTATCTATGAGGCATAATAATAAACTAATAGGCTGTTTAACTTTACATTAAAATTTGAATATTTACCTGAAAAACTTATAAGTTTTTCAGGTAAATATTCAAATTTTTTGAACTTTTATATATAAAGCTGATAAGTGTTAACAGAATATCTTATTTATTTAAGTTGAAAGACCCAATCAATTGAATTATATCAATCTCCACAGTATTTCTGTTTAAATTTGGTAGGAGCACTATGTTATATATACATAGTAATTATATTTAGAAACAAATTCTAAGAATTGAATAAAACCTCAAACTTTAATGAAAACTGATAAATACTCTTCTACGTTATTTCAATGTTATTTCAATAAATAGGGTGTACTACCCATATAGATTGACTGGTTAGATTTAACCCTTCTCTAGGCAATACTATTCCTAGTACCTTACCTACTGCCCAGTATTTTAGTTGATTTGTTGCAAACTGATTTGCCCATAGAAATTTCCACTCCATGAATTTGTTACATAAGTAATTTTGTCCTTCCTAAAAAGTCTTGCTATCTAAACTATATCTTTATATGTTTAATCTTGGTAATGTCTATTTTAATCATTGTATGTGTTTATATACCACTACGAAAACTTCAAAAATAAGCAAGTAAATTTCCAGGATTTTATATCTCTATTGGCTTTTATAGTAACTATATTAATTAATATACTTTGATTTTAACCCGCTTACTCCTGAATTCTTCGTTCTACTATATTTATATATATATGGTCTTAAAATATCTCAGGTTTATCTAATCTAGAAAACTATACTCATTCCGTTTTCTGTATATTCTCCAATATTTATCTTACTAGGTATCATCAATTATGTTTATTACTTATGTTATTTTTACTCTTCTTTAAATATATTCTTTAACATCATTATTCATGAAATTTTAAACTCATATTCTTCACTTAAATTAAGCACATCTGTTATAGTGTATCACCTCTATAACTTTGCTTATTTGTCTCTATATCTATTCTTTCTATTATACCTGCTTATCCATACTTGTTATTGCTAAATATTTTAGCCTTTTACTATCTAACAGTTGTTAGAGAAGATTAGTCTTTTACCATATTTGTAATATTCTTTGAGGCTTGACTATCAGACATTTATACTTATGTATGGTAATTCTCACATCATGTGCATTCTTTTATACTAATTATTGTCCAGTGATATCTTCTCAAATAAACATTGTCATAGTTACAAATAATTGTTACCCTAACATTAATAGAATATATTATCATTTAAGTGTGGTTTTTCATGGTGTGTTAATTTATCTGGTGTGCAAGAAAGAATATTATTATTTTAATAAGCTGGTAAGCTAGCAATTCCAAAAGAGTTCGAAATAGTTACAAAAGCATTCAGGTAACTTGCAGTGTATAGACGCATATTTCTTATAGTTAGTATTCTTTTAGTCAAGAGCATTGCTGCAACAATGCCTTCATTAGCTCAGGCACAAGTATTAATTGCACGGAAAAGTAGTCCAGAGGTAGTTAATCTACTCAATAAAGGGCGAGAACTTTTTGGTGCAGAAGACTATGAAAGAGCAATTACTGTTTATCAAAAAGCTGCTGTCTTAGAACCAGGCAATCATACTATTCCTGCTGGAATTGGTTTCCTACAGGCAAAAAAAGGAGATTTCCGCAGTGCATTAATTTCTTACCGTCGTGCAATCGCGCTTAATCAAAATAGTAGCGATTATTACTATGCTGTAGCTTATGTCCATGGCAACCTAGGGAATATTAAGGCTGCAAAGGAAGCCTATCGTAAGGCAATTCAATTGAATAGAAATAATAAAAATGCTTATTTAGGTTTGATGATAACTCAGTCTTATTTAGGTGATTATGGGGCAGTTGAGTGGGCATATAAAAAACTATTGGAACTTGATCCCATAAATGCCCGTGCATATGAGCTCATGGGCGCAGAAATGAAAAAGCAGGGTCGCCGTCAAGAAGCTGTCAATAAATTTAAAAAAGCCCGTTCTTTGTATCAAAGCAAAGGTGAAACAGATGGTGTTATTCGGGTAGATATTATGTTAAAAAACCTAGGTATATAAGTTTATTTTCTAGAACTATATGTAATTACAAAAAGTCCTCTAGTCTAGAGTAGTGAAAATATTATTAGTCTGCCTTTTTTACATATTCATAAACCTCCCTTAACTTAATGGACTCTCAAAGATAATTTATAATTATCTCATATATTACATTTAGTATTAAGAATAAGGCCAGGTATATTAGGAGAGATACTAATTTTTAAATATTTTTTAAAAATTAATACCCTTCTAAAATAGGATATATACAATCAGAGTTCTACACATGTTACATTGGAATACTTATACTAGGGAAGCTTAAAACCAAGAATATAACTATAAGGTTGTTTAAACTACCAGACGATAAAAAACAAGGATTAGGATTATGGTCCGTTGAAAATTGGTGGTTTATACCCAAAAACTATATAAGGTAAGAGTTATATAAATTTTAGTTGTATTATATTGGACGGCCATAATCATGGAAAATCAGGTATTGTATGATTGCATTTTTTTACATGAACAGTAAAACTACCATGAAGGTTAGTTTCATTTATTAACTCGCGATCAAATATCTGATATTGAAGAATTGCACCAAGAGTATCTTTAATATCACTCACGTCCAGATAAGCTGGAGATAGTATTAGCACTATACTAATAGTTGTAATTTATACTAATTATCATTTGTAAGACTATCATAATGGTGTGATTCTACTAGTCGGTTTTTCTCATCTACAATTACAACTTGGGGGGAATGGTTACTTATCTCCGTTGGTGATAAATAACCATATGTCATAATAATCAAACGATCACCTATAACTCCTAACCTAGCTGCTGCGCCATTTAATTCAATCGCTCCAGAATTAGCAGGAGCGGGGATAGCATAAGTCATTAGCCGTTCCCCATTAGTAATATTAACTACTTGTACTTGTTCGTAGTGTAAAATCTTGGCTTGGTCTAATAAGATTTTATCTATACTAATGCTGCCAATATAATGAATATTTGTGGCTGTGAGAGTACAATTATGAATTTTTGCCAAAAGAAGTGCATGCTGCATTGGGTTTAGAGTTTATGGGGCAACAGTGACAATGAAAATAATATAATTATATTGGAGTTGTTAGTAAATTACTAAGAGTTGAAGTTGAAATTTTGTAATTCTATTCTCAATTCAATTATAGTGAAATAAACTTGCTTGATAGTATCGTTATAATCAGTTCAAGATTTTCATTTTTACTCTTTGAGTATGTCACTAAACTTGGGTTTTATACGGGGAATAAGAAGATTATCAGTTTCTAGATCCTAATAAATAGAACCTAAATTAATTTCAATCTCTTAAAATTCATTGGTGAAACCAACTTACTTTGATACACTGTGGTGTACTGGTTGAACTAGTTCTTGTGAGGCTATCTTAGCAGCTTATTGGAGAAATTTTGCTTTTGCCTTTCTGAGTAGTAATGGTATTGGATAGGAGATTCAATACCATTACTCATAATCAGTCTAAATATATCTAAACTCTTAATAAACTGTTCTATATTATTTAATCTTCTTTTTTGTGAGAATGCTATCTTTTTAACCAAAAAATATTGAGAATTCTCTTATAATCTGTTCTTCTGTAATGGGCGTAAGTATTCTCATGAATAAGAAAAGTTCTGGTATATTCAAGTCTCAGACAAAACCTTAAGCAAAACAGAACATCAAAAAAATTATCCTGGGTATTGTATAGCTGAGGTTTTTATCCTATTACAAGAGACCATTTGCATGGAGTACAAGGTACTTTTTATCTATAGGCAGTATTAAAATTTGTAAATCGAGTATCAACGATTTTTTGTTGAATTAGGTTATTACCTAAACTGTTTGCTTATGATTCAAGGTCTGGCCAGTATTTGGTATTATCCAGGTGCTAATTTCTAATTTTTTACCAATAAATTAAATGATTGGTAATGGTTTGTTCAAGAATTGGCAATTTAAATATAGGATAAATTTTTATCTATCCTACATTAATTAATGAACTCCGAATTACCCATTACCGATTACTGTTTAAACTCCCCTACCTGCTAAAATATATTTGTCAAGTAAAGGTTGAACTGATTGTAAATCTTGCCAGCTAACAATTTCCGTGACTTTTCCTTCTAAATTCTTATAAGAGCGGAAGAATTCAGCAATTTCCTCTAATCTATGAGGAGCAATATTCTTTAAAGATGTTACTTGTGTATATCTAGGATCCTTATCAGGAACACAAAGGATTTTTTCATCTCGATCACCACCATCAATCATTTCCAGCATCCCAATTGGCCTTGATGCAATTATACACCCCGGGAAAGTTGGTTCATCCATCAAGACCATACCATCGAGAGGGTCGCCATCATCAGCTAATGTGTTGGGTACAAAGCCGTAGTCATACGGATACTTTACAGATGAATATAATACTCTATCTAGAGTAAAAGCTTGTAAATGTTTGTCAAATTCATATTTATTCTTACACCCACCAGTTATCTCAATCACAATATTAATAATGCCGGGCTTCGGCCGTGCTGGAATTAGGGATAAGTCCATAAAAAAACTCCTAAACTACTAACGATTATGGTTATGTTCTGCGCTTGTTAACCGTATAAAATTTTAAGATAAGATGGACTTTCTCCCAAACCATTATATTTGGGTAGCTTTTTCATAAGTAATACCTTGTGAAATGTGATATTACCTATCTGTATCTAATTTGCCAGGTGTTTGTAGCTCTTTTATTGTGGTAATAGCAATAACTATACAAGAAGGAATTGAGTTATTATCCCATACAACTTGCTTTTTCAAGCATTAGATGTAGTAGTTTCTTACTATAAGGCCTTTATAAAATTGAAATGGTTATAGGAATCGTGCTCTCTGCTTTAAAATAGAACACGATACTTATACACCACACGTAAACTCAAGTAAATAAATAGGAATATTCTAAATAATACTGGATGGAAGAAGATCCTTTGACTAAGGAGTTATGTTCTTAAACTCTGTTGAAAGCTACATGAATCAACTCTGGGGACTTCATGAGTGCAAAATGCCATTTGTCTATTCCTAATAACTATCATCTATTTTGCGTATTATATGTCACAGGTTGAGACTGATTCGGAACATTGCTTGACGAATAGCTGGCAATGACAAACACCGGTAAAGTGAGAGTTAAGAAAGCAATTAATGTTCCCACAATATCTGCCAAAGGGTGGGCATACGTATCGGATGAACTGGCAGACCGACTGTTAGCTTCCATATAAAATTAAACTTCTTCACAATTTAATTAGCAGGTTTTCTCTCATCAGGAGAGTGTTATTTATTATTCTAACTTTTTTTTACAAAAAAATCTTACTTAGACCAAAACATTAACCTACTTTTAAACTATGATAACGTTAGTTATTATGCTCATTATTTCACCATCTCTGAGAAACAACAAATATTAAGTAACCCGCAAATTGTGATTCTAGACTACCCTGTATTTACTATATATTAGCACTAGTTTTTTATCTACAAGTCTGGCATTAAAAATTACATAGTTTTAAAAGTACGGATGGTGATATGGAAATCACGTAATTTTTTTGGTTTTATCAATATGTATTAGCTCATCTCTCTCGACCATACTTTAAGACTATTATTAGTAGGGCAATATTTTAAAACTAATTGATTAAAATGGTTTAATCTCTATGTAGCCAATATAAAACCTATAACTGAAAACAATTTTTATATTGTAAAAATAAATAATTAGAATATTGTTAATTAGCCAGATAATATGAATTTATTTATATAATAAAATACTTGAAAGTGTTCATATAATTTCAGTATATTTACTAGTTATATCCAACAAATAATCTAAGCCATCATTTCACTAAATAATCTAGGTCATTTGATAATTGTCAATATACAAATAGATAGATCATTAATCTATCCACCGTGAGTGATATCATTATTTTAAGATAAAAAAAATATATAAACTAATGTTTTGATATTAACAAATATATCAAAAAAACCGCCACTAGGAAGAGCGGTTTTATCGATCAATCGGAGGGTATTTATAGGCTAGTTTAATAATCGGGTAATTGTTGTAGTCAAGCTTGCAATTACTTTCTAATTTCCAGTTGGATAACACCTAGCCCCCACCATAAGAATTCATTGATTCTTTTATAAAACGAATGTAAAGATGTCTAAAAGTTGATTTAATTACTCTGGGAAGACCAAAGTCAATTGGTACAAATTCCTTGGGTAGCTGCCAATTATCTACTTTTAGGGTTTCTGGATGTAAAAGAGGAAAATTAATTACCATTAAATCTTCAATCAAACCCAATCGCAAGGATGCTGCCACAGTTGGTATATTCTTAGGGGCCACACTAAGGATATTTGCAAATGTCATATCCAAGGCAAAGACATCTGCAGATGCTCCTAAAATATTTAAATTTCGGGGTTCTCCCCCACTTGGACCATTCCCTTCATGACCTACAATACCATCGATAATTGTTAAATTAGGATTAATAGCTTTAGCGGTTTCCACCAACATTTCTCCAAAAAGATCAGGATTTTTTCCTGCCTGCATGTGCCACCAAGCTTTCATTTTTCCGGGAACACAACCAAATAGATTTTTAGTTCCTAGGGTAAGTACAAGTTGGACATGGGACTTTACCTTGGGTAAATTAATCACCACATCTGCCTCTATAGCCTCTTTTGATAGGAGTAAGTGTTTAAAATTTTCATTGATTGTTTGATAACGCTTACCTTGAAAATTAATTATGGGAATGTTGAGTTCATTGAAAATAGGTTGATAACCATTTGCAATCGCTACCTTTTTAGCACTACCAAATGCCGGACTATCTCCTAAAAAGGGTTTACCGTTGATTTCCATTACCATTTGGGCTACAACATAAACTATTTCTGGATGTGTAGTACATTCTTTTGTCGGACGTGCTCCTGTAAGTAGGTTTGGTTTTAACAAAACTCGTTGTCCTGGTTTAACAAACTCTGTCAAGCCTCCAAGTGGCTCTAACAAGGTTTTAATGGATTCTCTTAGAGCCTCTCGTTCATAACTGTATGCCTGAATTAAACTGACAAATGGTTTTTGAGTTTGCATTGATGTAATTTTTAAAATTTAGAGTCTTATGGTGCATACACTCAATGAAAAAATCCTCAAGTTGAAGGATAAAAAGAGTTTCAGGGAACAGCAAGTAGGAAAGTAAAATTGAAACAATATTATTTTGGTATTCAAAATAATATTGTCCTCCCTGTTATCTCTTATTAATCCTTTACCCATTAACTCAAATTTAAAATTTGGCTCATTTTTTCTAAGTTCAGAACCTTGGATAACTCCTCATCTGTCATCAGTCCTTTATCCAATACAATCTGCCGTAAGGATTTACCAGTTTCTAGGGATTCTTTTGCAACTGCTGCCGCGTTTAGATAACCAATATGTTTATTTAATGCTGTTACTAGGGCCAAACTGCCTTCTGCATAAGCTAGGCAACGCTCTTGTTTGACTAGAATTCCCTTAATAGATCGTTTTGAAAGGGAAGCAACAGCATTACCAAGAATTTCAATACTATGAATGAGGTTATAGGCAATTAGAGGCATCATCACATTCAATTCTAATTGTCCTGCCTGTGCAGCTAGAGCAATCGCACTATCGTAACCCATTACTTGAAAGCAAACCATAGACATCATCTCTGCCATCACAGGATTATATTTACCAGGCATAATTGAGGAGCCCGGTTGTACAGGAGGCAATTGTATTTCCTTCAAACCTGTTTTTGGACCAGAATCCATTAGTCGCAAATCATGAGAAATTTTAACTAAATCTTGCGCTAAGTTACGCAAAGCACCAGATACATTAACAAAGGGTGCCATACTCTGCATTGCTGCCATGAGATGGGGGGCTGTTTGTAAAGGTAGACTTGTCAGCTCTGATAGTACTCTTACCACACGGGCACGATACTGGGGATGGGTGTTTAACCCCGTACCAACAGCACTCCCGCCTAATCCCAATACCATTAAATCCCCACTGGCAGAATAAATACGGTCATGGTGTTCGCTAAGAATTTGTGCCCAAGCACTAAAGTTTTCTCCCAAGCGTACGGGAACGGCATCTTGTAGGTGGGTTCTACCAGATTTTATTACATTTTGAAATTCTCTGGCTTTGAATTTTAATGTTTCTATGGCTGATTCTAGCGAAGGATGTAGGGTGTGAGATAAGGCAAGCAAACCCCCTATACGAATTGCAGTGGGAATCACATCATTGGTAGATTGCCCATAGTTCACATGATCATTAGGACTAACTCGTTTGTAGTTCCCTTTCTCGTCACCCAAAATTTCTAAAGCTCGATTTGCTAATACTTCATTGATATTCATGTGATGTGAAGTACCAGCACCTGCTTGATATATATCTACCACAAATTGATCGCGGAATTTGCCTTTGAGAACTTCATCAGTTGCCTGAACAATTGCTTGTCCTACTTCTGGGGGAATACAACCAAGCTCTCCATTTACAATTGCCGTAGCTTTTTTAATCAGAATACAGGCATCTATATATGTAGGTAAAGGCTTGATACAGCTAATAGGAAAGTTTTCTATAGCTCTGAGGGTTTGAATACCATAGTAAGCTTGATCAGGGATTTGGCGTTCTCCCATGGAATCGCTTTCTGCCCTATATTTGGGAGAATTGGATTGTTTCATAATATTTAATAATATGTCTTGCTAAGTGAGAATGGACTGGAAATTTTGACTTCTAATGGCCTTACTTACTACATAAATCTTAATGTAATAAGGATTTGAAGTGTTCATTCCTGTTACAAGTTTATGCAGAGTGGGATTTTAGGAAAACAAACTAAAGTTAAAATTTTGCAGCTCCTTCTTGTATGACTTTTTTAATGAAATTTTTCCCAATTCATACTGAGTTGATTTACTGTTGCCAGATACTTGCTATTTTTGTTTTTGGGTACTAAGGACATTAACTCTGATTGCCAACTCTGTTAATCATTACAATCTCCCTAAATCTCATTAACAAGCTCCATAAACTTCCCACCTTGCAACATTCATTTCATATAAGTTCTTGTAACTGTATTTTATCACCTAGGATATATTATAAATTCCCTTGTGTTCAGTGTATTGATAAACATATTTCACTAAATGGGTTCTACAATTTAGATATAAAATAGTATTTGACTTAGCACTGATCAAAATTGAATATGTACAGTGGTTTCTCTTGGGGATTATTTGATCAGATTTAGTGTAATGCTAAAAAGTACATTGGTATAAACACAAACTAACTATTTTTTTAGTAATAGTATAAAAGCTTACCAAGCAATGCGTAAAAACATGTTTGTATTAATCCCGTTATTGCGCAAAGAAACTCCTCTAATTTCAATTACTTTAGGTATTCTAGAATTATTGTCATCCGATTATTCACTTTTTTATTTTACTAAAATCCAAAATCTAAAATTAATAATTAGTAATGACTATACCTAACTGGATTACTTTTTCTCGACTTCTAGGTTTGCCATTTATTCTCTATGGTTTGCACTACCCTACGGTGGAGATAAGATGGATTTGCCTAGTGATATTTCTGATTGCGGCTGGTACTGACTGGTTAGATGGCTATTTGGCTAGAAAACTCAATCAAATTAGTGATTTAGGAAAATTTCTTGATCCCCTAGTAGACAAGTTACTAGTTTTGGCTCTCTTATTTGCATTAGTTGAACTAAGAGAAATTCCGGCTTGGGGAGCGTTCATTATTTCAGCACGGGAACTAGTAATAGCTGGCTGGCGAGTAAATAGAACTACCATTATAGGAGCCAACATCTGGGGTAAGCTCAAAACAGTTAGTCAAATTATTGCAATTGCAGCCCTAATTTCTCCAATATACATATGCTGGAAAGTACCTACTCTCATAATTTTTTGGGCCTCAGTCATCTTAACTATTGTCTCTGGATTTATTTACATGACACCAGTAAATAAAAGCAATACTAGTGAAATCACCAATTAATTTTTACCATCTTCAGTAGTTAATAGTGTTATAATACATAATCAAATTAGCCTTTGGACTATAAAATTTGGTGGTGCCATACTAGGAAACTATTGAATTTTTTTCTGGAAGTATTCAGAAAAAAATTCTTTGGATCTTAATAGTAGAGGAACTAATGGTAATATGAAAGTGTTTACCTAGTGTTATTAAGAATAACTCACAATTCTAAATTAACAGCCAACATACCATGATTAAAAAGACATAATGACATAAATTAAATAATTATGCATTAATACCAAACAATACTGAAAGATCTTTTGTTAATAGCAACATATAATAGTTTAATTCAGATTTAAAAAATATTCTTACAATCTTATTATAAATCCTAAACTGATTATTTGAGAGGTTTATTATTAGGATGACTTGTTTTCTATTCTAATAAGTTTTTATTGTTAAGCAGGGTTGGTGATAAAATACACCAAGCAATTGGAGACCTTTTATAACTCTCTATATATTTGACTGTTTAGATACTATAATTAAAACTTGTAGTTATCCCTAAATTATTAATATTTATTACCCTTATTATACACTTATTTTAATGATATGGTAGATGTCAAAAAACAAATTTTGACTCGTAGTCACTACACTTTTATGAATGAGACTGTTAGTAATTGCCTCGGAATTAATTCTTAATATTTGTATCCAATTTCAAATACTACTTTTTTTACAACCACACCAATTAGCTATACATAAATCATCCTATGGTAGTTAATCTGCTATGCTTTGTAGTTATTGCTAATTGATATAAATACTAATACATAAAAAATACATAGTTAATTTCTAAATATTATGGTGCAATCCACTACAAAAATATGCAAATGGCAAAATAAACTAGGATGGACATTAAATGAAAGAGATCCAGAATTTATCAAATCCCTAATGCCCATCTGGGAGTGGCTATACAACAACTATTTTCACGTCCAAACTAGTGGATGGGGTCAAATTCCCACCAAACAAAAAGTTTTGGTGGTTGGTTCTCATAATGGTGGATTAGCTGCTCCAGACATGATAATGATGATGTGGGAATGGTTTCACAGGTTTGGTATGGAACAACCCATATATGGTTTAATGCATCCTAGTATATGGAAAGTATTTCCCCACGTAGCAAAAATTGTTGCCAAAACAGGGGCTATTTTTGCACATCCGAAAATGGCTTATATGGCCTTACGATCAGGTGCAAGTGTACTACTATATCCTGGTGGAGCGCAAGATGTATTCAGACCTCACCATCTACGTAACAAAATCTACTTTGCTAATAGTAAGAGTTTTATCAAGTTAGCACTGCGGGAAAAGGTACCGATTGTTCCTGTGATTTCCTGCGGAGCTCATGACACGCTATATATAATAACTGATGCCTATGATCTAGTAAATAAACTCCATGAATTGGGCATGCCTTGGTTATTAGGAATAGATCCGATTGTTTTCCCAATTTATATTGGGTTGCCCTGGGGATTGGGAATGGGACCTTTACCTAATATTCCTTTGCCAATACCCATTCATACTAGGGTATGTCCACCAATAGTATTTGATCACTATGGTGAAAAAGTAGCCTGTGATAGGAATTATGTTGATCAATGTTATGAGTTAGTACTTTCGCAAATGCAACTAGAGTTAGATGCTCTCGTAAGAGTAGCAAAAACACGTATCCATCTCCCTTTTTACAAGTAAAATATTGTTTAAATTTTGACTTAGATTAAAGAATAACAGACTATTAGATATCCCCATAATTCCAAAAATATGTGGGTTAATCAAAAGTCAATTTATAGATATTATGGACCTCCAAAATAAGTTGGTATTTTTAGAAAATGCTAGACATTGATAGGGATTTAACTGAGAAAAACTAAAATTTCAATATTCAGATTGGATAGTAAACTATTTATAGATATTTATTAAATATCTATGAGTTATTTGAATCAAAAGCATAATTTCTTTTACATTAATATTCTTTGGTAACAATTGTCAGTAAGAAGAAAAGCTAAAGTAAGAAATACATACTTATAATTGCCCTATATTATTAAGTACAGTTTGAAATATTATCCAGCATTTTATTTCATGTAAACTAGATTAAAACGCATCAGTTAATATACAAATTACAAGAAAATAACGTATTGTTACTAATAACAATAGCATTATGCAAAGAATTAGAAAAGCTTTTTAATAGATATGAATAATTCATTATTAACATATTTGAATATCTCATCTAATGCTACTAACGGCAACAAAAAATAGAAATCTAAATTTTTCTAGTAAAAAAAAACTAAGTAATACTTGAATATACTTAGCATGTTCAGGATAAAGGGAGGTTTATGATTAAGTTAGTTAAGTAGAAAACAATATCAAAAATACTTATAAGTCGACAATATTGTAGTAGAAATTTTACCTTGTAATACTACTAAGAAAAATTTGGGGTTTCTTAATATTAGAGTTTCATAAAATAATGAGAATGGTGGATACTCTTTTTTCTTATCATACATAACTTACCACTAAAATCACAAATGTGGTAAATTAGCCCATGATTAAAATACTAACAATTGAGACCTTAGTTAATTGCTTTTACTGAAATTAAATACATCATTGTATGGTAGATACCTTGTATTGCAATCGAATTAATAATGCTAATTATAGTCTAGTATTCACTTGATCATTGAACTTTTAATTAATTTTATGACAGTTTATAATAAGCTCCACAAATATATGGGGTTTCGAAATTTTAGCTTGAGAGCACTGAAGTATTCCACAACAGAACCATGTAATTGTTTGCAAGAATTAATTGCACTTAAATAGAGCATGTAAGTTTGGCAATCGCACGGTTATAGAATATAATTCATCACGAGTATAGGTATTTTGCTGTAGATAATGATAAACGCCGCCAGAGCCTAGTCGTAGTTTGACAAGATTCAGAAGCGAAGGCAAGGGGGGTTATCAGTATGCAGAGGAAAATTGTCAGTAGTATACACTAATCCTAAATAGCTAATTTATCTTTCCGATATTCAAGCTTTGTTGTGGAGTTTTTAAAATTCTAGTTTATTAGTGCTCATGCTCCTATTTCAACTACTATGACAGATAAATATGATTATTACAACAAATATTATTTAATTATGTTGAAGGTACTACTTTGATAGCTTTGTATGGTTAATCTTTGGGTGGATTTATAACCATGTGAGTGAACATCACTACCATGAAACCCAAACGTTGCAAAAATGTTTGCATACTGGCAAATGTGCAATGTCTTATCTCTATCACTTGGCATAGCTTTAGATCGTTTTAGTCAGTGTGGATTATCAGCTGATATTCCCACCTTCACTATGAAATAATTATTATGGGACTCCTTAGAAAATTTACATATTCCCATAGTGTCTAAATTTACCTTTTGGGAGTGGGGTCCCCAATATAATTCCACCAGTGGGTGTAGAAGTTACTTTGGACAATGAAATTTGTCTATATAAACATAAAAATAAAGCAGCTAAAACAATCTAAAATTATGGTGTTTGGTTAGCAATAACTTAGAGCCAAAATACCTGGCTCTAAGTTATTTTTACATTACTTGGACCTTGGTTTATATCTTGATGTAACAATTAGCGTTTACTTAAAGTGTCCTAATCCCTTAAAAATTTCCTATCTCAAAAATATTATGACTCCCTCTAGGAAACTTTGGAAATTACTGTTCGTATCTACCCCTGTTGGGGCTTTGGGAACAGGACTCGGTGGTGGTGTAGAGCTTACTTTATACAATGTTGCTCAGCAAATGCTCCATCGTGGTCATAAGTTGCAGATAGTTGCACCAGTAGGTTCAATATGGAAAGATATACCCATAATACAAATCCCTGGAAACTTACAAACCATTGCCCAAAGTCAAAAGCGGGCAGATGGGATTGTCATGGCTGACAACTCTACACTAGCAAATATGTGGGATTACGTACGTGAAATTGAATGCGATTATAACTTAATAGTTAATTTTGCCTATGATTGGCTCCCTTTTTACTTAACACCATTTTTTAAAAAACCGATAGCCCATTTAGTAAGTATGAGCTCCCTTTCTAATGCTATAGATGAAGTAATTGAGAAGGTAGGTAAAAACTTTCCCCACGCCCTTGGTTTTCATAGTTCCTATCAGGCAGAAACTTTTTCTGGGTCAATTCAACCATTACATATCCTCAGTAATGGTATTGATATTGCTTTATATGATTTTTGTCCTCAACCCAAAAAGCAATTGGCTTGGATTGGTCGTATTTCTCCGGAAAAGGGATTAGAGGATGCTGTGGCATTATCAAGAAAAATGAACATCCCCTTAAAAATTATGGGCAAACTGCAGGACAAATACTACTGGCAAAAAATCTGCCGGGATTATCCCCATGCACCTGTAGAGTATTTGGGATTTTTATCAACCAAAGAAATGCAGAAAATTGTTAGGGAATGTTCGGCATTATTGATGACCCACCGCTGGGTAGAAGCATTTGGTAATGTTGCAATAGAAGCCTTGGCCTGTGGTGTTCCAATTGTATCTTATCGTCGTGGAGGACCAAAGGAAATCGTTCAAGATGGGAAAACTGGCTTTCTGGTAACGCCTGACAGTATTACTGATCTAGTAGATGCTGTATCACGTCTAGGTGAAATTAATCGCTATCAATGTCGCCAACAAGCAGAAATGGAATTTTCTCTAGAAGCATTAGGAAATCGGTTTGAAAAATGGTTCGAGACTATTTTAGCACTGGAGATTAAAATTTAGGATTAGTCAATATTAATTGCTTTTAAGTTTTACTACTCGAACATAAATTTTTATTATTGTTTAATTCTATAAAATACAAATATTTTTTTGTGTTCATCATCTACACTTATCTATAAAAACCGACGTTAATAAACTGGAGTGAAAAACTGATGAATAATTCATCCGGAATATACGTAAAAAGATATCTACTTCGGTCAGTCTCTCATACTTTTTCACGATAAAAATTAAATTTCTCCCAGTCAAACTTATTATCCTCTAACTAAGTCATCTCTTACTGTTTAGTTATCCAATATCTCTCTAAAAATGCAAAGTAACCTGCAAATCCTATTTTGCTTTGAATAAATTTTGAAAGCAACTATACAAAAATGCTTATTGGTAAGCATGGTAATAATTAATTGCAGGTAACCTAACATTAATTATGGTAATATGCAACTGCAAACTCAAAACTTATGGCAACACAAAAAAACTGTTATCAATTGTTTTGAGATGAAACAATCATCTCATATCAATAATTAGTATGAACATTCAAGTTTTCATTTTAAGAATAGAAAGATTGTCAGGAAAAATCAAGGCCTGCAACTGGCAATTTTCAATTGTAGTTATTATATATCTATTAGTATTTCTAATTTTATTTGGATGTCAAAATCTAGGAACAAAAAATAATAATCAAGTTACTCATGTCACATTATGGCAGGGAATCAATCCCCCTGTTAATCGTGATGTTTTCAACAAATTAGTTAAAAAATTTAACCAGACTAATCCTGGTATTCAAGTAGAATCTATTTTTGTTGGGGAACCGCAAATACCCAAAATACTAACAGCAGTGGTTGGGAATGCTCCTCCAGATATTCTCTTATTTTATCCACAAATGACAGGTAAGTTTGTTGAATTAGGAGCAATTAAATCCCTAAATAATTGGGTTGAAAATCTACCTATGAAATCAGAGATTTACTCCAATCTATGGGACGAACTGAGACTAAATGATAAAATTTGGTCTGTACCACTTTATACTAGCAATATTGGTATTTTCTACCGGCCACAATTATTTTCTGCTGCTGGAATTAAGGAAACCCCTGAGACTTGGGAGGAGTTCCGGCAAGTTGCAAAAAAGCTAACAATAGATCGTAATGGTGATGGCCAACCAGAGCAGTATGGAATAGTATTACCCTTAGGCAAAGAAGAGTGGACTATTTTTTGTTGGCTCCCTTTTTTATGGAGTGCTGGCGGAGAAATCATTAATAATGATAACCCCAAGTTTGATAGTCCAGAAGCGATAGCTGCTTTGCAATTGTGGCAGGATTTGCTTAAGAGTGGGTATGCCAAACTCTCTGCACCAGAGCGGGGCTATGATGAGAGTGATTTTATTTCTGGTCGTGTAGCAATGCAAATTACTGGACCTTGGACTAATATTACTAAATCAGATGTTGATTACGATGTATTTCCTATACCTGCTAGTGTTAGGCATGCCACGGCAACTGGTACTGGGAGTCTGTATGTGATGAAAACTACACCAGTAAGAGAAAAAGCTGCACTCAAGTTTTTAGAGTATATCCTAGGTGAGGAGTTTCAAACAGAATGGAGTATTAAGACAGGGTTTATACCTACCAATGAAAAAGTTTCCAAGAGCAAATTATATCAGGAATATGCTTCCAAAAAACCTGGATTACAAGTATTTTTAGAACAAATGACTGTAGCTCGTGCTCGGCCAAATATGGCTGGGTATAGTCGTTTATCTGATAGTTTAGGTAGGGGAATTGAGGCTGTCTTATTAGGTGAGTCTCCCCAAAAAGCATTACAAATGGCCCAAGAACGGTTACGTTTAATTTGGAATAAAAATAGTAAATAGTTAGTACAAAAGATTTTTTATTCCTCTAAAATAGTTAATAAGACTACCGAGACCTTTGTAGGTTTTCCTTGATTAAAAGTTATTCTGTCCTGTCTTACTTTTGTTATCCAAAGTTTTTGGAGTTATTTTATCTTACTACCTACTATACAAATCAATTTTGTCTCTATCTTTACTTAAGACCTCTCACTCTCATCTTAAACATACTTAACTTTTTCATTCATGTTTGAGTTATGCCGTTTTTTCCTCAACTTAATGCCCTAAAATCCTATATAATCTATACTTAGAGTAATAGTGTTGAATACCAGGTCAATCAAATATTAAGTTAAATCTGAAACGAAATAGAATGTGTGACTATTATTAATAATTTGGACACCTAGGTTTTGCATCATAACTCAAAATTATATTCGGGCATCCTATAACTTACTTATTACTTATAGACTGTACTGAAATTTTTTTATTCAGTCTATATATTATCTGAATTACTCACCCTTAGTTTAGTATTAACTCAATGTAATTTCTAGTATTTTTTACGTAGTGATCACCATTATACTTCCTACATATCTAAAATAGTAAAAATAAATATTTTGTTAATGATAAATACTTATGTGACTTCTAAAACTGCTATTTAACTTGGTAACTAGTTATAAGAATTGATGTTCAAATATCTTTAAATCAAATTCACTTAAATTTAAGTTTGGTACTGACTTAATTAATTCTAAGATGTATATCCTGCTTAGTTAACTTTCAAGACTAATTGATTCTACATGAAAAATTGCCCGGAAATAGATATTGGTATTATCTCCTCACAACTTATGAGTGAAGCAAAAAATAAAACATACAATACCCGAATTTATGGGTCGAAGAATGAGAGGCAATTTCATAGCAGCAGATAAGCCTTCTGCTTAACAATTTATTGCTTTAAGTTTATTAGATCTCTACGGGGAAGCAAGCTACATAGTGTGAGGTTTCACCCTGCTCCCCTACTCTTTTTTATTCTCCCTAATCTTTCTTCAGTACACCCAAGTGATCAAATACAAAAGCATACTCAAAAGCTAACTCCTTCAAGCTTTCGTATCTATTGGAAGCACCACTATGTCCTGCACCCATATTGGTTTTCAACAACAAAGTATTATTATCGGTTTTCATATTCCGCAACTTGGCTGTCAATTTTGCCGGTTCCCAGTACTTCACACGGGAATCATTTAATCCAGCTGTAATTAGTATGTATGGGTAGTCTTTCTCTTCTACATTATCATAGGGAGAGTATGATTTAATATATTCGTAGTAAGCTTTATCGTTAGGATTACCCCATTCTTCCCACTCCATGACTGAAAGGGGTAAGGAAGTATCGAGTATAGTTGTTAATACATCAACAAAGGGCACGCGAGCAACTACTACTTTAAATAAGTCTGGGCGCATGTTCATCACTGCTCCCATGAGTAAACCCCCAGCACTGCCACCAGAAATAGCCAGGTGCTCACTATCTGTCCATCCCCTACTAATGAGATATTCAGCACAAGTAATAAAATCGGAAAAGGTATTCTTTTTATGTAAGAACTTTCCACTCTCATACCAGTGTCTTCCCATTTCTTCCCCACCACGTACATGGGCAATTGCAAATACGACTCCTCTATCTAACAACGATAAAATATCAGGGGCAAATGTTACTGGGTAGGAATAGCCATAAGAGCCATATCCCAACATGAATAAGGGATTTTTACCATCTTTTTTTATACCTTTGCGATAAACAATGGAAATTGGTACTTTTATCCTATCAGCAGCACTAGTCATAAGCCATTCGCTCTGATATTGAGTGCGATCATATCCCCCCAATACTTCTGTTTCTTTTTTCAATTCTCGTTGATTAGTATTCATGTCATAATCAAATACTGAAGGCGGGGTAACTAAAGAAGTGTAATTAAATCGGAGTATATTGGTGTTGAATTCTGGATTGCTTCCTTCTTCAAATTCATAAGTTGGCTCAGGAAAAGTAATGTGACTTTCAGCTCCCGTAGTTAAGTTTTGTACTCTTGCACCTGGTAGTCCCCCCTCACGCTCATAAATGACCAGGTGATTAATAAAAGCACTTACCCCAGATAATCTCACATCAGGGCGATGAGGAATTATCGTTTTCCAGTTTTCCTTAAAAATCCTAGCCACTGAAGTTCTCATCAGTTTAAAATTAGTGGCTTCTTCGTTAGTAACTATATAAAAATAGTCACTATGATGTTCTACATTGTATAAAACTCCAGTTTTTCTGGGGGCAATAACCTCAAATTTACAGAAAGCATAGTCAGCTTTTAAATATTGGACTTCTGAGGTAATACTACCAGCAATAGTCAGGAATATATATGCTTGACTTCGACTCTTGTCTACATACAAGTGATAGGCATCATCTGGTTCATGATAAATTAGTTCATCTTCGGCAACATTACCACCTAAAGTGTGCCTAAATAAATTGAAAGGACGATTAGCCTCATCGATTTGAGTATAAAAAACTGTCTTGTTATCATTGGCCCAAACTAATGAGAAATAAGTATTATCAATGGTATCTGGATATAGTTTTTTAGACTTTAAATCCAAGAAAAATAAAGTATAACGTTCTGCCCCAGTATGGTCTATGGAATATGCCATAATTTGATGATTGGGGCTAATAACTAGAACACCCAAATCACAGAACTCATAGCCGTTTGCTAATTGGTTTTGGTCTAATAAAATTTCCTCTTCAGCCTCTAGACTAACCTTCTTACGGCAATATATCGGATAAGCTTTTCCTTCTTCTGTACGGGAATAGTAATAGTAGTTATCCTTACGATACGGTACAGAAAGATCAGTCTCTTTAATCCGAGCCAGCATTTCTTTGTATAGCTCGTTTTGTAGATCTATAGTGTGCTCCATCATGGCATCAGTGTAAGCATTTTCTGCTTCCAAATATGCAATTACTTCGGGATTTTCTGGATCACGCATCCAAAAATAGTTATCTATGCGGCGATCGCCGTTCAACTCTAGAATCTGGGGCTGTTTTTTTGCCACAGGAGGAAACACATTAGTTTGCAGATGACGACTATGCGTATTCATATTCTTAACCTTGATCCGACCTTCCTTCTGGAGATGCAATGGGAAATTTTAGATATACCCTGAGGATGAATTTTACAATTGCATAGGGTAATAGCTGGAATTACTCCCAAAATGACAGCAGAAAATTATTGTCCACTTAAATACAATATCTGAGTTCGGCTGACTTCTGGAATAAACTCTTGCAAAAGTAAAACTAACCACATGAAAACACTAATAGTAAAAAATGTTAATTAAAGCAAAAAAAACCCTGGTTCTAATTACATTGGGTCTGACCAATAGCTATTGCAAAGTCCCTCAAATGGTTATTAAAGAGTTAAGTATTAAAAAAACTTCCTCAGTGGAGACTATAAATCGATGATAAGTTATATGCTCATGGGTTCTATGTGCTGTGAGCAAAGTTTACACTTAGCAACTTCATAACATATGATAATTGAAACTGTAAGCATTCTTATACCTGAACTCAAAATAGATTTATGTTATATTAAAATAATATCTGCTATTTTTCCCTAGAGGGAAGTGAAACATTAGGGTATATATTGAGATTTTCTATCATGGTAAATAGTACATCTATGTTTCTATAAGTTGTATCAAAATTTAACCCACCTCAAACTTGCTCATATTCTCAGGACCTTCACTTCAAGTGGAAATGGGGTATTTACAAAGTTCCACCTGAATTAATCTTCAATACTCAAAATAGAAAAAAAAGGACATAAGCTTTTATCATAAAATTACCACTAAAATGCATAAAATACTTATGAATTTTGATGCTTTAGTATTGGTCTTACAAGCCGATGATCACCATGATCTTAACTGCGATGATTTTATCAAAAATACTCTAATCAAGCTACATAAGGAGTTTTAACCCTAATATTTATATTAGGGTACTTGATCTGATACCCTTCTAATATACTAAACTGGGCCAGGCTTCAGAGGTTTTGGGTTTCTGTTTGGCATTAAATTCAAATATGCGCACTCGCATCTACAAAATACCTATTATAACTCCAAATTCTTCTTATCTACTACTTACCTTGTTGCTATACCTGCAACTATATCTTTGGTTAGTAGCAGGAACATTATATTTTTTTTCTTCTGGGTCTTAATAACTATTAAATCAAGAGTGAGAATTGAATGCTATAAATTATAGATTACCTAAAATCATCAAAAAACCAAGCAAACTTTTCTGTTAATGCTAATTTAATTAAGTGCATCCATCATATTTTGTCAGCTATAATTAACCCCCAACTGATTAAAAATTTGATTCTTGGTCTCACCTTAATTTTTTCATAAGGTGAGACCAAGAATCATTTCAACGAGGACTTTCATAAGTATATTTTTCTATGGTAAGTACTTATTATTCTATATTTATTTGACAGTTTTAAAGAACTTTTATAGTAATATTTATATTTTATATTTGACGATGCTTCTTAATATACACTTTATAGCAATTAAATTTATTTTTTGTCTACCATCTTAGCTATATATTGATTGAAAAATATGAGAATATAGTAATAGTAAATACATTAGCTACATGAGTCTAAATCACAATTAATAATCTATTTTAGCAGTATTCTTATTGAATATAAATTCGCTGAAATGTATTACTAGCATCTACAAATTCTAAGAATCTGTGAGTATATATAGGCTTATAAAATAATATTATACACTGTAAAAAATATATAGATAACTTTGATATTTTGAGTAAATCACAAATTATGGAGCTGACATTTATATTCAATATACCTAGAATTTGGCAGGATAGAAATCTTATTTTTATAATACTAGACTAAGATGTAAATGCAATTATTTAGCAATGTTTAAAAGTCAAGAGAATATTAGTTTTCAGCAGAATGAGATTGGGATAATTCTGTTACAGTAATTTTGACTGAATGATATTAGAAAATCAACATAAATTTGGGGCTAGTTAAAGTATAAAAACAGGAATATAAATCAATTTTATTATCCATTATAGAAAGATATAAGCTGGAATTTAAGTCAATTACGTTACATAATATTTTGTAAGAATACTTTTACCTAAATTAAAGTCTATAGATTTAAAAATCTGGGTATTATTAATAACTTAAATAGTTAACGCTGCTGAATTATCTAAATAGTTAATGCTGCTGAATTACGTGGCTTTTACATAACTATGGGTACTTAATTGGTGGGGATAAAAGCTACATGTTAATGTTTATTTTACCTTTTCTCCTATCTTAATCACTTCCATATGCTGCTTCCCAGGATGATAAGCTAAAGAGTATTGTAAAAATGATTAGGATAGGGCATAGCATTAAATGATTTCCTCCTCAAGCGATCCTCTTCTGCTCAGAGTTGCTCGTGGTGAAGTTGCACATCGTCCTCCTGTATGGCTTATGCGTCAAGCAGGGCGATATATGAAGGCTTATCGGGACTTGCGGGATAAGTATCCTTCATTTCGTGAACGTTCGGAAATACCTGAAGTAGCAATTGAAATTTCCTTGCAGCCTTGGAAAGTTTTTCAGCCTGATGGTGTGATTTTATTTTCGGATATTGTTACACCATTACCCGGTTTGGGGATTGATATGGATATTGCAGAAGGTAAAGGGCCTCTCATTGACCCTCCTATCCGTACTAAAGAGCAAGTTGACAATTTAAAACTTTTAGAGCCGGAAGAGTCTTTACCCTTTATTAGAACTATTTTGCAGTCTTTAAGTCAAGAAATTAGTAATAAGTCTACATTACTGGGTTTTGTTGGTGCACCTTGGACTTTAGCCGCCTATGCTGTAGAGGGAAAAGGTTCTAAGACTTACTCTGTCATTAAGAATATGGCATTCTCTAATCCAAATCTGCTACATCAACTTTTAAGTAAACTTGCGGATGCAATCAGCACTTATGCTTGTTATCAAGTTGACTGTGGAGCTCAGGTATTACAATTATTTGATTCCTGGGCAGGACAATTAAGTCCTCAAGACTATGACACGTTTGCTTTGCCCTATCAACAAAAAGTTTTCCAACAAGTAAGACAAAAACATCCTGACACTCCATTAATTTTGTTAGTGAGTAGTAGTGCTGGTTTGCTAGAAAGAATGGCACAATCTGGTGCAGATGTTATCACTATTGATTGGTCAGTAGATATGGCTGACGCAAGGATAAGATTAGGCCAAGATATGAAATTGCAGGGTAATCTTGACCCTGGTGTTCTATTTGCTTCTAAGAAATTTATCCGTGACCGAATATACGATACTGTAAATAAAGCTGGATTTGGTAAACATATTCTTAATCTTGGTCATGGCGTTTTTCCCAATACACCAGAGGAAAATGTGGAATTTTTCTTTGAAACAGCTAAACAACTGACTATGGTAGAAGCCGTTTGAGACAAGGAATGTTAGTTATTAGCCATTCGCTATTATTTAAGTAATTGTACTAGCTTGAGTTTTAGACATCAGATTGTCAGGCATTCTTATAGAATCACATATGTTGCAACTATTGCTCGAATTAATATTACTTAATTTTTAAGCCCTAAGTACTAACTTAAAAACTAGTTGCTAATAACTAACTCAGAAACAAAATAATAAACTCAAATGTATCCACTAATTAGATCCTAATATTTTCAAGCCCTAATCTGCTTTGTAAAATATATATTCAATAATAAAGTCTAAACTTCAATAACTCACAAGCGGATTTTAATTACTGATGCGAACGGATGTATAGGTTACTCTATAAGTTAAGCGCTAATTCAAGATACTAACCACGAACTGTTTTTACTGGTAATAAATCCCCAGAAACTAAAAATGAATACCCAATTCCTATTGGATATTCATTTTTTGCAAATTGATATGGTGGAGATTAAGCAATTTGCAGACCTGTTAAAAACTATAGACATGGCTATGTTAACAGATATATGGGGTGGAAAAAATACTTATTATATCAATTATAAAAAAACTTAGAGCTCATAAGTTTGCTTGATGCAGATAAGCTTGAATAGGTCATTTACTTTTCAATTGCGATCATATTAGGAAATAATAATTAACTCTTTCCAGAAGTCAGGGAATTAGGAATTGATTATATTAGCTCAACATATGATTGTTTACAGAAAATTAGCCAACTAGAGATCACCAATAAAATTATTACAGTTTATCCTAATGTAGTACTGGGTGGTAATGAGAAAAAGCCATATTCATAAGAGACAATAGGCATTGTAGAAGTTGTCAAATACATTAACTATATTTGCTTCTTACAGACAGATAGTAGTTTTCATTTCATTCATAGTAAAGACATTGCTACGTTAGTAGTCTACTTAATTAAAAACATAGGATCACAAAAAGACTCCCATAAATTTGTGCTAGGGCACAATTCTCTTCCTGTTAACCAGGATATCGAACCATTATGTGCTTATCCGGGTAATAAAATTTATTGTTATACACTCTTATTTTTAGCAATAGGAAATTTTATCATTTTTGCATTTGAAATCCAAATGGCAGCTTGGGATCGTTTTTGTATGAGCTATCACCACTTTATTTATAATTACTTTATTAATCCTAGTAGTTTTGGTTTAACTAACTACTAGGATTAAGGATATCTTGAAAATAATTGGCATACAAAGGATGTATGAATAAACTCTTACTGATACACAAAAATTTCCTGATAATTAATAACTATAGTATTAATATTTTTGTTTGTTTTTTATTCATATGTCTATCATATCGTATTAAGGAGTAAAACCATTATATGGGTGCATTTATGCTTTCACTTGATATTAACTAATGCCTACTGGATAAAAAGAATCTTGGGTTAATTTTAATACCTCTGATAAACTCAAGTATTTATGAATATGAATTTAAGCGTATAAGCAAATAGATGCAAAACAGTATAGGGATTTTCAATTTACTTTAGGTATTACATTAAGTAAAACAGGAAAAATCTTAATACTCTTTGGAAAAATGAGGTGAAAGATATAATCAGAAAATTATATCTAATCTATTAACAACAGTATTTTGTTTAAGACTGGCTAGTACGAGGAATATGCTCAATCTCAGCATAGCCACTAAATATCAGTTGTTTATCTTGAGTTTCTAACCGATTGAGCCTCATTTTTACCCCGTCAAGATCAAAACGGTCCAAGTCAACCATATTATCTAAAATTTTCACTAGTGCTATACTCAAAGCCTGAGAGTTTTCCCTTTGGGCTGCTGGCAATTCATCTACATGAATTAAGGGATTTTGGAAAGAGATTCGTCTTCGTTTCTCAATAACAACATTTACTGTAAAATCAAGGGGTATTAGACCACCACTGCTTAGATCTGCATGAGCTAGGATGTGCAAGTGATTTTCGGGCAATAATTCCACCTTTAATTCTGTAAATGAAACGGGGTTACCACCTGATAAGGCGATTAAACTAGGCAAATCCAAGTTAACTAGGCGTTTTTTCACTAATTCTGCTTGAAAAGAGTCATTAATGCCTGTTTCTGAAAGTACTACTGTGGCAATTGATTGAGTGGGTTGTTTCAAGCTTAACTTACCACTCATTACTGAGCTGAAATCAATGACAACTGCGTCAGTTTCAATATACATTTCTTCCACTGCAAATTCCTTGCGAATAACCAAACCACGGCCATTCATTTTAAATCCATCAATACTGCCTTGCAAAAGTTTGCTAGAGGGGTGGCATCGGACATGTACATCTATCGAATCGCTTTGGGAAAATAAGTGGCGAATAGTTTGGCTAATAACTGTGTTTAGCATTCGTTCTCCCCAGTCTGTAGCCTTGAATTCTGTAAAACTAGTTAGTCCGCCAAACATTGTGAATTTTAGTTTTTTCGAGGTTACCTGTATTCTTGTAACAAATTGTGAAGAGTTGAGCAATATCTGTTCGATTGATTTTTTTTATATTTAAGGATCGAATTACGAATGGTTAGAGTTGAAAACTGCTTGAACTATTCTTATTAAGGCGCTTCTGATTCCCATTATTTCATAAAATAGCCAATGTTAAAGTCTGGAATTGCTAACAAAGTTTGTGTTTGGTAATGATAAAAAATACCTGTAGCTTACACTACATACGGGTGTTATGGGTAATTTTCAAGTAGTAGTTTGGGATAGCCTCGTTACTTATAAGGAGTCCAAGATAATTAGGATACTTTCATAATACACGTAATCATTGCAGTTTGGTACAGATTGAATTTATTTGTTAGAAAATCATCATCGGTCATAGTGAATTCAAGCTCATTATATTTCGAGGCTTCAATAGTCTTGCTATTATATCTAAGCAAAATTTGTTTTTTAAGTTCATAACAGGTAAAACTTTGTATCACTTCATCAAGCCATTTACTTTTATTTTCTTACTTTCGCCTGAAAACAATTTAACAGTCTTTTATCCAATCCAAGTACACTGGAAAGTAAAAGAATAGATAGGCAGAATCTCATTGTAATGAGAATTATAACTACTAATAATTAATGTACTAGCATTGAATGCTTGTAAGTCTAAAATTCTTGTAGATAATTAACTCCAGCAAAAATATGAACAGTTTATATAAATCATGTATGATGACTTCTAGTTATGCTTTTGTTAGGTTTTATTTTCTAAGATAATTTTTTTACCCTATTTAGGTAAGGCTATATCTCCCCACTTTTAGAGTGAATCCAGGCTGATTATAAATATAATATATGGCCACTCAAAATTGTGGGGAATCTTAATTCTCAAAATCAGAGTATTATTTATGCAAAGTGACAACTTTTAACACTTATTGTTCCTATTTTGATATTTCCACATATTTATGAGGCCTTATTACAAAAACACCACAAATGACCATGTTGCGAATTGTCTACTAAATATTGGGAGTAGTGAATGGCTCCTATAGCATTCCCTGAATGATGAAATCGAAATAAGGGGCAGTTTTGACAGCATCTTCTCTACTGAGTAAGTTCAGGGAAGCTGATTTCAGTGACTTGATTGCTTCTGCCATTCCTTTTAGAGGAACACCCAAAGAATTGTACATTTCTCGAGCCCCCAATAAGCCAATGGATTCTATGGGCTCTTTATCTCCGCTTAGTACACCATAAGTGACGATTCGTAAGTACCAACTGAAGTCTCTAATACATTGTGCACGCTCACGCCTTCCGTATGCATTACCACCTGGTGCAATAAATTCAGGACATTTTTGCCAAAGTAGTCGGGTTGCTTCTTGCACTATTTTCTTCTCATTTTCTGCCAACATAGAAGCAATGCGCATCCTTTGTTCTCCAGTTTGTAAAAATTCTTTTATGTTCTTGAGTTCACCGCTGCTAGGATAGCGCAACTCATTGTCGGCTCTGAGGATAACGTTGCTTACTACTGTCATAATTTTTGCAATAACATAGATGTTATCTGCTAGTCTAGCGACTCTAGGGTGTGCAAGGGAAGAGGGGTAGAGAAGAGAGAGCTATTCACACCTATAAATATAAAATCTAAAATTCCATGGATGATTGGCAACAGGGTAAAGTAGTTGAAATTAAAATTACTGATCTAAGTGATACTGGGGATGGAGTGGGGCGTAAGCAAGAACGGGTAGTTTTTGTACCAGATACCGTTCCTGGCGATAGTGTAGTCGTCCGTTTGACGAACGTTAAACACCAATATGCCCACGGAAAAATACAGAAGTTAATTAAATCATCTCCTCAGCGTGTCCGACCAAGTTGTATAGTAGCTGACAAGTGTGGCGGCTGCCAATGGCAGCATATTCATTACAATTACCAATTAAAAGCAAAGCAAAACCAGGTTGTACAAGCCTTGGGGCGTATTGGCTGTTTTCGGGGAATATCCATAGATCCAATATTGGCAGCACCATCTCCCTTAAACTATCGTAATAAAGTTACCTATTCCCTGGGTTTATCAACAACAGGTGGTATACAAGCGGGTTACTATCAAAAAGGCAGCCATAAGTTGATTAATCTCAATCAGTGTCCAGTACAGGACTCGCGCTTGAACCATTTCCTAGCAGAAATAAAAAAGGATATACAAAGGCGTAACTGGAAGGTTTATGATGAAAAACTGCATCAAGGGCAAATACGCCATCTCAGTTTACGTATTGGCCGCCGCACTGGAGAAGTTTTACTAACCCTAGTTGTTAAAGATGAAAATATATCAGGGATTGTAGAACAAGCACAAGAGTGGTTAGACCATTACCCCCTATTAGTAGGAGTGATGTTAAACATGAATGGCAATCGTACTAATACCATTTTTGGCAAGGAAACTCACTGCATTGCTGGAATGCCCTACTTGCTTGAAAAGTTTGCAGGTTTAGAGTTCCAAATAAAGGGTAGTACTTTTTTTCAAGTATATACAGAAACCGCTGAAGCCCTTGTGGAGGTAATTAAGTCCGAATTAAAACTAAAAGGAAGTGAGGTGTTAGTTGATACCTATTGTGGTATTGGTACACTAACTTTGCCCCTAGCAAAAAAGGTATGGCAAATTACTGGTTTAGAAGTTCAAGCTGAAGCAGTAGCCCAGGCGACTTTAAATGCCAAAAATAATGGCATTCAAAATGCTAGCTTTTATGTGGGTGCAGTAGAAACAATACTCCCAAAAATACATCTACAACCAGATATTGTGTTACTTGATCCACCGCGTAAAGGATGTGATATTGCCGTAATAGAAAGCCTACGTCAATCCAAACCCAAACGTATAGTCTACTTAAGTTGCAAAGTTTCTACCCTTGCTCGTGACCTTAAATTGCTATGTCATGATGGCATGTACACCATTACCCGTATACAACCAGCTGACTTTTTTCCTCAAACATCCCATGTAGAGGTCGCTGCATTCCTATCATGCTCAACCTAATGGGGAAAATACTTGAACTGAATTCACTGATCATTTTTGCAATCTATCATCTAATACACAGTGACAATGTTAGAATTAGATCATGTCCGGTATATAACCCCTCTTTTATATGAACTTCAAATTTTTACAAGCTATTCAAAGAGATGAAAAAGTCTATTAAAACTGCAAATTAGAACACATTAAACTGGGGCGGAAGTATAAAAAACTAGAAAGCATCTCGAACGATTTATAGGGGTTTTTCAGATATGGTGATTTTTTTATTTTTCAAAACAACCTTTCACTATTATTTAAAAGTCAATGCTCCCCAGCATTTTCAAATTTTGGCTGTTCAGACACAGGTTTGTAGACAGTGTAAGCGCCTGATAATTAATTAGGTCGTGAGTGATACCGGACTGGTGTCTAGCTGACTCTGAAAGCTATGGGGGTTTCTCTTGTGATTACAATTTCACTTCGTCCAGTAGGACGTAACTGGGGCACAATTAGTTTCGCTTCCACGTTATATCTATATCCAATTTTAGATCTACTCCTGGCAGAAATTCCTGAGGAAATGCAGGCAGAACTGCGATTGGGACTTCAAGAAGCTCTAGTGAATGCAGCTAAGCATGGCAATAAACTTGACCCTGGGAAAACTGTTGTGGTCCGTTTTTCTCTTATTGATAATTGCTACTGGTGGATCATATCGGATCAAGGTCGTGGTTTCCATCCTGCCTGTAGCTGTGGTGAAAATCCTACAAAGTATCTACCTCCTGATGATTCAGAAAGCGGCAGAGGCTTGTCTATTCTCCATCAAATTTTTGACCAAGTAGAATGGAATCGTAGAGGGACAGAATTAAGACTGTGTAAGCAAGTAGAAAGTCGCCTCCGAATCCCCCTATTGTCGCGCAACTAGGGCAAACAACTAAAGTATGATTTAAGTCTTCTTAGAAGCTGAATACTAGTTTCCTTCTTTATGAAATAAATTTTACTAATAGTAGCCTTATACCCAATAAAATTTCTTGGACTTTTCTGATTCCTTATGAAGAAACTTGGTTCAATAAACTTAAGACTTAATTAGTATGGACTAAAAACATATGGCAATTATCAATATGGTTCAAGCAAATGAAAAAGTAAGTGTTAGGGCTATCAATCAATTATTCAATGTCTTCTTGTCTCTATCACTATGGTGAGGACAAGGGGAAGCAGAAATAGAAAGATTTAACCAACTAATAGCTTGTTGGAAACGAGTGACTGCTTCATCTGGTTTATCTTTTAATAGAAATACTAAGGCTGCTGCTGCTTGTTCACTAGCACGAGCTTTGCGGTTAGCTTTTAAACGGTGCCAGTCATTAGGGGAAATACTTAACCTATCTACCAATACCTGTGCTAATTCTAAGGCTGTTAAACTATTAACATCAGTATTTAATTTCATGTTTTTAGATTTCACAATAATTTCTATATTATGTCCTAATTCTAGAGCTAATTTATATAAATTCAAGCAAATTAATTATTTGAGGTAACTGGAAAAACAAAAGTAAAAGCACAGACATCACAACAACAATTCTCCCAGGTGAAAAGACTTGCCCTAATTAATATTGATGTTCTGTAATTGATAGTAAGTTTATTGAAACTACACTGTCAAATCCTTCTGAAAGGAATATGATTCCAATATCTTCAATTTTCATATTCAGTTTAAAAACTAGTGTGATTACCATAGAACATATGGGTATAAGGAATAAGGGGTAATACCAGGTTGATGCAGATAAGAAGATAAGTAGTATTTATTCCTTTATTACCTTGAAAGACCTCAGTACCGTCTTGTGTACAAGCAGAAAGTACTTACTATCCAGCCTTCAGAACCTTTTTTGACAAGGAACAAAGTCTAACTAACATATTTGAAATTCTTATTTAGTTCTCTCAACATATAGGAAAATAAAACTTTAGGTCTTTGGTTAAAAAGCAAAGGCATGCTTAAAATTACTTGTTATTCTTATATAAGAGTGAGAGAGCATTGACTTTAATCCGAACAAACAACTCCACAATTCTGTGTATGTGATAGTAAGTATAACCAATTGAAATATATTTGTTTTTTTGTACCTAACAACCCTAAGATTATTATCTTTAATCTCAAGTTTGTAAATTACTCCAATAATAAAACATGAAAATTGAAGACAGATTCCTTTTTTTATTATCATCTTAGAAACTTATACATTTTTGTAGATTGGGCGTTATTATAGGCTGGATATTAAGGTCTTTTTTCAAAAAATATGGTAAATACAAGAATTGTAGAAAGTTTATGCAGTAGCCAACCTGATGATTCAATTACAATTCAAGGCTGGGTACGTACAAAGCGGCAATTAAAGGAATTTGCTTTTATTGAAGTTAATGATGGCTCATGCTTGACTAGTTTGCAAGTTATACTTGACACAAGTTTATCCAATTATGAGGAAGTACTAAAGAAACTAAACACAGGTGCTTCAGTAAAAATTGATGGTGTGGTAGTTACTTCTCAAGGTAAAGGACAAAGAATTGAACTAAAAGCTTACTCTGTAAAAGTTTTAGGAGGAGCAGATCCCCAGACTTATCCATTACAAAAGAAGCGTCATTCCTTTGAATTTTTGCGTACCATCGGACATTTGCGACCACGTACCAATTCCTTTGGTGCAGTTTTCCGGGTTAGAAATGCTTGTTCTATGGCTATCCATCAATTTTTCCAGGAGAGGGGTTTTATGTGGGTACATACTCCTATTATTACTGCTAGTGATTGCGAAGGAGCAGGAGAATTATTTCATGTGAGTAGTTTAAATCCTAAGACGATTTCTTGTGTTAATAGTCAAGCTGGAGAATATACTCAAGAATTTTTTGGTAGACCTACTTATCTGACAGTTAGTGGTCAATTAGAAGCAGAAATCATGGCGATGGCACTTACTAATATCTACACTTTTGGCCCTACATTCCGTGCGGAAAAATCCAATACCTCCCGGCATTTGGCTGAATTTTGGATGATCGAGCCAGAAATGGCATTTTATAATCTCCAAGAGAATATAGACTTAGCAGAAACATTTTTACGGCATATTTTCCAATATGTTACCAATAAATGTCTAGAAGATATGGAATTCTTCAATAAACGTATTGATAATACAGTCTTAGCGACTGCAGAGAATATTATTAATAATCAGTCAGAGCGTATATCTTATACAGAAGCCATCAAATTGTTGGAGAAAGCTAATGTAAAATTTGAGTATCCTGTTGTTTGGGGATTAGATTTGCAATCAGAACATGAACGTTATCTTTGTGAACAAATATTTAAAAAACTTGTAATTGTTACAGATTACCCTGCAGAGATTAAAGCCTTTTACATGCGCCTAAATGATGATAACAAAACTGTCGCTGCAATGGATATTCTTGCACCCAAAATAGGGGAAATTATTGGTGGTTCCCAAAGGGAGGAAAGGCTAGATATTCTAGAAAAGCGACTAATATCTCAGGAAATACAACCAGAAAAATTGTGGTGGTATCTAGATTTACGTCGTTTTGGTACAGCTCCTCATGCTGGTTTTGGTTTGGGTTTTGAAAGATTAATTCAATTTATGACTGGCATGAGTAATATTAGGGACGTGATTCCCTTTCCACGAACACCAGAAAATGTAGAATTCTAGTTAATTAGGGAAATCTAGAATTTTTTCTCTAGCCTATTTTTCTCTAGCCTATTAGGAATACAGACAACAGAGATGAGTTTATGATTCATAATGCATGGCCTGAAATTATAAAGGGTAGTATGTCTATCAGGTATTTTAATCAAAGGTAATAACTCTATAACATATGCAGCCCTAATTATAGGTATTTCTTAGTAATGAAATTTTAATCATTAAAATAATTGAATATGCTGGATTTACTGGGGAATAGTAGAGGAATGAAAATTCGTCTGCTAAGTGAGGATAGTAGGTGTTTTCAGTGGGGAGTACCATTCAGTAATTTGCTTCTTTCAAAGCAAAAAAAGTTAAAGTTGCGTAATTACCATGGCAAATTATTTTGTATTCTATCCCATTTCAAATATTATCAAATACTTGAAGAAAACAAGACTATCTTAATTAAATATAGGCTCTCTTTGAAAATATAATTAGCTTCACAGATGTTAAGTAATTTTAGAATATAATCTAAGTAAGAATATGGCACTATAGGAATATACATTAAATAGTAAATATAATAATTACTTAAATAAGTTAAATACAAAAATACTATAGTTTACGAAGACATGATAAAAAATGTATATGGATGGGGTTCTAATTTAAATTAATCTTGTGTTTATTAGAACCTAAGATTAATTTAATTAATATCATTAACAACAGGTTATATAGAAGGTTGTTTCTACCCATCACCTGAATTCTGGAACACTAGGATTCACTTATCAATTTTCCTATTATCAAAAAAAACGGAAAAGTTATGCAATATACCCAAGAATTTTATTCCTATTAGGTTTTAGTTTGTTAGGTTATTTAGACTTTATGCTCAAATTAACCAATCATCCTTTAGTGAAAGCTAGTAATAATTATACTCAGCACAATTGGATGATTGCCAGAAAGAAGGATAATCTTTCCTTCGCTGATTATTATCATTGGGGAAATAGGTTTTATGAAATTCGTAAATACGAGCTGGCTATAGAGAACTTTAGTCAAGCAATTAAAAAAGATTCTACCTATACTGAAGCTCATATTAATCGTGCTAATGCCATCTCATAATTTTTTAAATTATGAGATGGCCATCGTTGACTATAATTGGGCGATTGATCTGAAGCCTAATGAATTTAAAGCTTATATTAGTCGGGGAAATATACGCTATATTACTGCAGAGTATAGTAAAAAAACCCTGGGATTGAATACAAACATGCAATGGCTGATTATAATCGAGCTTTAGAAATTAATCCTAAAGAAGTGGAAGCTTATATTCGTCCTGGTATGGTTAGTTTCCAACTAGCTAAATATTATGGAGACTACCAACCAGATTTTCAAAAATCACTGCAATAATTAAACCACGCTATTTACATCAATCTATCCAGAGCAGAAGCATACTTTCAGCGTGGTTTAATTCGCTATCAAATTGCTCAATACAGTAGCAAGTTTGAGCAGGAATACCAACGAGCAATTATAGATTTTAATAAGGCCCTAAAAATTAAACCTCAATTGGCAAAAGTATATCTCAGGAGAGTATTGACTGAATTATGAATTAAGTCAATACTTTGATAAAAATTATAAAGAGAAAAAGGAAGATGCTGTTGCAGACTTACAAACATCTGCACGTATTTCCTTGGAACAGAATGATATGGATAATTACCAAAAAGTTTTGAGCAGTATTTGTATAATTGCAAAAAACAAGTGCAATGAAATGTTAATAGTAAACGAAGGTCTTCAAAAATATCACTTAATCGATTTCAAATGATACTATGGTTATTAGAGATTAAAGCCGAGATATTAAGAAAGAGATGATATCGCATCTAGCATATTTAACATATACAGATTCTCCTATATTTTTTGCTAATTCTGAATCAATCAATACTAAATAAACTCTGAACGAACTATTTTAAACAGCTATTTATAAGATAAATACCAATCAAAAATGTTGCGATCTACATGTATAAGTTTTAAATGGTATACTAGTGTAATAAACAATTAAGAAATAACGCTATTTTTTATAGATTTTTTTGCTAATAAGAATTATCTTACAGTTCTTTAACTATGCTTATGTTATAATAACTTCAAACAATTTGGTTAGCTAAAAAACTACTAAATAACTTATTAAAGACATAAAAATAACCTAACCTATAGCAAACTTTATTTACTAATTGATACATTACATTACATTACATTACATTACATTATATTATAATAATATTAATACTTGAAAAGTATATTATTCAATGGTAAAATTTCCTATTCTCTACAGTAAAATTAGTATATATAATATTAGATATATAGAGTATAAAC
>NZ_CAIY01000068.1 GCF_000350105.1 Richelia intracellularis HH01
GTGCTATCCTAATTTCATTTATATAAATCCTTGCTAAGCATTTAGCATTTTCCCCATCTAGTCACTAGTATTTACATACTTTCTTATTGTCCAAAAGCTACGCTGATTGATTTGATTAACCTCTATAGGGGCAATAATGCAATAATAAATTACAAACTAAATACGTTAGAATCCTTATGTTAATCCATTCATCCATATTTTGATAGGTTATTGAAATCCCTATTAATCACTCGAATGGATAACAATGTTTGGAAGATATTCTTAACATTTGCTTTGACTACATATTGGCAAAAATATTATCCAAATTGTCATATGGTAACTATTAAGCCCATACAGTCGAGTATAGGTAACCAAAAAACATATCAGCAACTATTTAACCTTAATCAATCCTCAGAAGAAATTAAGCCCTTATTCTTACCTTATATTTCAAAGAACCATTGGTTACTCCTGTGGTAGCCTTTAAAGAGGGATAATATGATTGATTCGGAGGACAGATAGAGACCTTTTAATACATTGAAAGCCAAATATAGTTTTATTCTCTTAGAAGGATTAGGCGGCTTGGGCTCTCCTATGACTTATTAATTCATGGTGACAAATCTAGCTGTGGAGTTGCATTTAATCGTAGTATTGATTACACCGATGATATTAGATTTAATTTCATAAGTAGTAATAAATATTCCCTTGGCTAATCAGTACAATATTAATATTTTAGAAATAATTCTTAACTGTATACAATCAAATAGCTGATGTGACACCCGTAAATTTAATTCAATCTCCAACAAATATACCTGTTTTAGGGAGTTCCCCTTATTTCAGATAGTCCTACTGATCTAGACAAAGTTATCCCAAATTGCAGTTGATTTAGATTTGGAAATATTACAACCCCAGTAAATTGCTAGAATAACGTTTTGAATCTATATTCACTATTGGTTATTATGGGACTTCCTGTTGTTGCAATTATCGGTCGCCCAAATGTGGGCAAGTCAACCTTGGTTAATCGCTTTGCCAAGGATAAGTCTGCTATAATTCACGATTTGCCAGGAATTACGCGTGATCGAACTTATATGCCCGCTTTCTGGGGTAATCGGGACTTTTGGGTAGTAGATACGGGGGGTTTGGTATTTAATGAGGATATAGAATTTTTGCCTCTCATTCGACAACAGGCAATGATTGCTCTCTCAGAGGCGGATGTAGTAATATTTGTGGTTGATGGCAGTACTGGGCTAACTGCAGCGGATAGGGAAATTGCCGATTGGTTAAGACAAAAAAATTGCCCTTATTCTTAGCAGTGAATAAGTGTGAATCACCAGATAAAGGATTAATTCAAGCGTCAGAATTTTGGTGTTTAGGATTAGGGGAACCCTACCCTGTATCTGCAATTCATGGGAGTGGTACAGGGGAATTACTGGATGTAGTAATTGAGTGTTTACCTGAAACTACAGAAATAATTGGCAATAACGAAATTAAGGTAGCAATTATTGGTCGTCCTAATGTAGGTAAATCTAGTTTATTAAATGCTTTTCTAGGAGAGCAAAGGGCAATTGTTAGTCCTATTTCTGGAACTACCCGTGATGCGATTGACACTTTTATTGAATATCAAGGGAAAAACTATTGCTTAATTGATACAGCTGGGATCCGCAAAAAAAAGAATGTGGAATATGGTCCGGAATTTTTTGGTATTAACCGTTCTTTTAAAGCCATTCGCCGTGCTGATGTAGTATTGTTGGTGATTGATGCTCTAGATGGAATTACAGAACAGGATCAAAAGTTGGCTGGTCGTATTGTAGAGGATGGTAGGGCTTTTATAATAGTAGTGAATAAATGGGATGCAATTGAAAAAGATTCCTATACCATTTATGATTACCAGAAGATTCTACATCAGCGTTTGCACTTTATAGAGTGGGTAGAGAATATTTTTATTAGTGCTTTAACTGGGCAGAGGGTAGACAAAATTTTGGATTTAGTGGATTCTGCTGCCATAGAACACAAGCGTCGGGTAAGTACATCAGTCATTAATGAGGTATTGAATGAGGCTGTTCGTTGGCATTCACCCCCTACCAGTAGACAAGGAAAGCAGGGTAGAATTTACTATGGAACTCAAGTTAGCAGTCAGCCTCCTAGTATTGCATTGTTTGTCAATGATGCTAAACGTTTTAATGAAAATTATCGACGGTATATTGAAAGGCAATTTCGACAACAATTAGGTTTTAAGGGGACTCCTATACGCCTATTTTGGCGTAGTAAAAAAGCTCGTGATATTGGAAATGCTAACCATGCTACTAAGGTGTAGAAATTGTGGGTGCCACAATATAAACATCTAAAATCTAAAATTAAACAATGGATTTATTGCAATCACTACCCCTAGGACTATACTTAGAGCAACCACAAACATGGTTACATAAACTCGATCCACGAGTTAAGTTTTGGTGGTTGATGAGTTTTCTTACCACCTATATTTTTGCCAGCACCATATGGCGAGTAGTTTTAGTATTAGTCTTAATCTTTATTACTATACTGGCACCAATTCCTAGAAGAGTATGGCAAAAACAGATGGGCTGGTTGTTAGTTTTATGCTTTTTTGTGTGGATTATTGCTTCTATTAGTCCTGATGGTTTAGGAATTAAATATCAACCCAGACTGCCAAGCATTTCTACTACTAATTTACTCAAATCAGTCAACTATAAATCCACTTATAGTCCTTCTATAAAAACCTTAACACCCAATAGTATTACACCAGAAATTAAGAGAAAAGTACAAATTCAACGAGGTAAAAAATATCATTATATTTTGTTTAAAAAAGGACCAATTACTATAACTCGTCGTTCTTTTGATTTAGCTGTGCGCTTGAGCACTATTGTTTTTACAGTTATTTACAGTACAAACCTTTACCTGTTAACAACAGCACCCGAAGAAATTACTGCAGGGATTGACTCCTTGATGCAGCCTCTGCGAAAGTTAAAAATACCCGTAACTGAAATTGTCTTAACTTTAACTCTATCTCTGCGATTTATTCCTCTAGTGTTAGAAGAAATACAGAATTTGACACGTTCTGTTTTCACTAGGGCCATCAACTGGAAAAAATTGGGGTGGAAGGGATCCATAAAAGTATGGATTACAGTAGTAGAAAGATTATTAGATAATTTATTACTTAGAGCTAATCAAATATCTACAGCTATGATAACACGTGGCTTTACCAGTCCTAATGAGCATCAAGTTCGATGGCATAACCTAGAGTTGAATAGCTTAGATTGGCTGGCAATAATAGGATTATGCTTCTTCTGGGGGGCACGCTTGTGGTTTGGTTGGTAAACTTGAAGACTTTTTGGAAATTATCACGCCGCAAAAATTGATTTAGCTATTTTGGAAAATATCAACAATTGAGATGTTCTCACTGAAGAATTTTTCAAATAAGAAATATATAAATGAGTTGTAGACTACCTTAAATCAAAAGCTTTATAAAAAATTTACTCACTACCCAAGTCATTACTGATGACCTGAATAATCTAAGTACAGCTAAAACATTAATTTGGGCTACGTCAGGATTTAAGTAAAAGCTTACCCTAGTACAGATATAAAATGTTAGCTATTCTTCATCTAAATAACCCTATTGAATACTAATACTAATTTAATATTTCTGTATATTTTTGATGTAGATATATCTCTATTATGACTTTCCTGTTGAATTTGTTTAGGTTATGACGAATCAAAATTATGCTCATAGTCTTCATGAGTATAATTACTATAAATCAAAATCATAGATAGAAAACTCCCACACCCAAGACATATATAATTTCTGCTTATAGTTAAATTTTGTATTCATCGATCACCAAAGGAGGTAGATATTTTAAGTAGTGGGTGTTTCAGAGATGAATGACTTAGAAAAAAAAGTTTTTCTAACCCAATCAGTAATTATATGGGAGAGTAAGCCCAAAGGACCAGCAAGGAGGCACAAAGTGATTGAGTGGACGGTCCAGACACCTGTTTGTTGTCCTTTCCAATAAACCCATCTACCCATAAATAAGTCCAATGCTAAAAAATGAACCCAGCCAGTTGCTGTAGCAGTTTCGTCTGTAAAAAATACAGTGATATCAGATAATTTTGGGTTTATTAAAGCCTGAGCACTTTCAAGGGTAATGCAATTAACAAGTAAGTAGAAATATGCCAAAGATAATGCTACAAAAGGCAAATATGAACTCATCATCTTACGGGTAATTTGCCAGTTCGGCAAAAAAATCATTAATGTCCAGAATGGCAATACGAACACATTAATAACATCAAATAATTGTGAGACCATAATGCAATAATGAGTAATTTATAATTTTCTCCGCAGGTGTAACTCTTTTTACTAAGGAAGTAAATAAGTTTTCCAACTATTAATTATTATGCCAGTCTGGCAGGTAAAGGAACAAGTATAATTTCGCTTGGAGTCTAGCAAGGCAAGTGACTTTAATATTACTAAGATAATAAATATTGTAATTCTACGTTATTATAACTATTGTCAATTATTCTAGTATTCTAAAACTTGGCTGAAATTAGAAAGAGTATGTATTTAATGATAAATAATCCAGTGAAGCTAATCTGTGATCAAGATGCACATATATAACAATACCTCCACCCTGGTATTATCATATCTCTTAACAGGGAATGTCAATAATTGAAACCAGAGAATTTCTGAAGATATGTATTCTGATAAGGTTAATAACCCTCCATGGATGATGAGAACATCCCTTGTTTGATTGGTAACACAAACTATTTTTCATCTGACTTATCCACTTAATGAAGTGATGACTGCAGATGCTGTTCGAGTAATACCATATTGCGTTGATTTCCTTTCCAGACAATATCAAATATATCCCCTAAAACCGGCACAGTGCCAAGCGTAGCATCTACCACAGTATTCAATATCATTTTGCCCAAAATTTGCCGAGAAGCTCCCAAACGCGCTGATTCTATAATTAAATATGCAGATAGGAATATTCCTAAGGTATCACCCAGGGCTGGCATTAGTCCAATTATGGGATCTAATCCAATACGGATATTTGTAAAAGGAATAGAAATAACTGTATCTAAGAAACGACTGAAGAATCGTAAATATTTTAAAGTAGCAGCCTTTCTGTCCGTATCAATTATAATAAAGCGGGCGCGATTTTGAAACATGAGAATGGTTTCACATTAATATTATAGTTTTACTTTCTATATATTTTAGAATAAAGGGAAATAAGAGATTTCACACTTGCTCAGTATTGTCATTTCTCTATCCTCTAAATAAGTATTAAATTATCTCTATGAATTACCGTTTCTGTTCCCTCATAACCAAGAATTGAGGTTATGTCATCGGAGCAACAGCCACAAATCTTCTTCAGCTCTTGACTGCTATAATTGACTAATCCCCTAGCAATTTCAGTACCATATTTATTACATAATTGTACTGAATCATTAGCATCAAAAACTCCTTCAACTGTGTTAATCCCTTCAGCTAATAATGACTTGCCATTTTTGGTAATAGCTGTTACTGCCCCACAGTCCAAATATAATTTACAACCAGGAACTAATCCATAAATAATCCAATGATTGCGGGCTGATTTTGGTTCCGGATGGGGAGCAAAATGGGTTCCAATAGCTTCACCCTGCAAAATTTTCACGATATTCCAAGGATTACACCCTTCCGTAATCACTGTCCTTATTCCTACAGTTGTGGCAATTCTGGCTGCAGTAATTTTTGTCATCATTCCCCCTGTTCCCCATTTAGAACTAGAATTGCCAGTTTCTATTTGTAGGGCATTTAATTCTTCCATACTACTAATTAAGGGAATGGGTTTAGCATTAGCTACATAACGAGGATCTGCAGAATACAAACTGTCTACATCAGTTAGTAAAAATAGTGTTTCTGCCTTTACCAAACTAGCTACTAAGGCTGAAAGCATATCATTGTCCCCAAATTTCAATTCATCTACAGCGACAGTGTCATTCTCGTTTACTACAGGAACCACTCCCAATGATAATAATTCCTGTAGGGTATTATAAACATTTAAACAACGACTACGCTGGATAAAATCACTGCGGGTAAGTAAAACTTGAGCAATAGGTTGTTGCAAGGTTGTAAATACGTCATCATATACCCGCATTAATCTGACCTGCCCAACAGATGCGATCGCTTGTTTAAAAGATATACTTTTGGGCCGTTCTGTTAACTGCAAACATGCACAACCAAAACCCACAGCCCCAGAAGAAACTAAAATCACATTGTAACTTTCTCGCCGCAATTGGCATAAGGTTTCTGCTAAAGAAGTAATAGTAGACAATGCCAATTCCCCTGTTTCCGGCTGAGTTAGGCTAGAAGTACCTATTTTGACAATAATTGTTGATCGCATGAAGTTAGATAAAATAGGTTAAGGATAACTATCACATACAATTTCACTAAGCTTCCAGTTCTTCATCACTTTGATAAATTTATTGGGAAGAATACTATTGTCTAGCTATATTACTTTCCTATAGCTCAGTAAAAATTAAGAATATCATTTAGCTACATATTTTAATTGCCTAAGTATTAGGTAGTCTGCAGAAATAAATTATAGTACAAAGTAATCTACTTTAGAAATAATTGTATAAAAAATAATGTTCCATGATACTAAAATAGTGCTATCCTAAAATAAAATTAAGTTATTATAGTCACAACAACTATATCAGAGAACGGGCAAATAAAAGGATTATCAAGGTAACCTCCATAAATGCCTATTATAAAAATTCAGATTAAATTCTAAAATATTATATATTCTTTGTTTTTTACAAATGCCAGATTAAACGGTATAAATGGTATAGTGCCACCCCTAAAGCAAAGGTAATGACTTATTGCTTTGACAACTTGATTCGATGAGACTACATGATGTTCGATTTTCATGAGTCACTCTTATTCCTTAATGTATTTTTACATGTATTTATTCTCTTGAAGATTCTTCAATCTGTATTATTCTTTATTTCCGAGAAGAAATAGGTGCTCCTAGGATTTTCGTAATCCAAATTTCAAGGTTACGAATAGGATGAGCATAGAATTTAATACCAGGTTGGATAATAGGTTCAACAAAAATTGTAAACATTCCCAAACGATTACCAGCTAATACATCTGTAAATAGGCGATCACCAACCATACCAACTTGTTCCACAGGTAGTCCCATGGACATAATAGCCTCTCTAATTTTTCGCCGTGAGGGTTTTGCTGCACCTAAGTAATAGGGTAGGTCGAGGAATTCAGCAATCCCCCGAATTCGAGACTCACTAAGGTTATTACTAACTAACCACAAAGACACAAAAGTACGCATCTGTTCTACCCAATGTCGTAACTCAGCAGATGCTTGAGATACATTAAGTGGTACTAAAGTTTCATCAACATCTAGTATTAAACCTCTGAGCTGATATTCTTTTACAATGTCTGGTGTTAAATCCAGTATAGTACTTTCTAAAATTAGGTCAGGCTGTAAAAGTTGTTTCAAAGTCATGACTCGCAAAATTTAGTATTTGACAATTTTTGTGTTTTCCATTGGAAGAGATAAAAACTATTGTTTATGTTCTTCCAGTTAAGGCTTGGTTTGCAAGCATAATTCAAATGACTAATGACAACTGATTAGAGGTAATAACAGTTCAATCTTTGCAAATTTACTAATTCCAATAACTACTCAAATATTTATCACTAAATGAAAGTCATGATTTTAATCTATTTGTTGTATCCAACATCTATGATTGCCCATTATTCTAGCCATAAATTATTATACCTATACCCATAATTCTTCAAGTTATTATCTGTTTGGTACATTATAATCCCCAGAAAAAACCTGGAGCTTATGTTTACAAATAAGCTGTGGTGTCTGAATAGATAAATTTCAATTGCTACACCTGTATTAATTATTAATTAATTGTTTTTATGTTAAGAACCAAACTTATTTCACTACTGTATAGTATTTTAATCAAACGTGGCTAAAAAATAAAATTACCCAAAATCACCATTGAAAAAACTACATAATATTTTAATTTTGAGTATGATACGTTTAGTCAGTCTCATTAAATAGATGCTCTTCTAACAATGGTTGTAATTTACGAAACTCTTCTGGTGAAAGAAGTTTCATCATTCCAGAAATATGTTTTTGAGCAAAGAACAGCAAGGGATCTATAGGAGTATAAATAGTATACTCTTGATCCTCATAATAAAATTTGGCAAGTAATTGTAACTCTTCTGGTTCTAATTCTTCTTCATCTTCAATTTCTAGAGTAAAAGTATCTGACTCCTCCATGGAAGGCAAATTTCCTACAACTGTTAAAGTATAAGCTGTACACTTTAGTTCTAGGTTCTGTTCTGCTAAAACGGCTTGGGCTATAGGATAAACTTGCTCAATAGTAGTATCATCTTCAATTAAGATGACTTCTTCTCCACCTTTACTACAGGAAACAAAAAATTCTACTGGTGAATCCTTAGGAAGTAATAAGAAATACTCCTTACCATCCACTAATAGGGAGTCTTCAAGATAGCATTCAAGACTTCTTCCTTGCTCATCAGTTAAAGTAATTACACCCAAATCACGTTCATTCTTATCAGAAAATGGAGAGGAAAACATAAACTAAATTTGATTGCAGCAAATGGATAACTACCAACAATTCAATATGGTTTATAAAGATCAATATTTGAAATATATTATCTTCAACTTACCCTTGTTGTCGGCTAACTAATCACACTTCAGGATATCATGCTCATGAGAAGGATCATGCAAAACACATTTTTGTTAACTTGGCTACCGTGATTTTTGAATATCCAACCATTGTTGCAAAATAATAGAGGCCGCTTTGCGGTCAACTAGCCCTTTATGACGAGATGGGGAAATATTTTGTTTGATTAACATCTGCTCTGCTTGATATGAGGTTAATCGTTCATCTACGAATTCTACAGGCAATTGTAGGGCTTTAGCTAGTCTATGGGCAAATTTTTGTACTTGTCGTGCTTGAAAACCTAAAGAACCATCCATGGAATAAGGCATACCGGCTACCAGAGTCTTTACTTTTCTTTCTTCTACAAGTAAACGTATTTTTTCCACATCTTGCGTGAAAGACTTACGTTCAATAGTAACAATCCCTGCAGCTATTAACCCAGTAGGATCACAGCCTGCAATCCCAATACGTTTACGACCAATATCCAAGCCCAAAGCTGAAACAAACTGTAGTGTTGAGTTCTGATTAGTTAATGTGGTATTCGAATCATCCAATTTTGACAAATAATTCCTCCTACTAGCATTTATCATTATTTTTTTGAGCAATAGCCCACTTCAATACCATGGTGAATACTTTCTGGTGTGTTTATTAGCCCTTGACAAGGAATTCTCACTGGTTCTTGCATCCTATGAAACTTATCTAATTCATTACTTGATTTGTCATGGGGGGACCATAACATTCCTCCCGGTATAGGTTTGCGTGCTGGTTTTAATCCTTGAAGCATTTCCGGTAACTGAATTCCTTCTAAAGATACTAATTTTGACTCTCTTACCTTGTGCCATACAGAACGGGACATTATTAATGTATGCTCTGTATGGGTGGCACCAATTTTTTCCAAATACTCCTCTCCTTCTGGTTGATAGTCGGCAGAAATTAATTGTAGTGATTGAGGAGGAATACTTTGGACAATACGAGCAAGTTGAGAAATTAATTCTGGATACAACCAAGTATATGCTGGATGTACTGTTAATTTGCCCATATGTGGTTGCTCTCCTTTACAATTGAACATCACCTCAAAGCAACCAATTGCAGCCTTGCGTTGCGGTTCAAAAACATAGCCATTTATGACTTCAACCTTGTTTAGCCATTGTTGAATGTTAGCTGTCAATGAAGTAAACAAACTAGTTTTAAAATCATGGGTTTGGCGATCAAAAACCTGCCTTATCAGTGGTGGCATAGAAGCTGTATCTAACTGGTATAGCAACTGAGCATCAGCATCACTAATGGGTAATAAATTGGGTAAATCTGGTTCTGCTTGTGCTAAGTCGACCAACAAGTCAGGAGCGATTTCCCAATAAGTCAGTTCAGCCAAGCGCTGAAACCCATTTTTGCGATACAAAGCTAGAGCATCTTTGTCATTAACATTAACTTCCAATATCCAAGTACGTGCTTCTAGCAATGATTCAAAGCAGTAGCGTAATAGTTGAGAACCAATTAGTTGTCGATTAACCCCATTCTTCATTATTACCTGCTCTACCCGCCACGTACTACGGGTGCGGTTAAAAGGAGATACTTGGATTGCACCTAATAAAACCCCTCCCTGTTCTGCCACATAAGTACAAAGTTTATGTCTCAAGGGGTTAGGAAACCAACTAAGGAACTTTAACACCCCATACCAGTGACGTAGATTCCGTATATGGTTGGCAGTATAATCAGCTTTTTTTTCCGTGGAGATTTCTGAATACTCTCTACTTAGTATTTCTATTCCATCCAGGTCGCGGTACTGTACTGGCCGGATGACTACGCTGAGATTTTGAGAGATTAGTGAAGTCATTTTTTTAAGCTGCCATTTGGAATCAAGTAATGGGGATCTAGAGGATTTACTCAAACTGATTGTAACGGCTTTTTACCAGCAATGATTTCCCACTTCTGGAGATCAGTTCAACTATAAACATTAAACATTGTAGAGTTGTCAGAAATTTTATCAAGATGTAAAGTTCAAATTAAAAAAAACATCAGCTTATGAAGCTTATTACATGATGTTACTAAAGAAAGCCAATAAGAAATATCAGCAACGGGCATAATTCGCCACTATCTAAAGTCATCAAGGTGATTCTAGCAAAACCTACTCACTATCTCACTATGTATAGAGATATGTTTAATATATTTTCTACGAATGGACCTTATACTTCTGTCAATAATGATACTGGTACAGTAGTATGAAACAACTGGTTGCTAACATAGCACTGGGTAATAGGGGTTTAAAACCCTTACTTTTTACACCCTTCAATAGCCTTAATTAATGTTTATCATGCTCACCACTTGAACATCGATTACCACTATACCCCCTCATATCCAAATAAGTCTTAATTTATTACGAATGTAACAGCAATATTTTGAATCTAAAAGTAATGATTTTTTATCTTAGTTGATTCTCAAATACTATTCTCTGACAACTTGCCGAGATATTTGTTTCTCAGCATCTGCTTGGGTTTGATGAAGTAATTCCTGTACACTATCCCTATTATTATGTTGTGTTTGCTTTATTAGGGTTGGAACTAAATTGCGAGCCTGCAGTAACATATGTGATTGAAGGTGAGCTACATACTCACTGAAGTCTTTATTAATAGCGTTTGCCTTTGCTGCAGTATGTTGTGATTTCATTGTCACTTTTATCCCCCTTGCGAAATATTTATTAGTTTACTATTTAAATGATTACCAGAAACCATTCAGATTGTTATGGATATATTCACAATTCGCAAGAAACCTTAATTCTTCGTCAAAGAGGTGAGTACACACTTGTAGGTGAGACCCGCAAGTAAAAAAAACAGAAAATAATGACTGTGAAACGTTAAGTTATGTAGTACAACTAAATATTAACTTATTTAATAAATAAACCAAGCATTAAGATTAACAGAGCTTTTTTCAGCTTTTCTATTATCCCAAACCACTACTGTATCTAAAAATAATGGTTATGTATAAATACAGCTTCAATCAAATTTTAAAAACGGAGAGGGGGGGATTCGAACCCCCGATACCTACAAAGGCATAACGCATTTCGAGTGCGCCGCATTCAACCACTCTGCCACCTCTCCAATATATTGACTTTATAATAAGGTTTTTGCATTGTAACACTCTTAATTTTACTTGCAGTTTTTTTTTGGCGAAGACATATTTATTCCATATTCCACTATGATTAAGATCTAATTGACTTCCCATATGGTAATTTCTTCAATCACCACGAAAAGCTTTATGTGATGGGATATTTTAAAAATAAATAAACAGAGATAAAAAAACTACCTGCTAGCGAGAACCCAGAAAATATTACTGTATCTATCTGATGACTATAGTATATGTATTTATTCTCTTATTCACAGGATTTTAGTGTATTAATTACACCCTAAATTTCTTAGGAGATTAAAGCTGATATTACCAAGAAGTAAATACCTGGCAAATGTAGAAAACACTTACTTTATTCCTGACTTTCCTTATGAAAATTTATCCAATTGACCTCAATCATAACTTTTAAATTCACTTAAGTTTATATAAAGTACAATGCGATGTATTTTATACACGACACAATTAATAGTGACTGATTTCTTGATATGGAAATTTGAGGAACTATTCATAAACTATAGTAATCTCTTAAGAGAGAACTGTGACCATCAATATCAACACCCTTACTTGTGAAGTGTTGTCTATATAAATTCTGAGTTAATGTATTTATTAGCATAGTTAAATTTTCTATTAAATTATTGCAAATATTGCAAAAACTAAAACCCAGTTATACCATTAGTAAAAAGCAATCCTAACAGTCTTGATATCAATATGGAAATACAATATTGGCAATTAAAGGTGATGTAAATGACTATGAGATTATCTGATATAATCCTAATCCTAAGAACGAATTAACCTAGCTAAAAATATTCAGGGATAAGTACTATATTCCAATAGTCATAATAGCAGCAAATCCTACTAAAAAAGTGGAGTTAAGAATTAGAGTTTGATATAAAAAATCTAATAATAATGATACTAAAATCTCTTCCAAAATACAGCTATACACACTAAACAACAATAGTCTATTTAAATTGCTTATAAATGTAGGTTCAGGTTCATTAAGGATAAATCTCGATTATTTTATCTTTTTAAGACGATATCAATGAAAGTCGCTTCTGAATACTCAATCTTAGTGGCTTATTGCCTATTCCAAGAGATATTCTTGATATCTTTACCCGTTTTATCTATAACTTTGGTAAAGTAATGTAAATATATAAGGAGAACCTATAAATCGAAGAAATTGAGTTAGCGTACCTAGAGAAAACTTTCAAAGAAAGTTTTCTAATTTAACTTATATTTGCAAATTCATATATATATATATTTTAGGGTTTAGATGCTCGCAGCTAAAATTAAAAACTTAACCCCTGCAACTTTTCCAAAATATCTGTCAATCTTATTTCTATAGCTTGCAGATATTCCAAAGCATTATTAAACCTCATTTCTCCCGATACATCTCCTAAGATATTTATTCCTACTATCTTTAATTATAAATACTAATTCCTATCCTAGTTAATCTTCAGTAAAGACATGTAAATGAACTCCTATTAGAGGAATAAATTTTAAAGCAAACTTAATATCTTAATACATAGTTAACTAGAAATATTGATATTAAAAATATACTTTTTTCTTGGAAATATTATATAAAATTTTTCCGACTCGATTAAATACTAGTGTGATGCCAATAAGTATATTTTATATTTTTCTTATCTGAAAGTGCCAATTAATAATTGTTCTTTATTAATATCTTTTTAAAAAGATAACAGCTCTTCCATGGAAGTAAAAACTCTCTTTAAAGAGAATAATATGTATAGTCTCTTGAGATATTTATTCTATCTATTAAGTTATAGTTACTTACCCTAAAATTTTATTATGTTTTTTGAGCTTATGCTGCCTGTAATGATAATAATTATTTTTTCTCAGTCTGCAAATATATTACTGAATTCATACTTATTCCTAGCTATTTCTTACTATAAGCTACTTGTGATTATACCCCACGAGTTGACTTTTTTAAAGTTGCCTTATATAATACCTATTAATATTAATTAATTTAACTTAACTCATAAACATAAAAATATCCTCTACAGAGAAATGCTTGTGCAGATTTATTTATTAGTTTATCAAAAAAACTAGACATGCTAATAGCATGTCTGCAAAAAAATAGCTATCTTCATTTATGAAGTGAATAACTTGTTGATTTTGAGTCCCTAATGACTATTTGGGAAAATTTTGAGAATTAGTTATGAATTAATCTAATACTAGAGATATCAATTAATAAAGATATACTAACTTCCCCAATTAAATTTGGTAAATTATTAGGAACTTACAAATGTATTTTTTATTTAAAAGATGGTATAAATCCGTGTTACTACCACCTTAGTCCACATGTTTTCAACAATATAATTGCTATATATAATTTATATTTTTTTATATTAAATTTTGATAGGGTTTGATTATCAATCACATCTGAATAATAGAGAAATTCATTAATCATCTAAATCTTTGAACTTAAAGATATACCAATTTTTTACTTACTTTAATTGATACTACTCCAAATTAAGGTTTTGTATTGGTTAAACACATATCAAGGACTTTTATGAGTTTTTACAAGGCCTTATGATAGTTGCAAGATGAAACTCAATGATTAAATACTTTTATCCGAACTAACTTTATATTAATTAGCATGATCACATCCTTGGGGATTAATCCCCAAGGATGTGATCATGTTCATTTTTCTTCCTTATAATATTGTAATTCTTCAGGAGGAAATGCTCCTTTTTCCGTAATAATAGCACTAATCAAATTAGCTGGGGTCACATCAAATGACGGGTTATAAAATTTTGCTCCCTTAGGAGTAACAATTATATTACCCATATTATAAATTTCAACTGGATGTCGTTCTTCAATGGCAATTTGACTACCCTCAGAGAGGGAAAAGTCAACTGTAGATAAGGGAGCAGCTACAAAAAACGGTAAATTATGGGCTGCAGCAACCAATGCTAGACTATAAGTACCTATTTTATTAGCTACATCACCATTAGCAGCAATGCGATCAGCTCCCACAACTACAGCATCAATAAACCCCTGTTTCATACAATGGGCTGCCATACTATCAGTAATTATAGTTACTGGAATACCTTCTTGAACACATTCCCAAGCAGTGAGTTTTGCACCTTGTAACCTTGGACGGGTTTCATCTGCATATACCATTGCTAAGCGTTTATCACTCCATGCTGACCGTATTACCCCCAACGCAGTACCATAACCGGCAGTTGCCAATGCACCAGCATTACAGTGAGTTAGCAAACGCAACTTATTGGGAGTTTTTGGTAATACTTTTAAACCATTGGCACCAATGACTTGACAGGTCTGTAAATCTTCCGCGTTGATGCTTTGAGCAATATGAAATAAACTGGTTTTTATCTCTTCTACTGTGCCTAAAGTTTCATAGGCAGTTTTCATCATCCGTGATATTGTCCAAAACAAGTTTACTGCTGTAGGACGGGTATCACGGAGCATCTGTGCTATTTCTTCCAAACGTTCTAAGAAGCAGTTGCGGTCATTGGTGTCTATTTCCCTGGCGCCTATATACATACCATAAGCTGCTGCCACTCCAATAGCAGGTGCACCTCTAACAATCATCGTTTTAATTGCCTTTGCCATATCTTCACTACGGCTAATTTCTACAAACGTATACTCGTTAGGCAAGCGATTTTGATCAATGAGAGAGACTGCATTGTTATGCCAAATAACTGGATAAACTTGGTTAGTAGAGGAATTCATGAAATTAAATAAGACGTTAAAGGGTTAGGTCAATGGCTAGCTATTTACTTTTAATGGGGACATGATTATATCCTTAGATACTCGTGGATTAAACCATTCATTAAATTGCTAAGATTAACAAGAGTGAAGTTATAAACCATAATTCGAGGGTTCAGCATCACCAAGTCCCCATGTTCAGATGGAGTTAAAATAGACTACTTACGACATAATAGGGAGTGTTTTTTGACTAAACAACATTAGTAAAATTCTGTCGGCAATTTGTGAGCTAGACAACCCCAAATCTGCCTTTGATTCATGCGGCTGGGCATGGTCTACCAGCACATCAGGTATACCAATCCGCTTCACTGGAACTACTACATCCCGATCTAATAAAGCCTCTACTACAGCAGAACCAAATCCACCAGAAACACAACCTTCTTCCAGGGTAACTACTCGCCCAATTTTCTCTGCCAGAGTTAAAATCATTTCTGTATCTAAGGGCTTGGAAAAGCGAGAATTGACTACCGTGGCTTCAATTCCATGTTCGCTGAGAATCTCCGCTGTTTGCAAAGCTGGATATACCATAGTGCCATAACCCAATAAAAGCAAATCATCTCCATGACGTAGGATTTCTCCCTTCCCAATTTCCAAAGGTTCCCAGCCTTCTTCCATTAAAGGTACACCATAACCACTACCTCGTGGGAAACGCATAGCTATTGGTCCTGCATTATAGTTAATGCCAGTCAGAACCATTCTTTGTAACTCTGCTTCGTCTTTTGGTGCCATTAACACTATATTGGGAATACAACGCAAATAGGCAATATCATACATACCTTGATGAGTAGGACCATCTGCTCCTACAATTCCTGCTCTATCTAGACAGAAGAACACGGGAAGATTTTGAATGCAGACATCATGTATTATTTGGTCATAAGCACGTTGTAAAAATGTAGAATAAATTGCTACTACGGGGATAATTCCTTCACAAGCAAGTCCCGCAGCCAAAGTTACTGCATGTTGTTCGGCAATACCCACATCAATGTACTGCTTGGGTAGTTTTGCCTGGAGCTTATCTAAACCAGTACCTGTTGCCATCGCTGCAGTAATACCAATAATTTTTGGGTTTTGCTCCGCTAATTTAACTAGGGTGTGAGCAAAAACCTTAGAGTAAGAAGGGGGTTTGGGTTTATTAGAAGGAATTGCCTTCCCAGTAGAAAGGTTAAATGGAGATTGAGCATGGTAGCCAACCTGATCCTTTTCTGCAATTTCATAACCCTTACCTTTCACCGTTGCCACATGAACTAAAACAGGTCCATTAATTTGGTGTGCTTGGTGAAAAGTATTAATCAACTCCTCAATATTATGTCCATCTACAGGTCCTATATAGGTAAAACCCAACTCCTCAAATACAGCGCCCACTTTTGGAACAGCTAATCTCTTCATCCCCTCTTTAATCCTACTTAGCTCTGGGGACAGTGACTCACCTACAAAGGGTATTTGCTTAAATTGTTCTTCAATATTATCTGTGAGGAATTGTAGAGGTCCACTCAAGCGCATCTTGTTTAGATAGCGGGGAATCGCTCCTACGTTGGGGGAGATAGACATCTCATTATCATTGAGAACGACTAAAAGATTAGTTTTTGGCAAATGTCCAGCATGGTTGATCGCTTCTAATGCCATTCCTCCAGTCAAAGCCCCATCACCAATAATAGCAGCTACCTTGAACTTTTCTCCTCTGATATCCCTTGCTAAAGCCATCCCTAAAGCAGCAGAAATGCTAGTAGAAGCATGTCCAGCTCCAAAATGGTCAAACGTGTTTTCACAGCGTTTTAAATAGCCAGCAACCCCATGCTTTTGCCGTAGTGTATGAAAATCTTTATAGCGTCCTGTAATTAACTTGTGAGGGTATGCTTGGTGCCCTACATCCCAAATAACTTTATCACGATCTAAATCTAGGGTTTGGTATAGACCTAGCGTTAGTTCTACAACACCCAATCCAGGTCCTAAATGTCCCCCAGTTACTCCCACCGTTTGCAAATGTTTATCCCTAATCTGACAAGCAATTTGTTTTAATTGATTAACTGATAAACCATGTAACTGATTGGGGTGGTTAATATCGCTTAGATACATACTAGATAAAGTTTTCTCTCTTTAAAGTTTCCATCACTTTGATTTTGCCATGTAAGGGCTGCTTTCAGAATGAATTGAATTTTTGTTAATATTGGCAATTATAGATACATTACATACAACAAATTAAAATACTTGATTTTGACTTGTTGGGTATAATAGAATAAAGTCTTTTCCTAATATCAGAAGCGTACATGGGTAATTAATATAAGCCTTAATTTATAATTGCTGAGTACAGGTAAGTAGTATTAACTCTACCTACCTGTAATGAGTGCCTATCCCATTTACGCTGGCCTAGAAATAACTTTTACTATTTGCCAAATACGAATTTAGCCAATTCTAAGCAGTGGCAGGGGCAATTTGATTTACAAATATTTTTCACCCCAACTTTGAAGATTAAACATAATTATCAATTACCATTTCCCTAAAGATGCATGGATTTACTCCTATCGAAAAAACCTTATATGCTGTCAATTCTACATATGCAAAAATTTTCAATTTAGTGAGAACAACAGTGTTTAAAAAATTGAAGATTGGGTGTTGAGCTAATCATTATTGCTCGGTTGTTTTGTAAATTATATCCTACTGTCTTATCGTGTTAAAATTTGTATGGTGTTACACAATATGGTTAGGAATTTTTATTTTCTCTTTTTTCCAGGATAGTCATAAATCAAAGTGCAGTGATTCGATGTAAATGATTTCCAGATAATTTTACAAAAAAATCTAAATTTTCCGGAACCTAAACTTATTTTATAAGATTGTAGACTCATAAATCTAACTTTTTTTCTTGAAGATTCCCTCACATATAAAGCACATTTAATATTTACCCTTAATAGATGTATTACTATTAAGGGTAAATATCCAGTAAAAGCTCAATATAAATGTTGCATATATTTTATATCTTTACTAAAGTAAACTTATTAGACTTGTCAGATTAAATAACTAAGAAATTGAAGAAAAAATTATAGTCCTGTTTAAATAAAAATATTTAAACCTAGAATATCGTCTAAACCCTAGCCTAAGATTAGACAATATTACAATAAAATCCGTACGAATGTCTACTTTGGTAGTTATGCAGATATATTATAGTAAATTTTAAACACAAGACTTATAAATTTTTTTTCAAATTCATAATAATATTAATTTATTCAGTTCAGTCTAAATAGAAAAATCAATATTAAGATCTCACATTCAATTCATATCTGAAATTTTATTACTCTCTATCTCTAAAATAACAAATAAATTTAATGAAATCAAATTATTTTAATTGCTACGAGTAAATAATTTTCCTGAATAGAGGATGACCATCTACTCCAACAATATTTAAGTGATAATCTACTAAAATTTTAAGAATGTAAGATACTATTATCTTTT
>NZ_CAIY01000067.1 GCF_000350105.1 Richelia intracellularis HH01
ATGCTGTAGATTTGATATTTATAATTAGATAATTTAATTATATTAGGACAGTTTTATTGTAAATAATTTAGACAATCATTATCCCAAAATCTACATATTTTTTCTAATAAAGATTTAGATGCTAGTACCTTTCTAAGATACATATACTTGTTGGAAGATAATCATAGATATGGAAAAACTTACCGTACAGAACTATGGTATTGAAAGATTTGGTAGTAGAATAATATTTATGAGCAACTATTTAACTTAGAAAAGTAATAGGGTAGATAATAAGCAAATTAATAGAATTATAATAGAGAAATGTACAGGCAAAACAAAATTGGAATAGAAAATTAAATTAGAGCAGACAATAAATATATTCCAATTCTACAAGTATGTAGATAATGTGTTTTACTATAGTAAGCAGAAAAATTGGCATAAATACCGGTTTAAATATGTTTATATTTAGGGATATCTATAACTCTTAAAATAGTATAGATTTATTATTACAAGCAATAAGTGAGAGTTTATAATCATAACTAAATAGTATTTATACCTCTTAGCTTTTTGATTTTTATCCTTGAATGCTGAGCACCATATCTTTTCCCACTGTATTCGATGTGTATAACCTATCTTCACCAAATATTTATCCATTTATTTTTAATACTCCCACCTTGTTTAAAACATTACTATTATCATTCCCTATTAAGTAATAGTAAATAAATACTGGTAAATCTATAAATGTTATTTTATCTTTTCTTGATTTCAGTATATTTTTGTTACTCTATACATTAGTATAAGTCAGGTTTTTGGTTAAATATTATAATAATTTATGCATATAGAAATAGCTTTTATTCTATCTCTTTTATATTTTTATCATAAATATCTATAACTATTATGCTATAAGCGTTTTAACATACATAAGATCAAGATACAGTTGATCTTATGTATGTTAAAGTTTTAGTTTCTCTCTATAAATTCAACTAATTTATATGTTTCAATTTGGATTTATATATTAATAAACTTTCTTCGTTTATAGAATTCATATCTTTATTTTTATGAACTCCTAAAATTATCTGTTTAACCTAAACTAATTGTAGCTTTTAAATAATATTATTACTGTTATTTTCCTGGTTTTGTATATCCCTCTATATACGTTTATTGTTGCTAATTGTTACTTTTTTAGTATGTCTCCTTTTAGGGTTATTTATAGTTGTGTTTGATAGGCTAGTGTTAGATTTAAGTCTATTTATATATTTGTAATATTCTCTGAGTAGTTTGATATTTTCAATATCCTACGATCCTAACTCTCATACTGTGATTGCTAGGATGCTAATTAGCTGCAACATTTTCATCCGTAATATTTCCATTAAGGGTTTTGCCATTTTACTCTCATTAAATATGTTGTAATTAGATTCTGATGATTAAGAGCAAATTGTAATTATAATTAAACATATTAAATATAAAACTATGATACTTTATATTCAATATGATAATGACTACAATAAGGGGAGTATTAGATTTCTGGAGTTGTAGCGGTGCCATTATTTGATGATTTAAGTCAATTCCTAGAAAACCGTTTGGAAGAATTCCTGCGTAGGAATCCACACTTGGAGTTAGAAGTATTATTGGAACAGTTGCGGATACAGGAGGAAGACACTTTAAAATTGATTGCTGAATTAAAAGTAAAAGAACAGCAATCGCAAGATGAGACTCTTTCCACAGCTCAGGAAATTCACAGATGGCATATACGCATTCAGAAAGCAAAAAATGCTAATCGTCCAGATTTAGCAAATGCAGCTCAGGAAAGGGAAGCCTCACTACTGCATCAAGGAAATTTACTTTGGGGACAAATGCAAGGGCTAAAGGAACGCCTTAGCTATGCACAAGCACTATTACACAGAATTCAAATTCGGCATCAGGAAGTAAAAGCAAAAGCAACTGAAGTCCAAGCAAAACGAATTAGTACTAAGGCACAAAATAAAGTACAACAGTGTGATGCTGCTGGATGGTCTAGCACCAATGGTTTTTATAGCAGCAATGATAATTTAGAAGAAAAGTTCCGTCGTTGGGAAACAGAAGCTGAATTAGAACAAATGAAGCGTAATATGGGCAAATAGCGAAAAATAGGGATTAGAAAGTAGAGGAATAAATAAACATAAGTTTTCACCTTTACCTTTATAGACTCCAAAAATTTTAGCTGTATTAGCAGCTAACTAAACTCTAGGAATGATTCCTCTGTGCCTACACTCTTACTGAAACAAAGCTAAAACAAGCATTTCCATGAAAATAAAACAAAATATGAAATTTATATTACTCTTTATTCTCTACTTCTAAGATATTGTCTTGTGGGTAGGAGTTAATTAAGGGAAAAGATGCAGACTCTGAAGTTGAAACATTGATTTGCAGCGATTCATTGGATTTTTCTATAGCTGTACCTAATGTGTTCCGTAAAGAAGAACCAAATAATTTCTCATGATTAGAAACAAGCGACAAAAATACCCCACCTAAAATGCAAACTGGCAGGGGTAAAGAAAATTGTTGTGCCCAGTCAAACAATTTGGCTAGTATAAAAATTAATGTGAAGCAAGCAATCCAAACCCTCATAATTTCTGCTCTCACAAATTGCAGCAGGTCAAATTTTATCATTATTGCTAAGTGTATATTTAAGAAATTGAGAGCAGAGTTGGGAAACTACGTTGTCAGATAAAGTCACATTTTTTTTGTTAAAATAGCTACAAGTATTTGCAGACAACCTTCCGGAACTTTGAAAATTGATATTAGGAGGGAAGAAACCCAAATAAAAATAATATTAATTATATAGTGTGAGTAAAGTAGATTATTTCTTCAGGTAGCTGATAAGGTTTATTTATATTTTTGCAGAAATCCAAATGGTATAGTGAACCATATTACATTTACATGGTTAATTTTAAATTGTAGAGACTAGGTAAGAAATTTTCATAACGAAACTAATAACTATTCTATAAGTTTAGTAATAAACTTAATTATATATGTTTTTCGATCAAGATAAATATTTATAGATGCTAATTAATTAGGATCCTTGTAAAGTACCTTAATTGGAAAATAAGATCGGCTAACTTATCTTTTTTATTTAGTAAGTTCAACTTATTTAGTAAGTTCAACGTTGATTAGACTTAATTATCAATAAATTTTTTCCCCTAATAGTCTAAATAATGATACTATTGTCAGACTTTCTAGGAATATTCATAGGTAAAAAGAAAAAGAGTATTAGTTTTTATTATTATATTTTAACATCAGCTATGCTAGCAGAGCATATTGATTGTATAATTAGTTTGCTGAGTAATATAAATTATTACCTTTGCAAGTTAGATAGTTATCTATTCTGGGTAGATAAGAAGTAAAATGTGTTGACCATGATATTTAAATCTATTTTATGTGGAAGCATATCATAAAATTGGTTTAAATACGATTATCCTAGTAAAGACTTCGCTAACACCACATCTCCCATTTAAGAGAGAATTATAAGATATTTACCCTTTAATAAGCTTTTAGCTGTGCAATGATAGTTACTCTTTTTTGTGAATCATAACAAGGATGTTTATTCGCATTTTAACCAAATGTAATTTACCCAAACAATGGATAAATTTAAATGTAGAGGAATAAAATGTATTAAGTTTTAATAGTTAATAAACAGAAGCAAGTCTCTTGAAATCAATGTGCTTGGAAGTTAAAAAACGAGTTAGTAAATTACGGCAATTATTGCAACAAGCTAGTTATGCTTATTACGTCCTAGATAATCCGATTATTGAGGATATTATCTATGATAATCTTTACCGGGAGTTGCAAAATTTAGAATTTCATTACCCCCAATTAGTTACAGCTGATAGCCCTACCCAGCGAGTGGCAGAAAAGCCGGCCACTCATTTTAATTCGATTTATCATAATGTTCCCCTGTACAGTTTAGAAAATGCTTTTAATATAAAGGAGTTAAAAGCATGGGAAGAACGTTGGTTACGACAAGCACCTGAATCTGGTTTCATTGAATATATCTGCGAGTTGAAAATTGACGGTTTAGCTTTAGCTTTAACCTATAAAAATGGCATTCTTGTCCGGGGCGTAACAAGAGGTGATGGAATTATTGGTGAAGATATTACCAATAATGTACGTACCATTCGTGTTATCCCCCTACGCTTAAACCTGGAAGGTTTGGAGAATTTGGAACACGTGGAAGTAAGGGGTGAAGCATTCTTATCAATTGATGTATTTGAAAAAATAAACCACGAAAGGGAAAAAGCCGGAGAGCGTTTATTTGCGAACCCCCGCAATGCAGCAGCAGGAACTCTGAGACAATTAAATCCTAAAATTGCTGCTCAACGTAAGTTAGATTTTTTTGCCTATACTCTACATTTACCTAATATAAATGAAGAGGAACAAATTGTTAGTAATCATTGGCAATCTCTGGAATTATTGCAAAAAATTGGCTTCAAGGTTAACTCTTACAAATACTTATGTACATCCTTAGAAGAGGTTATCAACTATTACCAGCAGTGGGATACAGAAAGGTTTAATTTACCTTATATGATGGATGGATTAGTGGTAAAAATAAATTCCTTATCCTTGCAAAAACAATTAGGATTCACCCAAAAGTTTCCCCGGTGGGCTATCGCTCTCAAATACTCTGCCGAGCAAACAACTACTATGGTAAAAAATATTACCATAAATGTAGGAAGAACTGGTGCTGTTACTCCCCTAGCAGAAATGTACCCAGTAAAACTAGCAGGGACAACCGTATCTCGTGCTACTTTACATAATGGCAATTATATTTCCCAATTAGATATTCGTGTTGGCGATACAGTAATTGTGCGCAAGGCAGGGGAAATTATCCCGGAAGTAATCCGAGTATTAGTAGAACTACGTCTTCCCAATACCCAGCCCTTTAAAATGCCTACTAATTGTCCCATATGCAATCAAGCCTTAGTTAAACTATTGGATGAGGCAGTAACCCGTTGTGTTAATATGTCTTGTCCTGCGATTCTCAAAGGTGCCATTGAACATTGGGTCGCTCGGGATTCCTTAGATATTAAGGGGATAGGAGGGAAGACTGTGCAGCATTTAGTAGACCAGGGTTTAGTTACTTCAGTTGCTGATCTGTATGACTTAACAGCAGAGCAACTGTGCAAATTAGAACATATAGGAGAAAAATTGTCAGTTAAATTAATAGATTCAATTGCCAGTTCTAAGCAAAAATCTTGGTCACGAGTATTATATGGTCTAGGTATTCGTTATATAGGTAAGGTTACTGCTAAAAGGTTGGCAAGCAAATTTACAACCGTGGAACAATTGAGTAATGTAAATATTATAAATATTGAAGAAACTTATGGTGTCGGTAAAGAAGTCGCTTCATCAATCAATCAATGGTTTAAGAGTAGTAAAAATCAGGATTTAATCACTCGTTTACAAGCTCAAGGTTTGAAATTTACCACTTCCTTAGAAGCAAAAAATATCAGCAATAATAATCAAAAACTTACAGGGAAAATCTTTGTAGTAACTGGAATCTTACCTACACTGAAGCGGAAAGAAGTTAAAGAATTAATTCAAAAGGCTGGTGGTAAAGTTACTAATTCAGTCAGTAAAGAAACTGACTATGTCATAGTAGGCAGAGATGCAGGTTCTAAATTGACTAAGGCAAAAGAATTGGGGACTACTTTACTAGTTGAATCACAACTCTTAGAAATACTACAATAACTCATCAATTATGTTTGTTTGCATCTATGTATCATGATTGCATATCGAGTAATATTCTTAAGTTACCATAAACATAGTTGCCAAATTGTTAAAATTAATCCCACTGCAACTTTATCCAATTATTGAACACAAACCACCAATATCAAATTTTGCTCAAGTCTTATATGCATATAGAAAAATTTGAAAATTCATTTTGTATATCTTACCAGAGATTAATTTTTTCATTAGATGTTGGACTAAATGGGAGTTAAGACTTCTTAAATCCTTTGAAAGACTATTTAATATATACAAAGCCCAAGTTGGATTTTATCATTGCTAGGACTTATATTGAAAATATAACCAAGGCGTCAATAGATAATTTTGGCCCAATCTAACTCTTAAGAAGTCTTATTTATAATATAAAAGTCTAATATTATAAGATTAATAACGTTAAGCTAAGTAACATCTTTACGCCAACTATAGAATATGCTATGTATGCGTTACATACCAAAGCGGGAAGCATTCAATCGGATGCAGGAATTTTGCTCTTAGTAGCACAATACGGTAAATTACGTTTATGGCTGACAATATATTTACTTCAGGGATAATGTAGCAGATGAATTCTTGCTATACAAATTCAAGGAAAAAAATAAACTTAACTCACATCATTTAATTAAAGACAATTTTTACTATCTGTTTAACTTTTATACTGACATCATTTTCCACAAGAGCTCTAAAATCCCAAATACCATCTTAAAAGTTACCTGCTCATAAAACTCTATATCTTAAGTTAAATTATGAACATTTGTATGAAATTACTACCTTTTAATCACAAAATTGCTTTTACTAATCATTTTTTTCGAGGTATAGCTAGCGACGTTAAACTGGTATTGAAATATTTTTTATTCATAATTGGCTAATCTTTCAGATTAATAATTTTCCACCCAGAAAAATTCAGACGAGGACTAAACCATCTCATTTTCCTCAATGTACTAGTTCAATAGCCCTTTTTGCTAAGGCTGTTGCATTCAAACCATTACATGCCATAAGCTCACTATCACTTGCAGTGGTTTCCCCTCGTTTCCAAGCGAAAACATCCCATCTACAGTTATTTCTTAACATAATTGGTTCTAACATCCCTAATGCACCACCAGTAACCCCAATTAGAGCATCACCAGCAAACAACTCAGCAAATTTGTTATCACTTGTAAAATTAGCTTCAGATTCAGAACAGCTATCCCAAGCGACATCACCAGGGCGATATAAATATCGGGGATTAATCACAGAAACTATCTTCACCGCAATCCCTTCCCTTTCTAATAAAGAAGCTGCCTCAAATACTGGTTTCAGTACCATATCACCAATTACAGCAAACACAACTTGCTTTCCACCTACAACTTCTTTTAATATTACTCCCCCATTTTTTAAGCCTTGTCTAGCCATCTCAAAAGTCGTACGAACGGGTAAAGGCGATTTACTCGCAGTAATTATAATTCCCTTATTTTTTGTAGTTAAAGCCCATTCATAACAGATTTGAATACTGTTAGCATCAGGGGGAAATAACGGAAACACATTACCATTCCTCATCATTGCTGCACAATAAGCTTCAATTTCCGGGCGTTGGTGTGTCCAACCATTACGTCCTTGCTCTAATGCTCCAGCAGTGAATAAAGCAATAGTTGAAGGAGTAGAACGGCGTAATTCTGCCATTGCCTGGGTAACAGTTTGCCAAATTGGTAACCCGTTGATGGCAAAAGATTCGTAGGAACACCACAAACTTCTAGCACCCATTAAGGATAAACCTGTAGCTAGACCAGCACAAGCATCTTCACTTAATGGTTCATAGACCTGTCCATTTGGTTCTTGGTGATATAAATCATCTATAGTGGGGTGGATAATTTTCAATGTCTGATTAATATTATTAAGCCCTGATGCAGCATTACCATCAGCATTGGTAACTACGAAATTTCTGTCTAGCTTTCCTACTTTTGATACTAAATTTCCCATGGCTGCAGTGGAGACTTTTGGTTCCCCACATATGGAATATTCTTCTAAAGGTAATTCCCCTAATTCTGGTAAATGCAATTCAAATTCTGTAACAACTGTCTTTGCTGCTGCACCACCCCCTGCATATTCACAATTTGTGCGTACTAATTGCCAAGCTTCTATAGGCAATGAGCGTTGCTTGAGAGAATTAATTATATGAGGGGAATTGAGAGTATCTTTTGGATATAAGTTATGTGATTTAGCTCCTATGGTATGAACACCTGCTCCTTTGAGTTGTTTAATAATAAAAATAGTAAGTTTACCACCAAGGGCTGAACGAGCTGCTTTATCTATACCCTTTAATACAGCCGCAGTAAATTCTAATCTTTTTCTAAAGGAAAATACAGTACTATTTACATATTCTCCCGCTTGGTTTTTATCATCAAAATTCTTCGCATTTATCAATACTACTTCTTCAAAACCACTAGCTTGCCAATATGCAGTCATCTCTTCATTCGTTTTGAAGGAAACCATACTGTGGTGTTCCTGGCTGTAACCATTCCATACCAACACTGGTAGAAAGTTGGTGGTATGGGGATATGCAGTATTAAAGTGCATCATTCCACTCATGACGTAGGGTTCACCTAAACCCCCATCACCTAAAGTAAAGGGGAACAGCTTATCCTTGTGTAATAAGGCCGCTGCCATAGCAAAATGCTGTCCTTGACCCAGAGGTCCTGCTGGAGCAAGAATACCAGGGATATAGCCAGAAAGGTGCCCCAAAAGTCCATGACATTCTCGAAAACGATCACATAATTGTTGTACTGTATAAATTCCCATATCTTCTAGGGAACGATCCAAAAACATGGCACTATAAAACCCAGGAGCATGGTGTCCCACTTCTGTGAGGATATTTTTGTGGCCTAGCATAACTAAAGCTGCATAGACCTCTGCTTGGCTAGCAAATCCCCCTGGATGTCCTGATGCTTTACTTCCAGTAATTTGTAGGGTGAGGTAGCGCAAAGCATCTGCCAGTAGTAGAGTCTGATATATTGCTGCAGGATCAGTAGGTGAGGTAATTGTACCTGTTATTCTATCTATAGCTGCCTTAACCCCATACTTATCAAAATCTGGTAGAGTTTCCCCAAAGTATCGAATCCCCTCATAAAAATTTGGAATAATGATATTTGTCTGTGACTTTTCTACTGACATTCTGTATACCTTTATCAGTTTTCTATTTTATGTCTACACCTTCAAGCATATGGGATTATGCTTGAAGGTGTAGACATCTTTATCAGCTACTATGTGGACATAGTTAATGCCTTTTTCCTAACTGTTGACTGTTACATCCTGCTATAAACAACTATTGATGGATTGCAAGGGGATTTTATAATTTCATGGTTGTTAAGATTAATTACAATTCATCATTATCAACATAATTTAGCTTAGGCAGCATTTCAAAGAAATTAATGCTTGGCAAATATTTTCAGTGGCACAAAAGTATAAATACTGTAAAACTTCCTATGAAACTAATAACTAATAAGCTCCAAATACCTGCACCGTTACAAATCCTACAATTTGTTTTCAATCCTATATCTTGGATGGAAGCTTGTGCCCAGCGTTATGGGGATATATTCATGGTAAAGCTGAATCAGCCAGAGGTTTGGGTAAGTAATCCAGAAGCATTAAAGCAAATATTGGCTAATGATAACCAGGATTTTAGATTACTGAAAAATGGAAATATGGTTTTTGAACCAATTCTAGGTAGACATTCTGTAATTACAGTTAGTGGTGATGAACATCATCATCAGCGTCAATTACTAATGACTAAATTGCACGGTAACAGAATGCGTACTTATGGACAAGTTATGAGTCAGGTGACAGAGGAAGTTATTAGTCAATGGTTAGTAAGCAAGCCTTTTTGTATTCAATCGCAAATTCAATCTATTACTTTAAAGGTGATAATGCAGGCAGTCCTTGGATCACATAAGGGGAAACAGGCTGAAGAGTTGGAAACATCTTTGGTTCTAATGCTCGACCATATTAGGAGTTCACCCTATAAAGTACTACAACTTTATTTTCCTTTTTTACAAAAAGATTTGGGTGCATGGAGTCCTTGGGGTAAATTTATTCGTTGTAAAGCAAAAGTAGATAGACTTTTATATGCAGAGATTGAAGAAAATCTCAAAAAATCCGATGAGTCCCGTACGGACATTCTTAGTTTGTTAATTGCGGCAAAGGATAAGAATGGAGAATCTATGACATGTGAGGAATTGCGCGATGAGCTAATAACCTTGCTAATAGTAGGACATGAAACTACAGCAACAGCGATAGTATGGGCCTTATATTGGATTCATAAAATTCCCAGGGTTAAAGAAAAACTGTTGTTGGAAATTAACAGTTTGGGGAAGTTTTTCAAACCTAGCAATGTACTCCAGCTCCCCTATTTAAATGCAGTCTGCAATGAAACCTTGCGGATATACCCCTTGAGAATGCTAACATTTCCCCGCGTAGTGGAAAATAGGATTTCTTTATGTGGTTACGAGTTAGAACCAGGGACAGTAGTAACTGGTTGTATTTATCTAGTTCACCAAAGAGAAGACCTGTACACAAACCACTGGCAATTTAATCCAGAACGTTTTCTGGAAAAGCAGTATTCTCCCTATGAGTTTATCCCTTTTGGCGGTGGTGAAAGACTCTGTATTGGTATGGCTTTTGCCCAGTTTGAGATGAAGGTAGTTTTAGCTACAATTCTTGCCAACTGCCAATTAGACTTAGTCACTAATACGAATATACTTCCCCAGCGGGATGGGCTAGTTACAGGACCAAATTGCCTAATTGAGATGGTCATGAAAAGAAGACTACAGTCTGAATCCAATTTCTTAGCAAAAATATGAGAGAAATGAAATTATTCTTGTATAAGAGTAATTTTACCTTGCTTTTCTTATTTTCCATATTCTCCTTTAATTTACCCAAAAACTTTGGATTAGCTCAATTACCAAGTAAACCAATGATTCTAGGCCATATTGATATCATTTATTAAATGTAAAACTATTTGATTGTGTTCGGATATTACTGACAGCTTGAATTTATAGTTAATGAAAATTATTTATCTCTTAATTTTTCTACTTGTAGAATATATTATTGTAATAATATAAATTCCTACTTGATTATATAAAAGTAAAGTAACCAAACCTCTAATACTTAGTAAATACCGCAGTCTTTTTTCATCCAATACAATATCACATCAAAACCTCTTTTCATGGCCATGAGATACTTTCATAAAAAAGCATGAGAGGTTCTATAGCTCATATTAGAGAGTTATATTATATAGAGTTTTAAGAATTTTATAATTAGGTTATAAGGGGTTATATTACCATCAATACTATTTATTAATGCCACCTTAAACCTTGTTCTATAGCCATAAAATACAGTCTTGCGGACACAATAGTAATTAATTAATGAAGCTGTAAATATAGTTAGTCAATAGATGAGGATAATGCTAAATGTTAAAGGGGATTTTAACTAAGAGTTGTCGATAAGAGAGATTATTTAATTGAAAACATAACTATATATTTCGATATGTAATATTTTTTGACTATCTATGAGTAACCAATACTTCCTATACTCCCCCAAAATATTTTTGTATTAGGACATAAAGCTGAGTCTATAAATTCCGTCAATTATTATATTATTAATTGACGGAATTTATCTTGTTTAATATGGACTATATAAGCCTACTAATAGATATATAAATATAAGGTAGTTTAGGTAAAATCATATAAACTGAGCATGAATTCAACTATATAAAAAGCCCATTATAAAATCTTATTAGAAGTAGTAAAGTGATAATTGATATACTTAAACATTATGTTTTAAAGCTCTGAAGACCCAGAAAAATACAAATGAAACTCTCAATAAAATAATCAAAATCATACTTGCAAAGATTTAATAGTAATAGATAAAATTAATAAGGTATAGTTTTTAACATATATAAATCAAGTAAAAAGTTTTGAAAAAAGTTATATTGCCCTAACTAAATACGAGCAAATTAGTTTTAATAGTATTCAGATTGAAAGACTGAAAAAAGATAATAATTTCCCCATCCTCCATAAAAAATAAAAGACCAGAGGTATTAAATTAAAATAAGAGGAGAGAAGTCTATGTTTTAAGTCAAGGTTATATAGGTTCTAAAAATATTTCTGCTATAATCACACCATATTATGAAGTGAGGCTCAGTTTATAATAAGAAAACTGAGCCTATGAAGCTAATAGAATTATAAAATCAGATTTTTAGTAGAATGACATTATAGATTTTATGTTTATTTTTCTAAAAATTATGCTATTTAAATCATATTATTAATATAATTATATTTTGACTTATAGAAAATCTTAAACTTATTTGTATTGATAAATCTATTGATGAGCTCAGATATAGTTTATAAGAAAATCTTAAATTTAATATTTGGTAATACTTGCAGTATAAGTGAATATAAAATAGTTAGTCTTATAAAATATTTAACCTAGCTGTAAATACTATTCCAAAATACTTCTGGAATATAAAATAAAGTTATTACTCAAAGTTTCAAAAGCTTTCTCTGCTTATATTAATTTATTACACTTATTAGTCATCTTTATTTAAATATATGCTTAGTATTTATAATCATCCCAGTTTTGTCAATAAGATTCTTTTGTCTGCAAACTGCCAAAAGAATCTTCTCGTATCCCGAAAATAATCTCAACGAATTAATACAGTTAGTATCTATATAATCATAGTAGAACTATAAAAATGTTTTTTAGACCGAATTTTATTGTTTAAATAAAACTCATTCAAAATAGACTAGAGATTAAAATGGATAAATCAAAATCCATATATTATTTAGTCTATTGAAGAAATTCTTAATGCACTTTATCTTTTATTAGATTTGAACAACTCCATTATAAAGCATACTCTTCAAGAATACCTACGATTAAGTAATCAATTATTTATTACCTGGCCTTAAACTCTTATAATCTAGGTTATATTATGAAGAAAAAAAATACTCAAATCTACTCAAGAATCATATTTTATACCAAAAGCAAAGATATAAAATGAAATTACTTTAAGATAAATGAGAAATAATTTATTAATTTATTTTTATAATCTTGTTATTAATACAACTAGCATATAGTAACATCAAATTGTCATGTACTTCTTAGAGTAAGATATCAATTTGATAGGATATTTTTTTCCACTACTAAGTTCTTATCAGAGTTTAACTATGAAAAAGTATAGTTTCTAAAAAGGCTGATTAGAATTGATCTCTCATCCTTCGTAAACAAGCAAAAGTTTGCACAGCATCTTGGCTTTTTGTAGCTAGTTGTAAGGCAGGTTGGGAATAGCGCAAAAAAGGGTTAGTAAGTTTTTCCACACCCAGCATTGATGGTATTGTTCCTTTACCCTGCTTGCAAGCATTTTGAACTTGTATATAACGCTTTTGTAATTCGCTATTATCTCGATCTACAGTCAAGGCAAACTGAAGATTTTTTAGTGTGTATTCATGGGCACACCATACCCGCGTATTATCTGGTAAAGCAGCCAGTTTATTTAGAGAATCTACCATCTGCCTTGGTGTACCTTCAAAAATTCGTCCACAACCTCCTGCAAATAAGGTATCTCCACAAAACAATTCTCCAGTTCCTTCTAGTCCTTCTGGGGGAAAATAGTAGGCAATATGAGCATGTGTATGACCGGGAACAAAAATTACTTTCCCTGTTCTACCTGCAAAATCTATGTAATCATCTGATTGTAAAAATACATTTTGTCCTGGTATTCTACCCCTATCCTCAGCGCAACCATATACCTTCACCTCAGGATTTCTTTGCATTAGATTTAGATTTGCTCCTACATGGTCATAGTGATGGTGAGTATTAAAAATTGCCACTAGTTCTGCTGATAGGCAATCAAGTTGCTTCAATACTGGTTCTGCTTGGGCCGGATCAATTACTGCAGCAATATTTTGTTCTCTTGCATACAACAAAAAAATATAATTGTCCGAGAGAGCACTAAGACGAATGACTTTCATAGAAATGTACCTATTAAAAATACTTAATATTTGTCTCTTAATTTAGAATAGAGATCTTCTATAAATGATAGTTAAAATTCCATATCAAACATAGAATTATTATTTATTTAAACTCTTTGGGGTGCAGAAGACTATTTATAAAGCCAGATTTTAGTTATTAGGCCAGGGTACTTTTTGAGATTCCTCAACTCACTTAAGAACTTGTCCCCAGAAGGAATATCTTGACAGGATAACTGTTATTACTTATATAAGTTATCAATAACCACAGAAATTTAACTTGAATAGTTTGAACATTATTTTTAATCCTACGATGTTTATGCTTTAATAAATGATCTGCAAATGCAAATATATGTGTTGCATTTTATTATCTTGATTCTATACATTTTTTATATTTCTATTATTCTGCTTCTTAACCACTTTAATATTCTACTATCAAGTTATTAAAATAGGATATCTATTATCCTTGAAATCTCCTTAAATAATTGTACTACTATTTAAGATATTAATATCTGGGTTTCCTAGATATTAACTATAGCATATAAATAGGCATTAGTAATTTTAATAACTATGATTCGCTTAGTAGAAATACAAGGCAATGAATTATCAAGTTCACTAAATATTTTTTATAAAAAATTCTTAGATTAGTAGTTTCTGTACATGCGGTATAAGTTGATCAGAAAACTACTCTTAATGTTTATGCTTATTAATTTCTAAATCTATCAGGTAATATGGCAATGATAAAACCTGTAATGATGTAAATGCGAATGGGAAAAATACTGGGAATTTTTGTTGACCTAGACTATTTGGTAGATATAAACTCCCTAGAGAAAATTGCTTAAAAATTCAGCTTGTTTTTATAAAAATTGATCTAGGAAATAAGTGAGGAATAATTATTGGGCAATATTTATGGCAAACTTTTACTGTAAAGGTAATGATATCCGTTTTTAATTCAGTAACCACCAGATTATAATTTAAACAATTGAAAAATCATAAATTGAGCAATTATGAGTAGAATCATAATGAAATTATTGGCAAGGACGAGAAAATATTAGGGTATAGTAATTTTGGTAAAGATCATACGAAATATAGCATGGGTAATTCAATCAAAGGTAGCTAATATGAATAATAGAATTATTAGACGGTAAAGTTCTTTAGTTTAGAATTAGTGACCTTTAATAATATTGATTGAAAAAATAAACCGATATATACATAAAAAATTATTATGGAATGCCCTAATAAGATTACACATTAGGGCATTCCATGATGTTAGCAGACCAGGATAATGAAATAATAAGGTAATAAGAGGACCCACTATAATTCGGGTTAAAATCTAGTAATTGAAGTTAATTCAGTACGACCCTCAAATTCAGTGGTGTCCATTATTAAGTATAAACAATAAATTTAAGCAATTTTTGTGTGGGTTCCGGAGTATAGAAAAGACCAATTAGGGAATGTTTGCATTTACCCCTCACTTAAATAAAACTAACCTCATATATAAGGACTTACTCTACATGCTTTCCAGCTAGGGGTTTCAACCAGTGCATAATAGCTTTGCTTATAGAAACTTGTTAAGGGGTAGAGCTTATATAAATGATTCTGCTTGTAGCAACTAGAAGACTAGTAGTATAATCAAGTGATAGTTAATACTTATTTTAGTATTTTTCCTATACTCCTCACTTTTTAGACAAAGCACAGTGAGAAAATTTACAGGTTTACCGCAATAATTGAACTATTAAAACAAAACATATTCAATATACAGTAGATTTAATTTGAATACTGTCATTTCTGCGTTACTTTCTACGTGTGCATATAAAATATTTTCTCCTAAGGTGAAGTAATAGTATCCGAAAAATGTGATGGAATTAGAATGTGTTCTGATTGATTGCTTAATCCAAACTTTCTGTATCAGGCAAAATAAGAAGAACCCAAGTCTAGTGGAATATCTTGTATGCGTCCTGGGCCAACTGCTCTTAAGGCTTTTGCAAGGCAAATATTACCATTATATAAAGCACGACCGATGATTGCTCCTATTACTCCCTGGTGTTCTAAGGCTAGTAAGCTGAGTAAATCTGTGATAGAGCTGATACCACCAGAAGCAATAACTGGGATATCAATTACTTCAGATATTTCTCGCAAAGCATCCAAATTTGGACCAGAAAGAGTCCCATCACGATAAATATCAGTGTAAATAACTCCTGCAGCTCCATATCCCTGCATTTTGACTGCCAGTTGGGTAGCTAGTAATTCTGATGTTTCCAACCAACCATGGGTAGCCACTTTCCCATCCCGAGCATCAATACCAGTAATAATTTGTCCAGGGAATTGCTGACAGAGTTCCTCTACTAGTTGTGGCTGCTCAACAGCAATAGTTCCTAGTATGACCCATTGCACTCCTAAATTTAATAATTGTTTCACGCTATTTCGTGATCTTAATCCACCACCCACCTCTACAGGTATAGATATAGCTTCAATAATAGCAGTGATTGCTTCTAAGTTGACAACCCTGCCAGCCTTGGCCCCGTCTAAATCGACTATATGTAGCCTTGTAACACCTTGAGCTTCCCATTTTTGAGCAAATTCTACGGGATTTTCACTAAAAATCTGTGATTGCTCATAATTGCCCTGGTAAAGTCTTACACAACGCCCCTCAAGTAAATCAATAGCTGGAATGACTTCCATTTAAATAATCCTTAATTTTTTCTGAAGAAGGAAAAAGAAATGAGGAAAATTCTACGATCCTTTATCCCTTAATCTTTTTCCCTTAATTGTTTTACTGCTTGATGGAAACCTAAAACAATCAGGATATTAGCAAGTGTTAGAAAAACTTCTGCCCCTCCATGTAGCCAATCCAGATTTGCTAGGGACTTACCATAAGTTATTTTGGCATAAATTCCTGCAGGAATGGTAATACCTACAAACAAAAGAGTGCCGTAAAACCCATAAAGAGCTAAACGCGGCATTTGGGGAACTCTACTAATAAACCATAAAAAACCTAGGTAGGGGAATAAAGAAATGGCAAATAGGTTATCTTTAGATATCATTATTATACTTTAATTAAGTAGTAAAAGAATTAGAAGCTAGGGGCAAAAGCAATACCTAATTTTTATATATTTTAGCTGTTGCTTTACAAAGAGTCCCTGATTTAATTAATATTTTGGGATGCTTCTTACTCTGTAGTTTCTGTCCGGCTAGAATACCAAATCCGAAAAGCTGCTCCCCACAATGTGCAATTACCAAGTAATGTGGTGGTAGCTTGGAGAGTAACTAGCCACTCCAAGGATGGGGAATTATCAAAATAGTGCCAAGTACAAGCACACATAGCACTAATTAATGCTGGTAACATTGCAAAAGATAATATCCACCAGTTATTGTTGTTTATCCCTTTACCATATTCCCAAATTAACCAAATGGCGATAATCCACTCAATAACACTCGAGATATGAATAATCCAGGTAAAAATTGAAAGAGCATGCATAATTTTTAGTTATTACTTTTTGATTTTTTTTAAGTGCGATGTGCTTCTCGATCAGTACAATAAAACTGCTGAGGAATATTTCAGAGTTATAGTTGAGATTTGCTGTTACTATTTATTTATGGAGTTTATTGTATAATTCTATTGCATGAAAATCTACATGAAAATCCCTTTACTTATTAGCTATATTCATTAAATAATTCATAAATCCTCTGATTTAATTATGACAAACTTTCCTAATTCGATCATGATAATGTTTTACCCATGTACAGACATTTATTCGTACTGTATGTACTGACTCAACAGAATTTAGAATATGATCATGGGCACCCATTACTAAGTCTTAAGAATTATTGTGCTTCTTAATCATAAGCCTTTACTGAATTTGTCTTAACCAAACATTTTATATGGTGCCATCAAATGACTGTAAGTAAGTATATTTTAATCTTTTCTGAGGAAAATCTAACCATACATTGTCCTGGATTTTACTAGTTTAGAAATTGGAAGTTAAACTACATGAATCATGAAGAACTCAAACCTATAAAAACCCCAACAAGTTTTATACTAGGGTTTCTATTAGGATTAAATTCTTATTTTAGTAATACCATAACTTTATACAAAGGACATTCTAAAATACCTTATATTCTGAAAATGTCCTAATGTACTTGACCACAGTCAATATTAAATAAATTACTGACAAATTATATTTCAAGTAATGTTTGAAGTACGACTGAATACCAATAAATACCAAAAAATCTAATATGAGGGTTGTATAAATGGCCCTTGTATTATCCCTGACACAAGATTATTTTTAAGGAATATCCTGCTTAATTATAGCATCGCTTAATAGTAGGTATTTTTGGCTAAATTTCTACTCAAAGCCTATACTTACTACTGTTTGCTTACTAACTTGACCTGGTATTTTTTCTAACGTCTAAATAGTTTCAGTATTGCTGCCCCATATCATTACAAATAATGGAAATAGCAGATATTATTACTGAATTAAGATTAGTAAATAATTGGAATACTTCAAATGGCGGCTATGCAGGTGTTATTGTCTGGATATTATGGCAAAGGAAATGGTGGTGATGAGGCTTTATTAGCAACCCTTCTGCAAATGCTACCATCATCTGTAAAACCCATTATACTTTCCGGGAACTGCCAAATCACTCAAGAACTTTATGGTGTGTCTTCAGTAGAGCGAATGCAGCTTACCTCTATAGGTAAGGCATTGACTTCCTCTGATGCTTTAATCTGGGGAGGGGGAAGTCTAATTCAAGATACAACTGGTTATTTAAACCCATTTTATTATGGGATGATAATGATGACAGCTCAGAAAATGGGGTTGATAACAATTGCCTGGGGGCAAGGAATTGGCCCTATTAAGCATCGTTCGACTTATTGGTTAGCAAAGCGATGCTTTGCTGGTTGCAGTCAAGTTAGTGTTCGTGATCACAATTCTGCAGCTCTGCTATCAGAATGGCGGATTCCCTATACTCTTGCCCCAGACCCTGTTTGGGCATTGGCTAGTAAGCCTATCCCAGAATTAGAAAAATTACACACCCCAAGAATAGCAATAGCTTTACGTAGTCACTCCCTTCTTACAAAAGCTCGCCTAGACAAGCTAATTCAAGCCCTGGTAGAATTTCAACAGGTAACAGGGAGTTTTATTATTGTACTACCGTTTCAACCATCTTACGATCTAATGGTTGCTCAAGTTTTAGACTCAGCACTTCAGAATAACAGCCAGATTATTTCAATGGAAGATCCTCAATTACTTAAGGGTGTATTCCGTTATGTGGATATGGTAATTGGAATGCGCTTACACAGTCTAATTATGGGAATAAGTGAAGGATGTCGATGTTTTGCTCTCAGTTACGATCTCAAAATAAATATGTTAATTGAAGAGTTAGGAATCCCAGGTTGGGATTTAGCTGCTTTACCAAGTGATCCCAAATTTATTTGTCAAACTTGGGTAAGATACTTGACCGAAGGCAAGTCTTTATCTTCAAAAGAAGTTTCCTCCTTAGCTAAGAGGGCCCTCATACACCAAGAAATTCTGCACACAACTTTGAATTAATTTTTATTACTCACTTTAAGTAATACACAACATACAGAAAGACTAATATTACCTTTATGCAAAATAAATATACTCTGAAATGAATATGAGTTACTGCAAAACCAAAACCAATCATCACCACCATATTGTATAAAAAAATATGAGAATTAATTGTTATTTCTTTTTCATTTTGATTGAACGTAATTCAGGCATATAGAAAAAATAATATTATTAGAGATAAGAAATATAGGAGCTTGTCAAGTATCACTAATTATAAAAGTTAATTTAAAATCAATTTAGTGCTGTAAATATTCTCATGTACAAATTAATTGCCCAATCAATAAAAATATTGCGATAGGATGGCGCAAACAGGATCATCATATCAATCTGAAACCTATTTATTATCTACAAAAAAGATATAAATTCATAATAGTGTATTATAAGTTGTCTTATTGAATAAGACAACTTATTGTTTGTATTAGTTGTTATTGATTTAATGTTTGCTTACTAGTTAGCGATTTTTAGTATTATTTCTTTCTATTTAGTAACAAAATTTTTATCTCCTATTACTTTCATAATAAAATTTTTAACTACAATTATAGAGTTAATTCTATGGGGTATTATATAACTCTACTTATAAGAATGAAACTTCAGAATATTACCCTATATTATCTGATAGTATCGTCCTTTATAGGAAATATTCTACAATGTAACCAGTAACAAACTATTTACATTTTCATTTTTTTTACCATTCAAATATAAGTCTTGACTATATATTGCAACATTTCCACATTGCCCTATAATCCTAATAGGAATACATAAGGAGAAGCTCAAATGAAAGAATATTCGTAAACAGTTCAGAATAATTAAATTAGAGTGTTTTACAGGCAATTACAAGACTATTTACTGAATGAGAACTCTGAATGGTAGATTTAGAAGTGAGTTAATTAGAATATAAATTTACCTGGGGTAGGACGATTGGTGATTAATAGTTTACAAGGTATTAACATTTACCTTATTGGTATGATGGGTACAGGAAAAACAACAGTAGGAAAATTGTTGGCTCAATATCTGGGTTATAGCTTCTTGGATATAGATGAAGTTATTATTAAGATCGCTGGCAAGTCCATTAAAAAAATCTTTATGGAAGAAGGTGAGAGTACTTTTCGCCAACTAGAAAGCAAAACTCTCTCGGAAGTATGTGCTTATACTAAGTTAACTATTGCCACTGGTGGGGGGGTCGTTATGAAATCTATAAATTGGAGTTATCTCCACCATGGTTTGATTATCTGGTTAGATATGCCACTAGAATTACTGTATAAAAGACTATTAAATGATAATAGTAGACCATTATTACAGGGTCCAGATTACCAAGAAAAATTACAATCCCTTCTAAAACAACGAGAAAGTCTCTACAATCGTGCTGATTTACGAATCAAACTGCACCAAGAAGAAACCCCAGAAATAATTGTTTCACGTATAGTTGATACAATCCCCAGTGTTTTGAAGAATGTAAAAGAGAAGACATGATAGAGAAATAAAAAACATCAAAATTTTGTTCCTTTTATTACAGAATCTCTTGGTCATTTTTAAAATGCTAGCTTAACTCAACCATACCAATTAATACTTGGCATTCTTTAAGCGAAGCCAAAGCAAAGTGGGTAATTAATTAACTAAAAGAATTAATGTTTTACACCTTACCTGTGTTCGGAATATTAAAGTTCTTCCCCAAATTACTGAATACCCTGTTCTACACATGCAAATGTTAGATTCCAATGTAAAAATTACTTTTATATAATTTCTGAACCAAATTTACCTTAGTCTCCTTACTAATTATTCCTTCAGCTTTCCCTATAGATCATAATATTAATTAGTGCACATGTTCAAAGTTCTAGGAGTTATCTTAAGTCTCTTATCCTGCACAAGTAGTATTAATTATCTTTATAGAAAATGAGCAAAAGCTACTATACGTAGCTCATTATATAAGGGAAATCTGGAAATAAATTTTACGTCTATATTAAGGGCTTTAAAAATTTGTGTATTATTACTTTTCAGTTAGAGTAATAGTGTAAGAAATGAGTATATAGCTAGATATAAAAAACTAAAGTTGAATAAAATTGCAAATTAAGTAAGTAATCGGAGAAAAAAAATATAAAAGCCATAAGTCTTAGATATGTAAACTCATTATATCCAAACGTCTTAAGACAAGTATATCTTATCAAATCTTAACCGAGTATAAGTAAGATTGAAGTAGTATATTACTATTATTCTAAGATATGATAAATGCATGTTTAAATAATATTTTTCTCCAGGTAAATATTATTTTGTTTGGTACATTACTATAAAAAATTAATAGAAAAAATTATGATAATTTCCACTTCAATAATTCAGGGTCTAATTGTTAATGTAAGCGAATATTAACCCGGACAAAAAAATATAAAGTGTTTTCTAATTTATTTAATTCCTTCCTTTTTGCTTTACTAGTAGTAAGTTACTGAATTTGCACTTCAATCTTAAAAAAATGCTTTATCTTAGAGACTTAATATACCACCCTACAGCTTGCCCTACACCAATTCTCAAATCTATTAATTTAGAATTACCACCCCAAAAATTAGGTTTAATTATTGGGCCAAGTGGGTCTGGTAAAAGTACATTACTGGAAATTTTGTCTGGATTAATACAACCAGTATCAGGGGAAATTTTTTGGCGAGAACAAAAACTAGTATCAGGACAACTCAATCAGTTAGCAGGGTTAGTATTTCAGTTTCCGGAACGGCATTTTTGTGGTGCTTCAATCCTAGAAGAATTGCGTTTAGGACATCCAGAATTAGATATAGAAAGAGTAAATAAAGTCTTGAGTGAAGTGAGACTAGATCATTTGCCCCTAAGTACACCCCCCCATCATTTGAGTGGAGGTCAGCAAAGATGTTTGGCTTTAGCAGTACAATTGATTCGCCAACCCTATTTATTGCTTTTAGATGAGCCAACAGCAGGTTTGGATTGGTCAATTCGTAAGCAATTGGTAAGTTTATTAGCAAGGCTAAAAAAAGATTGGACTTTGCTAGTTGTAACTCACAATCCTGAAGATATATTAGCGATTACAGATCAATGTTGGACAATTAAAGAAGGTGAACTGAAACCAGCAGGTTTTACATATCATGGAGAGCAAGTTAAAACTTCTTTAAACAAAAATTAGAACCCAATTTGGAAACCCATTGTTACCTGATATAGTTATTGTCAACAATAATGTAAATGAAATATATAGCATTGTGGTTATATCAACATATATATAATGTTATATATGGATAATTACTTGCATATATAACATTATATATATGTTGATATAATTATGAAACTATTTAAATTAAATTGATTACGCTCAATCAATTTCTTGAATATAAACTAAAAAAATCCAATTTTACTCAAGCTGAGAAAATATTTACGGAAGTCATAAGTCCCACCTTATAATCCCTGTAATATTTTAATTTGTTACCAAAATTATGGCAGCAATAGAATTTCTCATCAGAATAAGTTCATCTGAATATAATTGCGGTGCTAGAAACTAGTCTAAATCATAAGATGGATCGCAGTGATAAAAAGCTTTAAAACTTATGATCTAATAAATTTTAAAGCTTTGAAGAAATTTCATTAAATAGCTTGTCCAGAAAAATTCTAAATACTTAGAAATAAAATTCTACTCCCTGTATCATAACAAACATGAAAGTAACTATTTATATCTATTGTATTTACTTATTATCTTATTATTTGCAGTGTACTATAGGAAATGTAAATACAACAATTATTACTTTTATATTCTAATAGTTACATCGATCTTTTGAATAAAATTGAATTTTATCTAGTTTGATTTCACTCTATTGAGTTGAACTAATTGTCTAACTCTCATTCTGGATTATCCCATATATCTGGCCATTTTAGCTATAGTTCTCATATATCACTCTGCTCTATTAATTTTTGTAATTTATCCTCTATTTTTTTGTATATCTAACAATAGTATTCTTGAAAATTTTTTACCGTATAGGTCTTGTTCTAAATAGAGTTTATCATTTTTTTAGTTATATTAACTTGATTATTAATTAGTTGACAGCTTTTCTATACTCAATAACTGCATTTACCAATTGCTATATTATTGAATATATTAATATTCTACTATTGAGTTACAGAAGTAGGTCTTTTTCTAGACCTATGATAACCTATTAGTTACTACTCTTATCAAGAGTATACTAACTTAATCCTTACCTTATTAGAAATAATTATATTACTCCATTGTTTGTGAGCAGGGTTTCTCATGTAAAGATAATTAGCATTTTTTTACTCAGAGCAATTTCGCTGGGGTTTAAATGTAAGCAATATTTTGATTATCTGAGTAGGTTACAATCAATACCATTTTATTCTTAATAGCACCCTAATTTGTTCGTGAGGAGGTTGTTTTCTCTAACTTATACCTGAAAGAATAGTCGATATCATTAAATATGTAGTGAAATGAATATAGTTATATTAAATCAATAGTTTTATAAGTTTTATTAATTTATATAAGACCAGGGTAAAGCATCTCCAAATAAATTTATGATTCCTATTAGTGATAATGTTTTCTTTTTCGGTAGTAGAAAGCCAATAGTTGTCTACGGATTAATTATATTAAATTTAGCTATATTTATGTTGGAAATAACATTAGAACCAGGAAATAACTTAACTGCTTTCGTTTATAATTTTGGATTATTACCAGCAAAAATTAGTACAAGTTTCTTGGAACTTATGGAAGGGAACTTAGCAGCAATGATAATAATTTTTACCAGCTTTTTATCATTATTAACTGCTGTATTTTTACATAGTAGCTTTAGTCAAATTCTTGGTAACTTGATTTTTTTGTGGGTTTTTGGTCGTACTATAGAAAAAATTATTGGCTGTAGTCACTTTATTTTACTTTACTTTAGTGCCTGCTTGATTACAGGAATCATACAAGTTGTTGCTGAGCCAAGTTTAACAATACCTTTAGTTGGTAGTAATGGCCCAGTTGCAGCAATTTTAGGAGCATATATATTCAAGTTTCCCAATGTAAAAATATATTCTGTTTTACCTCTAGTAATTATTTTTATTCCCGTAGAAATTCCAGCATTTATCTATATGTTTTGGTGGTTTATTCAACAAATATTTTATAGTGTTGGTAGTTTAGATATTGCTGGTGGTGTTAATCCTTATAGTCCTTCTTACTGGATGGATGGAGCAGGATTAATTTTTGGTGCAGCTTTAATTTCTCTTTTTCAGAGGAAAGGTTAAAAAATGCATTTTTTGTATTAATTTATTAAAAATAGATAAATATAAAACAGTAAAACTTATCTTGATGACTTAAGCAAAAAGTTAATTATATACCCTAAATTTTATAAATCCCGATTGATAAGAAGAAATTGAAAATTCATTAAAAATACTTCTAACTTAATATAAGGTTTACTTGTTTTTATTTAAGTTACTCCTAAACTTAAATAAAACTTTTATAGCTAAATTATTATCAAATTTTATCTCTACTCTAGACTTATTAAAATACCACTATTATTGAGTTAAATTTAACCTAACATTTACAATAGTTACTATTATCCTTTAATAATATTAATTTCTATAATCATTCATATACCTCAAATATATCTTAAATATATCCACTTCACCAATCTTAGTTTTGGTTTTCCTCAACTATTTAACTTATTATTATAATTTTCAATTTAATGATACTTTACTGTATAAGTTCTAAGCTCACTTGACTCAATACTATCTGTGTTAGTATTTTCATTAATATGCTTATGAGTGACTATGTAATTTATTTTCTGGTTAACATATCTGTTAGCAAATTAGAAGAATATAGAACTATTAACTCATATGAGAATGACCACACGATGGTATTTTAATACCAAACTAATATCAAATAAAACAAAAGTTATACTTATATTAATAAACCTTCGAGCCATTGTTGATAACATTCATCACTTTTCACAGATAATCAGAAATTTGTATTCAATACAAATATTGATTATGGAAAAAGCCTATGCAAATATTTTAACAATGATTCTTTGATATTATATACTTCAAATTTTTATCTACCATTTGATTTTCTACAACTATTATATATGAATATTATATAACTATTAAATAACATCAACTTAATATTCAATATATTTCAAAATAAATTCAAAATTTTACTCACCAACATTTTATACCTTATATTTTAGCTTTACCAATTAATTTAAGGAATATAAAATTATCAATATAGGGTATTATAGATTATTGAAATAATATCTTATTTTTTTATTAAGCCCAATAAAAATTATCAGAGTTAAAAACAAAAAATCAGGAAACCCTTGCCTTATGTTATTTTTGGAGTAAGCGACATTTGCCAATTTAATATACTAATAGATATATATTTTAGAATATAGATACTAATTAAGATAGAAAAAAATTGTCATATTCACGTTTGAATAATTTCAAATTCTACAGTTGGATTATGTAATACTGGTTAATAATAAGTATATTAATATTTATTTTAAATATATTTATTTTTTCGTTCTTGTTTTAATTTTTTTCTTCCCCTCATCAAAATTACTCCATTATCCCCTAACACAACACCACTTATATTTTTTTTAGACTAAAACAGTAACTAAAAGCAATGCTTGTAGGGTTTTTAACCTAGTTCACAAATCCTGATCTACTAGGTTACACAAGGGTCAGTTGATAAACTGTCACTCATAAGATTCCCCTAATTATTACAAAAACGATATTCTTACTTTGTGCAAGGAGTGATACCATTTCATAATCTGTTTGTCACGAATTATTTTCGTAGTACCCCAAAACCCTTAAGTATTGCGGATTTCTAATGTTGCACCAAACGAGTGATTGGTATTATTTTTTACTGGGAAGTGCTTGGAGCTAGAAATGCCTCAAGTGCTTTTTTGTGTTGTTTGTAAATTGATGAATAGAAAATAGTTAGTTTCACACTGAAACTTACTAATGAATAAATAGCGTTGATAGATATAGTTGTAAATCATATTGAGATAGTACTAACATTTTATCCAACAACGAAGTTGACTAACTTACCAGGAACAACAACCACCTTCTTGATTTCCCTGTCTTTGATATAACGTTGGGCAAGTTCTGACTCTCGGGCATATTTCTCTAAGGCTATTTTATCCAAATCTGCTGGTACTTTGATTACACCACGAGTTTTACCCATAATTTGAATTACCAGGGGTATTTGATCAGCAACTAAAGCCTCTGCTTTGTATTTGGCCCAAGTAGAAGAATGGACAGAGTCGCTGTTACCCAGCAAGTGCCACAACTCTTCAGTTATATGGGGTGCAAAGGGTGCTGATAATAATACCAAACTGCGAATTCCTTCTGCATAAACAGCTGAATCTTTACACTTGGCATCAGTGATAGCATTACTTAACTTCATCAGTTCGGAAATAGCAGTATTGAATTGATAACTACCCTCCAGATCCTTACTAATCTCTTTTATAGAAGTATGAATTGTCCGATGCAATTCTTTTTCCATTTGACTAATTTCTTTTGTCGTCACAGTATTTATACCGTTTTGTGTACAGATGAAATCTGTGACCAATCGCCATAAACGGTTTAAAAATCGGAATTGCCCTTCTACGTCTGCTTCACTCCATTCAAGGTCCTTTTCTGGTGGTGCTTTAAACAGAACAAACATTCGTGTTGTATCTGCACCATATTTGGCAATAACATCTTCCGGTGCAACACCATTACCTTTAGATTTGGACATAGTAGTATAAAGTTCTATTAATTCTTCTCCCGTTTCAGGATCACAAGGATATTCTGGATTAACTTCTGAAGAAGAGACCCACTTATCTTTACCAGACTTATTAGGGTTCACATAGGTTAAACCCTTTACCATTCCTTGGGTTAATAGGCACTTAAAAGGTTCATTAAAGCTAAATAGACCTCTATCTCGTAAGAATTTAGTAAGAAAGCGAGAATACAACAAATGCAAAATTGCGTGTTCAATTCCTCCTACATATTGGTCCACTGGTAACCAATCATTTATCTTCCCAGAATCAAATATCTGTTGTTTATTATGAGCATCAGGATAACGCAAGAAATACCAGAAGGAATCAAGAAAAGTATCCATAGTATCACTTTCTCGCTTAGCTGGAGTGCCACATCTAGGACAAGGGACATTTACCCAACTTTCTAACTTTGCTAGGGGTGAAGCACCGCGTCCAGAAAATTCCACATTCTCTGGTAATTTTACGGGCAAATCAGCATCAGGAACGGGAACTGCACCACAATTGGGGCAGTGAATAATAGGAATAGGTGTTCCCCAGTACCTTTGTCTGGAAATCAGCCAATCACGCAAACGATATTGCACCATTGCCTTTCCAATTCCTTGTGTTTCAGCAAATTCAATAATTGCCTGTTTTCCATGAACAGAATCCATTCCATCAAATTGATCAGAATTTGTTATTATTCCCGGTTCGGTGTAAGCAGCTGTCAACTCTACTGATAAATCTCCAGTTTCAGGGATAATCACCACCTTGATTGGTAAGTTCTGTTCTTTGGCAAACTTAAAATCTCTGGTGTCATGTGCTGGTACACCCATGACTGCACCCGTAACATGCTCATATATTACATAGTCAGCAATCCATATAGGAATTTCTTCACCTGTGAATGGGTTAATGGCCTTGCCACCAGTAGGAATACCTCGCTTAGGTTTATCATCTTTGGTGCGTTCTAGTTCACTTTCATTAATAACTTCTTGGATAAAAATTTCTACAACACTTTTTCTCTCTTCTGTGGTTACTTGTTTGATTAAGGGATGTTCTGGTGCCAGTACCAAATAACTTACTCCGTAAACTGTATCAGGACGGGTAGTGTAGACACCAATTTTCTGATACGTCCCAATAATAGGAAATTCTAAATAAGCTCCTGTAGATTTACCAATCCAGTTAGCTTGCATTAATTTCACCCTTTCTGGCCATTGCGGCAATTGTCCAAGGTCATTTAATAATTCCTCTGCATAGTGGGTAATTTGCAGAAACCATTGTTTTAACAATTTCCGTTCTACCTTTACACCAGAGCGAAAACCTCGTCCCTCACTATCAACTTGCTCATTTGCCAGCACTGTTTGATCCACGGGATCCCAGTTTACAGTAGCTTCTTTCTGGTAAGCTAAACCCGCATCAAAAAACTGCAAGAATATCCACTGTGTCCACTTATAATAATCATCAGAACAAGTAGCTAATTCTATATCCCAGTCTATAGATAAACCTAGACACTTTAATTGGGAGCGCATTTGATCAATATTTTGGTAAGTCCACTTAGCTGGATGTACTCCACGATCAATAGCAGCATTTTCTGCAGGTAAGCCAAATGCATCCCATCCCATGGGATGTAATACACGATAACCTTGCATGCGTTTGAGGCGGGCAATTACATCGGTAATCGTATAATTGCGGACATGACCCATGTGCAAGCTACCTGATGGGTAAGGGAACATGGAAAGGGCATAAAATTTGGGCTTTTGATGATCCATAGAAGTCCTATCAAAGCCATTCTCAGCCCATATTTTTTGCCATTTTTTCTCAATTTCTGCTGGATTATATCTGGAATCCACTGTGGAGAACTCCTAAACTTAAACATAAAATCTCTGTTGTTTCGTTATTTTGGCATATTCTTTAGAATTATTCTTATGTTCAGTTCCTTTATTTACGATTGTGACCAAGATGATCTAACCTGGGGAGTGGGGGCTTGTAAGTAATTTATGTCAGACTGTTAAACAGTCCTAAAACAAGAAATTTTAGGTGTCAAATTGTGAACAGAGAAATTTTTATACCAAAAACTATCAATTCTTCTGAATCAGTTGATGTGACTCCAACCCCTTTTGGGATGGATGATTTTGATAAAACTGTAATGTCTACCTATAGTCGCTTTCCCTTGGCTTTAGAAAAAAGTTTAGGTTGCAGAGTCTGGGACAGCACTGGAAAAGAATACCTGGACTTTGTTGCAGGAATTGCTACTTGCACTTTAGGACATGCCCACCCAGTAATGATTGAGGCAGTAACCAAACAAATTCAAAAACTACACCATGTTTCTAATCTCTACTACATACGAGAACAGGGAGAATTAGCTCAGTGGTTAGTAGAGCATTCCTGTGGTGATCGAGTTTTTTTCTGTAACTCTGGTGCAGAAGCTAACGAAAGTGCAATTAAACTAGTCCGAAAATATTCTCATACAGTTTTAAAAGTTAACAACCCAATTATTATCACTGCTAATGCGAGCTTTCATGGTAGGACCATAGCGACTATAACGGCTACTGGGCAACCAAAATATCACAAGAATTTTAACCCCTTAGTTCCAGGTTTCCACTATGTTCCATATAATAATATTGGGGCAATAGAAGCAGCAATAAGTGAATTAGATAAAGATGATTGTCGCGTTGTTGCTATTCTCTTAGAACCCTTACAAGGAGAAGGTGGAATACATCCCGGGAGTATCACTTATTTCCAGAAACTACGGCGTATTTGTGACACAACGGGGATTCTGTTGATTTTTGATGAAGTGCAAGCAGGAATGGGACGTACTGGCAAACTATGGGGTTACGAAAACCTTGGTGTGGAGCCAGATATATTTACCAGTGCTAAAGGACTGGGTGGTGGTATTCCTATCGGGGCATTAATATCGAAAAAGTTCTGTGATGTATTCGAACCAGGAGAACATGCTAGTACCTTTGGTGGTAATCCTTTCGTTTGTGGTGTTGCTTTAAGTGTTTGTCAAACACTAGAACGAGAAAATATTTTGGAAAATGTAGTGGAAAGAGGGGTGCAGTTAAAAACAGGTTTGCAGAGTATTGCAGCTAAATACCCCCAATATATAACTGAGGTGAGGGGTTGGGGTTTAATTGTTGGTATGGAATTATGCTCAAAGGTATCTTTATCTGCTGAGAATATTGTCATGGCAGCTATGGATGAGGGTTTATTATTAGTTACAGCAGGGCCAAAGGTGGTACGTTTTTTACCACCTTTGATTATCACAGAAGAAGAAGTAACCATAGCCCTACAAAAACTAGACAGGGTGATAACAAGCGTAACAAGGTAGTTAACCATTGCCAATAATGAAGGCAGAGGAGTAGTTATATTAGGACTTATCATCCATATTTAGAAATCCCTAATAACTAACCATATCGTTATTATCACTAGTAACTATGGACATGTCAAAATCAAATTCCTGAAAGCCGTAAGTTTGTTTTCCATACAAAAAATATGAAAGCTACAATATTGGACATTAGGGTTTTGAGTAGCCAGTCACATGTATATGAAATTGTTATTATTTCTATTAACCATATACCTGATTTAGCAATAATCAAATCAAGATAACTCTTAACTGACAATATAAAAAATAGCAACATAAGAATATCATGGGTTAGATAATTGCTGTTACCTGAATTAAGGGGAAGTTGGGAATTTATGGATGATTACTTTAAAGATGAAACAGTTGATACATTACCAATTATTAGATTGGAGAATATTAGTTCATATAATTTAGGTATTTTAGGAACCAAGTATGCATACCTAATATAGCTATTTATTAGTTTAATAAACATACAGTTTTGTGCTAGGAGATAGAAAACATAATGGTCTTTAGCTCACTTGAGGTTTTGATCATATTAGTACATTAAAGAAAATATAATCAAGACTCTTAACTGTTTAAATCTATTTTTTCAAATATATAAAGACCTGAATTTCCCGTAATATACTAGCTTTAATAAGCGAGAATAATCACTCAGAAATAAGAAATTAGTGTATGCTAGGCTAAAAAACAAGTCAACAAATAAAATCTAAAATGCTTATTGAGGCTAATTTTCATATAAGTCTTAGTTCTTTTTTTAACATTATAAAATTTATTTATTCGGAGTATATATTGACTAATTACTATATGTTTGTGATCCTGTACACAGATATGTTATCTTATGAAACCCTAATATCTGCATCTGCTTTTTTAATTGTATAAAACTATCTTCTTGGATGAGATACCACTGAGAGTAAAAACTAATTATCAATAAAATCTTAACTTTTAATATCCTTACTCTTTACTGTGACAAAGTACTCTCGGTTGAGATGATGCCCGTAAAATACCTTCAAATGAAATGTCTTCATAGCATAAGGAGAAATTATACTATATATTTTCGATTTCTTAGACACATTTACTGCTTAGTGTTTCCTAGTTGATAACTACATCATAAATTGTATGTAATATCAATCTTATCTCAGTATTATGGAATTAAAGCTAGAATAATTTACCCGTACCAATAATAAATGCAACAACTAACATACCAAAGTATAAACTTTTTAAGTCAAAATAATTATCTAAACCATGAATCAATTCATATACACAAACTTGATAAGATACTTTGAGTTTCTACACAAGTCACATAAGAAAGTTTAAGTCTGGCTATATTATACTCATATCCCATAATGGGATGCTTATTATTCATGGGAACTTATCTCTGTTTTCCATCTAATTCTCTTGTCTAGCATAATCTAATTGTATTTACTATTTTCATTCTAAATACTAATACTAAATCAAACTATTCCAAAAGTCCTAATGCTAGAAAACTACTTTATACATGATGATATTGATTGAATAAAACGTGCGCACAGAAATAATTCCCACTAGTAATGCTGACTTAGATTAAATCTTTGTATGAAATAGCAAACTGACAAGGAATTATATAGAACTCCATATTAAAACAGTATTATTACTATGTACTTAAAGTAGTAATTCCTTGTAAATAGGGAAAACTTCACAATATTATTCAGAACCAAACACTCATAACTCCATGGTGAACTCCACCCTAGTTACTACAATCTACGTTAACCCAATTATAGGGGATGATAATCACAGAGGTTCACACTTAAAACCCTACAAATCTATTTCCCAAGCTTTGGCAAAACAAGCAGCACCTATGATAATTCAGCTTGTTCCTGGAATATATAGCATCGATAGTGGTGAAAGATTCCCTCTGATAATACCCCAAGATGTAATAATAGTTGGGCATGAGATGACTAAAGGGAAAGATATTATCATTACTGGTAGTGGTAACTACAAGAGTCCCCTATTTGGTAAACAAAGTATTACCGTATTGATTCAGGAGAATGGTCAACTAATTGGGGTAACTGTTACTAATAATGGTGTTAAAGGTTCTGCCATATGGATTGAGTCGGCTAATGCTATCGTTTGTAATAATACTTTAAGGGAGTGTGGGCGGGAAGCAATTTTTATTTGTGGCCATGCAAAACCTCTAATTACAGATAATGTGTTTGTCAAAAATGCCAATTCTGGAATAGTATTGACCGGTCATGGCAAAGGTGAAATATTGAGAAACGTATTAGAAGATAGTGCCTTGGGTATTGCCATAAGTGGTTTTGCTGCCCCTTTAATTATGGATAATAAATTATCCACTAACCAAATAAGTATGGTGGTATCTGGTAATTCTTGCCCAGTTTTACGTCGAAATTTTATGACAGCAAATTCTCAAGGGGGTTTATTTGTTAGTGCCAGAGGAGTTCCTGATTTAGGCAATAGTCAAGACCCGGCAAGCAATATATTTCATCAAAATCAAGATTTTGATATTCAAAACCTTACGACACGACGAATTTTTTCAGCAGGAAATCAGTTGAATCCATCTCTAATTAAGGGTTTAGTAGAAATAGTCATAGTAGCAATAAACAAGAAAAATATAGCTATTACTAATACCAGCTTTTCAGATATTGGGGAACACTGGGCAAGAGATTTTATAGAAGCTCTAGTAAGTCGTGGTCTAGTGAATGGGTTTCCTGATGGTACATTCCGTCCAGACTTGCCCATGAGTCGTGCTCAATATGCAGCCATAATCACAAAAATTTTCCAACCTCCTAAAATAAACTTTACAAGTAATTTTACTGATATATCACCAGATTTTTGGGCTAACCAGGCAATCGCGCAAGCTACAAGCATGGGTTTTCTTTATGGATTCCCGGATGGAAGTTTTCGACCAAGACAAAATCTAACTAGAATTCAAGCTATTATTTCCATAGTGAATGGTTTAAAACTTAGTGGTGGTAATACCAAGGTTCTACTAGCTTGTAGTGATCGCGCACAAATTCCCAGTTATGCCACCAGCGCAGTAGCTATTGCCACCCAGAAAATGTTAATTTCCAATTACCCAGATACTTCCAAATTAGAACTGCTCAGGGATATTAAACGAGGCGAATTAGCAGCACTAGTTTATCAGGCTCTGGTATTGGAGGGGAAGGAAAAGCCAATTCCCTCCCCTTATATAGTCAGACCAGAGGAGATAGAAATCTCCTCTTTCAGCGACTTAACAGGGCACTGGGCAGAACCATTTATTAGAAGATTAACTAGCATGAATCTCACCCGTGGTTTTATTGATGGCACATACCAACCAGATAAACCCATGAATCGTGCTCAATACGCAGATTTGATTGCAGTGACATTTAATCCCAAGCCCAAGCGTAAAGTAGTTGATTTTTCAGATGTGCCTAAACCATTTTGGGCTTACAGTGCTATCCAAATGGCTGTTCAAGGGGGGTTTATTAGTGGTTCGTATTGCACTAACCCTCAGGGGTATAACCATTGTATTTTCCGTCCTCATGCTCCTTTGCAACGCTTACAGGTTCTTGTCTCTTTAGCAGATGGATTATTATTACCAATAGCCCATCCAGATGTTATGTTTTGCTACACCGACTATAGTAAAATTCCCAAATATGCCCAGGCAGCGGTTGCTGCAGCCACAGTAAAGAAGATAGCCGTCAGTTTTCCTAACCCAAAATTATTACAACCAAATAAGGTTGCTACTCGTGCTGAAGTAGTAGCTATGGTATATCAGGCACTGGTTGCTATTGGTCGTTTGCAGCCAATCAATTCCAATTATATTATTTCTACTCTTAATTATTAATCAGTGCAGTATACGACCATGTTAATACAGAACAAGCTAATAAGAATAATGTGACTATAAAATATAAGCCAAACTGCCAGAGTGTGGTAACACTAATTAAACGAACCATTTACATTTTTAGTATGAATTCTATCTTGGTGAGTTGCCTGAATATTCTATTATTTGCTAATCACAGTAATTAAGTTATTGCTTACAGCCCAAATATAACTATTGAGAAAAATAATGTTTGCGACTTTAAATACTTCTAAGAATTTAGTTAGGACCTTATTAATTGATTATAGTTTTGACCTAAATGGTTATATTACCGATGAGTTAATTGCCTGTTGGCACAATACATACCCCCTTAGTTGGCTGCATTTAGCAGTCATTGAAGCATTGTATCAGGGACGCTACAAGGCAATATCTGTAAGGCAAATATTAGCCATTTGGCATAAGAAAGGACAAGTTTGTTGTCATTTTAATCTGGAATTTGAAAATTTAATTTGCAGGCAGTTTACTGAAAAACTAACACCACCAACAGAAAAATCAAAGTTAAACAAGACCCCGAAATTACCCCAGAAGCAAAAACATCATTTATTGGCATTTTCTGATAATCAGATTGAAGTCAATGATTTTTCAGAAAAAACCACTGAATACTCTAAACAGCAGTCAATAGAAGAAATTCCACATTTCCCACCCTCATATGAAAGATATCGTTGTACAGCAAGCAACACCTCTAATACCATTAATACTGCACAATATGGAAGAATAGAGGACCCAGTAGTTTTTCACAATTCAAAAAATAATTTCCCTGATAATAGCAAAACCCACTTGTTAAGAATAGAAACTCACCCATCAATCCCAACCAGAGCAAAAACTAATGTTGCAGATTTACTTTTATGTCCAGATGATGTTACATCTCTAGCCCAGAAAAAAATAACTCATATTGAGTCCTGCAATTTAAGTTATCCCCCCATTTGTAAGTTTGTACCAGAACATAACAAACACTCATATTTACTTGCCTCTAAACTCAAAGCTATATCAACTGATTGAATATAAAAAATACATAATTAACTTTCTCTAACTAGAGACTTTAGAGCTTCTTCTGTGAGACTTTCAATATAAAAATGTGATTAATACGTTTACTGAAAAATAAATATTACTGATTAATATATTCACTGATTCTGTTGTCTCAACTTAATATCAATGCGTTTCTCTGATGGTAAACGTTCTAAGGTGTAATCGTTAATGTCTACAAATTTCATAGGGGCGGCTAAGCTAAAATGACATGCTTGAATTTGTTGATACATTTGCTGTGCAATTGTTCGATATGATGGATGCCCTTGACAATTACTACGTAATTCAATCAAGTGATATGCTTCTCTTAAGTTCAATTTAATTCGCCACTGTACCAGATAAGCAAAGGGAACAACATACTCAGAAGCATCAGGTAAATCTTTGGCAATTAACTCTGCAGTTTCTGCAGCACTTTCTAGTGATTGTTTGTAAGGATAAGCCAAATCTGTATCTATTAATTCTAGGGGAATGCTGTAACCATGACTTATAGAGAATCGTTGGCGCTCTTGAGTGAGTATTCGATGCCTTTGTAAATCTCGATAAGCACCAATATCCGCCAAAATATCAAAAGTGTAGTACACTTCTTCAAAAGCGCGTCCAGGCCGGTGTACTCTTGACTCCCTCTCTCCAACATAGGTTTTAATAATTGTCAATCTTTCTGATTCCTCCAACCCTGCTACATAGGCTTGCATCTGCTCAAAATTTAATTTGGAGTGGGGGTAAAGAATAGCTGCTACCACCTTAATTTCTGCTTGGGGATCATACTCTACTAATTGCACTATTGGTTTTGCCTGAAGTGTAGTCAAAGGGAAAGACGTAACTTGTATATTTCCTAATAGTTTTTGTGTGAGCAACTCAGTATTTTTGTGGTTTCTAGACAAATACTGGGCATATTTATTACCCTTATCAGTTTTGGCACGTTTGACAAAAGAAGGAATAACTATATCTAATTCTCGTTGCATATGTTGAGAAAGAGATTTCAATTCTCCATGAGGAGAAGCATTTAGTTTGACAAGCAAATATTCAAAAGCTCTACCATTGCCAAACAGACCTACATTAGTCAAAGTCGCCATGGGTAGTAAGCCTCGCAACAAATCTAAGGCTTTTGCATTAATTGCACTATTGTAAGCTCTTTCCGAAGTATCATCATCCCGTACTGTACAACCACGTAACCTTGCTATTAGAGGATTTAGTAATTTGGTGTAAGTATCAAACAAATTGTCTAGTGTTTTTTCATACAGTTGACTATAGCTGGAAGCCATAATAGATGGTTCTCGATAATACTGGTAATATCCATTAATTTTGCGGTTAAAAGGCACATACCTAGTAGACTTTTCTAAGGGAGAAATACCCAAACGACTATCTTCTAGAGCCTTGGCAGCAATATTGCTAATATTCTCACAAGCAATATGTGCACCTCCCAACTCTGCCACTGAATCATCTCCATAGCCAATTAACACACGGTCATAAAATTCTGCGGCTTTTTTAATTGATACTAGGTAATCACGAGCTCTATCTTCCTTATCAACTAAACTTACTTCTGTTGTAAGAATAAATTCATCTAATAGAATACGGCGTAGGCTTTTATTACTGCGGCTATAGCGAGAAAATAATGCTCCTTTTATCACTTCCGGCAAGTTATATAAACAAAAAACATCAGTGTCACAATTTGTGACAAATGAATCCAATAATAAATGTTCTGATTCAGTAAATAATGACATCCAAAAAAAATTAAACTTAATAACTACATTAAGAATTTAAACACTCAGAATCTTCACTTGTAAATCTTCCTATCCATGATGCAGATTATCCCTAATATGTTAAGGGTCCTAACAAACATATTGGCTAAGATTTATCAACCGTCAACATCAATAATGCCAGTAGAACCAAAGCCTTTACTACCACGCTGAGACCAACTCAACTCATCCACTTCCTGGAAAATTCCCTTTACTACAGGAGCAATAACTAATTGGGCAATTTTCATACCTGGAGTGATTTTAAAGTTTTCAGGACCAAGATTCAGCAAAATCACTTTGATTTCCCCTCGATAGCCAGAATCAATAGTTCCTGGAGTGTTAAGCACTGTAATCCCATTTTTTGAAGCTAAACCACTACGAGGCCGTACTTGTATCTCATATCCAAGAGGAACTTCTACAGATATTCCTGTGGATATGGCAAACCACTGCATGGGTTTTAGAGTATGTTCAGTAATAGCAACCAAATCTGCACCAGAGTCTCCAGGATGTTCATATTTGGGTATTTGTGCTGTGGGCGTAAGACATTTTACTTTTACTATCGTCTGACTATTAGAATTATTCATATTCAGATACTCATAAACACAGTACTAATCTTAAACCTACCAATTTTATGTTTCATCAACTAGTTTTGTATCCTGATATTGTTTACCTATGTTACACAAGAACTGATTGAGAAACCTCAAATTCTTCAGGATATTAGGGAGATATAAAGCTTAATAATAAAGATTAAACAACACCCAAAGCCGTTTATCTAATTAAAATAAGGTAAATTTGGTCTTGTCAATGATACTCAGTATATGGTCATCTGTTAGTAAGGTTTGTTTCATAAAAATAGTTTTAGTTTAGCTATATTAAATTGCAATTGCCGAATTTACCATTTATTACAAAATACTACGCATAAAAATCAACACGCTAAATTATAATTTTTGTTAAGCATATATAATTTATCGCTTCAGATGCAATTTCAGATTATGTGATAAGCACACCAGTCGACTTCTTAAGAATTTACCTTGAATTTAAATATATTAATGCAAACATATATTAATATAAATTATCTACATTAGTGCTTTATACCGAATTTGAATCATATACTTGCTATATAGTCTAGTCCTGAACTGTAAAACTACATAAGCTGCCTGAGATGAACTAAGAAGTTGTTATGCTTTTCTCAAATTATCCTGCAGTATAATTCCTGTTTGCACGAGTGCTCTCTGGTGATCGGGCAATCCTCTTGATAATTATACAGTCACGATTGAGTATTTGCTTTAGTAAAAATTCATTAAAATGAGGAGTTAAATAGAATAATGGTTTCAAACGGTACGAAAAATATGAGCCTGTATGTATTGTTAAAGTAGAATCCAAGGCAATCTCTCTTGAGAGCTTATCTATCTATGCCCATCTTCCTCATCTTCAAAAAAGCTCCAGTCATCTTCATCTTCATTTTTATTTGCTAATGGCATATTTGTCTGTGGTTGATGGGGGGGAATTATAACCCGGTAGTCAGCATCATAAATTGATTCTTTTTTATCCGAGTCGATATTTTTCACTTCACCAGGACCATAGGAATAGGAAGAATTTGAATGATGAACACTATTAGATGAAGGTAGATTTTCTTCATTCCGATATTCTTTTCGAATTTCTGCAGAATGATCTTTTGCTCTTTGTCTTATTGAGGATCCTTTAAAATCCCAATCATCACTTTCATTCACACCCCAATCACATTCATCCTCTATAAATCGGTTTGGTGAGTTTGCTTCTTTGATAGTTCTACTTCCAGTCTTGGTTTTAAATGGAACATCTGTACTTTTTTTTCATGACTGGCATGGTTATAGGTCGATGACTTTTTACTGATTAAATAACTAGAAAATTGATTTAAAGTACTGATTAACCAAGAGGTAAAAATGCCAGCACTAAGACTAAGAAGTATCCATATTGCTAATGGCAGAGGTTGAGTTTTCACTCCTAAAAATACCAGGGGTAGAGCTGGTAACCAATTTTGCAGTGACAAAATTGTAAGTATGAATGTAATTACCAATATTATAATTAAACGGTTTGTAGCCATAGAGTTTAAATCATAAATTTTAGGCTTGCCAATTTTCCAGGCATGCCATTTTCAATGGCATAAACAACTTTCTGGGAATAAAATCAAGGCTAAGACTTGGAACTTTAGGAATACTTTGTAATACTGAGACATAATTAGGGAATTGGAATCGTTGACTGATAATCTTTTGACTTTTTGTTGTTCGCTATTTTCCTAAGTATTAGTACTAAGGGGAATTATTTTTATGGGTAATTTACGTCCATATTGACATTTATATTAACCCATAATTCCCCACAGTAGATATCCATTAGCTATTCATCTTCAAGATATGACTCCAGCTCATCTGATTCCATATCTTGAGGAAAATAAGTATTACTTTCATTCTCATCATCATTCCCATCCAGAGCAATACCATCACCATCCAGAGCAACGCCATCAATACCAACAGTAACTAAATCTATCTGCTGGCGGTAGTAATCCACACTTTTGACCTGAACTGCAACGCGATCACCTAATCGATAGGAAGCGCGATTTTTTCTGCCAAACAATGCCTGTTGTCTAGCACGATATTCATACCAGTCATCCTTGAGAGAACTGACATGAACTAATCCTTCCACTCTCAAAGATACGTTTGTAGTTATTTGTACATCTTGGGTAGAAACTTCAATCTCTACGAAGAAACCATATGATTGTACTCCAGTAATTACACCATTGAAAATCTCACCGATGCGCTGTTTCATCAATGATGCTCTTTGTAAACCAGCTAAATCAGCTTCTGCTTCTTGAACTTCTTTTTCTCGATCATTGATTTGGGTAATTACCCGATTCAAATCACCTTGTAGTTCTTGCTGTAATTCTGGTGCAAGGACATTCCAATTTATTTCACCATGACAGGAAGAAGCCAAGAGCTTTACCCGTTCTTTAACCCTTGTATTACGGCGATCACGTCCATTCTTAATAATTATATGTAACACCCTTTGCATTAATAAATCTGAGTAGCGCCTTAAGGGTGCAGTAAAGTGTATATAACCTTCTGGCAATGCTAAACCAAAGTGAGAAGACTTAGTAGTATTATACAAAGATGGTTTAAGAGTATCTTGCAGAAGATAGGTCAGCACTTGTTCTGATGCAGATTCGGCAAAAATTTTAGTTAAGTGCTGATAATCTAGGGGTTGAATATCCATCTCCGGTTCTAAAGTTAAATCTATCCCTAAATTAATTGCTAGTTTGAGCATTTCTTGCACATCATCTATATCTGGAGACCCTTGAACCCTCCAAATTGCAGGTACACCCAAGGCATTAAATTGACTTGCAATTAATTGATTAATAAACAATACCAATTCTGTAATTAGTAGGCGTACTGGCGAATCATATTCTATTACACAGCCAAAAGTCCCCTCATCATAGTATGGATTTTGATTGGGTGGTAAGTTTAGCTGCAAACCACCACGGCTGAGATGTTGCTGGTGTAGGTAAGTAGAAAAATCTTGCAGCTGCTGAATTCTTTTGATTAGTTCAGAAGAGTTTTTAGTTGTTTTTGTTGTCTGATCTTTGATTGCAGCTTCTACATCTACTTCACTGATTAACTTATCTACTTTAATAACTGTAGGCTCAATCTCCCAACTAAGAACAGCTTGGGATTCAGGATCTATAGTAATCAAGACTGAAATTGCTAGGCAGTCCCTCTTAGGAACCAACGAGCAGCGTTCGCATAATACCTCTGGTAACATGGGTAATACTAGATCCCCCAAGTATACTGAACGACCACGTTTGATCGCTTCCCGATCTAACAATTCATCTGGTTGTACATAATGGGAAACATCAGCGATATGACAAACTAATAGAAGCTTTCCATCTGTTGTTTCCTCACAAGTCCAAGCATTTTCGACCATATCCCCATCACTTTGGGGTCTAGAAATGCTAAAAGTATATAATTCACGCAAATCTAGGCGTTCTTTTAAGTCTGCCTTTACTAGTTTCTTGGGTAGCTTAGAAGCTGTAGCTTCCACTGCGTCGGAAAATTGTCGAGAAAGATCGTGTTTGCATGTAACTAAATCTATGTCAGCAGCAGCTTCTGCATCACTCCCGAGAATTTGAACTACCCTACCCATAGGTGGATATTGGGCTAGAGGGTAACGCAAAACTTCCACATGGGCAAGATGATCTATTGAACTGGATAAATCAATGCTATCTTCTTGAATTTTTAACTCAAATAATAAGCGATCATCTAGAGGAACAGCACGAAAACCACCCTCTACCTGCTTGATGCGAGCTAATAGAGTATGGTTAGAACGCTCTACAATAAGTTTAACTTCTCCTTCCGGAGAACGACGACGGCTACCTTCCTTTAATATTTTAACTAATACACGATCACCATTCCAGGCATTACTTAGGTAACTTTCACGGATATAAATATCCTCTGCTCCTTCTAAATCTTGAATGGCAAAACAAAAGCCCTTACTAGAACAACGGAGTTTAGCTTCTATTAATTCCTCTTCTTCTAGTCGTCGATACTTACCTCTTTCTTTAGCTAGAAGACCTATTTGCTCAAGAACCTCTAGGGAAATTTGCAGTTTTTGTAAGTTTACTTCATCCTCACAACCAAGTTTTTTTTCTAAAAGTTTACGAGCTACCAATTTATAATCTGTGAAATTGGCAAGGAGTGTCGCGATTGAAAATTCCATGCGGTGAATCGACCTGTAGTCAAAACGTCATTGTTTTTGTTTAATTTGGGTTTTTTGCTATGTACTTCTACAAACTTCAACCTTCAAGTAACAAACCGGAATCTATATACCCTGAGATAGTAACTCCAGAATTTCAGGTTTTAATGGGTGCAGAAGTGAGCTGAAAGCAAAGAAAAGCTTATTAAACCAGGGTCATATATTTAGTTGTTTGAGTTATGCAAAATTATTACCAATTAGCTTTTGGAAAGTCATAGTAAATAGTGACTAATGTTACTTGGCAGAGGAAAGTATTAATTGTAGTACTATCTAGCAAGTTACTATAAATTACCTAATTTTTGGGAAGTTTTGAAAAATTTCTGTATCAATAATTCCCAGCAACACCAAAAATTACTTTAGGAAAAGCAGTTTTTGTAAATAATGTTTAATTCATCAAGTAGTTTTACTCCATATGTGGAACCTGCAATTACTAAGTCCATAGTATTATGTCGTAAGCAGTGAGGATTAATCTTTGTTTTTTTATTGTTATAGATTTAGATCACACTCACGAGAAAGAATTCTGAATAATACAATTGGCTAATTAGTATAGCATCGAGAATAAGCTGTTTATTATATTGATTGACTCCTACTCTATGCAGTCAAAACATAACTTGCCATTCAGGATATTACAATGCGCCTATGAAATGCCATAAATTATTAAGACTATTTATATAATTTATTCACATCAGAACCTAGACTTAATCAAAAGAGCTAGGGATATGTGTACAAATTCTCTAGGTCGTATGTACATAACTTTGTTATAGTTTACTTTCTATTGAAAGATATACCAAGAATTGCTAGTTAACAGATTAGCTAAATTCAGTTTTATCCCAGCAAACATTGATATTGGTAATTATATGATTTTGGCTCAGTTCCGAAGCTTGTATCCCACAGGTGCTCTCATAACCGAATTACTACAAATCAGCCATGGACAGTATATTGTTCGTGCAACTGTTAAAATAGAAGACGTAATTCGCTCTACAGGAATGGCTTCAGCACTGAATATAGAAGAAGCTGAAGATAAGTCAAGAGAAAGGGCACTAATGGTTTTGGGAATAACAAATACATCTTCCCTGATTGAAGACACATCTTTAAAAGAAATTACATCCACTTTGATCAAAGCTTCTTCTGAAGAGAATTCAACAATTATCAAGGAAGTCAATCCAGAATACTCAAATAAGGTTATAAATCAAACTAAATCGGAGATTCCAGATAATGTGTCTCAAACAGTGGAACCACTAGTAACATTACCTTTAGAGATTATTAGGGAAGCAACATCAGATCAAGCTAAGGAAAACGAGCCTGCTCTAGAAGAGAGAAGTCTCAATATTGCTTATAGTAATTCTTCCTCCCAAAATGGCAATGAGAAGTCTCGAGAAATTAAAACCATAAAAAAAAGCAAAGAATATGAACCCATAAACCAGTCTGACGATATTGCCAAAATCAGCGCGGAAATGCAACGTTTAGGTTGGACAATGGAGCAAGGCAGAGATTACTTAATCAAAACTTACGATAAGCGATCACGACACTTACTCTCACAAGAAGAGTTAAAAAACTTTTTAGAATACTTAGAGTCTCAGACTACGCTGATAGAAATACCGGATGAGATAGACGACCCCCTATCAGGATTTTAACTAGATAAAAAGCAGGGTGCGAGGAAGGGAAAGATAAGTAAACACTTAAACCTTACCTATTCCTTATTCTCTATTTATGCATTTATAAATTTCATTTGGTCTGCAATTAGACTACAACAATAGGACGACTACCAGAAGCATGGCGATCAATTACTTGGTCAATTAAACCATATTCTTTAGCCTCTTCCGGGGACATAAAAAAGTCTCTTTCTGTGTCTTTAGTAATCTGCTCAAGTGACTTCCCAGTATGTTCAGCCAAATATTCATTCAAGCGTTGTTTGTGATATAAAATTTCTCGTGCTTGGATTTCAATATCAGTAGCTTGACCTTGAGCACCTCCTAAAGGTTGATGAATCATAATCCGGGAGTGTGGTAGACTCATACGTTTACCTTTAGCACCTGCACTTAGGAGAAATGCGCCCATGCTAGCTGCTAATCCGATACAAATCGTACATACATCTGGACGAACTTGCTTCATAGTATCAAGCAAACCCATGCCAGCTGTAACTGAACCGCCAGGAGAATTTATATACATATATATATCTTTCTCAGAGTCTTCAGCGTCCAGGTACAGAAGCTGGGCAACAATTAAGTTGGCAACGTCGTCGTTAATTTGTTGTCCTAAAAAAACAATGCGTTCACGTAGCAATCGAGAGTAAATATCAAAGGCGCGTTCACCCCTACCAGATTGTTCAATTACTATAGGAATCATACTACCTGCTTATAGTTATCTTAAACATGCATTTTATCGATTTCAGAAGTTAATTGGTTTATTTTTAACAAAAAAGCTTTGTAAAACATACAATTTTGTATGAAAACGCCACAAAAAACGCAACTACATTCAAATATACAGTTTTATCCTACTATCAGGGCCAGGGTGACTATATACTCTCATTGCAATTTAGACAATACCATAATTCAAAGGATAATACAGGTAACAATTATAATTTTGTCTGTTGTTATGATTAACTTTGTCTTCTAAAGCAATAAGGCCACATTAAAAAGCAGATCGACTATGAATAATTATCACTCTTTTTATCAATTATTTGTAACATCACCTCGACAAGATGGAAATCCTTGATAGGAAAATAATTTTCAGAGGAGAATACAGGCAAACTCATCTTTGAGGGCTTACTTAACACCTATGGTATGGAAGAATTAGGTAATAATCATAAGACTGCTGAATGAGACCAGTTAGTATTTGATTGTGTAGGTAAGTAATTAGACAAAAAAGTTACCGACTTATATACAAGCATTATTACCAATCACTTAGTACACTTGGCTTTGATTAAAACTAATTTCTACTATCTAAATTTGGAAAAATTATCTTATGTGTAGCCCTATTCTAATTTGTGTTTAGAATGTAATGTTAGCTTGGCCTTATTAAGGATGAATTTTTTTAGTAATAGCAATTAATATACAAAAGTTATGGAATTAATTGCAATATGGCCAGAGCTAAAAGCAGGTAAAAGGATCACCTTTCCAAAAGAGTTGATTGAACAACATCCCGATTTTTTCGGAATTTTATATCAGTATGGACATTTTGAAATTCTTAACATTTAGTCATCATTAATTATGTCATGGTATCGTTAAAAGTTAAAATGCTCAGATTACATTTATAAAAATTCTTATTTTCTTGCTTTTTACTTACCCTCAGTGCTTTTCACTTAATTAAAATATTTTGTTCTCATTATGAACTTAAATATTTAGGATAGCCACAAGCTTCTCCCCTATTCATCCAGAAAATTTTGAAATAGTTACAGTATTTAAGTTTAGAATATAAAGATGTAAATCTGTACTTGAAATTAATAACGTTAGTCATAGCCATATGGCAATGAGCTGATGTCTCTACCACCATGCTCCCTAAATCTTCCATTGACAAGATGAAACATACTCTTTCCGTACTTGTAGAAGATGAATCGGGAGTTCTATCCCGTATTGCCAGTTTATTTGCCCGCCGTGGTTTTAATATTGAAAGCCTTGCAGTTGGACAAGCTGAACAGGAAGGTATATCTCGGATTACAATGGTTGTAACTGGTGATGCTCGCGTGATTGAGCAACTCAATAAACAGTTATATAAACTTATCAATGTCCTCAAAGTCAGTGATATTACTGACTCTCCTTGTGTAGAACGAGAGTTAATGCTGTTAAAAGTTAATGCAACTAGCAGTACCCGTTCGGAAATTGTGGAATTAGCGCAGATTTTTCGCGCACGGGTGGTAGATGTAGCAGAGGATTCTTTAACCCTTGAAGTTGTGGGCGATCCTGGGAAAATGGTAGCAATTGTACAAATATTGCAAAAATTTGGTTTACGAGAAATTGCTCGTACCGGGAGAATAGCTCTTATACGTGAATCTCGTGTTAATACAGAGTTTCTTAAATCGTTAGAAACAAAAGCTTAAATTTCTCTGAATGAGGCAGAAAACATAATCCTGGTGCTTTTTCCCTTACCGGCCTTTATCAGGGAATTTGCTTATTGAAGTTATTATGCTGCCGATCCAAGATGCAGACCTGGCATGAAAGCATTAGATTAGGTGGATTTCCAGACTTAAAGTAAGAGCAAATATATTTGCTAATTAACTTTTATTTAGAATAAATTATCTATTATCTAGGGTAAATTAATAGTAGTTAGTATATTACTTGGCAATAGCTAAAGTGCAGATATTAAAGGCATTTTCCCTATATGTTTATTACTTGGGTATTATTAATGCAATTAAAAAAATATTATATAGTTCAAAATACTTATAAAGTATAATAAACAGGTAGCCATTTTTATTATTTATTTTCTTAATTTTGCTTGTCCAAATGAGAACATAATTTATCAGAAATTCAAAGACTAAATAATCTATTTTCTAATCTCATACATGTAGAACCATTACAGGAGTAATTTTTGTCTTTAGCATAGTAATAAACTCCTATTTATCTTAGATTTACATATGTGATATAGGCACTTAAAATATAAGAATATATATGATATTACACTGGATATATAATCGCGAGTATCATAGATAAATTTATAGATATCTAACGAGATAACTCAGATGCCATATTGATATATGCCTCATATTAGATTTTTACCACTACCAGACTGTTAAATTGCAATTTAACATATTTACTCCATCTATATTTTGTCTATAAAATTAAATATCATATCAATATAAATTGCCTTAATATTAATAATTCTATAATATATTCTAAAAGTCGATATTAATTTTCATTATCAATGATAACAATAATAAATTATCGTAAAACAAACATATAATAAGCAAATTTAGCTGTTTAGAGTATGTTTAAGTTATTATCATAAGTAACTAAGTAACAAAATTATACTAGTCAAATAGCGATAATTGCAGATAATATACAAAATAAAAGGTCTCTGATATTTGCAATAAATATATCACGCATTGATTACTTCAAAAATGCGATCTAAGTATTAAACAAAGGAATATTAATATACTTTGCTGATTGCTATTAAAGGTTTATTTACATGTTATTAATAATGACGACTCATAGCTATTACCTCATAAGCTAATATAAACTATTTAGGTTATGGATAAATTTTATCTAGTAGCCTGTTATATTAAAATTTACTTCTGAAATTATCTATACCCATGAATAGTTTTTAAGCAAAGTTTTACACCCATTAATTTCTATAATTAATATTAATAGAAATAGCCTGAAGTAATAATTTCAATGA
>NZ_CAIY01000066.1 GCF_000350105.1 Richelia intracellularis HH01
AGAAGTCGCTGATGTAGGAAAGAAAGCTATCAGCACGTCCTCGCTGATTGCTCACATCGTGGAACGACGTATCGAGTACCTGGTAGGTACGCTGATCGCATACCAAATTGGTTTGCTTGACCAATTGGTAGCCACAGGCCATCAATGCATCGCATAAGTGTGAATACATTTATGTATACGCTGGCCATGGGATTATCATGGTCGAGTATCGATTAACCACAGAAGCCCGATGTGAAGCTAATGTCATCATCGGTGACCCACGAACGAGATGTACGTGTCCCGCTCTCGAGGGCACAAAGTACTGCTACGGACATCAGTACGTAGCGAAGTGGGGTGGTCAAAGATGAGGCTTTATGCCAAAATCAAGGTCAACGGTAAGTGGACGATGGTAAAACGCCGGGTCCATCGAACGCAGAGTTGAGGCCCACGAACGTTGCGAATGCAAAGTGTGCCACGTGCTTAAGCACGGCCTACACGAGGAAGAGTGAGGGCAATGCCATCCTCCGAGAGCGCCGGGACACCGATGCAATGCATCCAGGAATGTATCATTCCCGATGCTGCGCAAGGTGGCAGGGAACGGGACGATGAGCGGAGCGAATGGACCGCTCCGCCAGGAGCGGCGCCCGCATGCCCGGCAGGCGCAAATGCGCTCTATTCCTATCCTTGGTTAATAGAGCGCATAAGTCAAACATTTTTTCAAGAATGGATTGGTGCATGGTGTGTGCCAACCAAGATTGACCACGCCGAATGGTTGTGCACGATGTGTGGGGAATACACAGCCACGTGGGAAACCAGATCGGGCAGCTACTGCAGGTACTGTTGGAGTCTGGGACAGACGTCGCCGCTTGGATCGGTGCCGTCATACCTGAAGGAGATGATACCCCATGTCGAGTTGTAAGCAAGGCGCCCACGAGTTTGAGTGGATAACGAAGGCATGCGGGTGCGAACACGAGGTGTGCTATCGATGCGATCACAACGTGCGAGTTAGCACGTGTGATTGGTGCAGAAGAGAGGATACGGAGGAGTGACCAGGTATGGCCAAGAACTTGGGCGTTTTCATGTCGTTGCATGAAACTGGGCACGTGAGGCTCCGGCATAGTTGGCGATCGATGGACGGTCTTACCGTTCGAAGGCAGATGTCCAAGACAGCGCCGTTCGTCAACACAACGGAGTCAGGTTTGCCGATGTACGAAACGGAACCGTGTAGGAGTCGGGGATGCTGGGCTTGTCAGCACAAAGCCAGGCGGAAACTCCGCGGAAAGGTTCAACGTTTTATCGATGAAGTTGTGATGAAAGCGAAACGCTCCTGGCGATTCGTGACATTGACCTTACCAGGTAATTGGTACGAAGTACGATCGGCCTCGGTTGAAGCGCAGCTGAAGACCGTGAGACGTGCATTTGCTAGTTGGCGATTGAAAATGCAACGTCGTGGAGCCCGGGTACATGGGTTCTATACTATTGAGTTCGAAGGCGCTGCTGAGGACCAATGGCATACCCATGTCCATATGCTCATGCGTTGGCGCAGGAGAATAGACTACACAGAGCTGAAGAGGCTCTGGACAGAATCGGTCGATAGGCCGATGAGGAAACAGTTGGCGAAGTGGACGGAAAA
>NZ_CAIY01000065.1 GCF_000350105.1 Richelia intracellularis HH01
ATTTATAGTATTTTAATATCTAATAAAGCCAAAAATTTGCAAGTTAATGCTTACTTTATGTATTATATAAAATATAATAATTCAATTTTGTTGATAAAATAAATATTGACAAAAAAAGGTTTGATTATAAAAGTATTAAATTCTCAGTAAGATAAAAGTTTCTTTATCATTTTCTTCTCTACTTAGATTTTAGAATAGTTGAAAATTGAGGAGAACTAACTGAGTAATAATCATTAAGTTGACTCAATCAGCAAAAATAATTTTTGTCTAACTATTGCAAGAATATTCAAACCCATTATATTGAATAATTACTATTATAGTCATTACTTGCTACCAACAATTATCGATTTTTTTTGATTACGTAATGAATTGCTCTAACTTGATAATAAACTTCAATAATTAACTATTTCTGAAACTATTAGTCTATTATAAATTTTGATGTTTTGGTTTTAACTATAATTACTTTTAATCAATTTTCTTTAAATCCTAATGTTTATTTCAAATAATATCCATTGGACCTTAATACATAATATCTGGAATTTTCTTGCTATCCATTAAGTGAAGATTCACTGTATAGATATTTTTGCATAATTGCAATTATCAACTACAGTGAAGTTTTTTTCTTCGTTTACTGACTAGTGACTAGAGAATCTTTCGTAGTTAGTCTTAAGCTTGCTGCAATTGCACCAAGATAAGGTTCAAATACAGCTAAATTTTCCAATTTGCTAAATCTGCTTGGTATATCCTCTGGGGTAAAAGCTGTGTTTATAACATACATTGACTTACCATCAAATGTAACGTAGTGTATGTGCTTTTCCAAAACTTTACCTCCTTCTTCCAAGCCTGCAAACCCGTATCGTATTCCTTGAAGTTTACCAAACTTTACTATTTCTAGGGGCTGTGCTGAAAAATCAATGCGACCACCATAATTTTTTTGATGCTTTCGAGATAGGATGCTATACTCAGCATCAATCCAACTGCGAAGTGCTTTTAATACTTTCTCATCATACTGAGGATCTCGATTATCTGCATAATTATTAGAGGATATTCCCGCATTAACTAGCATTTTTTGGAACTTAGATTGTTTTGATACAGGACTTATTTCAATAGCTACTGAGCCTAAGTTCTTTCCGTTTGCAGAAACACACAGCAATGATAAGTCATTACATGGTAGAGCTTGCCAGCCTTTAGGAAGATAAGTATTTCCTAATATAGAAGTCCATATATTTTTACCAGCTTGGTGATTGTTCTGACTTAGTGAATTGACCGATAAATTATCCCTGTTTCGAAGAGAGAAACGAGGGCGTATCCAATTTATCCCTACGGGGATACATACTATCAAAACAAACCCTATTAAAAGATGATAAATTCTCAGCATTACACTCTACACCCTAATTCAGGTCGGACTATGAATCTGTTATAGTATAGATGTGATTTTAACAAAAATAAAATGTCTATTCTACGATGACAATGTCCTTGTCTATACTCCTAATCTCGCAGCAGATTACTAGAATATTTGGATTGTGTGAGGGTATGCTGTAGGGGTTGGTTTACAGTTGTAAACTCCTCAGAAAGATTAATTAAATATGAGATTGGGTAATATTGGAAGTTGGGAAAAAATGGTGTGACTGTTCTCCATGCACAAACAGTATAGATGAGAACTAATTCTTCCCAAATTAATATTACCGGGTAGTATGTGAGCTCTAGCAGTATGGGAGCTCTATCTAACTATTTATTTAAGATCCACGTCTACGATATTGTCTACGTCTAGCCACCTGCTTGCGTTTTTCTTTCTCCAAAGGCGTCTCGAAGTGGCGGTTTTTCCTAATATCCTGAAAAATGCCGGCTTGAGACACTTGACGTTTGAAGCGACGGAGAGCCGAATCAATCCCTTCATTATCGCCCAACACTACTTGCGTCATTAAATATTCCTCATCATAGTGGTTAAACACTGAAAAACTTATCAAATTGGGCTTTTCGAGTGCATTTTAAATTTCCCAAATATATCTGCCAGAAAGATGATAATTAAACATCCAGTAAACTTACTTTATTTAGTGGTCATGGCAGTCACACAATTTACAAATTATGTCTTCACAAACTCAATTCCATGACTGAGGTATCTTTGGCTGTATGTTTTGACTATTCCCCTTGCCTCACCTCCTGTAAGTATATTAGAGAATTTGCTCATATGGATTGACCTAATAACATCTTTCTTACTAGCAGGATGTAGAGAGCTTTATTCATTTAGGGAGATGCTTTTAAAGTCTCAAAAGTATTAGTCAACCAAAAATACATGTTGCCATAGGAATATAGCACAGATTTGACACTCTAACATTTCATATAAGATACAGATAAATAATGAGTATACCCAACTAAGTCAAAACTCTTCTATAGAAAATTCTTTCAAATCAGAGATAGATAGAAGTATTATTACCCAGATAGAGATCATAAGTATTGAATCAAGAGTAATTGTTACGAGCAATGGCATAACTCTTCAGGAAAACCTTTAGAACTCTATTAACAACCTTTTATACTCTCTAACAGCAAAAAATATTATCTATAATTCAACCTAAATATATTTTTAGAGTAAAGCAAATCATTTCCAATTCTGTATTTCAGTTAAAAAATTACATAATCTTTGATTCCCTTGAAATAATAAACATTACCCAAAATTTAATTACAGCTTTTATAATGTATAATATTGAACACTTAGATGTTATATTTACTGTGATTTGTTACAAAAGCTTGAGGCTCAATCCAATACTTACAGTTTCGTAGAATTATTTCAGTGTTCAGCTATCTATCATATAGAAGAAGGGTTAATAACCAACTAATTTAATCAATGCCAACTAGTTAGGAGTTGATAAATAGTGCTAATGCTAAAAATAACACTCTCACCCCTTGTACTTACAATTCTGTCCACATTAGTCTCATGCTTGATACCTCATACTACATTTGCTACAAAACCATATAATCCACATAAAACTATTCATTGCAACATTTTAATAGTAGGCAGTGGGCTTTCTGGGGTAGCCACAGCTTATGAGGGGTTACTTGCTGGTAAAAGGGTCTGTTTAACAGAAATTACGGATTGGCTTGGAGGGCAAATTTCTTCCCAGGGAACATCTGCATTGGATGAAAGACCTACACAACGCAGTAAATTATTTTACTCTCGGGGCTATTTAGAATTACGCCAAAGAATTCAAAATTATTATAATCAACTTAATCCAGGAAAGTGTTGGGTAAGCGATTCCTGTTTTCTCCCCAATGATGGTCATCATATTATAAATCAAATGCTCCAAGATGTTGCTAAAAAAGGCAAGGGTAAGTTGTATTGGTTTCCGAATACAGTCATAAAGGAACTAGATATTAGTAATGGTAAACTCATTAATAGTGTGATAGCAATTCAACATAAATCTGCCAAAGGTAGACCGCCACTGAATACTTTCCCTCTATCTCAAATTATTAAAGACGCTTACAAATACGAGAATTCTCCCAGGTTTGAGAAGAAAATAATTCGTTTTATTCCCTCTCAACACAAGCAAAATAAAAATCCAAATTGGTATATTGTTGATGCAAGTGAAACTGGAGAAATTGTTGCTTTAGCAGATGTTCCTTACCGTTTAGGAATTGATCCCCGTTCTCATCTTGAGCCCTCCTCTTCAAGCATTAATAATGATCCCTACTGTACACAGGGATTTACTTATACATTTGCTATGAGTGCAACTAAAGAAGCACAAAAGCACAAAATGCCATCTTTTTATATGCGATACTCCCCATACTTTAGCTATGAATTAAAACGATTGGCAAATTTTCCCCTTGTTTTTACTTACCGTCGTATATGGAATCCTATTCAAGGGAAGCCAATGAAATTTGGCGGGGTCAATTTTACTACCCCTATGCCAGGAGATATCTCTATGCAAAACTGGACTTGGGGCAATGATTATCGTCCCGGAACACCAAAGGATAACCTGATTTACACACATGAACAGTTGGAAACTTCAGGACAACTTAAACCAGGAAATTGGATGGGTGGATTGCGGACAGAAAGCCTGCGTAAAGCGGAAGAATTATCTCTATCTTACTTTTATTGGTTAGTTGCTGGTACTACAGATTCCAGACTAGGAAAAGGTATAAAAAAAACTCATCCAAATCATCGGTTTTTATCTGGGCTAAATTCTCCCATGGGTACAATCCATGGCTTATCTAAATATCCCTACATACGGGAAGGAAGAAGAATTATTGGTCGTCCGAGCTGGGGGCATGCAGAAGGATTTACTATTTGGGAAATAGACATTTCCCGCCGTAATTATCAAGATTTTTATTATAGGCAAACTTTATCACCCAAAACTTATAATAGTTTACAGGTCGCCTTGAGCGGTTTAGAAGCTATGTCAGCAGTTTCTGGTAAAAAACTTTTAGAAGAAACTGGCAGACGTACTCGCTCTACAATTTATGCTGACAGTGTAGGTATTAGTCACTATTCAATCGATTTCCATCCTTGTATGGTGAAAAGCCCTCCAGAAGGTCATAGTAATGAAGAACGTAAGAATGAAAGAAAAGGTGCAGGCCAGGCTTACCCATTCCAAATTCCTCTTAGGGCAATGATTCCCCAAAAAATAAACAACTTGTTAGTTGGAGGCAAAAGCATAGCTACTAGCCATATTGCATCAGCTGCATATCGTGTGCATTCTTTTGAGTGGTCAGTCGGTGCAGCAGCAGGTACTACTGCTGCATTTGCCCTGGAAAACAATGTTGTCCCTTACCAGTTAGTAGATAAACTACCCAAAATAGATCCTAACCTTATTAAATTACAAAAATTACTCAATCAAAATGGGAATCATACAGCTTTCCCTAAAACTTCTATTTTTAATAATAATTGGAATGATTGGTATTAGAGTGGGATTAGAATTTTCCATTTAGAATTCTAGTAAATGTATATATTACATGTAGTGGTTTTTCTCAAAAATTATTATACTAATATCATATTTATAAGTATCATAACCTACTATATGAGATTCAGGCAAATTAAAGATTTTTAGATAATTACTGATAAGTAATCATCACATTGATTAAGTAAGTTTAAATAATTACCTTATGGATATTTCAATAATTTGTAAATTAATTGTCTTGAATTATTACTATAAAAGAATGTACTATTATAATAACTTTTGAATATCCCAGTATAAATATTAATTTAATTGCACCCAGTATAAAGATAAAAGAAACTAAGCATTAACCAAATACGATGTAATACCATGGGAATATCCATATCTAAGTTTAAAATATTTGCTAATCCAGATTTAGTTTATTTAAAGCTTAAAGTCCAGATGAAGCTAGCTTAGAAAAGCAATAATCATAAGACAAGTTATTGACTATGAGAATTTATTCATTTATTTATTGACAAAATAATGATGCTAAAACAGATATGATAGCTATCAATTAATAGCTGTGTTCAAGACTGGAAATTAAAATATTCAAAGATTTATTAATAAAAATATAAAAATAATTATTAAGTGAAAAAATATAAATCAATTAGTAAGCATATTAATTAAAATGCAACGTAAAATATATAAAATTACTATAATGCAGGAGTAAAATAGTAGGAAGATATCACAATTATGATAGATATAAATCATAAAGCAATAAGAGTAAATAGAAACGTCTATATACTCTAGCCAGTAATTCTCTTTGTTAAGAAGATAAATATATAAATGATGTATACACGAAAAGTATAGTGGTAATATGATCCATATTTAAATTCTACAAATTGCACAAATTATGGAAGTGTAAATCGAAATTAATTGAGGTCTATTTTAGTGTTATAATTGCGTTTTATATTGCCTATTAAAAAAAATAAGTAGCAAGCTAAATAAAAGAAAAACAGAAATATTAATATACTAGTAGTTAGACTTTATTATTTTTAGAATTAAAAGAGGTAAATAATTCCGTACATATAACTTATTAAATACAACATTTATTATTGTAATTAAAATACAGATTATATGTATATTAGTTATTAACCTTAATCAAATCACCATCAATTTAATCAAATCACCATCAATGAGAATAAAATCCCTGGTTACTAAAAAGATTAAAATAGTTGCTATAAGTCTATGCTAATAAAAGTTCTATCTGATTTTATAGACTCAATCCTAATCTTATGATGATCGCATCAAATCTATTCTAGCTTCAAGTTATGAGAGCTAAATAAATTTATATTTAATTAAGCACCTTTAATTATTATCCTGTTATGAAGATACAAAAATCCCCATACAAATTTATCTAATGACTTCAATCATGATATTGAATTTTCTAGCTTAAAAATAAGGAACTTTGTGTAACATTTTTCTTCTGACATATAAGGTTTTTTAAACCTGTCATTTACTCTAAAAATCTTAAAATATTTATAGTCTGATAAAGCTTAAGATAAAACTGGTAAAATTACTTCTTCCCTATAATATAAAAACTAATCAATGATAGCATTTTCAATCAATATACATAAAGCATGATAAATATTCGATTGAGATAACACTAGCTCTAGCATTTTTAAAGAGAAAAGTTATTGTTGTTTGCCTTCAGTAGAAGGATTATAAGACATTGTTAATTATTGATGGTTATACATACTTAATTATAGTCAAGGAGGTTGTTAAATTGAGGTTTTCAAAAATTTTCTAAGGAGATGATTCAATTGACCATGTATACTCCTTTTTTATTCCTCACATTAATACTTAAATCATTACTATTTCTTCATACTGATGGTACATTAAATTTTTACTCAAATGATTTATTTCTAAGTTCATCTAATACACACTTATTACCTAATTCAAGGGTTTATGCGAATAAATCTATATAAGTATTAGAATTTCTTGACAGAACTTGTATATAATTTTATACCATCGATATATTATAATAGTTAAATATACAAATATAAATGTGTATATCTACCGGACTATAATCTATTAAATGCAGCATAAGCTAGCTATAAAAATAGGGAAAAGTTACCTCACAATAAAAAGTAATAATTACCCCTGAATTTCGAGCAGAATTGGCATGACTAAAATTGAAAAAAATATTTTAATAATTGATAATAAGCCAGATAATCTACAAGTATTATTTTCACGTTTACACTGTCATGGTTATCAGGTACGTGAAGCTATTAATTGGCAGGCAGCAATAACTATTTGTCAAACTAGGTTACCAGATTTAATTTTATTAGATATTATGATCCCTGATATAGATGGTTATGAGATATGTCAGCGATTAAAGGAATGGAGATTAACATCTGAGATTCCGATAATTTTTATGAGTGTATTAGATGGTGTTTTTGATAAGGTGAAAGCATTTAATAGTGGATGTGTAGACTATATAACTAAACCTTTTGCATTTGAAGAAGTTCTGGCAAGAATACAAAATCACCTCGAACTAAAACAGGCAAAAATGGAAATTTTGCAACTCAATTATGAATTAGAAGGTAGAGTTAAAAAACGTACCCAAGATCTAGAAAATGCATTACAAGAGCTAAAAAAATCTACTAATGCTCGCAATGTATTACAAAATAAGTTATTAGATATAGTTTTGCATGACTCTCTAACAGGTTTAGCTAATAGAGTTTTATTTATTAAAAAATTAGAAAATGCCCTTAATCAAGCAAGAAAAGAATCTAGCTATAAATTTGCTGTTTTATTTCTAGATTGTGATCGCTTCAAAGTGGTAAATGACTCTCTTGGACATCTAGTAGGTGATGAATTACTAGTAGCAATTGCCCGTCGTTTGCAATCGTGTTTAAGTCCCTTTGATACTTTATCTAGGTTGGGCGGAGATGAATTCGGCATTTTATTAGAGAATATTACAGGTATTAATTCTGCCATTTTGATTGCCAAAGCTCTTTTGCGAAAATTATCTGTTGCATTTAAGCTGTCTAGGTATGAGGTATTTATGACTGCGAGTATTGGAATCAATTGGGGTAGTACTGATTATGAGAAGCCAGAGTATTTGCTAAGAGATGCAGACACGGCAATGAATAGGGCTAAATCCTTGGGTAAAGCAAGATATCATGTATTCGATCCAGTCATGTATCAAGAAGCAATTCAACTATTACAGTTAGAAAATGACCTGAGAAAAGCTGTAGAAAGGCAAGAATTCTTAGTTTACTATCAGCCAATAATTTCTTTGTCAACAGGCAAGATTATTTCCCTCGAAGCACTAGTACGTTGGCAACACCCAACTCGTGATTTGGTATTTCCCATTGAATTTATTCCTGCATCGGAGGAAATTGGATTAATTAATGAAATTAACATATGGGTATTACAGGAAGCTTGTGAAACTATTAGTAGTTGGTCAGAAAAAAAATTAATAGATAAGTCCTTATCTATTAGCGTTAATTTAAGCGTTAGGTTGTTTTATCAAACAAATCTAATTGCTCATATCAATCGAATTATTAATCAAACCAAAATAAGTTCTTGTAATCTCAAAATAGAAATTACGGAAAGTGTAATCATGGAGAACCATAGGGATATTAAAAATGTCTTATCCCATTTCCAAAAATTAAATATTCCCTTAATTATGGATGATTTTGGAACTGGCTATTCATCTTTAAGTTATTTACATAGTTTCCCCTTTAATGCCCTGAAAATAGATAAGTCTTTTGTCAGAAGAATGCAAGATAACCAGGAAAATATGGGTTTAGTACCTGCAATGATTAGTATTGCTCATTCTATGGGTATGACTGCAATTGCAGAAGGTGTGGAAACGCCAGAGCAGTTGGCCCAGCTTAGATGTTTAAATTGTGACTATGCCCAGGGATACTTATTTTCCCAACCTTTACCTAAAGAATTGATGATTGACTTACTCCTAACCTCTCCACAATGGTAATATTCTACTCTATTTACTTAGAAATAATCAGTATTCTTTTCAATAATCAATAGGCTAAAATTTTAATAAAAAACTAAACTTAGTTTAATACTTGTTATAGCTAAAAATCCTATCATCTTGCGCTATAAACATCTTTATAACAGTTGATACAAAGACATTTGCCAGATAAAATTACAAATTAATAATATTAATTTGTAATTTTATCTGGCAGTCATATCCATAAAACATCTATAGGATAGAAACATCTATAGGGTAGGTTTTTAGTAGATTCTTATCTTTAATACTTATATGCTTGGGTTGTTTCTGTATCCTTTTTATCCAAGCTTGAATTTCAGGGAATTCGTGTAAACTGAATCCACCTTTATCAGCCATATTATGGGTGTAAGAGAACAAACTAATATCAGCAATAGTATAACTCTCATCCACAAAAAATAAGTTATTTTTAGATAAGTGATTTTTAGGTGATTTTCCATTATTGTTAAAGCTTTATATCCAGGCTCTTTTATCTTTTCAATTAACTGATGGTATTCTTCTGGTTTGCGAAGAATAGATATCAAGTATTGTGATTTAGCAATAAAAGGCTTATGGCTGAGCTGTTTAAAGAATAACCACTGCATAACCCTGGCGCGAACATAAGGATCATATGATAAAAATTCTGTCCCCTCCTCACTTAAATAAATTAATATGGTATTAGATTCTGATAAATATTGTTCGGAGTTGATTTCCAGGAGAGATATTTTACCAACTGGATTTTTGCCTAAAAAATCCTGAGTACGAGTCTCCCCTTTTAAGATATTCATTTCTACTCTCTCAAAAGGTATACCAATTTGTTTTAGTAGAAGTCGAACTTTATAACAGTTGCCAGATGGTAAAAAAATCGTATAAACAAAACTTTCTCATGCTTATATGTTTGGGGATGAAAATTTTAATTATTTTTGGTAGGATACAGTAGACCCTCTCAAAAAATAAATTCATAACAGAAAAGTTTGATGAATTCATTAAGCGTGTAAATTATGTATGAATTTTGCTGTATAATTAAAATTAATGGCGATAATTTATACTGTAAATATAAATATTGTGAATATGAGAGAGATATGATACAAGGCTATCACATCGGATTATATACAAGTAAAAAGGTTATAAATATAAGGGTTTAGGTACTATCATCATCTTTATGTCAGCTAGTCAATAGTTAATACTTGTTATAATAGGCTTGTATCTTGGTGTGTATACTAGGAGATTAATATGTACTTATAGTCATATTAAATTAATAAGTAATTTGCTAAGATATAATGCGAGTAAAAATAATCAAGCATAGTTTTAGAAGCAAAATACTTTAAAGATTGTATTTCCTGAAGGGTAAGAGAGAAGAGTAATTTAGTAACTAGAAAATGGAAATTATACTAAGTACTTAGGTGTATAGAAGTAGAAATATATTCTTATTGAATCAGGTTCTGATTTAATAAGAATATATTTGAATAATTACTAATATATTCAGTTCTATCCATAGATAATAAAAACTTTTGTTATATAAAAACATATATTTTATTTGAAGGGGCAGGTGAAACCTGTTTGACCAATTTAGAAGGCAGTGCAGTATTTCTTTACATCTTGTTTTGCTTTCAATATAATCCAACATGGGATTTAGCAGTATTTATACTCAATATGAATTTATGCCTAAGTTTATTACTGAATATATAAACTACAAGGTATTTGAGAGTATATTTTGGGTCAGATTCCATAAGCAGCACAAAAATTCAATATCTTAAAAGAGTTAATTAGGCTTTTTAGAGTTGTGATCAAGCTATGGTTGATGATACCTAATTCTCCTAAAGACCCTCAATACCTGGAAACACAAAAAATAATTGTCATGGTCAAATGCAAATTAATGGGTATTAGCTTTCAAGTCAAACAAGGCAAGAAAATGTTCATAAAAAAAGTACTATTACTCCTAATACTTAGGAGTAGTTAAATTTAATTATAATTATAATGAAGTGGATTTGGGGTATCTTGAGCTATGATAGGGCACTATTATATTTTTTATTATCTATGAAAAATATAAACCTAAATTTGTTAACTTAATTCAAAGGTAAAAAATAAAGTTCCAGAGTAAGTTTAATCACTTATAGTCTTATCAAAATGATCTTGTCAGCTTTAACTTTATCATTGAGCATATTATACTCTATCATCAATTGACTTGTGGGTCTCTTGTAAATAATTATATTACTTAAGTACTTTCCTAAAATTTTTAGGGTTTTCATATATGCTGTCACAATTATTACCTCTTTGACTATGACTATAAGAATTTACTTTATGAACTTGATATAATGCAAATATTAGACTTTCAGGATTAGTTGCAATGAAAAAAGTCTGGAAACAATTCCATTACTGATAGGAGAACATTTGAAACCCTATCAAAGGTGAGGAATTATGGTAGTTTACCAACTATAATACAGGACATATTTGAAGATACAGTTGGGGAAACCTATGTTGGGTAGTAAACCCCTAACAAAAAACAGCAAAAGCCACCAGATATTTTATACTTGTATTTTAATACATATAATCATTCATTAACTTAACCTTTTGATAAAGGGACCATATAGTTGCATTCGGAATATATAATGATATTGATCAGAAAACTGTAACAACCCAACATAATAATTTTGAGTGAGGGATTTTTATAATTATTTCCCAACACAAAAATATTCTCATTAACTTCATATATAAGTATTTTCATATCTATGAATCTAAATTTTTGGTATTTCCAAGATAATAATTATCGTAAAAGATCTAATTATTTAATATTTTTCTGTAAAGTCTCAATTACATACTAGGTATATATGGTTTTGAAATATTAGATAAAATTGTTCTAACCTTTTTCTCATAATCCAGAAGTCTTTTTATTCATTTAGGAAAACTAATAATTTTTGTGTATTCATATTGAATTTCTGGAATTATCAGAATTTAGTTTACTCCTAAATAAAATATAAAATTCTGTATACTAATAATTGAGCAATTAGACTTAAAACTACATAAATGATAATTACATATTATATTGTAAATAGAGAAAATAAAGCTTGATTTTATGAGGATAACATGAGTAATTTTATTATCTATCTAATATCAATTTACTATATACTATAGCAATTATTTTTATAAATTGTGAGTTAGCTAATTACTATACAATCAAATCATATCCGCCTTAAATACCAACAACAAATGGTCTAAGATTAAAAGGATAATAAATTTGCTCGTTCTGCGTTAAATATTAATTTCCCTTGGGCTGAAGTTTAAAAAATTTGTTGAGTTGCAAGCGTCCGCATGCTTTCATTAAAGGGTTAATGTAGTGTAAAATTGCTCTAGAAAGGATTTATGAAGTGGCTAATGATAAATTAGTGGCAAGTACTGAAAAGAATAATACCCGGGATTTCTCATGGGGTTTCTGGTTCACCTTGCCAATTTACCCATTTGGAAAACGTAGAACAATTAGGCAAGAAGTTATTAAGGATAGTATTTGGACATTTGACCAGTTGCAGGGTATTTTTTATGTTGTAGTCCCGATTCGAATGACTGTTATCAAGTTAAGTGCAGGGGGGCTTCTAATTTACGCACCAGTTGCACCAACAAGAGAATGTATTCGCCTACTACATGAACTTGTGTCTCTTTATGGGGATGTAAAATACATTATATCACCCACAATTTCAGGTTTAGAGCATAAAGTATTTGTAGGACCATTTGCACGTAAATTCCCTCAAGCAAAGGTATTCGTTGCACCAGGACAATGGAGTTTCCCTTTAAATTTACCTTTGAGTTGGTTGGGTTTACCGCCAAAACGCACTTATATTTTACCAGCCGATAGCAGTCAAACCCCTTTTTGGAAGGAGTTTGATTATGCTATTTTGGGTCCTATTCACTTAGGAACTGGTAGTTTTGCAGAAGTGGGATTGTTTCATAGGGCTTCCCGTAGTGTGATGGTTACTGATACTATGGTTTCCATTCCTACAGAACCTCCTGAAATAATTCAGCTAGATCCATACCCTCTATTATTTCATGCTAGGGAAAAAGCTACAGATGCGATAGTTGACAATTATGCCAATCGTCTCAAAGGGTGGCAGCGTATTGCCCTATTTTCCATGTATTTCTTCCCTAGCGTTTTAGAGGTACCCAAGTGGGGAGAAGTATTCCATAATTCATTGCACTCTCCAGATCGATCTTTTAAAGCTTACTGGGGATTGTATCCATTCCAGTGGAAATTTGATTGGCAGTATTCTTTCTATAAATTGAGGGGAAATGGTCGTTTGTTTGTGGCACCAATTTTACAAGCTTTAATTCTCAACCGTGCACCCCAACAGACCCTGATTTGGGTAGAAAAGTTAATAACGTGGAATTTTCAGCAAATTATTCCCTGCCACCTAGATTCTCCTATCGCTGCAACATTTAAGGATTTGAGGCTGGCATTTAGTTTCTTAGAAGAGAATAATAGAAATAGCATTTTGCCGAAAGAAGATTTTAAAGTAATTCAGCGTATTAACAACCAATTAAAAAGTTTGGGAATATTACCATCTACACAGGACAAAGTATAAATCCAATAAATAACCCAAATATAGAACCTATACTTTTGCAAAGATTCAGATTTGTATCAGATATTTTGAATTGCCTTTGCACAAGGTTACTAGGGTTATTTATAACATCACCCAAGCCACTTATTAATACTCCAAATATAGTCAGTAAGTTAGCAAAAGTTAAAGAGAATAAATCCATATTTAAGAATTTAAGTTTATTGAATTTTAGTAGGGGGATAACCAAAACTTAAATTTAACGCCCATATACTAATTCTCTTATAGGGCTTATTGAATAACAATTTTAAGGAAGTTTTTTATACAGCTGGTATAAGCATAAATTAAAGGCTTAACTTAATTCTCATATATTATGTCAGTTAGTTTATATGATGACAACATATTCTCACCACAATTATATTCCATAGACCTCTATAATTAGATACATATTAATGGTCTCCAGTATATTCTATGAATATCAAATATGAATATCAAAATTTTAGCTTCAAATATTATCTATCATATAAACATAAACAGAATATACTGGCTATTCATAAAATATAGTTATTAATCTCTTCCTTGTAAACTTATTATTAATTAATAGTTTATCTTGTAGTTTTTTATTTAAAATTAACTAGTCTAGATATAGCTTGTAAAAATTATTCTAGCTTTGTTATTATTGTATTTTTACTTGTTTAAAATTGTAAGTATTAGTAATAGGGCTAGATATTGTTATTGAATCTTGTTATTTTCATATCAGAAGTTGCATCTGTTAGTTCAATGCTTACCTCCCATTTATAACATTGCTCACAGAATTGCTATCTATTTCTAATATCCAAGTGATTTAATCATAATATATACAACAGACTATAAAATTAGAAATTTACATGAAGAATCGATACTGTAAATATAAATAGTTAACTCAATACAAATTTCATATAAAATTTGAACCATTATAAATTGCTATTTTATTTATATCATTGAGCAATTTTACTTTTCAGCAAATCTTTATCACCCGCAGGTATTTTCATGGCTATTGGTATTATTTATAATAAGCTTATTAATAACTATGTAAAACTAATTAATCCTCACTATATTATCTCTTGCATTGATATTTTTATTGGTAGTATATTATCTCCTAACTTTAGTCGCTTTTGGTTT
>NZ_CAIY01000064.1 GCF_000350105.1 Richelia intracellularis HH01
TGGTTGCCTAGAATCTTTCAAATATGATTATTGTAGTATTTTTTACAAGAGATGATAGATTATTTTCAAATTTATCTAAGGTGAAAATATATGCTAACTAGCTTAATATAATACAAACTATAGCAAAACATACAAAATATTTGATATGATTCTTATCAATCACCATAACCCTAGAAAATTGCTGGCAACTTAAAAAATAAATAAAAATATATGCTGAGATTCAAATTAGTTGCGAGGATAAATACCAAGAAATTTATTATTTAATAATTATTAGGATAATCAAATGATAATAATTCATTACATATTTACTTAGCATAATTTCTGGGTAAAACTTGCCTTTTTATCTTAATTTAGCAAAATTTAGGAAGTTGATTTTACGAATTACTGTATATTTTTAGACGTTTTAGAGGGTATCGATAATAGTAATAAGACCTTAAAACTTTTGTCATTGGTCAATCCTGAGATAGCTTTTTAGATTTAGGAAGATCATTTATTCAGTGCAATATAGTAGCATAATAAATGCCCCTAAAAGTTTAGTAATTACGATTTTTATAGGATATTTTCATATATTTTTTAGTACTTATACTTACTGGCTATAATATATATCCTGGTATTATCAACACGTATTTCTCCAATATTTTGCTTGAGTTAATACATTAGAAAATAATATATAATTCATCACTCATTATTTCTAAATATATAGTAGAGGATTGTGTTAATAACATTTTATATTAATGAGATTTACACCACCATATTAAAGTATCAATTCTTGCTAGTCCTTATTCCTAAGACTTAAAATAAGTCATCAAATATTCAAATCATAAGTTTTTATATTGTTTTTTCTATTAATTTTTAAATTTGATTAATTTGAACAATAATTAGATAAAGGTAGGAGTTAATATATCTACCAAACATTAATTATAATGATTATATGTTTGGGTTATTTAATAATTTAAGCTATATGAATGATCATACTTTTCAGCTCTAACAACTATTGAATTTACATTCAATAAATATC
>NZ_CAIY01000063.1:0-2500 GCF_000350105.1 Richelia intracellularis HH01
AGTTGACAGATTATCGTAATCTGAGTATTATTAAAAAGTGCCTGAAGAGCGAAAGCAAGAAAAAAGCGGCTCAGATGGTCCGAACCTTGAAAATAATATAGTTTGAAGCAAGTATACAGCATCTAATTATTGGTTGTAAACACATTGAAAAACGCAAAGAGTTTTAGAAACAATTTATAACTCTTGAAGTGAGCTAAAAGCAAACTTATCGTAACAAAACGGAGAGTTTGATCCTGGCTCAGGATGAACGCTGGCGGTATGCATTACACATGCAAGTCGAACGAACTCTTCGGAGTTAGTGGCGGACGGGTGAGTAACACGTGAGAATCTAGCTCTAGGTCGGGGACAACAGTTGGAAACGACTGCTAATACCGGATGTGCCGGAAGGTGAAAGATTTATTGCCTAGAGATGAGCTCGCGTCTGATTAGTTAGTTGGTGGGGTAATAGCCTACCAAGACGTCGATCAGTAGCTGGTCTGAGAGGATGATCAGCCACACTGGGACTGAGACACGGCCCAGACTCCTACGGGAGGCAGCAGTGGGGAATTTTCCGCAATGGGCGAAAGCCTGACGGAGCAATACCGCGTGAGGGAGGAAGGCTCTTGGGTTGTAAACCTCTTTTCTTAAGGAAGAACACAATGACGGTACTTAAGGAATAAGCATCGGCTAACTCCGTGCCAGCAGCCGCGGTAATACGGAGGATGCAAGCGTTATCCGGAATAATTGGGCGTAAAGCGTCCGCAGGTGGTTTTGTAAGTCTGCTGTTAAAGCGTGAGGCTCAACCTCATAACGGCGGTGGAAACTACAAGACTTGAGTGCGTTCGGGGCAGAGGGAATTCCTGGTGTAGCGGTGAAATGCGTAGATATCAGGAAGAACACCGGTGGCGAAAGCGCTCTGCTAGGCCGTAACTAACACTGAGGGACGAAAGCTAGGGGAGCGAATGGGATTAGATACCCCAGTAGTCCTAGCCGTAAACGATGGATACTAGGCGTTGTCTGTATCGACCCGGACAGTGCCGTAGCTAACGCGTTAAGTATCCCGCCTGGGGAGTACGCACGCAAGTGTGAAACTCAAAGGAATTGACGGGGGCCCGCACAAGCGGTGGAGTATGTGGTTTAATTCGATGCAACGCGAAGAACCTTACCAGGGTTTGACATGTCGCGAACTTCCTGGAAACGGGAAGGTGCCTTCGGGAGCGCGAACACAGGTGGTGCATGGCTGTCGTCAGCTCGTGTCATGAGATGTTGGGTTAAGTCCCGCAACGAGCGCAACCCTCGTTTTTAGTTGCCAGCACTTAGGGTGGGCACTCTAGAGAGACTGCCGGTGACAAACCGGAGGAAGGTGGGGATGACGTCAAGTCATCATGCCCCTTACATCCTGGGCTACACACGTACTACAATGCTATAGACAAAGGGCAGCCAACTCGCAAGAGTGAGCAAATCTCATAAACTATGGCTCAGTTCAGATCGCAGGCTGCAACTCGCCTGTGTGAAGGAGGAATCGCTAGTAATTGCAGGTCAGCATACTGCAGTGAATTCGTTCCCGGGCCTTGTACACACCGCCCGTCACACCATGGAAGCTGGTCACGCCCGAAGTCGTTACCCTAACCTTATTAGGAGGGGGATGCCGAAGGTAGGACTGGTGACTGGGGTGAAGTCGTAACAAGGTAGCCGTACCGGAAGGTGTGGCTGGATCACCTCCTTTTAAGGGAGACCTAACCACTTGCTCATCTGAAACTGATGATAGCAGGAAGGTCAAACTTAGGTCGGTCAGTATTTAGATGCTAGGTGCTTCAAACTATATAATCAGGTTTGGTTTTAATTAGGACTTGAAAGAACTAAGATTAGGGTTTAGGGGCTATTAGCTCAGGTGGTTAGAGCGCACCCCTGATAAGGGTGAGGTCCCTGGTTCGAGTCCAGGATGGCCCACCTGGGAATTTTAGGTTTGGGGTTGATTAGTCAACACACTAGAATTTCTGTGGGGGTTTAACTCAGTTGGTAGAGTGCCTGCTTTGCAAGCAGGATGTCAGCGGTTCGAGTCCGCTAACCTCCAGTGGATAGTTCTGTCGATTTTACTCCCCTTTGGGCCCTGTTTTTAACTGTGCCAGATAGGAGAGAGCTCGTAGCGTCCTAATATTTGAAGATTACTAGGAAAACCCTGCAACTGAATTGTTTATACTTTCAGACTGCTGGGTCATTTCCAGCCAGAACCTTGAAAACTGCATAAGTAACGTGAAAATAGCAGGCAGTAGAAACAGACATGAGTATTTTAGCTCGTTGAAGTAGAAACTGTATGAAAATATCAAGTGGTCAAGCTACAAAGGGCTAATGGTGGATACCTAGGCACACAGAGGTGAAGAAGGACGTGGTTACCGACGATATGCCCCGGGGAGTTGGAAGCAAGCTTTGAGCCGGGGGTTTCCGAATAGGGCAACCTTTAATACTTTCTACTGAATATATAGGTAGACAAGAACGAACCCAGCGAACTGAAACATCTTAG
>NZ_CAIY01000062.1 GCF_000350105.1 Richelia intracellularis HH01
AAGAACCAAAGTTTGGGGATACACCGTTCCCGGAAGAACAGGGTCTCTATACTAGTGCGTTTAATTCCGCAGGAAGTAACTCAGCTGCGCTCTTGGATAGTGATACAGATGCTGATTGGAATTTGTTTTCTGCTTCTGCTGAATCAGAAATGACAATGTTGCCATCTCCAGTCCATGTCCTGTGTGGAGTTATGCAAGTCCGCGCATGGATTAGTGCCGATGATACCGTTGATCAGATTGAAGAAGATTATACAATTGATGTTGCGGTATCTGTGGTGTCTTGGAAACCGTTGGTATATCGACCACGTAGGAAGACAGGCCGAAAGAGCTCGAAGAAATCGGGAGGCGGACGTTCTGGAACTAGATCCACCAGCAAAAACGCAAGGTCTTGATCTGTGCCGGATTTGCGTCGTCTTGATATTAGCTCTACAGGGAGTAGAGCAAGCAGGAATGTTATAACTTGAATTTGTTTCGCCCACATTATGGATAATGTCCTTGATGACTTAGACGTAGATAAATGTGAAGAATGTAATGCGTGGACTACCACCGCAAATTGTGCGAATATACGTGAGCATAATGGAACCTTGAGAACCTTGTGTACTTGTTGTACGCAGGCTATGATTAACACAGCTGGATGCACAGAAATTTCCTTCGGAGTAGATTGTAGTGCCGAAAGGTAGACCGACTACACATGGGTATACATGCCGCGACTGTGGCAGACCAATTAAAAAACAAGACCAACATCTATGCATACATGGAGATGCGCGAGATGTATTCGTCTCTTGAGAGACCAATTGAATGGAAATGGACATTGGAGCTGAACAAATGTGTGTCATTTGTTGGGAAGCAGTACCAATGGGATATATCTCGAAGAGGGAAGCTTGGCGTTGTTTTCAGGAACAACGTTCAAAACTAAAGCTAGTTTGCGATGACACACCCCGGAAGGGGTGCGCTAACATGACGCATACGAAGGAAAGCGGTAAGTCGACGATCATAGGACTCGTACATGACCCGTGGGGTCGTCGCACGCTTACCCTTTCTAATTCGGTTCAAGGCTTCTGGGTCAGGAGCTGGCCCAGAAATGAGAACGGCGATCTTGTGTCGCCTGTGAATTGGCAGGATTATCGCACAACATGGCGGCACGATTAAGTGCCCCAGTTCGTCGGTACGGGACGAAGGTGG
>NZ_CAIY01000061.1 GCF_000350105.1 Richelia intracellularis HH01
ATTCTTCAAACTTTATAAATTTATTAAAGAGTATATCTCAAAAAAATCACTTAATATTTCAGGATACCAAATTTATTTATCTATCTTATTTTTGAATAAAAAATAGAATTTAATTATCTTTTTATATTTACAATATCTACTAGACTAATTTAGTAATTTCAATTTACTTACTGTTATAAATAGACAATTTTTAGGTCATAATTTTTTATGATTGCTTTACTAAATAATACCGGTTAATTTTAGTATTAATAATACAAATAATTCAATAATTTTATACAACTGTCATAGAATTTTATATTAACTATTATTATAAGCAGTACGGAGGCTCTGCAGTAGAATCAGAAAGGACACGATTGACATTAATCCACCCCAAAACCAGTAAGGTAAAAACAAGTACTTTTGGATTTGGGCAGTATCAGATAAACCCAGATTACCAGCGCTGCTGCTAAATAAATAGCTTAGTTGGTGGTAAGTACTAATACAAGCTTGTACCCCTAGAAATTGTGTAGTGAAAATTTGAAACTGTGGTGCAGCTTTAAGGGAAATAATCAGAGTAATTATGCCCAATAAACTAATGGTAATGATACCGAATGGTGATCGTATCCACATTAAGACTGAAAATAATAATAAACTACCTAAAATTCTTAAACAGATAGAAGCTGTATATAAATTTCGCGAAGCTAAAATAATAACTGCACCTGCGGCTGGTGGACCCATGGGTCCACCAGCCGCAACTAGAGCCTTACCAACAGAACCTAGGTAAAGTCTACCACTATAAAAAGCAACTCCAGAACCATTTCCATAGATTTGTAATTTCTGAAAATCCCCCCCCAAAATCATCGCTACTAAACCATGTCCCATTTCGTGAAACCACGTTGCTAGAATTGTAAAAGGATAAAGAATATAAGCTCCTGCTGGAACTTGCCATAAAAACACAGTAACAAGTGCTGCTGCAATCAACCAGAAAAATCCAAAATTTGTTCCCAATTTCCTCATAAAATATTTCTCCTACAAAAGTAATTAAAAGTATTGTGAGTAGAATCTAAATATTAAAGAATTTTCTTTAGGTATTTATCAGGTAAATATAAATATCTATATTTAAAATATAAGGGCAGATATCCAAAATAAATTGTAAAAGTATTAATTATAGAAATTCAGTTCATGATATTTATTTGAGTTAAAGTCCTTTGAGTATCAAAAATTGGGTAGTAGGACTTACATAACAAAACTTCTCATTTAATAAAAAATCATAAATTATAATTTATGATTTTTTAGCTTTTCAAATAGAAATTTTGGCTATAAGATTCTACAATCTGCCATTTATAAATACAAATTGTAGATAAATCAACATATTTTCTCTGAGATTAATTTTCCTCAATAAATTTGAGTTTAGTAAATAAGACTAACTAATCATAAAGCTATATTATCCTTGTAAAGCTCATATGATTTTATGGTTTTTATATTTTATGAAGTTCCATATAAAACCTAATATATAATTCCTCAATAATGGTTTATCTCTTATTAATTAAGCCAATTATTGGAATTTTCATCATTTTATGGATAAAGGAAAATCAATGATTATTAAATGCCTGGACTAATGACGAGTGACTAATTCATCTTCAATTTTTGACTTTTGAGGAGGTAATGATTGCAGGAAATTCAGGAGAATCAGTGCAATCATATGTTATTTGACTTCAAAATTTGTGTGACTATCCGAATTTAAGATAGTTGGAACAAGAATGTCACCAAGTCTCCTTTTCCTAGACTAATGCGATCACCTGGCCGCATCTTATGTCTATTTCCCGGCAATAGTGGCAAATTGTTTATATATGTACCATTAGAACTACCTACATCTTCAATATAGTGAAAATCTCCCTCAACTCTAATATCTGCATGAATTCGAGAGACAATTTCTGAATTGGAAAATCCAGAAATATCTATGTCCGGAGGTATTCTATCATTCGGCTTACCAATATGAATCACGGATAAATTCTGTGGCAACTCTATTTGTTGTTCACCTTGGATATGAGTAAGAAAAGCCTTACTTTGTTGTAGCTGAGTTCTTGCCACTGGCACAGGGGTAGGTGCAAGTTCAGGTTCTTCTGCCACTGGCACAGGGGTAGGTGCAAGTTC
>NZ_CAIY01000060.1 GCF_000350105.1 Richelia intracellularis HH01
ATATATTAATTAGCTTAATCACAGTTTGTATGAAACAAAATTCTTATTACGTCAAAATATTAATATTTTTGAGTTAGCTGAGTTTTACATTCTTATCTGAAGTAATTTTGGTGTGGAATAGAATATATTTGTTATTTATGGATACTAGTTAAGGCTGATTATATAAGTTGAATAATATTTTCATTTAATCGTATCATTAGCTTTATAATTTAACAATTTATAGATAGCACTCAACTAATCTGTAGCATTATCTATATCTTGTAATCGATTTTAATATATTCTATCATTTCCCATGAAGGCTTAATAATTACTAATTAATAACTATTCTTGCAAAAATTCAGAACTAATTATATCTAATAATTTTTTAGGGGCTTGTTAGAAGCTAATACATATAGTAATTATAAGTGATTACGACGCTGAAAGATTAGTTACTATTAATTATTTTTCAGTATCAATTACGATAGTAATTGATACTCCATAATTTTAACTTAAATTATTCTTTATATTAATATATAAACTGTCTTATTTACGAGGAATAATTTATTAATAAATTCAATGTAAAAGTATTTAGCTACTGATTAATTATTTTGTAAACAACCATATTTTCTTGTTAAATATATTCAGTACTAATATTAGATCGAAGATTTTTTGCTCCATACTTTTTGTAAGTTTTTCAACAGTTTAAGAGATTAGTAAATTGTGAAATTAAAGCATAAAATATATATACATATTCTATATAAAATAGACATATATATTTGGGTATATATTAATGTATCACTACCTCAAACGATTCAATACGAGAACTTTGCAACGGGTCCCCTAATTGGTCAATATTGAAGTCATCGAAAGGAGTAAGCCTTAGTAAGTTACATTTATTGATAAAGTTGTCTGCAGTCAATTTATTGATGGCATTAGGGAAAAAATTAATAATATAATATGTAACCTCAAAAAAATCCAGATCCCCATAGTAACGTACTACATAGCTATCTGCTTTACAACTATATACCTGCTTTAAAATCTAATTCTCTTTTGGTTTGATAACCTAAGTTGGTGCAACAAAAATCTATGATTAGGAACAATTGTTTTTACTTTACTATGATATATGCACAGATTGATAATACTTGGGGGCATCTTCAAATTCACAATAAATTATTCCTAATTCTGTTTATTAAACTACTTCTAGCTATTGAATATTTCACACTAATATAATTGGCTTAGTAAATAAATAAAGTGTGATATTTGAGAAAGGAGTTAAATGCATGGAAGTTCATCTGACAAGATATAGACCACATGTATTTCTGTTCCGGATTTACCACTATTTTCCTTATTATTCTGTTCAATTTACTTATATTTAACTGGGGGCTACTATTTATTTTTTTACTAGAAAGGTATCTTTACCAATCGAGAAAATTGGTCTTTTAATTATTTAGTATGAGTAGCAAGCAAGAACATAGTTGACTCTAATTCAACTGTATTATCTATCTTATGACTAGCAATTAAGGGTAATTTTAAATTTATTTTTCATATACATCAATTTTAAGAAGGTATCTAAAAATGGGTTTATTCCCAGTAAAATTTTGACAAATTTGCTTATCCAAATTTGGATATTTAGTTTTTGATAAGCAGTTATTTACATCAATATATCCCTTTTCTTTATGATAATCATCATCAAAAATAATACTATCTCCTGGTCTTATAGATACTCGTGTTCATATTATCTAATGATTTTTAGATATTAGTGATTTTACCTCATTCAGCCCTAAGTTCTCTCCAGAGGGAGCATTAACTAACCATTGATTATTAATTGCCTTAATTTAACCAGTATAAATATCTCGTAAAAATAATATTTCTAACTAGTATCTTTATTTTGAATAATTAGCCAATTTAGCTTGATAATAAAAAGGTAAATTATCTTTATATTCACTTCTTGACTATAATTTCTTCACATTATTTTTTCTCTGTACCTTCCTTCTATCAAATTATCTACAGTTTGATGATAAATATGGTTAATATTGGCAGTATACTCAGAATACTTTAAGCATCCTTCAATCTTTAAAAAGTAATTCCTGCCTGTAATAAATTCAGTAGTATTTCCAATACTGACTAATTTTGGGGACCAAGTATATACTTTTTTTCCGATAAATTAACTGTTATATGGTATCCGACAAACTTGGGTACACTCCCCTGATTTGCAGAACTTCCTCCTAATACTTCACTAGCCAAATCTTTGCCTGAAGAATTTGCACATAAATCTTCATAAATGATAACTTCTAATAGTAAAAAATATTCTTGGAAAGCCATTAGAATTTGGATTCTACTAATGTTATTTACAGAGCACTTTTAGCTAGCAATAATGGCTAAATCATACCCTAAAAATTCCGAAATTTAACGCCTGCATCACTTATAGTTATCATTTGGTTATAAACATGAATATAAAAATCTAGGAGAATGCAACTAAGTTAATCTAAAAATACAAATGTCTTGGATAATAACCCCATCTAAACCAACAGAAATAATGGAATTGATATATTGCTTTGCTTCCCTTAACTCCTAGGTAAATACTGAAATGTTAAGTGTTTGGAACCCTTTAAATCTTTGTGGTGCAGCAAGTCTGCTAATTTTGACAAATTGGCAACTGTGAAATTTTCTGCCCGTATCCTCATATTAAATTGCATCAGTACCACTTCTCACTATTGCCTTGGCACACTACTAATTAACTGCAGGGGTGAGGAGTTTCATCTTCGCAGCAGTCATTGAAGGGATGTTAAAATACAAGCAATCGCTATTCATCAATGTTTGGGAAATTAACAAATAGAACTATTGTATCGAAAACAGGAGATTTATGTAGTATATACTTATAGAAAATATTTTGCTTATCTAGTATCTAACGTAGTTATCATCTATGAAATTCATATTTGGATTTAGGATAGAATAATCATCAGATAATTACGAAGAATTTTTAATTAACCTAAACTATGGCTTCTTCCAACAGCAAATCATATGAAAATATTACTGTATACAGCGAATTTGGCAGTCATAAACAGACTAGGCAGGAAAAAGCAAACCCTGATTTATCACCGGAGAAACAACATTTGCAAATACAAGGCACCCGTACTGGACGTAAAGGGAAAACAGTAACTATAGTTACAGGCTTTCAGACTAACCCAGATAATTTACAAGCTTTATTAAAACAGCTGAAAACACAATGTGGTACGGGAGGAACAGTCAAAGATAATACCATTGAAATTCAGGGGGAACAAAAACAAAAAATCCTAACCATTTTAGAAAAAAAAGGTTACAAAGTTAAAATTACTAGTAGTTAAAGGATCTTAGGAACTTAGATAGCCCTAATCATCGTTAGATCATAAATGAGAAGAAGATGAACTATAACTAAGATTTTTAGTCATAATTTAGATGTTAGGATATTAGGAATAAGAGTATTACTTCTAAAATAACGAGTAAAAGCAAAAAAATAACTACTTTTGCAACCCAGGAATAGTAGAATATTTAAACAGTTGGTAATGAGAACTAGGTCAAATTATCTTTGATAAAGAAGAAACTATAAAGTATAGAAAAGTTATATATACTTTGTCTATATAACTGTAGGGATGAACATGCAAAATCAAGTTAAGAAGGCATTTTACACGGAAGAATTTCATCAAAAATACTATTTTTATATAAACTTTTAATCACCAGATTATTTATGTAATTAACTTCTTTAAGAATACTACCAATGTGATATTTAACTATGATATTTAAACTAATAATTTGCTTGTTTAGATTCAGAGTTTAATTATTAACTTTTATTATTTATACTATAGGTAGTAGTTATGTCATTAAAAATGACTGTTATTCTTAAGGAATAGGGAACACTTAATATTTATTTTAATATACCTAAAAATATGTAACGAATAATGGATTTAGTTAGGATTACATGTGTCATAATTCTACCACCTCTAGGGGTTTTTCTGTAGGTGGGATTTGAGAAAGACTTTTGGATTAATTTACTATTAACCATTTTTGTATTTTATATCCTAGAGGTTGTTCATGCCGTTTGAGTGATTGCGAAGAAATAATTGTCGATTTTGTATTAAATAGATATTATTTTTGATTAATTCAAGTCAGCAGATTATAAGTATAGTTTTTTTTAGTGATAAACTATGCTTTTTGATGAGTTCTTGTGATTTAAAGTGTTTTTATCTACTTTATCTAGTTATTTTAAAGAAAATAAGTTTAAGTTTTAAGTATAGCAAATCTAATAAAAGTTTATGATGATATTTTTTTATTAATATTGAATATATAGGAATATTTGTAATTAATAATATTACTAAATAAGATTAAACTTTCTTATAGTTGAAAAGTGGTATGAACATTTTTAATACCTAATATAAAGGCTAAAGATAGCAATTTGACATAAAATTATAAGATTCGAAACTAATAGTTAAGTAAACAAATATAGTTCTTAGAATTGATCCTATAACATTAGGCTACTATAGCCTAATGTTATAGGATCAAATTAAGGTGCTTTTACACTTTAATTTGATCAATAAAAAATCATAAACTTCTTAATGTATTTTGGTATTATCGTACTGCTCATTTATTAATCAAAATGTAGACTTATCATTGTCATAAGAATTGCAAATAATTTTGACCTAACCCTATCAGATTAAAATTAATAATTCAATAAATTTTGGAAACTCCCTACTTGAATCCTTAAATCCAGACTGGAATTATTGCTCAATAGTTTTGACTATCTTGTTTTTTATAATTAATCTACATTAAAAACTAAGATTTTTTCTCAAAAATACTCTACTTATCAAGTATATAATCAGGAATATATCAGCACTCCCCTATTGTAAATAGTATAGATAGTAATTTTTATTTTTTTATCATTATGGGAATTAGGGTCAAAGATAATAATATTATATGGTTATCAGATTATTATTTAGTTAGCGAAGGCTTTATATAAGCCAGTCGCTACCATTTGAAGAAATACCTTAATTGAGATATGTTTCAATAAACATAAGTAAATATAAAGGAAAATAACCATGTTATTTGTAAGAGAAGAAACATGTTAAGCTCCAGGTATATTGGTGGATGAGATAGTCTTAAAACTCAGTATAATTATGATACTTGTCCTTAGGCACTATTTTTTTTGATTGAATCCATTGAATTATCTGAAGTCCAGTAAGGGTATTATTTAATCTATCTAACTCCCTAATCCCAGTAGGACTAGTAACGTTAACTTCTGTCAAATACCCACCAATTACATCAATTCCTACGAATATTAAACCATCTTGTACTAGAGTGGGAGCTAAATCTGCACAAATTTCTAATTCCCTGGGTGTAATTTCTGTTTTTGCCACAGTCCCACCAGTAGCCATATTATTACGAAACTCCCCAGGACCGGAAAGACGATTAACAGCACCCAGGGGTTTGCCATCTAATAAGAGAATTCGCTTATCTCCTTTATTTGCTTCCGGGATAAATGTTTGGATCATCACTGGCATTTTTCCCTGATTGGTGCTGAGTTCTACCATAGAATTGAAATTGCGATCACCATCTGATAAAATCAGAATTCCTTCTCCTGCCTTATTTCCTAATGGCTTTAGAACTGCACTGCCTTTGTTTTCGATAAACTGACGAATAGTGCCCTTGTCAGCAGTAACAATTGTTTCCGGAATAGCTGAGGTAAATTGTAAGGCATACATTTTCTCATTAGCAGCACGAATGCCTTTAGGACTATTAATCACCAAAGTCTGGGTTTGATCAATATAATCCAGGATATAAGTAGCATAAAGATAGGATACTGTAACAGGAGGATCTATCCTCATGAATACGGCATCCATAGCTTCCAAAGTACAAAAATTATGACTACCACTCAATTTATACCAATTGTGGGCAGTCATCCAACCCTGAGTACTCTGCTTGATAGGGGTCATTTCCACTAATTCTAATAATCCCCAGGCTTTACCCTGTAATACACTTAAATGATTTACCTGAGTTATCCAAACTTCATGTCCTAAAATATATGCTGCTTCCATTAATGCAACACTGGTATCATGATAAGGATTGAGATGTTGTATAGGGTCAATAATAAAAGCCAGTTTCACTCTGCTACCTCTCAATTCCTGGAATTTACATTATTCACTTTATAGTAGTGGATAGGAAAGAGGGAAGAAATGGGATTTTTTGGAAAAATAAGAGGTAGTAAAAACTTAGCAATTAGATTATGAGGACAATCTTAAACATTTGAGTAAGAATTTAACCAAGAATAACTAATGTTAACGAAATACCTCATTTCTCACTTGGATTTTTTTATTTTGAGGTAATCTCGAGAAAAAAGTCAATCTTGTTTGCATAATCCCGTAGGAACATTACTATAAAATTTATTTTCCTTCAAATACTATCTAACCTTTGATTTTGTATTTATTATTTAATATTTAATTTACTCGAGCCTGATAACATAACCCATTTTAGAATACTCATCTTTTTTGTCTTAATACTACTCACTTGGCACATTTATTGTTTGTTATAAACTTTAAAGGTAGTCTAATTACTAAAACTAAATAGATGGGTAAAATATAAATTTGATATATAATTTATTTATGAGCTTAATCTTGCATATTTTTATTGAAAAATATAAATGCCAAGGTCTAATTCAAAACTTCCGTTGTATTTAGAAAATATTTACTTTCTCTTGTATCAAGATACACAAAAATCACTTCATATATCAGAGTTTGGATAGAAACAGAATGTCAATAGAGTGTTATACGAGAAAACCATAAATATTCAATAATACTTTGAAAGTACAGCTATATTTATCTGAGATGTAAATGTGGCTGGAATAATACCAAATAATTTATCAAATTTTTCACTTTAGAGTAAATATCATTTGATTTAATACTCGTAGCATATTTTTTGTATGTAATTATTAGTAATTATATAAATATCTATTTCTCAGTATACTCTTCCATCCTGAATTTTTATAAAAAAATAAGCACTTTATATCAAGACCCGAAATCTCTAACATATGTTAGAGATTTCGGGTCATAAAAACATGGTAGTTTAGCTATATATGAAGTATTTATCATAGATAAATAAAAACTTCTTCTATTTCTATATAACTAGAATATTGGCATGTTAAATAATATGTTAGCTTTAAGCATATACGGTATTTTCCTCTTATCACTCAAGAGTATATTATTAATCTTTAACTTGTTTCTGCTAGTTTAATAGTATAAATTAACTAATGCATACAGCCCTAATCATAGAAATAATTACTAAGTAATTGCTAGCTGAATTTAATAACTATTTAAGCAGCTTTATATTTATACAAACAGATTTAATTTTTAAATGGAGATATTAATATGTCTATTTTTTATATTCAGAAAACTTATATTCTGTAAATTCTCATATTTTGATATCTTTATAATCTACAATTGAGGATTATAGATGAAAATATTAATAATATCTAACATAAAATTTGGGGAAGTGTTGAATATTACTTATGGGTTAATTCAAAACTAACCATAATCTTCAATTTACCACTTCCCCATTAAAATTTAAGCAAGACGCTTAGCTTCAAGAGTTTTAGGCAGTTGTAAAGGATCTGGTAAATTAGTGAATACTAATTGCCAACCGTTTGCCAGGGTAAAAACTTTACCATCATCTGTATCTGTTTGCTTGATAACTTCTTCTTCCAAGTCTTTTTTTGGAACATAAGCTGTTAGGCGACCAGCAGCATTTTTACTAAGCATTACTTTCATGAATTTTCCTCTTATTAATCTATATAGTCCAGAGATTCCAGCTCATATTTTCTACAACCAATAACGAAGCCAGTTTCGATAAAATGCACCGCATAAATATATGCTTTTTGCAAATATGTACCAATGCTGACTATATAACCAACATCACCAATATTCGCCAGTACTTTGCCAATATCTACGCCTGGAAAAGTACCATCATTTTTTATCAATTTACGCACTTTGACCTTTTCACCAATTTCAAAGTGTGGTGGTTGGTCCAGCTCTAATTCATCCAATTGCATGGGAACACCTCTGCTCTATAACCAAATTTAAAAGTTCCTGGGTTGTGAGGCTGCGTTTTTTCTCTATTGATTTATTACGTACAGCATCTAATACAGATTTGATTTCTTTTGAATTCAGTACAATTCCATGTTTTTGCAGTAAGTTGGACAACAAATGACGACCAGAATGTTTCCCTATTACTAAACGTCTTTCCCAACCTACTTCTTCTGGAGGAAAGGGTTCATAAGTTTTAGGGTTTTGAAGAATTCCATGAGCATGGATGCCAGATTCATGGGTAAAGGTATTATCTCCCACAATTGCTTTCCAAGGTGGAACATTGCATCCGGAGGCTGCTGCTACTAGCCGAGATAACTCCAACAACCGTGGCGTATAAATGTTTATACTATCATTATGGATATGCTTAAGTGCCATAATAACCTCTTCCAGAGCTGCGTTTCCAGCCCGTTCACCCAAGCCATTAACTGTCGTATTTACAGACATTGCACCTGCTCGAATTCCTGCTAAAGCATTAGCTGTTGCAAGACCAAAGTCATTATGTGTATGAATTTCTACAGGTATAGACAAATTCATTACCAGCTGTTTTACTCTGGCATAAGTATCAAAGGGATCGAGAATGCCAACAGTATCACAAAAGCGGAATCGAGAAACACCCCATTCCTGAGAATACATGGCAACATCCTGAAGAAAGTTACTATCAGCCCTGGAAGAATCTTCTCCTCCTACTGCAACCCATAGACCTTTATCTAGAGCAAAGTTCACACTATCTTTGAGCTGTTGCAGGGTGACTCGCCATTGACCTTGAAATTTGGCGGCAATCTGGATTCCTGATACAGGAATTGAAATATGTACTCGCCTGAGTCCACAAGCTGCGGAAGCCTTAATATCAGAGATGACAGCCCGGTTCCAACCAAGCAATTTTGCCTCAAGACCTAAGTCTACGATAGCAGTAATAGCTCGTGTTTCTTCCATACCCATAGCTGGAATCCCTACTTCCAACTCTTGCACACCAATGGAATTTAAAAATTTGGCGATTGCAACTTTTTCCTGTAAGTTAAATGCTACCCCTGCTGCTTGTTCGCCATCCCTCAGAGTGGTGTCATTAATTAGGACTGAATACATATTAAAAATCCCTCGCATGGCATTGGTTAATGGGTCATGGCATCATTCAAGATGAAAAGAAATGCTTATTTTTAGAAGTAAATCTTCATGTTCTGATAGAAAAAAGGTTACAAGTCTAGCCATAAATAATAGTCGCAAGTTTTTGAGGAGTAAGAACTTCCTCCAAATTTAAAAACCTTTTTCTTCCCTATAGTAAACTTGTATCAGAAAACCCTTTGGTAGTTACTCTACTTCGGGAGTTCCTAATAATATGCTGCCTCACCAGCATTCTGCTCTCTTTCTATGCTTGGACTAGGAATTACCAATTTCCTAGAATCTATCCGGATGACAACCCACAACAAATAGCACCCATCAAGAATTATTGTTACCAGTTTGTGATTTAATATCCATAAAAAAGAAATAACTTGTACAAGTATTTATAACTCCTAAGAAGATTAAAAGACTAAGTCCTGCAAAAAATGTAGAAATCATGAGAGCTTCCTTTTTTGTTAGTTATTATGTTCACCAGCAACATCCAGATTCATTTTCAATATTCTCAATCTGAAATCAACTAATTTTTGCTTTCTAACCAATCAAAAATTCTTTCTAGTTGTTCTAAAGAAACTAAACCATATTGCCATAGGAGCATTGGTAAAGGACCATTACTCACTTCCCTTTTCTTTATGGCTACAGCTATATGCTCATGAGGTAGCTCTAGCTCGTGGTGTAAAAAATAGATAAACTCAGGGTCATTATGGTAGTCTACCATTATCGTTGGTTTAACTTCTGTAGCAATGAATAACTAATTTGGCAGTTTTGCTTGCATTAGCGGTAAGCTAAATAAAACCACTAATCCTTATTAATATCTCCTTCATTTATGTCAAATACCTTAAGGTAATCTTAATAAAATTCAGATTGCAATTTAATCTTTTAACCTGAGAAAACACTCAAATTTACAACTTAATTATGATGAATGTTATCTACAGATGTTAAAAGCTAATTTACCTACTTTTTATATAAAGTTAATTAACAATATATTGATTTCATTCATAATTCACACCATCCGACTGCATTAGAAAAATGGGGTGTGTTTTTAGTTTAGTTAAAACTTAAGTAATAATTATTATGGTTGCCAGCATTGATCTAACCATTCAACAAGTGCTTGACGAGTAGCGGTAATATGCATTACCGCACTACATACTAGAATTGCATCAACATCATTCCTGATGTCTACTTTCAAAGAACCATCAGGGGGTGACCAACACTGAATCTGCAACTCTTGGAGGCGATAATAAACCTGCCAGCGGTCATTAATAGGAATATCGACTACTTGCACCCCTGGAATTTCTAAATCATGGAATTTTAACATAGTGAATATATCCTTTCCCTGAATACATAAGAAATAAATTTGTTAGTCATTGCTACTATGGTTAAAGCTATGTAGTTACTTCTTTCTCCAAGTAATCAATATGAACAATTAAAAACAAATCATCATTAACTTTCAAATTAAGAAATATGCCATCTTCTAGAGAAGATAAATACTATTATTGAGTATAGGAAATAGGTACGACCAAGAATACCCAACATACTAGTATTAACAGATATATTTTCTAGCACTACGTAACACTTACCAATATGATGTGATTATTTATTTCTAAATCACCTGAAACGTTAGCTCTTTCTCCTATAACCACATTAATATGCAAGTTATGATAATACTTACTACTTTACGTCCTTTTACCTTCCAAAGTTACTCCTTGATAAATTAGAGGATAATTATCGCCTATGGCTTTTTCACAAATTTGTCAATTTTTTCTCTGTAACTGATCTAGATAGGGAATTAATTGCGGAGAAATACTACTTGATGATAAGCACAAACAGTTGGCCATATAATGCAAACAAGGCATATGGAAACAAGATTAATAAAATAACACCTTTAACCTCTATCTAAATAATCGCATGTTGTAGGAGCGTACCCAAAGATAACTTTAAAATTACTCTTGATTGATATAAAAATGTACTCGAAATGGAAGATTGTCTGGTAACTATTTTTGAATTTTCATTATGTTCAGAGATCTGTTGCATTGCTGATATCTGGTAAAAAGAGCCATATGTATCTTTCTGCTTATATCAGGCTACTCTTCCACAGATGATAATAGTGAGGGCTATTATTTTTATTGAGTTTGTTCAACTTGTACTCATCAGCAAAAAATCCTACACTTGAAGGATTTAAAATTTTACTGGGAGTCAAGGTACTGGTATTGTCACCTTAGAGTGCTATTATTTTTGGTATGAAGGACTTAACATTGATGTACTCACCACTGAAGCTACCACCAATGGGTTTTCAATCGATTTGAGGTAACTTTATTTTGAATAACTTAATATGTACTCATCCTAGTGTGAGCGTTAAGTTTTTTTATCTAACAGTTACTATTTTGGTATACCTAAATACTATCGCCATTTTATTCCTTTGTCGGCAAAAAATAACTGCTGATATTTTATCTTCTAGTAGCTGTCTGTACAGATATATACAAATCATCAAAGATAAGAAATTTAAGGGACTCACTAGAAATTATGTTGTGATTTTTTGACATCTCTAATTATGAACAAATATCCACTAACCATTAATGGATTCATCATAATCATACTGATGGTCGATACTATAAATACAGAGGTAAGAGCCCTAATATAGAGTTTAATATCTAAATTTCTCAACATATAAAAAAGCAAAAGTCGGGTTAGTATAGTGATACATGAACATGTACTTGAAGATATTAGCAGTATGGTAAAGCAGGGTAATTTGAGTTTTAAATTACTTAAAATTCCACAAACCAGAAGATATAGCCGTAAGTATTCCTGATAGTTATAAATTAAAAATAAATTTCGAGTTTGTTTGGAATCTGAAAAAAATCTCTGTAATATAATCTGATCCCCAGTAGAAACTTAATGTTATAATTCGGACTTGAATAAATTTTTATTATTATGAAAAATATTTCTGCAGAGATAAAATATTGTAATTCCGTATTCAAAAATACTTGGTTTAGTTGAGTAGATATATTTTTATATATTCACACCACATATATAACTAATCCGGAAAGGGGAAACTCGTCAATAGGCTAATTTTAACTGATTATAGCAAGTGACACAATTGGCACAAAACAGAATATTTTGATTCTCATAAGTTGTAGTAGTACTTATAAGAAGTCCTACAGCAAAAGTATGAATATCAGGTTTTCAGGACTATTTTTATGTATAAGTGATTAGGAAAATTTCATTCTACTTCTGGTCATAGAAATTGTGTGACCAGAAGTAGAATGAAATAGTATGTAAATACTTAGTAGCCATAAGTAAACAAGTAATTGGAGAAGTAACTACTAGTATTAATAGTCTAAAATGATATATTCAACTTGCCCAGCCCAGTGAAAAGCAAGTAGTTAAAAGTGAACAAGAATAGTTATGGAGATATCATACCAACCTAAAACTTATAAAGAGTTTTAAGTTATGAGAGTAGACTCTCGGCAATTTTAATAAACCAGTTAAAACCCAATAAAAGGTTACATATTTTAATAAATAAAGGAATCATTTTGGAGTTTTCTTATTAATATATAGTAGCTTTCAAAAAGACACCTATTTAACTTCCTCACTACTTGTAACTAGACTAACGTATTTCGAATTGTAGTGGATGAATACGATATAATTGCATTCAAAAGAACTGTAAGTTTTTCTATTTTTATAAATATTGAGAATTATGCTTGATCAATTCTTCTATACTTTTTAATTCTTATCCTAATTAATGCTATTTTCTTACCGAAAGCACATTCTATAATTTATTAGAATGTGCCTATCATTCCATTGATAGAATTGAGCAAATTCTGCATCATAGACAGGTGAAAATTGAAAATGCTATTAGTCATAAGTTTAAGCTTCTTATAATGGTTTATATATACCTAAAAGGGGTTCATAGGAAAACCCATTACTTATAATTATAATTAGAATACTCCCAATAAATCCTTACAAGCAGAAAAGATTTGGATTTTATTTGCAAGGTAAGGAATAATGAATTACTAGCAATAGTAGCAGAAAATTACTAGAGAATAAAGCGTATCATGGCAGACTAAACATACAGACAATACAAACTTGCTAACAGATACAATAACTACCTTAAAATAAGTATAAATATTTCTCTGATAATTTCAGGGATATTTTCCCAGCAACTTATAGTTAAGAGAATTGAAACGCTGATGATCTCCGAATTATCAGCTAAATATCCCATATGTAGATAAGCTATATTTTAAGTCTTTGATAGGAAATAAAGTCTTACTCGTATACCCCGAGAGCCGGGGAGTTAACTAGACTAGCAGACAGATAATCATCAAAAGTCTCGTAATGTAACATATAATCACCAATAGGGGTAATATTGTATTTACAGGCAAAAGTGATAAATCCTGAAATAAATTCTCTAGATGTAGTGGCTGCAAGCAGTGAATTTACCACGATAATTAAATACAGTAAGATTGTTTATCCTGCAATTATATAAGGACTTCCTGCCTATTAAGTTAACCAGTTTTGTCAAGTTTGGAGCTGGTACTATAAAACTAATTTAATGTCTGCCATAATAAGACTGTAAAATTAGACAAGGTAAGAGACGATAATAAGATCCCCAGGATTGAAACGATTGCCAAATAACCCAATCCTTACCTTTGAAGAAGTAGGAGTAACGCCTAACACCTAAGTTCCAAAATTCAAACATTCCTATTATTAGGGCGATGCTGGGTTTCAATCTACTTGTATAATACTGGATATTCCATTAAATCATAGAAAACTATTATTTTGAGAGTTTGTAAAGCTGCAGTGGCAGCTTTACAAACTCTGATGTTCTTGCACTATAGAAGCTTTCCATACACAAATCAACGAAATTTTGCTATTTCTCCTGTATTTTTAAATTTAATTTCATTTAAAATAAATAAACACATTATTAATAGTGATGTATTATACTCTCAGTTGTCTCGAACAAATTTATACTCATTCTGTAACCTCTTCTTTTATTTCCCTAGTAGAAGCACAATGCATGGAGTCCTTTATTTCTACTACTGCAGTAGTAGAAACCATAGCTGCTATTAACTCTTCCAAGGCCACAGGGAAGGGTAATCTGTGGATGTCAGAATTTGGAGCTAAAGCAATTTTTGCCGCTTTTTGTAATTCTTCCGGAGTGATTTTTCCCAACCCCAAATCATCTAACTTTGTTGGTAGTTTTATCTCTGCGTAAAATTTCAGTAATTGTTGTCTAGCAGCAGTGGCAAGTTTATTGCCCATTACTATCTCTTCTAGGCGCAATTGAGCCAAAATACCATAAGCCACTTTTTCACCATGAATACTACCGTGACTGCAAATATGGGTTAGTCCATTATGTATTGCATGTGCAGCAACAGTACGGCATTGTACTCCCCCTAGACCACCAATTACCCCAGCTAGTAGTACTGTTGCATTGACTACTTCCTCCCAAGTTTTACTTCCTGGGTTTTGTATTGCGGTAACTGACTTCTGGAATAAGATATCCCTCAAGACCCTTGCCTGTTCGACTGCTGCAACAATCATAGTGTTTTCTGAAGTACCACTACTTACAGATGCTTCATACCATTTGGCAATAGCATCTCCAATTCCTGCAACTAAGGTATATTGAGGTGCAGTTTGCACTAGTTCATAATCAAGAATTAGCAATTCAGGACACTTGAATAGACCTACATCATATAAAAAGGCTCCCTTCTCAGAATATACATTTGAGAGTGCTGTCCAAGCTGCACAGGTGGACGCAGATGTTGGAATAGTCACCACTGGTAACTTTAATTGGTGTGCCAATAACTTCGCTGTGTCTAATGCTTTTCCACCTCCCATACCAATAATGACATTGGCTTCATTAGCATTAGCTCTTTTATGAAGATATTGCAAACTGGATTCCTTACATTCTCCACCATAAGAGGCGAAAATAATCTTTAAATCTTGTTGTTTGAGAATTGGTTGAAGGTAACTTTCACCAGTACTAATAGTATTTTCTCCAGCAACGATGAAGAGACTATTACCTAAATTAGTAACCAATCTTGCTGCAGACTTTAATGCACCAAAACCACATAAGACTCGTGCAGGGGCAATTGCCAACGATAGTAGGGGAATTGGTGTTTTTATAGATAATTCTTTAGTGACTTGGTTAGGCATATAAGTGATTTGTTAAAATTATCATTTGGAGACATGACTTGGAAGGTTTCCAAATCATAATGGATTTGACGAAGACAAAAAACTATTTAAGACATAACCATTCCAGAAATGCTTTTGCAGAATCACCTTGAGAAATAAGTTTTGACTAGGTTTAAATTATTCATGTAAAACTTAATAAATTAAAGTACATAATTTCTAGTAAATGGTCAACCCATTTTTTTGAGCGAATTAGAATAATTTGGATTCTCGTCTAGAAAAACTAGTAGTTTGAATTACTAACTGCACTTTGAGGCTCAAAATAAGTAACTTTCAACCATTTCTTAATTCCATAACCCAATCAGCTCAAAACCAACTACTTATTTGGAAAGATAATCAAAAAATTTTACTGTCCAACTTTTGCTGTCCATTGATAAATTCGATCTGTTAATTACTTATCAAGTATACTCATGCAAGACACGATTTTAGAATCGACTTTAGAAAATTACTCAATTCTAATTAATTACTTGTATTTACCAATGATTGTCGACTATTCATTACTAATAATCTTACCAAAAGACGAATCTCTGACTACTATCTGTAAGGAAATTTGGCCAATATAACATACACTTTCTCTATAAGATATTTTTAATATATACGATACTTTCTGAGCTTTTTGGCCTTGAGTATTCTACAAATATATTACATTATTACGTAAATTCTGAGATTCTGTTAGCGAATACTTCTCATTTACTTTAAATACCTCAGTTAGGGGACAAGATACAAGCTGACAATCACAAGTATAACTGGTATTTGGGAATAGGCTTAACCTAACTTTGCATAACTTTCCAAAATTCTTCTAAGCTGAGCATAAAATATCTAATTGACCATAAACTTAGTTGGCCGTAAAAATTACTTAAGACTATAAATAAGATTTCAATTCTTTCTTATTCAGTCATAATTATGGATAGCCAGGTGATTATTAGTTCACAGTATACTCAACTTTTGGCATTATAATTAATTTAGCCATAAATTTCCTATTTCTTTGATTTTCTAGCATTTCTAACTATTAATTTAAGTTTAAATTATTATAGTAATCACTAAGTATGGATTTCATATGAAAAGAGAAAGCCTTGGTATTATTAAGCATAAAAATATTTGAAAGGAGATACAGTAGTAAGTATTAAGTCATTAGGGTAGAGTATTCATTTGATGTATATATTTGGCAAATGAACAGAGTAGTAATCATTGTAGAGTACGACTTCCTATTATGCAATTGTAGGTGTTATAAGTCTATGGATATATGATAGCTTTTCTTAGACTATAGCTTCTTTAAAGACAGGATATAGAGTATAGAAAGTAGTTGGAGTAAAGATAATTTTCTTGTCCTAATATTATTTAATTAATTCTTTACCTATGCTCTTTATTAAAATTCAACATAAATTGAGAAAAAAATGTAATCATTTACTACTCTCCAAGATAGTAAAATAGTTGTGTCTTTCACCACAATATTCTATTCATTAAACCATGCCTAGTCCAACTGATTTTTTGCAATATGCTCAATGGTCAGGAATTATTACCATTTTATTTGCTATCTTGACCTTGTTAACTTTTATTCTCAAGTTGGATATTCGTTTTCGATTAGTGGGAACAACAGGGTTCATATTAGTGTTAACGGCTGGTTTGTTTTCCTTGTCCTTAACACCTTTAACTCATACTGTGATTCCTGGTGCAGTCAAGTATTCCTTGATATATGATAATGGGAGCACACAAACAGTAATAGGTGTTCCTGACCAAATTACCCCTTCTGAATTGGATGCAACTTTACGTCAGGCAGCTATTAATCTATACTCTGCAGGCCGTTCCAGTTTGATTAGGGAACCAAAATTAACTATCCGTGCCCGTACTATTCTTCATCCAAGCCCAGGACTTTCCATTCCTTTATACTTGGGGCAAATAAAACGGTCACTTACTAGTAGAGATGAGAATAATACAAGTATTGAAATATATAAAGATAAATTTGATAAACTCCCAAAAACTAAAATCATCTAGTTGAAATTAACATATTAAGTAATTCAATAACTTAATATGCTAATTTTAAAAGTCATAGCATGGTCATTTATATTTAATTTTTGTATTTGATCAAATAGTTTTCCTAGCCTGTCTTCTTTGAAAGTTTTCTGGGATTATATCTTAGTGCTGGTTATTCTCAGGTTAAACATGTGGTCAAAATTTTATGCTGGGACAATATAGGTTAAGTCAAGTACTCGAAGATTTACTTAGATATGGAAAGAGCCAAGAAGAAGTACAAATTTCATATGGAGATAGATATAAACCTAAAAGACTTAACATATTGAAATTAGAATTCAGGTTAGAAGGATATAAAACACTACTAGATTTGGAAATCTATTCGTTTTCCAATAAGTATAGAAGTAATAAATTTTTTGAAACTAACTTAGGTAATCATATCTCTACAAACCTTATTCAGTTCTGATAATCAGTATGATTTATCAGGGTATGTATTGCATGCTACTATGATACAGTAACATGCAATACATTTTAGGTAATTAATAGCATAAGCATGCTCCATAGATTAAGTAAGTCTGGAGTAAAAGTTTTAATACTGTCCAAGTATAAATGTTTAGTGAAAAAAATAACAAACCACTGCAGACTATAGCAAATCATGACTTTAATAATTGCAAAATTGTAACAATCAGAGAATTAATAATCTGTAAAAGTTGACATCTTGCAAATCTCTTTGTATTTTGCCATAAGTTGCATAATATTAAAGACATTAGTATGATTATTGACTTTTTTATCTAAAGGAAGTTTCTAATTCTCTAGAAGTAAATAAATTTATGGTGATTAGCGTTGACTATCCCTATCTACAAAAAAATGTAATTTTTCCCTTCAATAAGCTATTTCTAATATACCTTATAAATATAACTTAAATGTATGAATCAGTCTGACTAATTTCTTACTATTTTTTTAACTATTAAGTAACTACACCTTGGCCTTAACTTCTTTAGTACTTTGTGCTATGAGTCTTATTTATTATCAAACCTTGTGTTTTTATAAAATTGTATTATCAATTTATAATTATTGTATTCTAAGGTGTATTTAGCTTATAAAATAATGTTGAATGAGAACTCTAAAAATTAGTTTAGCAATAAATTTTTATGTATTATTTGACTATGTAGCTCAAGATCTAATTTATAGTAATTTCTCAAACATTCATTGTTTTTTAGATATTGTGAGTATAAAAGTTAAATAGGATTTTGTACAGGCTCTATAAATTTTCAATAATCATAATAAAATTTATTTTCGAATACTTTGGCTAAAGAACTTCCCTGATGTCACTATTCATTGGAAATTAATACCTTTTTATATTGTTTCTTACGATATATTTATCTACAAGTCTTGCTTTATAAAACGGAAAATATAAACTTCCCTAGTCTAATAACTACAAGAGTTATTATTAATACATAATTTTCAAATTTAATCTACTAGGAAATAGCAGTTGCTTTCAATAATTTGAGGGGTATAGTTCATAGATTCATTTAATATTCGAAGTAACTATTAAAAATAGTTGCTCATCTATAAATATAGTTAGCCATAACTCGGTCCTTACTTTTTCCTTTACAAGATGGTATTTATTGTTCACTATTTAGATAGTAAAAGATATTTTTTCATTAGATATATCTTAGGGTTTGACTAGGCAAAATTAAAACTTAGTAATTAAAAATTATAATTCATGAAAAATAGAAAAAAACTAATTGATCAAGTTGTGGTTACAGCTAACCAGATGCGTGAAATTGAAAATCGAATCTTAGCTGGAGGGATGCCTATAGCCGCTTTAATGGAAAAAGTATCAGGATTGATTGCTCGTTGGATTATTCAATATATCTCTAACTTTAAACAAATTGGCATTCTTGTAGGTCCTGGTCATAATGGGGGAGATGCACTAGTCGTTGCACGTGAGTTATATTTCCGTGGCTATGAGGTCAAAGTTTATTCTCCTTTTAATAAGTATAAAGATTTAACTGCTCAGCATTTTCAATATGTCAAGAGTTTGGGTATAAGTTGCTACTCTGATATTCAAGAGTTCTCAGGTTGTGATATATTCCTAGACGGAATATTCGGATTTGGGTTGAAAACAGATATTCAAAATCCAATCGCCAGTGTGATCTCTACTATTAATCAATGGTTTATCCCTGTCATTAGTATTGATATTCCTTCTGGTTTGCATACTGATACAGGAGAAGTACTGGGAACTGCTATTCGTGCCAGATACACTTTATGTTTAGGTTTATGGAAATTAGGTTTATTGCAAGAGCAAGCTTTAGATTATGTGGGGAGAACCGAGTTAATTGACTTTGATATTCCTGAGGTCGATATTCAAGCAGTTTTAGGAAAAATGCCAGAGATTCAACGTATTACTTTTCCTAAGGCCCTATCTATATTAGGTAGTTCAGGTGGTATTCCATCAAAATGTCCTAGTTTTTCTCTTTTTTCCCGTTCACTTATTACTCATAAATACAAGGAAGGTTCTTTATTATTAATTTGCGGTTCTCAACGCTATGCTGGAGCAGCAATTTTAACAGCTTTGGGAGCGAGGGCGAGTGGAGTTGGAATGTTATCAATTGCTGTACCGGAATCTCTTAAGTTTCTATTAATATCACACCTGCCAGAGGCTATAGTGATTGGTTGTCCAGAAACCAATACAGGAGTAATAACTAAATTAGTCCTGCCAAATAATATGGATATTAATAAATTTGATGCGATTGCTTGTGGCCCTGGATTAACTACTGAAGTTAACTCTGTTATTTACCAAGTATTAGAAAGTAAAATACCATTACTAATGGATGCTGATGCTTTGAATATCCTAGCAAAGATTTTAGGTTTATCGCTACTCATAAACAGGCAAGCCCCGAGTATTCTCACTCCCCATCTTGGTGAATTTCGGCGTTTATTTATCAATATTTCTGAAGACCGAATTGCATCTGTTCAAACGGCAGCCAAAGAAACCGGAGCAATAATTTTACTCAAAGGAGCAAGAACGGTTATCAGCAATTCTAAAGGCAAAACATGGGTAAATCCCGAAAGTACTTCTGCATTGGCAAGAGGTGGCAGTGGGGATATATTAACTGGATTGTTGGGTGGCTTAATTACAAAGGTGGCCTATTACAATATCTCCTTGGAAGATATGGTTACTACTGCTGTCTGGTGGCACTCCCAAGCAGCGATATTAGCAGCAAATGAACGTACAGAGTTGGGAGTAGATGGTATTACTTTAGCAAATTATTTAACGCAGGTAATATGCAAATAATACGATGTAGTTGTACTATCTCCCAAAAACTCAGGATTGAATTTTAAATTTCTTAACCTATATATTTTGTTATATTTGTTTGTTGAAATTATTTTGTATCACCACTATATAAAAGCCTAAAAGCCAATTATGCTGCGCTGTTATAATTTCTACTCATGATTTTTATTATTTTACTCCTCACAAATTTTAATGTCTTCAAACTTTTTATAGCTGAGGAGAAAACATTATGTTACCTGAACTTAAAAATCCAGAAAAAACAAAAGTTAATTTTGATTTTTATATAATTAAATATACTGATTACTATGTATTTGAGGTTATATAACTTGGTATAATAAGATCTCCCCTGAGCCTTTTGCCTAAATTTGCTAAATACTACTAAGGACTTGCAATTATTATATCCCTGGGTTTCACTAGAAAAATGTAATTTTTATCCAATTAACTCATAATAACAATACAAGGTAATAATTTTGTGGTTTATTTAATAAATATACAGGAGTTATTTTAACTGAATTAAACCAAGGCAATAATACCCATGCAGTGTTTTTAACAAAATTAACTACATTAGAATAAACTAATTGATAACAAACTAGCACTAAGCCTAATCCATATTAAGTTTAGAGAAATTCTTAATAAGAATATATACTTTAATCAGAGAGGTCAGAGTAATTTATATAAAAGCATGAAGAAAGACAATTATTTTCTTTTTCATGCAGCTAAATCAGTTAATTTACAAAAATAATCTATGGCTCTTGTCTAGTGTTCATGAAACTAAAGTAAATGTATGAAAATAGGTATTTTATCCTTGGCCTTTTTACCTATTTTCATATTAGCTAATAGCTTGTTTAGTTCACCTAGGCAACATAGCGTTGTTTAACTATGTCAGGACATTACTGAAGACTCTAACTCTATGACTACTAAATTTTTATTACCTCTTAACTTTTTGCCTTTGACTTTCATTAAGTACTACATTTAGAAATGTGAATTTAAGATACTCCTTCAATAGCACCACCAATATTCTGCCATGCAGCTATGCCACCTTGGATTTCCGACACATTGGTAAATCCAACCGCATTCAATCTCCTTACAGCATCCGCAGCTTGCAATTCATCCTCACCATATACATATATATCTCTCTGGGTATTGAAACTCATTCTTGCACGATTTACCAAATCTTCTATGGGAATTGGTAGCGCACCCATTATATGACCTTGATTATAAGTACAGCGGTCACGTACATCGATAATTGTCAAAGCAGGTTGTCCCCATTCCAAACGGGACTTAATGTGATTAATATTAGCACTAACCATGATAGTTTCTCCTAACAATATGGGTCTAATTAAGAATTTGCACCGAATTACTACCACAAGCAATCTAGCAAAAATATTGTCCGGCCTTGATTTTTCTTATAGTTTATAAATATTTTCATTTAATTTTAATTTTTTTTGATCAAATTATCTTAGGCAATACTAATTTTTATAATCCAATTTCTATTGAAAATTTAGATATGTAACTATGGCAGTTTTCCAAAAAAGAACTTCTTCTTTTAGAAGAATAAATTGGATACATAAAATTTTATAAAGTTAACCTTTGAAATAAAGTAAAAACACCTGTATTTTATTAGATGTAGGTGAATCTAACATATAAAATTTATGGGTGAGAATGAAACCTTATAATAGACTTTATTAAATAGTAGTCAGAATTCAAAATAATAACCTTAAAATATATAGATACTCAAAATTCTATTCATAGCAGTTAATCTGGAACATTCATCATCAGAGTCCATAGATTCTCAAATAATCTTTGGGAATCTATAGCAGTAATCCTGCTTAACAGACATTTGAGCATATGGTAGTTTTTGTGTAATAATTTTGATTTAATGTAGTAATGGATCTTGTTTATTAAATTATCTTAGTGGTTTTCAACAAAGCATAAACTAGGTGCTTTTGACTATTATATGGTGTTAGCTGATTAAGATGTATCTTTGTTTATCTTATAGAAAATTGGTAGTTGTTTGAGAACTATGATTTATTAGCCAGAATATAGAATAATTACCCATCAGTCAGTTTGGCCAAGGGTTTATAAAGTCTAAAATAATTTAAAGTTAAATGACATCTACAATTAAAGCTTTACCAACAGAAGTTGTACATTTAATTGCAGCAGGAGAAGTGATTGACTCTTTAGCTGCAGTAGTGCGAGAACTAGTAGAAAACTCTCTAGATTCAGGTGCAACGAGAATTATCATTTCTGTATGTCCTCAAAATTGGTGGGTCAGAGTAGCAGATAATGGGTGTGGAATGAGTCTAGATGATCTGCAGCAAGCAGCCAGAGGCCACAGCACTAGTAAAATGGCCAGTTGTGATGATTTATGGAAAGTTAACAGCTTAGGCTTTCGGGGAGAAGCCTTACATAGCTTAACAACTTTAGCAAAAGTAGAAATTCTAAGTCGTCCTGCCAGATCATCTAATAAATTATCAATAGAAAGTAATGGTTGGCAGGTAATTTATAGTTGTGGAGGTAAGCCTGAAAAAGTTGAAGCAGTGGCTTTAGCTCCAGGGACTATAGTATCTGTAACAAATATCTTTGGAGATAACACTATACGTCGTCAAGGCCTACCTACTATGGCTAAACAGTTAAAGGCAATACAAGTTTTAATCCAACAATTTGCACTTTGCCATCCTCAGGTCCATTGGCAGGTATGGCAGGATAAGAAAGAGTGGTTTGGTATATATCCTACTACAAGCATAAAGCAGTTGCTGCCACAAATTTTACACAAGGTACGTACCAGCGATTTACAAGAAATTACATTAAAATTACCCATTCCTCATAAGGCCTTAAATTTAGTTATAGGATTACCCAATTACTACCATCGTCATAGTCCAGATTGGATAAAAGTGGCTTTAAATGGAAGAATTATAAATATACCGGAGTTGGAACATACTATTCTCAGTTCTTTTGATAGAAAATTACCACGTAATCGCTATCCAGTTTGTTTTTTACATCTCCACCTTGCGCCAGAGCAAATAAACTGGAACCGTAATCCTACAAAAACCAAAGTTTATCTCCATAAATTAAGTTATTGGCAAGATCAAGTTAGTGAAGCAATAGAAAAGGCGTTATATATTAATTCTGAAAACTTCCCAGAGAGTATTCATACCACTAGAGTCAGTGAATTAATAAAAGCTGTAGAAATCTCAGATAAATATAAAACTCCTCAAGAATCTAGGAAAAAAGAAAACTTTAATATCCATAGTCTTACAGCTGTTGCTCAAGTTAATAATACCTATATAGTAGCTGAACATCCAGAAGGCATATGGCTTGTAGAACAGCATATTGCTCACGAAAGAGTATTGTATGAACAATTATGTGAACGCTGGCAAGTTATAGCTATAGAACCGGCAATTGTTTTGTATCAATTATCAGCACAGCAAGTCGAACAATTAGATCGTATCGGGTTGGATATTGATTCGTTTGGAGAAAATATGTGGGCTGTACGTAGCATACCTGCCATTCTGAAAGAAAGAGAAGATTGTAGGGAAGCACTTCTAGAACTGAGTCAGGGAGGAGATTTGCAAACTGCTCAAGTTAGTGTTGCTTGTCGTAGTGCTATTCGTAATGGTACACCCTTAACCATAGAGAGAATGCAAGTATTACTTGACCAATGGCAACGTACGCGTAATCCGCGCACATGTCCCCACGGTAGGCCAATTTATTTAGCCTTGGAAGAATCTGCATTAGCTCGTTTTTTCCGCCGTCATTGGGTGATTGGTAAAAGTCATGGGATTTAGCTGCTAACAAAAAATGTATCAATAACTGGTAGTGATAAAATACCATTCGGAGTTTACCTGTCAATCACTCTGGGTTCAAGCTGAAATTCCGTAAACCCATGTATTGCTGAAGCTTATTGCATACTTTCACTGAGAGTAGGTAGTTTAACACAATAATAAGGCTACCCATAGTTGCTGGCATATATGTAAGTTATGACTTGTTCAGTCTTACAGTCATTATTATCCTAATTTAGAAGCTTTTTAAGAAACTTCCTAAAACTCTAAAATTCTAAAACTCAATTCCTGGTTGAGCTTTTATTCCTTGTTCCTGGAAAGGATGTTTCAACAGGGACATTTCTGTAACTAAATCAGCTTTCTCTATTAAACCCTTGGGTGCACCTCTACCAGTAAGAATGATGTGATCATTAGCATTTTTTTCCTCCAATCCGGCTAGAATTGTTTCAACCTTAAGATAGCCAAGTTTTAAAGCCACATTGATCTCATCTAACAATACAAGTTTAAACTCTGGGTTACGAATATACTCTAATCCTTTACACCAGGCTTCTAAGGCTTGTTTAGTATCGTGACTATGGTCTTGAGTTTCCCATGTAAAACCTTTACCCATAGCATGAAATTCTAACTGGTCTTGCCACAAACTGAATGCCTTTTTCTCCGAAGGTTCCCAAGCACCCTTAATAAATTGGATAATAGCAACTTTATAACCATGGCCAAGTGACCTCAGAACCATTCCTAAAGCAGCAGTTGTTTTCCCCTTACCATTGCCAGTATGAACAATAATTAAGCCCTTATTTAGAGATGCTTGAGAAGTACGTTTCTCTTGTATCTCCTTTCGTCGCTGCATTTTCTTTTTGTACTGTTCTGAATTAAGGGTAGATGTCTCGTTAATTCCTGCGTCACAACTACTATCCCAATTTTCTTGACTCTCCATCATAATGGTATTTCAAGTTAAATTCATCTTAAGTCTTATAAGTTAATTGTATCTTCAAAAGAATCCTAACTTTCTAATATTCAGTAATTATCATATTTGCAGTGAAAATAGATGATTTTACAATGTTACTCAGATTTTCTTGCTGCAAATATATGTTAATTAACATGTTAGTACTCAAAAGCCAGTGCCCATGCTATCACGAAAACCTCAACATTAATCTCAACAATTATTTCATTAGACTCTCGATTATAAACTAAACCACAAAGTTCAAGTATTTCAACTTGAGAGAAAATTCTAAAATAGTATTAAAGTTTATGCCCAGCCTCTTATGTAGTTTTATATATTATATGGGAATGGTAAAAATACCATCTACCTAGTTATGACTGTTGTACTAGATGCTGCTCTAAATATTTATGAAAAATGTTGATTTTACTATTCTTCAACAGTTATTGGAGCATATACATTTCATAATTTATGACCAAAAATAGTCACAGAATAGTTACAGACATTTTACCCTGACATCAGGTTATTTATCCTGGTGAAGCACATATGAATAACTTGATGGAGGAATCTGGGTTTCACTTGTCGTTAAAATTAGAGGAAAACATATTCACTAAAATATTTTTCACCAAGACTACTTCATTAATAAAAATCCCAGATATTAGATTCTCTACACTAATAATTAAAAATTAACTATCTAAATCGATTTATAAGCAATTCTTAAAATCATAATTATTTGTAGAAATTACTTGTGATTTATTTAAATCTTACATACATTTCTTAATAGTGTAACAACCAAACTGTATGTGGTTTAACACTTATTTTCTTATCCGGAGACTTTAAAAACTCAGTACCTTACTTCAATTTGGACATTGTTATAGATACTCTCACGCAAAATCGATGTATTCATGTCATGATATCATGACTTAAGAGCTTAGATACAGACCATATTTTTTCAAAAAAATACCATATATTTGACGTCAAAGCTCCATTAAGTAATGATCTTGCAATCTTTTGTAATATCGTCATTAGCCAAAAAATTATTCTTATATCCTCTTGATCCCGCTCCTAATGTAATTGTTAATATTCAATAACAAAAAAACTCTGTATTCATGGAAATGTTGAGCATAACTTTTTCGGGATTATATTCAGAAGTTTTCGATGATAAACCAGTAAAAGTATTAACTTTCTCTAACTAAGCTTAGGTTAGTCAATATGCTTTTACCGTATATGTAATCACAAGATTACAAATCACAAAAACTAACTACAAATTAAAGAATGGGATCGGTTTGAAAAAATCAACTTCTAATCCACAACCTAAAGATAACCATTCTGTCTTGAGGGTATATTTCTTTCCTTTGAAATTAATTGGAGACCAAATACATGGCAAAAAAACATCTACCGATAAAAGAAATGACATTGCGACAACTTCGCAAAGTGGCTAGTGAATATGGCATCTCTCGTTACAGTCGGATGCGTAAAGCACAATTACTAGAAGCAATTCAAAGAATTGAGCATACTCAGGATACCCTGAATCAATCTCATTCAATGGAGGTAAAGAAAACACTGGGAGCAGCAAAATTTGAATTTAGGCAACAAGATTGTAATGGTTCTGTTTTAGCTGATATAGATCAAGGTTTAGCAGATTTACCTGATAGTT
>NZ_CAIY01000059.1 GCF_000350105.1 Richelia intracellularis HH01
AAAAAATGCTGAGTATTATAATTTAACTTTTGGATATTTATCAGTTGTTTATTGCGATAATATTACTCATCTTCAGCTCACTTTTAATTTTATTTTATTTCTAATAAAAGCTAAAACTACAGCTACAATTTTAATAATATAAACAGTTGCATAAACTACGGTATATCTATAGTCATACCATATATATTAACCGTAAGAATAATATAATTATCTATAATTTAATGCTATCTAGCAAGAAAACTTATGATATATAAACTTGCTGATATTGATTATTAACATATGCTTTATTTACTATTTACTTGCAAGATTTAAAGCTAGCTTTCCTAATATTTTAAAAATCATCTGATATCTGGTAGATCACACACTTACAGGAACTGTTAATAGCAAGAATTAATTTAGCAAATGTTGCATCATACTAGCCAAGTAGAAATGATAGTTAGAAAGTTAACAATAATTATAAATATGCTTCTTATTATTATTGTTAACTTTCTAATAGCTATTCAGCGTTTATTAACTAACAATATATCGTCTAAATTATAATGACTCAAACTCTTAATTCACTACCCCTAAATTATAGTCCGGGAATTTTATGTATTTACTCCAATCATAGCAACCAAGTCATTATTGTAAGAATCTCTAATATTCCTGAATGGTACTTTGAAAGAGTAGTATTTCCTGGAGAGCAGCTACTATTTGAGGCTTTACCAGAAGCCTACTTAGAAATATATAGAGGTGATCAAAATAAAGCAATACTAGCTGAAAAGTTCCCATGCTCCAAGTTACAAACCAGTTAAGATTTACTGATCACAACTGATAATCATTCAAATAGTGTTTACACTATACCAAGTACTTGTAAGGGTTAGATCATACTGAAGACTAAATCCCCAAAAAGGCTATCCCTTGAATGTAAATGAAAAATTCAAGGGATAGGCAAAAATAATTAGATAGTGAACAAGAAGCATAAAAGCCTTAAATAATCTCTAAATATAACCCGTAATAGCCTGTTTATTTATACCTTGCCATACTGGCCTTATAGATAAAACTTACTTAAGTCTACTGTAGTAAAATCAGGATAATCATAGTGTGTCTTATTATTCAAATATATAGCCTTTATTTAATTAACTGAAAATAGTGAATTATAGAGAGTTAGTAATAAATACAAGGTAAATTTTAAACATTGAGTAAGTATTAAATTAATGATGACTAGTGCAGGGAACAAAAAATAATAGTAAATCATTAGAAACTCTATTAGCAATACTCAGCAATATCCATAAACGACAAATGAATTTTACTAAAACTCAATATACTTTGCTTATAAATAAAAGAATAAGGCTGGATTATATAATCCTTAAAATAAATAGATTTTTACTTAAAATTACGTATTTTGATATTGTATACGAGTTTAAAC
>NZ_CAIY01000058.1 GCF_000350105.1 Richelia intracellularis HH01
GATTATTTATTTTTTAAAATATTTTTATATAACAAGAATAGCATAAAGCAGGGATTATTGTTAGAATTTTAACCATAAATTATAACAATAATATACAAATTGCTTAGATTTAATTTATCATTCTTTCTATAAAACATTCTGCTATTTTAAAAAAACTATAACAATATATATAAATACAAGCAACAATAATAGCAATTATATGTCAAATCTTTCAACCATATTCTGACATAGCAAAAGGATATTAGGCTATTATTTTTATTTTCTATTAGGAGATTTGCTTGTATTATGAAGACATAATATATTAAAATTCACTACTAAAAGTATATCAATAGTTTATACAGCCTTTCTGACAGTAAAATATAGAGTAATCTTTACTCAATCACAGGATAATGTCCAAAGATTTATCTAGTATATCATATCAGCATAACTTTAAACTAATGGGTGTTATGAAGTAAATTTATCCATTAAATTTATCTAAACTAAAATAATAATCTACAGGATATCCTTTGACATATAAATCTATGTGAATAGTCAGTCAATAAGCCTCAATTTTAAATGTAGTCCTATAAATTTTATAAAGCGAAGTATAGATTTTTTTAAAAAGAGCTATTTTATTGATTGTAGTAATCTTCTAATTTCATTAGAACTTCAAATATTTAGCTGATAATATCACCATATAATTTAACTAAAGTTTTGACTATAAATGTTAACCAATAGACATATTAAAATTTGCTTATAGAATATATGAAAAATAATCACTGTTAATCTCTAAGATTACAAGGTATATACAAAGTCAACAGAATATGAAAAATCAGTATATCAAACAACTAGTAATTATATAGTCGCAGACTATATAATTACTAGTTGAGAAAG
>NZ_CAIY01000057.1 GCF_000350105.1 Richelia intracellularis HH01
ATATAGGTTTTGTATATAGCTTTCTATTATTATGAAATCAACCATTGTAATTCGGTACAAATATAGGTATTAGGTTTGATTAAGAAGACTGTACTTTTTATATTATATTTTTTATGTTTATATTTTATATATAATAGTTATTATAATAATTAAGATTACTTAGAAGTAAATACTGCTACACTTATCTTTACAAGCAATCTCTTTAAATCAAATAATTTGAAATAGTCAACAAAAATTAGGTATTTTTAAGCAAAAGAATACCTAATTGAAGGGGCGTAAAATTAATACTATATTAGAGATTTTTTCTAGAAAAGTTTTCTCTTACTTATTTAATTTTATCAAAAATACAGAATTCATAGTTATCCGTAAATGTTTTATCATTAATCCAGACAAAATAAGAATCCTGTGTAGTTCATAAATTTAATCAATTAAATTAATGGTGGTTAATGATAAAACAAATATTTCTAAGGAACTCTTGAGAAATTGTTGTTTTATTTATCCCCTATCTAATTAAAAAATGATATTGCAGGAGAAAAATGGGGAATCTCCACAAATTCCTGGGAGTAATAATTACTAGCCTTGCTGACTTTATTATCATAGTAAATACAGGAAAAGGTTTAGAATTCAAAAAGTGACTAATAAAATCAAACATATAGTGAGAAGAAGAGCAAGTTCAATACTTTCGAATTTTAATAACTAATCAGTAACCCATTCTGAAGAAAGTTGAGGCAGACTAGTTTTGGTAGCAGTAGTATCATTCATTAGCCATAAGTTAGTCTCTCCATTTTCACCATTACGCCAAAAAATGTCGGTCTTACCGTCACCATTAAAATCACCAACATAGGGCTGTACAAATGATACGGTTGTTGGTAAAAATGCGGCCCTAGCAACTGATAAACCATCCATCATCCAAGCTGTATTCTCCCCAGTAATTTCGTTATGCCAAAAAATGTCGGTTTTACCATCTCCATTGAAATCGCCAACTGAGTATTTCCAATCCGAATCACGTTTTCTCACAGAACGACCAATTGTAAAGACCCCATTCATTAACCAAATTGAGTTTTCTCCTGTTTCTGAATTCCGCCAGAATATATCAGTTTTACTATCACCATTAAAGTCACCAGTATCATAACTCCAACCAGATTCAAAATTTAAGAGAGAATATTCAGCTAGATCTACACCATTCATGAACCAAACTTTATTCTCACCAGTGGTGTTATTACGCCAAAATATATCATTTTTGCCATTACCATCAAAATCAACAATACTAGCAGTCCAATTCAAATTCTTTTGAGATAGGAATGCAGCTGTAGTAACATTTGTATTATTAATTAACCAAGTAGCATTTTCTCCTGTTTGAGTATTACGCCAAAAAATATCGTTTCTACCATCCCCATTAAAATCAGCAATACTATACGACCAACTAGATTCAATAGTTTGCAAACTAGTATTTGATATAATTCTAGTACCATCAATTAACCAAATAGAGTTTTCTCCAGTACTTTGATTACGCCAGAAAATATCACTTTTACCATCACGGTTGAAATCTGCAAAACTGTAAGACCAATCAGAGCCAACATTTTCTAGGAAATCTGTAGATATAATATTACCTCCATCCATTAGCCATATAGCTGTTTCCCCTGTTTGACTATTGCGCCATAATTTGTCAGCTTTACCATCTCCATTAAAATCAGTAAAGATAGCTGCATTGCTAAAAATAGGATTAGGATTAGAACTTCTACCAGCAGTTTTAAACTGTTGGTTATTTAATGATTTTGATAATGAGCTATCAGAACTAACATTTTGATTATTAAGATTAAACCCCTCATCAAAATTATTAACAGTATTGGAAACATTTTGATAACCAACATTTTCCAATATATTAGCAATAGAATTATCAGCGAGTTGCATACTTTCTTTGATTGTAATTTACTATCATTCTCTCCTAGTCAAGCAATCTTTTTTGTCATTTTTTAACATCTGTTTCCTTTTAGGAATGTTGCTGATTATATATATTGTATGTTGAATAAAACTTTTCTGGTAAATAATTGATTCGTTGCTATAATTGTATTCATAATGTAATAGATTAAATTTGTTTGTAAATATATAGAAATTATACGGTACAATGTAGTTTGCAAAAAGTCATGCTATTAGCATCAACTAATTATCTAAAAAGCTAGATAAAAAGTTTTTTAAAATGAAATTTTATTTTTTACAATATAGTATGGCTGTTATGTTAATGACATATAGCTATTTTAGCATGTTCTATATATAAGCAGTATTTAAGAAATTAATTGGCTATTAATATTATCTTTGAAAGACAATATTAATAGCCAATTAATGCTATATTACCCATAATACTAATAAAGTAATTTATAGGGTGAAAATAAACCTATTTAAATAATTTATAATTACTATATAAATTATACTAATCAGCACAATTTTAATTTCGATGAGAGAAGCAAAAATTGATGAAGAATGTGGAATATACAAAAGGATAAATTTAGTAAAAGAATACTATAGATTAAATAGTAACAAAAATACGTATTTAGAAGATAGAAGCGATAGCTTTGAAAATTTTGTTTAGTAATTGAGAGTAAAAAATAACTTTTTTAAAAAGAGCTTTCTAGAATTTAGAGCATGCAGAAAAATTACAAGAAAATTTATCATGCTTATAAATTTCTAGTTAGCTCATTTTTAACAAGTAGTAGATATAGTGACTACAGTTAAATCATAAGATCAATTCCCAGATTTAACTTATACCTTTCAATAATAGTTTTCATCTTTTCTATTAACTCAAGTATTCCTACTAAATTAGCAAGTGAATTATAAATAAATTTTATTGCTTACATAATATAATATTAACTACATTAGTATTAGTGGTTTGAAATAGTAATGCAAGTATTGGAAATGAACTATTTAGAAGGCTAACATCATAAACTAGTAGATTGTATAAGGGAAGAAAGTTATATCTAATTAGTAAAAAATTTTTCATAGATTGTCC
>NZ_CAIY01000056.1 GCF_000350105.1 Richelia intracellularis HH01
GACTTTTCAAAATTTTCTAAATAATGTTCCCAGGCTTATCATAATTTGGATATCAGCATTTAATAGATCTAAAAAATCTTAGGTAAATATACTTTTATATTTAAAATAAATCTTATCCAAATCAGTTTTCTATTTTTACATAGAAGTTAGCCCAAAATTGATATTATTTTACATTCTGGATAATAAAGCAATTCTGATAATAATTTTTGCTTCAGATTTTCTTGAATCTCTCTAATACAATAAATTTTATCACTGTTAAAAAAAATTAGTATTATTCTGACAAAAGCCATAACCTTATTAAATGACTTGCAGAGATATAATCATGAATAAGACTCAGTGAAAAGATCCTATCACAGCAATCATAATTATTTGATATTACCTCATCTATTTCATTGTATTCATAACAATTGAATAGATGAATGAAGAATAAAAATATCTGTTAAATAAATGTATAAAAAAATCCTAGCATCAGATTATCATACCAAAGTATGGGAGAGTCACGCGACTACTGTCTACAAAGCAAAGACCTATAGAGTAAGTAGATCTAAGAATAATTTTGTGGCGAAATAATCACTAATTTATAGATTTAATCGCAAAATCATAAAGTTGTATATGTTCTTTAAAATATTAAATAACAACTGATAATAAAACCCTATATTCAAAGGTTTATGATAATTTTACAGGGTATTATTGCACCTTTGATCCATAACTATATATACATTAGAAAATTCAGGATGGGTTTGATAAACATATAGTTAAAATAGAGGATATTGGAAATGAATACAATTAAACATCTGCGGTCAAATTGATGGTTATTAAAATTACCAAAATCAACATAATGCATAATAGTCTTATGGGAAAAGTAGTAAACTACAGAAGTAAATGTGTAAACTAATAGGATTATACAATGGTATCAAGGTACAAAAGAAGTGGGATTAAAAAACTCCAAGAACAGATAGACCAAAAATCTATTTAATAGCATGAAGTGGGCTTATATGCGTTTTCATCATATCCTAATATAGTCAGTATATTAGTCAAATATTTGAAGTCAGATTATATTGAAGTAATGATAGAAATGAATTATCACTAGAAAATTAATGATCCTCATATATAAATTTGACAACTACATCTATAAAAGCTTACTACTGGCTAATAGCCGGCCATAAGTGAACTATGGCTCTGTCAAGTCAAATATCTACAAAAACTTTTCGCCTAACAACACTCAGAGTCAATGGGGATTATATACTAAAAGCCCCTTGGTAATTATGGCTACGGTAAGAAACTATTAGGATTAGGAATGATTCACATATCTATAGCATCTTTAGTAAGTAGCAGGAAAACGTGCTGATTTAATGCTAGAGTTAAACACTAGTTTAGAATCAACCACTCTAAAGCTGGAAATAGAAAACCTGGTTAGTTTAGTAATCAAATTAACCTCAGTTGACTGAATAACTTTATTGCATTAGATTTTTGTTCTATCTAACATTAATCTTTCAGTTTGATACCTTCTTTGGAAAGAGCTTTACTTTTAATTTGATATCAATTGATAGTTATATAAACATCAAGATTGCTTGATTCTAATAGCTTAAGTCAAATTATTGATTTTTTATTTTTTACAAAAATCTATGGGTAAAGCCTTTTTCCTGCCGATATTATCTTGCCAGGCGTTTAGGTAAACTTGATATTAGTTGGTGCGCGAATTCTAGAAAAGTACCCCTACAATCACATAAAACCCACTAATGAGTTTAATCTTGAGGAGTTCACTATTTGTCACAATAGAGTATGGTGGTGTAGTTCCCAGAAATATTGGCAACATAAACCCATATTTGTCTTACCACTCTGACAAACCAACAATGCTTGTCAGAGGGTGATACAAGAGTTGATGTTAACATATTTTCCCTTAAATACTTTCCCCTGATACTATCGGGAACACGTAGCAATATTAAGGGAATATGGAAGTAGTAACTGTAGTTAATATGATAACTACATAGTTGACATATACAATGCCTGGAATAATGATTACAGAATCCATGTATTTTAGAGGAATTGATTGAAGAAACAGAGGTAAAGTGAGAAATGACTAATAACTCCGCATCCCAAATTAATAATAATGAATTTGATGAAGCAACAAGTAAAATAGAAACACCCCAGATAGAAACTGGAGAAAATGCAAGCGTATCAAATACTGGCAATGTCACTAATATATCTGATGATAGTGCTGTTGAATCCTCTGCCATGGCAGAAATGACTAAACAAATTAATTCTTTGAAAATACAACTAGAAGAACGCAGCACTCAGTACATGCGAATTGTGGCTGATTTTGAAAATTACCGCAAGCGTACCCAGAAAGAAAAAGAAGAGTTGGATATACAAGTCAAGCATAATACAATTACCGAATTGCTATCAGTAATTGATAATTTTGAACGAGCTAGGTCACAAATAAAACCCCAAAATGATGGGGAAATGAATATACATAAGAGTTATCAAGGTGTTTATAAACTACTAGTAGATAGTCTGAAACGTCTAGGTGTATCTTCTATGCGCTCTGAAGGGCAACCCTTCGATCCCAAGATCCATGAGGCGGCTATGAGAGAAACCACGGATGAACATCCTGAAGGAACAGTACTAGAAGAGTTAGTACGTGGGTATTACTTAGGTGACCGTGTACTGCGCCATGCAATGGTCAAAGTATCTGTTTCGCCAGAAGACACATCCTCTATAAAGGAGGAAAGTCAACTTTCTGAGGATAAATGATTAACATTATAAAATTAAACTATTCAGCTAGGTACTTTGTACTTTCTATGGCAAACTGCCAATTATTTGTTGTTAATTCGCCTAGTCAACTTGGCTGTTAGAGGTATGCCCTAGCTATCCTCAATAATTGAAGACAGGGGAAAAGGAGTTTTTAACCTTTAGCCTTTTCCCAGTCACAAACTTTTAACTAATTGACTTGTTTGATTAGACTTTTTGACTATTGAGTTTAAGTATTATCAATAAGTTAATAAATATGATAAAATAAGGGAAAGATTTTACCGTTACTTAAATTAACTTTCGTATACTAGTCTACATTAAATCTTAGTAGACTAAATTAATTTTAGTATAAATACTGACTAAAAAAAATATCGGGTTAGACATTGAAATTACTAATATTTATATCGCAGTTCTGGAATATGGAAAACTACTAGTTATTTTTAATTCTTAAGGAAGTTGAATTACTCCAATTATTGTGGATTTTAGAAAAATTAGAAAATTTTTTGTTGAATAATGATACCAACAGCAGGCTATTCTCAATACCAAAAATACAATTTATGGTATTGAGAAATTTATTAGTGGTTTCGTAAGATTATTTGGAGGGTTGAGATAAAATTATTAGAGTATGTGTTAATTTTGAAGGAATACATACTCTAATAATTTTAATAACTGTGGTAAATATATTTTTTCTTACATGATTGACATCTTTAGGGCATAAGAAAAACTATAATTAGGCTTTTAATCATGACAACTTGATATAAAAAAATTACTAGTAACCGCAAATAATACAAAAATTCAGCTTCCCATATAGAATAAATTTCTATAATCTCCTATCTATGGCTCCTTACATTATTAGTTATATATAAGGGGATTAAAATCCAAATTAGATGGACTAAATTTAAATAATTGACTATTTCCAATTGCTGAAAATATCTTCATTAGTTAGATAATTATAAGGGGGTATAATTAATATCTTTAAGGTATAGACTGCATGTTTTTAATATAAGATTTTACTTAAAATTATCTTCATACAAAATCCCAGGACTAGATTTTTTTTTACATCATAGTTTTATATGTTTTTGTAAGCAGCTACTAAAACTGGGAAGATAGAATATCAGGCTAATGATTAATAATGGAAATTATCTCCTAACTCTTATCATTCAAATTCTAGGAGATGTAATTAGAAAATTATTGAATGTAACACTATCATTCCCAATAATAATTCTTAGGTATTTTCTATAATAGTAGATAGACAACTTTCTTGGAAAATAAATTTACTAAAAAGTAAAAAGAGTTGGATTGAACAAGGCTCTTTCCTAACCTCATTGCTATTCTATAGGTTTGATAATTTGTGATTAATATCAATGGGGATTATTAATATGTATACTGAAGATAAATAAAAAGTTAAAGAAGAGAGTTCATAAATTACTAATACTAGTAGTTTAAATATTAATGCAATTAAACATATATATTGGGAAATAGAACTTTGTCTAACTAGAATAGGTAATGTTTTGAATATATAGTAACTATACATCAAGCAGATAATTGGACTTTTAATTATGTAAAGTACTTTAAAAGGAAATTCTAGTACTGTTGCAGAATATATGAAAACCTTAGTAGGGGAAATCTGTATCTACAGATAAAAATACTACCAATTCAAATATTATATTTAAGAAATAAAATCATTGCGGTTAAAAATATAGAACATATGGAAGCAGTCAATATGGATAACCTGAGTACTAGAAAAAGAGAATGTAAGAATAGTTAAGATGCTTCACCTCAATGTATTATTAGATCTTTACAGGTGACATATTCTCAATAACTATTAAGGAACTATACGTAAAATTAATTATATCTGGTAAAATAGACAAGGTGGACTTTTTCGACCTAGTACTCTCCCTAATGTTTAAGTCATTATTAATGCCATAGTGTTTGTAATCTGTACCTTTATTCAAATAATAGTAATCTACTTTTACATTACAGTGTCTGTAATGTAAAAGTAGTTAATAATTGACTTTCCTTTGTTGAAGTTTACTAGTAAAATATCAAATACTTTACTATCAAACTCTTTACTTATATGTGGTATCAATTATTTTTGATTCTGACGATTGCTTAATGTTTAGTATTATCTTCATATAGTCATTTATTAATATTCTATTATCCTTTATTTCTCAAAGACTCTACTGCTCTTGATTCTGACATAGTATTAAATACTTATTTCTTGATTATTTTTCCCACATATTATTATGAAACCTAATATCACTTTAGGTTTCATAATCGATAAGAGCATCTAAGTTATAAATTCGTCCTAGATGACCTACTATAGCTTTTAATAATTAATACTTAGCTATTAAATAAACAACCCCTCCAATATTTTGAAGGGATTTATTAACTTACTAAATGAATCCTAGGAAAATTTATGGCAATAGGGAATATAATAACCAAACTATCCATTGAACCTAATTAACCTATTTTGAAAGATTAGACATTACATTACGTACAGCTTGTAACGTTTTCTTTATATCTGCCTCAGTATGAGCTAAGGAAGTAAAACCAGCTTCAAATTGTGAAGGGGCCAGATAAATTCCTTGCCTCAGCATTTCTTGATGAAAATATCCAAACTTATTTGTATCTGCTTTTTGAGCATCTTGATAATTATGTACTGGTCCAGGAGTGAAAAATATCCCAAACATTCCACTTATTTGACTACCACATACTGCATGACCAGTTTCTTTTGCAATCAAAAGCAAACCATCTACTAAATACTTAGTTATTTTGTCAAGGTATTCATAAGTGCCAGACCTCTGTAGCAATTCTAGGGTTTTAATTCCAGCAGTCATTGCCAAGGGATTACCAGAAAGAGTCCCAGCTTGATACATGGGGCCAGCAGGGGCAACCATTAGCATGATATCACGACGACCACCATATGCACCTACAGGTAACCCTCCACCAATAATTTTACCAAGAGTAGTGAGATCAGGAATAACACCAAACTTTTCTTGAGCTCCACCATAGGCGACACGGAAACCTGTCATAACCTCATCAAATACTAATAAAGCCCCATATTCTTGGGTTAATTTTCGTAGTCCTTCTAAGAAACCAGCTTTTGGGGAAATGAATCCCATATTACCTACAACTGGTTCTAAAATAACCCCAGCAATCTGGTTGCAGTTTTCTCTAAATAGTAATTCAACGGCTTCCAAATCATTGTAAGGAGCTATTAAAGTGTTGCTGGTAACTGATTTTGGAACTCCCGGGGAATCAGGTAAACCAAGGGTAGCAACTCCTGATCCGGCCTTAACCAAAAACATATCTGCATGGCCATGATAACAGCCCTCAAACTTGATTACTTTTTCTCGCTTGGTAAAGGCTCGCATTAATCGTAATACTGCCATACAAGCTTCTGTACCAGAGTTTACAAACCTTACCATTTCAATACTGGGAACAGCAGCAATTACCATTTCCGCCAGGATATTTTCTAATGCACAAGGTGCACCAAAGCTAGTACCTTTTTCCAAGGCCTCATGGAGGGCTGTAATTACCTCTGGATTAGCATGACCACAAATTGCAGGGCCCCAAGTATTTACATAATCAATATATTGATTACTATCCACATCCCATAAATATGCACCCCTAACATGATCGAAGACAATTGGTTGTCCACCAACAGATCTAAACGCTCGGACAGGAGAACTAACTCCTCCTGGCATTAGGTGTTTGGCTGCTGCAAAAATTTCTTGTGATTTCGTAGTTTTAATTTGTTTATTTACCAAGACTTTCTCCATAAGAATAAGAAAGGAAAAACTATATTTTGTGAATAAGGCTTAGGATCACCTTAGAACTGCCATCATATAAAATGATGATCAGGATAGCCAAGACCATTTTAGATATAAGAAGAATAAATTAATTGGTTAATAAAGCTAGTAAAGAGTAGAACATGAAGTCATACACAAAAACCTTGACTTATCCTGTCTTTTTCTTTACTTCAAAAGATTACACTTATCAATAAGTTAACTTAACTTTTTATATTCTTTATGGTATTATTAAGCAATAGCACTATCAATATTTCCTCATTATCATACCATATTCACTTTTAATTGGGGAGGCAAGTCATACTTAGAGTATTTTCTTCATAAATACTATGTATTGTATGTTTATTTTTGTAAAAACTGTATTTCTTATACCTCTCATGGACCTAATTCCAATGTCCTAAAAATTCTTACCCAAACTACTGTGAATTATCTCATTGTTGTAGTTAAATATTTTTAAGCGCTGTTTGGAAACCTATTAAGTGTAAAATATTACTAATAGCTTTAACATTTTTCAAAAAAATAAAAAGCAGATGCCAGAGGTATTTATGTTTTACAACTTGCAATAATTTGCTAACTGATAAGATCCCATAATATTGAATGGAGCTATTAGAAGTAATAAAAGTATGGGTTTCTTTTGAGTTTCGAGAATTTTCTAGATCAAATTCAGTGAATCGCCTTGTTAAAGATATTACATCAAATTCTAAAGTTACTTATATAGCTTTCACAATGACAATGTTTGCTGAAAATTCTAAACTTAATTGGGTATTTTTGCTTGTAAAAAAATACTTCTGGGCTACTCACTATTACTAATACTTGCAGCAATGCAGGATGCGTTAATCTACTGTATATCAATAAGTTCTATAAATGATGCGATACTAAAAGGGTAGATTCTTTACATATATAATACTTTTCACTTGAATTGAAATTTGTTAAACCAAAATATTACTACGTGATTTTACAGTCTCTCTCCGGTGATAAGGTTACTAGTTGATCAGGTTTTATGTTTAATACTAGACAAATACGTTCAGATATTTTGTTTATTCATATTCTTCAATCCTATCATAAGGATAATGAATGATATTCATCATTTATTATTCTGAACTTCGGTAGTTACATTTATTTAATAAAATACACATAAATGCTTAAAACATGGTTGCTCAGAGGAAGCAATATAATTTTCAAAGCCGATGGCGGGATTTGAACCCGCGACCACTCGATTACGAGTCGAGTGCTCTACCACTGAGCCACATCGGCATAAACAGCTAGCAATTATAGCAGTAATTATCATAGAATTATGATAGGAAAAAACTACAGTTATCATTATAACTTAATAACTTATAGGAGTCCTCCCCTGAACAATATACCCATCTTAAAGCTGAAGCTGCAAGACCCTATAATGTATTAAGGAGATTTTTTTATTTAAGTTTTGCTACTTCTGGCTCTATTGACATATTTATCTTTGCTCTCCGAGTAATAGCTGGAAAATATGCTGACAATCATTTACCTAATTTGGCTTTGCAAGTGGGGTTAGTAGTCCTGATGGTATTTTTATGGTGTTTAGATAGGGATGGGGAAAATAGTATATGAAAAATTTATATGTCATTGACGAAAACTATACATAACTTTATGTGCATATATTACAACTTTTTATAAAGTCTATAAAACAAAGAAACGAGTGGTTCTATTCAATTCTAATATGGATTGTGTATAAAAATAATTGAGAAAGCAAATAAATGGAAAATATTTCGCTAGTTTAGAAAAACATACATAAGCAAGAATAAGGGGAGAATAATGTAATATAAATCAAGATTCAATAATGCTTTCAAGAGAATTGCTTGGTATCACCCGAAAGAAAATATATATGTTTATGAATAACAAGACAAAATCAAGCGTTAAGAAAATGGATAATAAAAACTAAATACCCCAATCAAATTTTATACTTAGGTCAATAGGTTAGGTATAGATAATAGAGAGCAACATCCTTTATCCTTTTTGTTACTCTAAAATAAGGTAAAAGTCTTACAATTGTAGAATTGGAAAATGTAATTAGCTATTTATTATAACTCCCACTCTCCAAGTAGGTCTCCAAGTAGGATAACTATTTTCCCTAAGGTCCTTTGAATAGCACTTTCATGGATGTTGATTTGGTATTTAATTACGATACTACCTAGAACTAAGATTTATTATTGGGTCACTTCATTGCAGTTTATATATTGTTATCTTTACTAGGTCAATCTATCACTAGTATCATTTCCATTATCTAAGATACTTTGTAATCAAATTACCTTTAAAAAACACAATTTTTTTTCTCTGACTGTAATGGGAAAGCGACTTTCAAGATTACAAGTACGATATTATTTATAAGGATAGAGTCTATGCTGTATAAATTATTCCGAGTCTATTTTTATGATAAGTCCTACTCCGGAGACTTACACCATGAAAAAATTGCTAGGTTTTGAACATATGATTCATACATAAAATGTGAATGATAGTTGGTAAATCAGGGAGAAGAATTAAGAAATAGCTCGCTCCAGCTTATTTCTTGACTATATTTACTGCAAACGGGTACTTATACTCCTGGCGTGAGCTGGTAACCCTTCTGCTTCTGCTAAAATGACTGCAGCTTTACCAATTTTTTGTAAGGATTGCTTACCACATTCTAAGTAGGTAATTCGTTTCATAAAATCATATATACTTAATCCGGAGGAGAATCGTGCAGAGCGTGCTGTTGGCAATACATGGTTAGGGCCACCTACATAATCACCAATTGCTTCTGGGGTATATCTACCCAAGAAAATACTACCCGCACAGCGGATATGTTGAGCTAATTGATGTGGGTCATCTACACAAAGCTCCAGATGTTCCGGTGCTAATTGATTTACTAGAGGAATACTAGCATCTAAATTATCTACCACAATAACAGCACCATGTTCTTTCCAACTTGCATCTGCAACCTTTCGGGTGGATAAACATGGTAGGATACCAGCGATACTATCAATTACTGTTTGGGCAAAGTCAATAGAGTCTGTAATCAAAATTGACTGGGCACAAGGGTCGTGTTCCGCCTGAGATAATAAGTCCCAGGCAATCCACTCAGGATTATTCTTATCATCGGCAACTACCAGAATTTCTGATGGCCCAGCAATATTGTCAATTCCTACAGTGCCATGCACTTGACGTTTTGCCTCAGTAACATACGCATTACCTGGTCCGATAATTTTGTCTACCGGGGCTATGCTTGCAGTCCCGTAAGCTAGGGCAGCTATTGCTTGTGCTCCTCCAATACAGTATATTTCTGTTATCCCAGCAACTTGGGCTGCTGCCAAAACTGCAGGATTTATCTTCCCATTAGGGGTGGGAACAGTCATAATAATCCTTCTGACACCAGCAATTTTTGCAGGCAATGCATTCATCAGTACAGAACTTGGGTAGCTGGCTCTACCTCCAGGTACGTAGATACCTACAGTTGATAGAGGCACCCAATTTAAACTTAAATTCACTCCCACAGAATCAGTGTAGACAAAATTTTGGGGTACTTGTTTTTGATGAAAAGCAGTAATGCGTTCAGCTGCAAATTCCAAAGCCGTAGTTATATCAGCTGAACATTGTTGGGCATAGTAAGTAATTGCCTTTTGACTCAAGCCGAAAGAAGTAGGACTATGATTATCAAAACAGCTAGTATATTCCCTAATTGCCTCATCACCACGTACTTTGACATTAGCAATAATTTCTTGTACTGCCACACTAACATCGACCCTAGACTCCCGACGATTGTTGACTAGGGCTGAGAATTTAGCTGCAAAATCTTGGTCAGTAGTTTTCAAGAAGTCCATGTACAAATTCCTAGGCTTTGTGCTATTATAATGCTCTGCTAGTTCGAAATCATTTTATATTTTGGGTTGTATAAAAGTTTTAGTATTACTTCTCAGTGCTAAGCCTGATAAATTAAAAAGTCCTTAATGCAGAGTCAATCGTTGATTCAACAGTTTGGTAGGCAAATCTCATTATATAACTTCTTTGATGTCAACAAGTATATATAATTATCAGCAAGCTGGTAGTATGTTGATGCTTTTACATAGAAAAATAATATTACGATTAGGCTTTACTTCAGAAGGAAAAATAAAAGAGTTTTATTAACTTCTCTGTCTTTCATACTGAACTAATATTAATAATCTTAGAAAAGTATATTGAGCTAACACGACTCAATTTTTATAGATATTAATTATTCTAGTAAGTAAAATGGTAAAAAACAGTTATGGATTTTGCTTGATTTTATCTGATTGATACTCGCTTTTATACCACAGAAAAATCCCTGCTAAGCTGAACTTATAAGATTTTAATTAATTCCGATCATTGTGGCTAGAACTCATCTATAGTTGTCCAGTTAATAATATATGTTTAGTTGTATGCACAGTTTTACTCTGAGAAACTGGTTAGTATTCATAATCAAAATAACCACAAGTAGTGAGTTAATATTTATAAGCTTGATAGGTAATTTTTCATGACTACATTTGATTAGGACAATTTAAAAACAGAAATATTTATTTCCGGTGGATATTGGATTCTTAACTCTAAGGTAACTATTATATTAATTTATTATTTGATAGAGCTAGAAGGGAAGCTGGTAAATTTCTTAAACCCTTACATAAAAAAATCTCAGAAATAACTATTTTTGAGACTAACTAGAGAAATGCTACCAGTTAATTATATCAAGATATAGTTCAAAACGCAGATAGATCAAATATAGCTTTTAATTTTTCATATAGAAATTAAAAGCTATATTGGGTAAAGCAAAACTAGTTATGGTAGTAGTCCAAAATAGTACCTTAATTAACTAATATCCATGGTATTTCATGGAACATAGATATTATTAGGTATGGAACTTTGAATCAAAACTTAAAAAAATATACTTATACTTACTATCCTATCCGGTTGCTATTTTTTTTAATATTCTTCTAACACCTTTCATTTTACTTGTTTCTCATAACATTTATTTTTGTTTTTGTATAAATAATCCTCGCTTCTGTTTAGAAATTCTTAGAGCAGCTCCTATTCTGGTTTTCACTATATTTATATTGTCTTGCTGATATATCTTATAAAGATGTTGCTACTTGTATTAAGCTATAGAAACTATAACTGTGAATTATGACTTTGATAATCAAATCTTTTGATTGTTACTTCCACAAAATACACCACTGATCATATATGAATTTATAATAGTTTGATACTTCGTTCCCTCTCTCTAAAAAATTATATAAATTTTCGATTTTAATATATTAATTTTACTTTTTATACCTAACCTAATTCAGATTTTTGTGAAAAATTCCGGTTCTTATTCTTGCATATAGGGTTTCTATTTTTATTTTCCTACTTATTAACTTTATTCCTACTTTTTAGTACATCATATGATTAATATGGCTTTAAACTATATTCAATTATCTAAATCAATAATTGTTTATCTTAATTTTATATGTTTTTGTATTCTGATAACCTCATTAGCAGTAGAATATCTTTTTCATATTTAACTCTATATCCTAGACCATATTACTTGTGTAAATACTTCACTGATGGAATTTCACATAGCTTTTTTCCTAACCAAAGATATAACTTACCGATACGTTTTAGTAGATTAATTGCTGGTATTGAAGATGCTTGCAGTATAACTGATAAAAACTATTTTAATATTTAGTCTAGATTACTGTAGTCTATATTTAGTTTTTAATCTTAGCATTTTTAAATTTCACTAAATTTTATTCAACTCACTGGAGATAGCATTGTTTTGATCTTAACATCTCCAAGTTTAGTTTGTATCCAAATTTGTGAATAACTAAACACACTATGATTCAGAATAAATCAACAGCTATGAGGGTTTTCAAACCTTTAGACTTACCTTATAAATTCCTCTTATTAAACTTTCCAATTAAGGTACTATTATTACTAGATAATAAGACAGATTAATTGCCCGGTTGTAAATACTGTATATCGCACTTTCCTCAGTTAGTTCTAATCCCCGACAACCTATTACAATCAAGTTGGTATTTACTTCATCTGCCATATTACAAATGATAGAAGCTAGTTTTCTTCCTTTCTAGCGAAGAAATAATTTCTCTATATGAATATCTACCTTCTTACTCCTCTAATATACCCAGTATTATTAAACGACTGCTGTAAGTGTTAAAAGTATAGGTGACAGCATCATCAGCGGTTTTTCTTACCCCATGACTGTAATAAATTGAAAATAAAACTGTTTTGAAAATTTCTCTTACCTCCTTTCCCCTGAGTCCGGTAGAATTTTGATGTTTGCATTTATAAGACAATAATAAAAAGATAATCAGGAGACTTCTACCATGTCAAGAAAAACTTTGGCAAATTTATCTTCTGCCGACTTATTTGGTAAACGTGCTTTAGTAAGAGCTGATTTTAATGTTCCTATTGATGATGCAGGTATGATTACTGATGACACTCGTATTCGTGCGGCCCTACCAACTATTCAAGACTTAATTGCGAAAAAAGCTAAAGTTATTCTAACAAGCCACTTTGGTCGTCCTAAAGGTCAAGTCAATGAAAAAATGCGTCTAACCCCTATTGCTAAGCGTTTATCTGAGCTATTGAGACAAGAAGTCATTAAAACTAATGATTGTATTGGTGATGATGTAACTGCAAAAATTGCGTCTATGCAAAATGGACAAGTGGTTCTACTAGAAAATGTCCGTTTTCATGCAGAGGAAGAGAAAAATGATGCTGAATTTGCAAAGAAATTAGCTGCTAATGCTGATTTATATGTGAATGATGCCTTTGGCACTGCCCACCGTGCTCATGCTTCTACTGAAGGTGTAACAAAATATTTAAGTCCTTCAGTTGCCGGATATTTGATTGAAAAAGAATTGCAATATTTGCAGACAGCAATTGAAAACCCCCAACGCCCCTTGACTGCAATTATCGGCGGTTCTAAAGTTTCCAGTAAAATTGGTGTTATTGAAACCCTGCTAGAAAAATGTGATAAGTTAATTATTGGTGGGGGAATGATTTTCACCTTCTACAAAGCGCGCGGGTTAAATGTAGGTAAGTCTCTGGTAGAAGAAGATAAATTAGAATTAGCTAAGTCTTTAGAAGAAAAGGCCAGAGCAAAGAAAGTAACTTTCTTGTTGCCCACTGATGTGGTTGTTGCAGACAATTTTGCACCGGATGCTAATTATAAAACTGTTAGTGCAAATGATATTCCTGACAACTGGATGGGCTTAGATATTGGCCACGAGTCTGTAGAAATCTTCCAAGAAGCCCTCGGTGATTGTAAGAGTGTTATTTGGAATGGGCCGATGGGTGTATTTGAATTTGACAGATTTGCTGTTGGTACAGAAGCCATCGCTCGAACTTTGGCAGCAATTTCTAAAAGTGGTACTACAACTATTATTGGTGGAGGTGACTCTGTTGCAGCTGTTGAAAAAGTTGGCTTAGCAAACCAAATGAGTCATATTTCCACCGGTGGTGGTGCTAGTCTAGAATTGCTAGAAGGCAAAATTCTCCCTGGAATTGCTGCTTTGGATGAAGTGTAGTACCTATCATTTCAGTTTTATTTTGAATCAAAACGAATTTCTTTCAATAGTCCGAAGACTTTTTATTATACCAATACCATTTTTCTAAGTGGCAATTGAAGTTATATCCCCAAGCCATTAAAGCAAATTGGGGGTATAACTTTGAAGTTTACAGTCATAAATCCATATTAATTACTGTAAAATGCCAACAATATGTAGTAGACCATGACCTGTAATCATTTCTACAATTAAAGCAATAAATCCTAACATTGCTATCCTCCCATTCCAAACCTCTGCAGAGATGGTGATTCCCCATTCCCAACGTTCTGGGGGGTAAATTTTTACCTTCTTCTTCATTTGATTAATTTGAGTGAACGTGAGGGAAGATGGCTCCAAGCTCTCAATTACTAAATTAGCTAGTGCTTGAATAAATAGAGGATGGGTATTTAAGGCAGGTACACGACGGAAGTTATGAATGCCTGCTTTCTCTGCTATTTCTCGGTATTCAATATCAATTTCTTCTAAAGTTTCGATATGTTCAGAAACAAAGCTGATAGGTACAACAACTAGCGTGTTAACACCCTTTTTACCCAGGTCCTTGATTGCATCATCTGTATATGGTTGTAACCACTCTACTGGACCAACTCTACTTTGATAGGCCAAGGAATAATTGTTAGGACGATTGAGGGTAAGCATAATTAATTCTGTACATTCTTCTATTTCCTGCTGGTAAGGATCCCCCGCTTCTTCTACATAGCTTTTCGGTACACCATGGGCACTGAAGAAAATATGTGCCTCATTAGGATTTAACAGTTGGTCTAGTTCCTGACTAATTAAATCTGCCATTGCCTGTAGATAACAAGACTGCTTGTACCATGAAGGAATAGCATTGTATGCCATTTGTTGTAATTTGGGATTTTTCTGCCAAAGTTTCTCTAGGAGTCGGAAACTAGAACCACTTGTACTAATAGAAAATTGTGGGTATAGGGGTAAAATAACCAGATGTTTTATATTCTCTTCTGTGATTTTAGTAATGGCCTCCTCTGTAAAAGGGTGCCAATAACGCATACCGATGTATATATTGGCATCTCTTCCCAAAGTATTCAATCTTTCCTTAAGAGCTTTTCCTTGTTGTTCAGTAATACTTCGCAAAGGAGAACCCCCGCCAATTTTTCGGTAGTTTTCCTGTGATTGACTCGTGCGCCTTGTTGCAATAAACCAAGCCAGGGGTTTTTGTAGCCAGGAAAATGGCAACCGAATAATTTCCGGGTCAGAAAATAAATTATACAAAAACGGTCCCACATCTTCTAATTTATCTGGACCACCAAGATTAAGTAATAAGACACCTACACGACCCATAGCAGTTATGATCCCCCTGGCTTCTTTTACGTTTTTTACTAACATTTATAATGTGTCTTTACTTAATATATAAGTTAACGTGAAGAAATAAAAAAGTGGCAACTATTCTAAGATAACTAAGCTAACGTCATCAATGGCTTTATGATGGTATATCTGACATGTTATCCCTGAGTGTGGGTGGCAGAGAGCTTTTCCGTCAAATCGCATTGCAAAACTTAACTATTAGTTCAAATACTCGGGTTTTAGACTTATGTTGTGGTTGCGGTCAAACGACGGAATTCCTGATTAAGTCATCTAACCACGTTATTGGATTAGATACCTCACCTCTATCTTTAAATAGGGCAAAAAGGAATATTCCCCAGGCCATTTACGTAGAAGCTTTTGACGAAAATATGCTGTTCGAGAATGAATCATTTGATTTAGTACACATTAGTGCATCACTACATGAAATACAACCAGGAAAATTGCAAAAGCAAAAGAGTATTAGGGAAATATATCGAGTTTTACGAAATGGTGGGATACTTACTTTAGTGGATTTTCACCAACCAGCCACCCCTATGTTTATAACAATTTTATGGTTATTTTTTTGGCTATTTGAGACGTAAACAGCATGGAAGCTCCTACAGTTGGATTTAGCTGCATTGTTAAGAAAAATAGGGTTTCAAGTTAATAAACCTCAATTATACTCATGGGGGTGTTTACAAGTAGTACAAGGAGTCAAGTATTAGATGGAGAATTAAGTTCCAGATGATCTTTAATTCAGAATTTAATACTTCATAACTACTGTAACTAAACTCTCTCACTTTTTACCTGCATGGTAGGAACTGCGTACTAAAGGTCCTGAACTAACTTGGGAAAATCCCATTTTTTCTGCGATCAATCCTAGTTGTACAAATTCCTCAGGTGTCCAGTATTTTTGCACTGGTAAATGTCCTAGGCTGGGACGCATATACTGTCCAATTGTTAGGTAATTGCAATTTACCCGTCGTAAATCTGTCATGGTTTCTATAACTTCTTCTAAAATCTCCCCATGTCCTAACATCAGACCAGACTTGGTCGGAGTATAAGGGCTAATTTCCTTGACTATTTGCAATACCCATAAAGAACGGTCATATTTTGCCCCCCTACGCACTGATGGAGTTAAGCGGCGTACAGTTTCAATATTATGATTATAGCAAGTGGGCTTGGCCTCTAATATGTTCTTTATTCTTTGTCTTTGACTTACTTCATCTATATCAGCGCCACCCCAGAAGTCTGATGTTAGTACTTCAATTTTTGTTAAAGGGTTAAGTTGACGAATTGCTTCTATAGTTCTAACAAAATGGCTAGCACCTTTATCTGGAAGATCATCGCGTGCTACGGACGTAATAACCACATAACGCAATCCTAAGGTTTTGACTGCATCAGCAATTTTTTCTGGTTCTTCAAGATCTAAGGGCATTGGTGCATGGCCTTTATCTACTTGACAAAAAGCACAAGAACGGGTGCAAGTTGGCCCCATGAGAAGAAAAGTTGCCGTCTGGCTGGCATAACATTCTCCCCGATTAGGACATCGTCCTTCCTCACAAATAGTATGGATTCCGCGTTGTTTCACAATGCGTTGCACAGCAGAAATTTCATCAGCTCTGCCAATGGAACGACGTAACCATACAGGCATATTGGCAATTTCTGACCTCAATTTGGTTTGGGCTTGTTTGCTTACAGCCATAATATGTAAATTATCAATGATGGAATTTACTAAATTAGTTTATACTCTTTTCAAGCCTTATGTTTTGTAACAATTATTATGTAATCATTTTTTATACTGGGAGATTTTCCACTATATACTTCTATTTCTGTAATTAATGAGTTTTGATAACTAACACTCACGTGAAAATTGGGTGCGCATTTTAGCTTGTGTTCACAAGCAATTAAGGTAGCTGGTACGAGTATGGATGTAAAGATAATCACTGATATAAAATTTCACCATGTTCACTCATATTAAAAAGAAAACATAGCAAAATTAAAACGTGATAGTGTCTAGTATGATAATCTGGACATATGTAATACTTCATAACAAGTAGCATATTGGGCATAACTTATAATTAAACGAATAAGAGTACGAGATAGTAATTAATCAATGTTTTGTACCCTGGGAATTTTAATCTACAACCCTTTCACAAGAAGTGCTTACATGGGAATTGGGTTTATAGTAGGTTCTAAGGAATGATATGCTTAACCCGTGATTAGGATTGCTATTATGCTAGTAGTAGCATAATACTAATTACTTCTAAGGTAGACATTACGGATTTCCTTATGCAATGTATAGTGAATCGCCGCGCTAAATTTTCGGCAAGTCATAGGTATTGGCTACCGGAAATCAGTGAGTCAGAGAATCTTGAAAAATTTAGTGCTTGTTCTAAATATCCCGGCCATGGACATAATTATGTGTTATTTGTCTCTATGGCTGGGAAATTAAATGAATATGGTATGGTGCTCAATCTCTCTGATGTTAAGCATATAATTAAAAAGGAAATTACTAGTCAATTAGACTTTTCTTATTTAAATAATGTGTGGTCAGAATTCGAAGAGACTTTACCAACCACTGAAAACATTGCCAGAGTGATTTGGCAGCGTTTGGCTCCTCATTTACCTCTAGTTCGTGTGCGGTTGTTTGAAAGTTCAGAGCTTTGGACAGATTATATGGGAAATAGCATGGAATCCTACTTAACTATTAGTACCCACTTCAGTGCAGCCCATAGGTTGGCTTCTCCTTTGCTGAATGATGAGAAAAATGCAGAAATTTATGGTAAATGTTCTCGTCCTCATGGACATGGGCATAACTATCATCTGGAAGTGACTGTTAAGGGTGAAATAGATGAACGTACCGGCATGATTGTAGATTTAGGTACTTTGCATCAAGTAATTGAAAATTATGTAGTAGAGCTATTTGATCATACTTTTCTAAATAAGGATATTCTATTCTTTACTCAGGTCGTACCAACTGCTGAGAATATAGCTTTACATATTAGTAACTTGTTGCAACAGCCTATTCAAGAGTTAGGAATACAGCTTTACAAAGTCAAGTTAATTGAAAGCCCTAATAATTCCTGTGAAATATACTGCGATCAGCCAGTTCTAAGAGGAGTGCAGTTATAACCCTCTAAGATAAAACTCATGAGAGGAAACTATATATATTTATCTTTTTTTCCTCTTACCTCTGGAAATAATTCTGACCAGGTTCCAATTTTGTAATGCCGGCACTGAAAGTTTACAATCATTTTCCAGTTTTTTTTTGCAAGAAAAACTAAGATTAAATTCTCTTGAGTATTGAGGGGATTAAATGAGATATTCAGATTGATCAAAATTCTCCATGAAATACTCCACTTTACACTATATTCATTTGCATTCTGGCAATAACATATTTCTCTCAAAATAAAGTCTGCAGAATCCTCTACTCAAAAACTATGAACATAACACCTGAAGAAAAGCCATTAGGCTGCTGCATAATTATTATAGTGTAGGTTGATTGTGATTCATTTATTTTCATTGTTATTGCTGAGGGGCTTTACCTGAATATAGGTTGTCATTTATATAATTTTATGACTTTTTATGAATTTATAGCACTCACCCACTTGAGTCTGCATAAAGTTCAATAGTTCAGAGATATATCAATCGCAAACCTTGGCAATTATAGTGCGGTGACGGGGACTACTAGGAATGATAGTAGTATTAAATCCAGCTTCTGTTAATGCTTTTGTAATGTCTAAGGTAAAGTACTCGTCAATGTAAGGCTCCGTACTTTTTAATAGTGTTAAAATATAAGGAGGCATTTTCCTATATGCTTCTGCTTGAGGGTTCATATCCATGATTGTTAGATACCCACCTGGACGTAGCAAACGTCGTGCCTCTGCATAAATATATCTGGTTGCAGACTGTGGCAATTCGTGACAAATTAAAAACATTGATACTAAATCAAAGGTATTATTTGCAAGTCCAGTGGACTCCGCCGCAGCGTGAACCCAGTTAATACTGCCCTTACATTGTTGAGCACGATGATGTGCAACTGCTAAAAAGTAAGGCGATAAATCAAGACCTGTGATTTCTGCTTGGGGGTAAGTCATATGCAGAGCAAATGTACTTGTACCCACACCGCATCCTATGTCAATAATATTCCTTGGCGGCTCATGCATTTGCGCTTTTATAATGTCATGATAACCCTGACGCAATTTAGCATCTCCTTTTATACCTGCTTCCTTCCAAATTCTACTATGAACAGCTATGGCTGCAAATTCCACCTCCAAAGCTGCCTCCCAACAAAGATTAGACTTTTCGTAGGCATGAAAGGATGATTTGAGATAATAATTGGGGTAATATACATGGGGATCGTTCACTTTTACAAAGTCCTCTTCCCAACTTCGTTCTTTTAGCTTCTCCACTTCTTTAGTCCAGGGTAAACCGATTTTTTCGGCATGTTTGATAATCATTTTTCTAGCTTGGTACTTGGCGAAATTGGCAAGCGGTTTGATTGCCAAAATACTACTTACCAGTTGAGAAGTGATACCAGAAGTTTTTTTTAAAGTAGTCATATGGATTACCCAATTACCGTACGATTATCTCTTACAAACTTATAAGGTAACTATTATAGTAATAAACAACCAATTTAAGGTATAAGCAATCACAGCATAAATTTGTCTATAGTTATAATATTGACTTTGATACAACCACCCCTATTTTAATTTATCAATGCTAACACTAGTAAGATATGGATATTTATCTATTGGTTTTACAGTTGTTATTTGTATAGCTAGACAGATCAAAGTGGCTTCTGCCGCAGGCTTGTCAACTAACTTTATGCTCAAACAAAGGTAATCCATTACTATCTAGTCCTAGCGAGAGGGTAACTGCAGGTTGTTCAGTTGCATTGAAAGTATCACAAAGCGCAATCCAATGAATAATTTTGGCAAAGGTATCCTCTGAACTCAAATCAGCCCATTCACCTACTTTAAATAAGTGGGTATAAATATACAGGTAGCACCAATACATCTGTGTTATCGAGGAAAGCTATAATTTGTCTGCATACCACCGCAAGTATTCTTCTGCAGAGCCAACTCTTGACAGCAATGAATTCAAGGGCTGTAATATCTCCCCTGATAGACAGTTAGAAGCAACTCCTATTTACCATACTGTTTAAAAGGGTTGGAGCAAACCGCCAAAATTAGTACATTTTTCTTCTATATCATGTCCAAGCTCTGCTAACAAATTAATCATACTCAGAACAGCCTGCTTAGGAGTCGATTAAGCATTACCCAAGGGGTAAATACTAGTAGAATTGTCTGCTCCTGGGTACTACTGAGAAAAGAGGTTGTCGGATCTGATAGCCAGTATGAATCACCTTTAATATAACCGGATATCACATATAAACAAGGCTGCTGCACCAGGTAAACTTCTTGCTAAGGGGCTATTAACATTAACTGCCAAGCCGTTAATACTATCACCTGTATGAGCTTGGGAAACCCCACATCGGGAAGGTTTAATTCCAACTAAACCACAACAAGCAGCAGATCCGCAAATTACACCACCAGCAAAACCTTGAGCAATTAATTGAGCAGAAACCAGCATGTTGCTGCTCCAAAACTATAAACACCAGGAGTATATTCTAAATTCCATGAATTCCTAGCCGGTGGAAAACCCATGGGCTCAGTATAGGGATAAGATTCCCTATTCAGAGTTTGCAGTTTTACCTAAAATAATAAAACCTGCTGGCTTAATACGGTTTACTATACCATCATCAAAGTCAGGAATTTATTCAATAACCCCGAGTTACCAAAGGTAAAGGGACAATCAGCCACTGAGTTGAGGTCTTTAATGGAAATTGGCACACAAAAAAAATGGTGGCAATTCTTCCAAACAACCAGCAAGCATTTTTATTTTTGTTCTAGTACCAGTAATGTCAGTATCAGCTGTAACAGTGAAATAACTCCCCTAGAGATGTTTGAAGCGTTGAATCTCATCTGAGGCCTCCACTATTTTTAGAGGAGATACCTGACTGACGATCACGAACTAATCATACTTGTTCTAAGGCAGGGGTAAATGCTAAATCTTCTTGGTCCATGGCTCATTCAAAAAAGCATATCTAAATTTCCCGTCTTATTGGGAGATCTACTATAGTCGGCCTAGGTTCTCAAGCTTTGATTTTAAAGAGTAAAGTAAAAACTATTATATTAACTTGAGTCTATTCTTTTAATTATATGTTAGTGCTTTATTTTAGATTTCTAGTAAAATGGTCTTTACCAGCCATGTCTGCACTGCAAAACCATACTAGTAGCCAATAAAAAACTATATATGTGAGCATGAGCACAGTTATCAAAGCCGAACAAAAGGAAACATGGATTTTCTAGGGGAAGCTAACTGTATTGACTGTGAAACCTTTCTACTTTGATAGAACTTAATTAGAATAGACCCCCGAATATTTGGCTAATAAATGAATGATAGAAACTGGCGTAAGTGTAAGTCATAGTACAGAGAATTTAGCTTGTCTGGTTTTCGGAATTTTATACATAGAGTAAATCTATGATAAATATCAGAGAATGAAATGGTTTTCCCCCTAAATATCAAAAATATGGGCCTAACTTTTAGTTTTCAAGACTGTTTTATGTACTGGTTGTTTCTCAGCTAACTCTGATTTTGTACTCTAGAGGTAACAGCTAACTACCCTGTCTTCATCAAATTCAAGCCAAAGCAACGCACCCATGACCAACAAATAATTTACCTAATAATACAATATCTTTTTCTTATTCTATTTTTTATCCTCATATCTAATAATTATGAATCTTGCTAAATTCTCTTACCATGTTACTAAATCCTAACATTAATCCATAATACAGTTGATTTCTAGTACAAAAATACCTGCAAGAAGGAATAAACATCTTATGGCATATAGAAGTTGGGATTATACTCTTTAATCAAATGTTTTAAGCCCTAGTAACATTTTCACAATTATAGGGTGGGGAATTGGGTTTTACGTTTACCATACATGGTCCAACAATCCTACTTAATTAAGATTTCATCTGAAATTTTTAGCTAGGAGGTTTTTTGTAATATTAACTATCTGTAAATTAAATATGGGAAAACCCGGTTTGACCGGGCAGTTGAGCCGTTAATCGAATTTAGCACAGTTGGCCTATAGATATTTAGACAGGTATTTTACACATATTTGTAAACATTTACTGGTCAATACTACAAGTTAAAGGACAAGCTGCATAAATAGTTGATTGTACTTTTTCTGTCTCTCCATGCAGCCAGCTTAACCACTTAACCTCTCTAGGATGAATTCCTTTAGTTGTCAAAATTCCTGCTCCTATCAACACAGTCAAAAAATTTAATGATATTAAACCACCTGCTACTAATAAAACAGCACTCATTGGTATTAAAGACTCCAAAATAACAGTTAATAAGCAACCAACCGTAGCCATTAGGATAACTAAAGGGAAACCGACAACCAACAGACACACTGCCAGTGTAAAAGTCCAGATCAAAAAACTCTTTAACTGCAATAAGGAGTAGGTCTTGCCCACGTTAGATATTTGAGATAAAGGCATAATTAATTTCCCCCTAAAACTAACAACAATGATTGTAATTTGTAAACATCTCTATGATGCTGATTTGCATTAACATCAATGCTTAATGCTGTTAAGTATATAAAAACATGCTGAGAATATAAGCTTTTATTTAATAAAATTTACAGTTTATATCAAAAAAGCTTGAACTAATACCCTACAAATTACTGCAGGTGACTAACATAAATTCTACCTCTATCTAGAGAGGTATATACTAAAGATATTTAATTTTGAAAAGTATTAATATACTAAATATAAAGTTAGGTAAATCTGAAATCATTTCTGAAGAGAATTTTTCCAAATAATTGAAAAATTCAGTCATAAGTAGCTATGGTTATTAAGATAATTCATGAGTTACCAACTCTGAAGAAATCTAAAAACTTATGATCACCTGCAGTATCAATCATATTATTATTTTTATATCTAATTAAGATCAATAAAGCTAAAAAAGACTACTGAGAAACTGTCAACATAGATGCCAGAGACAAAAGAGCATATCTTTTCAGTATATTTAGAAGTAGGAAATGATAGTTACTGCTCTCAAAACTGTACATATGGGCTTTACTTGTATTAAGGGTAGAGATAACAGGTTACTTAGTCTTAAACCTCTCATACAAATACTTATGGTAAATAAGTTAAATTCTGCAATCCTTCTTGTCGACTATATTACTGTTGAAGAGTCAGTTAAGGATAGTAAATACAAGTTAAATAAATGATTTTATGCAACAAGCCAATTCTAGTGGTGTAACTACAATTCACTAATTCGCATTTAACTGATAATAGGAAAAGCAACTTAAACTGAGAGAATACCCTAGAAATACTTGTCAACTCTTGAAAAAATATTTAATCATCTGTATATAAATCTTATAACAGCATGTTAATTACTAATACTTTTTAAGTAATAAAACCACATTATAAGGGGTTTGCAAATGAAAATAGCATGAAGTATAATTTGCTTTTGGGCTTTTTCTAAACAGTCTAAATAAACAATATTGAAATAGTATTTTGGAATATTTTCTATATTTTTGTACTAGGCTATTACCTCTGCTATTGTTATGTTCTTATATAAAGCTTGTTTTGTAGGACTAAATTCAGATATATCAAAGTAGTCTCAATTATTTAAGGGTATTGCTGTATTTACCTCTAATAGGAATATTATTGATTGCACAAATACCAGTAAACATGATTTATGGCAATTCCACCACCTATATTCTGTTTTATAAAATCTATATTTGCCAGGGCATTTTTATGTCTCAATGACTTACTATTATAGCATAATAGACCACTTATTACATCACTATACTTAACACCTGCAAAATATGCATATTTTGCAGGTGTTAAGTATAGTGTCATCACATCAGATATCAAGTTATATTAAATACTATTGGTACCTGTAAATTTATATGAGCCAGAATCATTAGTATTTAGTTACAGTTATTAATAAAGTTCAGGGTTTATATTATGCCTGTTTTTATGGGATACTGTACTAAGTACAGATAGCATTTGAGAACTTTACATGACTTCCTAGAAAAGAATTTAGAATAGTCTTATACTCTAAAAGTAAGTAATTAAGGTTTTTGTATATGCTAACCAAGTTGGGGCAAACTATATATCTGCAACTCTTAATTTAGTTAGAGTCTGGCCCCACCCCATATATTGGATTCATATATTGGATTATTGGTAATTTAGACAATACTGATCAGCTTTTACAATTTTTGGGATTTTTGAGGGAGTGAGGAAGTTAGATAACGATAGAGTTCAGAATTATTTTCCCTAACTCTTAATTATTCTGTCTTAAATCAACCAGGTCAGGAAATACATTTTGTACTGCAGGGTTCAGTAAACAATGATTGTTTACATTTAACCCTTTAGCGAGAGCAGGATTTTCCTCTAGGGCTTTCATACCTTGGTTGGCTAATTGTACTATATAGGGTAAGGTGCTATTATTTAATGCCTGGGTTGCAGTCCAAGGCACAGCACCTGGCATGTTAGGAACACCATAGTGAATAACTCCTTCTTCTATGTATATAGGGTTGGTGTGAGAGGTGGGATGCAAGGTCTCAATACAGCCACCTTGATCTACTGCCACATCTACAATAACCGACCCGGGGAGCATCTGCTGGACTAATTTACGGGAAACTAGCGTGGGAGCTTTTAGGCCCGGTAATAAGACTGCTCCCACAAGTAAATCTGTGGATTTAACACTGTCTTCGATGTTAGCAGAATTACTGTATATCAATTGTACTCTTGAACCAAAAAGATTTTCCAGGTACGCTAATCTCTCCACATTGACATCTAAAATCTGAACCGTTGCACCCATTCCCACAGCTATTCTCGCTGCCTCTGTACCGACAACTCCACCACCCAGAATTACTACCTTTCCAGGTTTGACCCCTGGTATACCACCCAGAAGTATACCTTTTCCTCCTTGATGACTTTCTAGAAATCTAGCCCCAAATTGTACAGCTAAACGGCCTGCAATTATACTCATGGGTGTGAGTAATGGCAATTTGTTTGATCCTGGCTTCTCTACTGTTTCGTAAGCTAGTGCTGTAACTCCACAATCAATTAAATACTCGGCTAATTTCCTATCTGCTGCCAAATGTAGATATGTAAATATAATTTGTCCTTTTTTTAAAAACCGGTATTCCTGGCTGAGTGGTTCTTTAACTTTAATTACCAAATCTCTATCCCAGGCTGCTTCTGCAGTATAAACAATTGTCGCACCAGCCTTGTTATAATTTTCATTTGTAAAACCTGAACCATTTCCAGCTTGAGTTTCTACAAAAATAGCGTGCCCATTATCTTTGAGTACTCTTACACTGGAAGGACTTAAACCAACACGAAATTCTTTATCCTTAGTTTCTTTAGGAATACCGATTTCCATATTATATATTCCGTATATTTTACAATCATGAGCATCAATATTATGTCAGCATTCTCACATTTTTTAGTCTCATCTTTAATCCAAAATAGGAAAATTAGCTTTTTTATAGCCTCCTGTTTTTCAATTATAAGTTTGTATAGGGACTAATGATCTTGGTAATATTTGATGGTAGCTATAAGTAATTTAAGCATTTTCTTCTTCTCCCTGTCCTTTCTTTTCCCACAACAAGTTAAGCTGAACAGGAGCGTATCGCTTTTATATTAAATTACCTGGTCTTGTTAATTCAGGTATCTGCTGTTTGAGAAACCAGAATGCTAGATAAAATTTTTGAGTACCTACATTTCCATTTTAGTGTTGAGGCTCCTATAGTACTGTTGATTTTAATTCTCCTGGAAGCATTACTTTCTGCTGATAATGCAATCGCTTTAGCTGCTATTATTCAAGGCTTAAACGATAAAAAATTAGAAGAGAAAGCACTCAACTTTGGCCTGGTAGTAGCATATGTATTGCGTATTACCTTGCTATTAACTGCTACTTGGGTGGAAAAGTTTTGGCAATTCCAGCTAGTTGGAGCAGTATACTTACTTTGGCTAGTATGGCAACACTTTAATTCGGGAAATGGTAAAAACCATTCGGATAAATACCATAGCCTTCAGTTTAGTTCTTTACTAACAGTTATTCCTGTTATTGCCCTAACTGATTTGGCTTTTTCCTTGGATAGTGTTACTACCGCGATTGCCGTTTCCCAAGAGAGATGGTTGGTAATTACTGGAACTACAATTGGTGTTGTGACTCTTAGGTTTATGGCTGGTTTATTTATTCGGTGGTTAGATGAGTTTGAAAATCTAGAAAATGCAGGCTACGTTACTGTTGCATTGGTAGGTTTACGACTATTACTAAAAGTTGTAAATAATACATTTACACTTCCACAGTGGATTATGGTAACAGTTATCACTCTTATTCTGGCATGGGGTTTTTCCAAGCGTGCTAAGTCACACGTGGGTGAATTAGTTGTTTCCAAACCAGAGCCTGATACTAGTGTAAAGACTAGTATAAGTATGAGTGAGTAATTTATTAATAAGAACTTTCATCAGAATACTACAGGTATATCTAAATACATAATACATATAGTTTTTATAGCCAAATAAGAATTATAAACTACTGACAGGAGTAATAATAGTACAAGGATAAGAGATAAGATTTAGACAGTATAATTTTCTTATATGGATAAGTAATTACGCTTGTCTATGAAATTTACTTTATAGAAATTTTGTCGGGCAAAATAATAACTACGATGGAGACTGGGTTAAATAAACATTGTTATGTTACCATTATTCACAATACATTATTTTTGAAATAGTAGGCAATAGCAAGTGTTTAGATTCAATTTACCTGACTGGAGATTTATAATGGCAAAAAACTTTAGTTATCATAATTATAGGCCAAAACTTATTCTCATATTAAGTTAGAATATATTTTTTGTCTGAGCTACTATGGTTTATCCATTGAGAGGAATTGCAGAGCATTTCAGATTTTGTATAGAAGGTTATTAATTAAAATAGCAATAAGGAAATTAAATATACTCACGTTGCTATTTCAAGAAGTAAATTAAGCTCCCCCATGTAAGTGAATAAGAAGAGACTATGCCAACAATCTTTAGTCTCATAAGTGAAGACTTTTAAAACTATGCTTATGTTTTGATAGACTATATCATTGTAGCAGTCTATTAATTTGTTAAATTATTTTTTAGCTAAGCTATAAATACGATATTTAGGTTTTCTATATTGGCCTACTCTTTTCTTAATCAAACAATTTTATTACTAAAATGTTGTTAAAATAATATTACCATTTCAAGTAAAATATATTACCAAACATTTAGTTTATATTGGCAAAATTATCTATTTGTTTATTGATATATTCTAACTAATTGCAAGCATTACTATCCAATTTTTATTTGATAGTAATGCTTGATAACCTATTTAAATTTGCTAGTATTTATTGTCTTGTTCATTAGAATGTTATTATGACGATATTTTCACTTTTTTCTACAATTTTTTTTGAAGTCCAACTAGATTTTTAAGTCTTGAATTGTTCATTTGTAGGCTTCTATTGATCTATGCAATAGATAATATGTTGACAGCAATTAGTTGAATTTTTATATAGTTGTATTAATTGTTACCTTAATATTTGTATTATATAACATGCTAGCTTATTTATAAATAATATCGAATAAAGAATGATTAATACTGAAAAATAGTAATAGCTATCTGTCGAATTTTAGTAGGTTTTTCCAAACACTAGATTATTTTGTAATAATACCTTTTTTAATTGGGGAAAAGTTTTTTAAAAAAGTTAGATAAAAATAAATACATTTCCATAGGAGAAAACAAATGGGCGTAGTCTTAGTAGTAGGTGCAACTAGTATTTTAGGTAAATGTGTGGTGAGGAAGTTACAAGAACAGGTTTATCAAGTGCGATCAATAGTCAGAGATATCGATGAAGCTAGGAATATCTTAGGAAATGATGTTGATTTAGTAGTTGCAGATATAACTAAGCTTGAAACTTTAACATCTCTAGTGATGAGTAGCATTCAAGCAGTAATATACTGTACCTCTGTTAAAGCTGAACTAATTCTAGGAGATAGTCCTAATGAAGAAAAAAAATATCAAGGTGTAAATTTATATCAATCAGAAATTGTTAATAATACTCCGGAGGAATTTGAATATCAAGGCATAAGAAATTTGGTGGAAGCTGCTAGCCAATACTTACCAAAATCTGGCGATAAATTAATTTTTGATTTTACCCATCTATCTGCTGAAATTCATAAAGTATGGAGATCTGTAGATGATGTGGTGATGGGTGGTGTAAGTAAAAGCAATATTCAAGTTGTATCTAATGGTGTTTTATTTACGGGTAATATTTCTACAAAAAATTCTGGGGGTTTTGCTTCCATTAGAACTAGAAACTTCTCCCCTATCTTAGATTTATCTAAATATGAAGGTATAGACTTGCGAGTGAAAGGAGACGGTAAACGCTATAAATTTATCCTACGTGCAGAATCTAAATGGGATGGAATTGCTTATAGTTATTCCTTCGATACAGTCTGTAATATTTCGACTACGGTTCGTGTTCCCTTTGCTGATTTAGTACCTGTATTTCGTGCGAGAATAGCTCGTAACTGTCCATCAGTTGATACTAGCAATATCTATTCATTACAGTTGATGTTAAGTAAATTTGAATATGACGGACAATTAAATCCATATTTTGCTCCTGGTCATTTCAATCTACAAGTAGAATATATTAAAGCTTACGGAGCAAGCTTGCCACAATTTATTTTGGTTAGTCCTAGTGTTATATCTCGTCCTAATCTTTTAGGAGCTGATTTCAGCAAGGAGCCAACAGAAGTAAAATCAGATAGACAATTAGAGAGTATTTTTATATGGAGTTTAGAAGGAGAAAATACTTTAAGAAATAGCGGTATTCCCTATACAATTATTAGACCTTTTGCATTCTCAGATAAACAACAATATAACAAAGAATTAATTATTGATGAAGGGGATAATATCCAAGGGAGAATGCACGATGCTCATATAGCAGAATTATGTGTTGCTGCATTACAAGAAACTAAAGCTAGCAATATTATCTTTGATGTGAAAGAGTGTGACAAGTAAATTACATGAGTCGACTGGGTTTATTTGCTTTTTTAATAAAATTGTAAGATGTATTTAGATGTTCGAAATAATTATACATATTGAATTTTTTGACCCCATAGTTTTCACCATTTACACATTTTCGAACATGGAATTAAATCCTCCTTAGTCTGACTCCAAGATTTATATGCTTATCATCAGTGCACCTATACTTTATAGTTGATAAACTGTCCTCTAATAAAAAAGATTAGCATTATAAAACTGCAATCTATCAAAAGCTACCATGTTTTCAACATTATTAGGAATCATCAACGTATTTATACAAGGATATGTATTAACAATTTAAATATATATTACATTGATTAAGTAGTCACTCAAGAATGTAGTTGCTGTAAGACTTCCCATAAGCCTGATTTATGTCAGATAGTGTTGCAGAATATATAAGGTTAACATTAAACGTTATTAACTACCAACTTTTTATTTAGGTCTGCTATAAACCATATTTGCTAGTAAGTAAAAGCCTATAACTTATGAGTGATCATAAACGAGTTTACATTATTCTGGGTACTCGTCCAGAAGCAATTAAATTAGCCCCGGTAATTCAGGCATTCCAAAACTGTTCTAATTTAGATACCAAGATTATTTTAACAGGACAGCACCGAGAAATGGTGGAACAGGTAATGAAACTATTCAGCCTAGATGGTGATCTAAATTTGGAAATTATGCAGCATCATCAATCTTTAAGCAAAATTACTTGCCGCAGTTTACAGGGCTTGGAAAAGTTATTTGTAGAAAGTCATTCAGGTTTAGTTATTGTTCAAGGAGATACTACTACAGCATTTACTGCAGCTTTAGCTGCTTTTTATCACAGAATACCCATAGGCCATGTTGAAGCTGGTTTAAGAACAAATAATTTATTTAATCCTTTTCCTGAGGAAGTAAATCGTAGGCTAATTTCTCAAATGACTCAGTTACACTTTGCACCCACCCCCTTAGCAGTAGAGAATTTGAAGGAATCAGGTGTATTAGGAGAGATTCATTTAACAGGGAATACTATTATTGATGCTCTATTCAAAGTTGCAGCTACAGAGCCAGTTTGTAATGTTCCTGGTTTAGATTGGGAAAATTCTCGAGTACTATTAGCAACTGTACATAGACGGGAAAATTGGGGAAATGCATTACAGCAAATTGCTGAGGGTTTTCTGCAAATCTTAAATAAATTTCCAGATACAGCTTTACTATTACCATTACATCGTAATCCTACTGTGCGAGGACCATTGCAGGCATTACTAGGAAATACCCCGCGAATTTTTCTTACAGAACCTTTAAATTATGAAGAGTTAGTAGGAGCAATTACTAGATCATACCTTTTGCTAACCGATTCTGGGGGCCTACAAGAAGAAGCCCCCAGTTTAGGAAAACCAGTATTAGTTTTACGAGAAACAACTGAAAGACCAGAAGCAATAGTAGCCGGCACTGCAAAGTTAGTAGGGAATAAAGCAAATCAAATATTTGCGGCAGCATCGGAGTTACTTGGTGACTCCGATGCTTATGAGACTATGGCAAACGCTATCAATCCCTTTGGAGATGGTCATGCAGCTGAAAGAATATTGCAGATTGTACAAAACTACTTACTTATCTAGAAATTATAGAAATACTTTTTATCCAAGTAAAAGATGCCATGTTATACAACAAGGGTAATTGACATCAAGTATAATTTGGTTAATAACTAAGAGCTTTAATAACTATTTATAAAACCTTTCTTTGTTTTATAAACGAGTATGTTGGGCTATGTTAATTGCCTACATATGTCATGTGACTTATAGATAATCAAAACTAGTAATAATACCAAAAGATTCAGTGACACAGAATGAAACAAATTGTCTTGGGCTTACTTCTATTTTATGTCTGTAACATTGTTGAAAACACAGACTAAATATAGCGGTTATCTATCAATCAATTGGATCATGATTATAACAATTACATATGATTAATAGTCTCAATAAACTACATCTTAATCTTAAATATGATTAATTGAGTTTATCAGCGAACTAGTGACCACTGAATTGTTAGCAGTATTTAATTTTTCCCAGGGGAATAACATTTAATGAGGTGCTTTCATGGTTGAGATTGTGGTTGAAACATGAAAAGTGAATAAACAACATCCCGGCGAATGTTAACCATCATGTCCAGAAATAGTTCATATCCTTCGCTTTTATATTCAATTAATGGATCCTTTTGTCCATAACCACGTAATCCGACGGACTCCCGTAAGGCATCCATTTGTTGCAGATGTTCCCTCCATAGGGTATCAATACGTTGTAATATAAAAAAGCGTTCAGCCTGTCGCATGAGTCCAGGCTGGATTTCATCTACTTGTGCCTCTTTAATATCATAGGCTATTCGTGCCTGCTCATGCAAGAACTCTTTAATATCACTAACTGATGTATCTTCCAACTGATTAGATTGTATATCTTCCAGTAAATATATAAATTCTTTAACCTTGCCCACTAGCTTATCTAATTCCCATTCTTCCGAAGGTAAATCTGGATTTATATAAAAATCTACAATTTCATCCATGGTTTTTTCAGCATACCTAATCACTAGCTCCCTGAGTTCTTGGCCTTCAAGGACACGGCGACGTTCAGCGTAGATTGCACGACGTTGGTTGTTCATTACCTCATCATACTCAAATACCTGTTTACGGATATCATAATAGTAAGTCTCAACCTTCTTTTGTGCTCCTTCTAGGCTGCGGGTAAGCATCCCCGATTCGATGGGCATATCTTCTTCTACTCGGAAAGCATTCATTAACCCAGCAACACGATCACCACCAAAAATTCGTAATAGGTTATCTTCCAAACTCAGAAAAAACTTGGTGGAGCCAGGATCTCCTTGTCTCCCAGCCCGTCCTCGCAACTGATTATCTACCCGCCGGGATTCATGACGTTCTGTACCAACTACATGCAAGCCACCAAATTTAACTACTTCATCATGCTCGCTATTTGTGACTTGCTCATATTCAGTTTTTATTTTCTGATAAGCATCTCGTAGTATTGTAATAACCTTGTCATCAGTTGGAGCTTTCTCTGCTGCAACTGCTACTTTCTCTTCTGCTTCCAACTCTAATAAACTGCGTTCCCCATATTCTTGTATGGCAAAGTCTACTGCTGACTTAAGTAAATTTTCAGTGTCTGAGGTTAATTCAGTTGGAAATACCTTTGGTGATGTCTTCCAAAGGTTAACTTTATTCCCTACTGTAAATCCTTGACCACTATCATTTCCTTTTGGTAAACCTGATGCCTGTTGGCCCATAAAGGCATTATCATTTTCCGGCTGTACAATACGCGGTATAAGATATTGTCGTACTTTGAGGCGAGCCATATATTCAGCATTACCACCCAAAATAATATCTGTACCCCTACCAGCCATATTTGTAGCAATAGTTACAGCACCTCTTCGCCCTGCTTGGGCAACAATTTCTGCTTCCCTTTCCACATTTTCAGGTCTAGCATTTAGTAATTCATGTTGTATAGAGTCCTTTTTTAGCAGTTTACTGAGGTATTCGGATTTTTCCACGCTAGTAGTACCTACCAGTACAGGTCTACCATTTTTGTGCATTTGAGCACATTCTTTAGCAATTGCTTTCCATTTACCTTCTTCAGTTTTAAATACGACATCAGACCAGTCTTGTCTTCGTCTGATTCTATTTGTAGGAATTACGGTTACTTCTAGCTTATAAATTCTTTCAAATTCCGCCTCTTCGGTTTTAGCTGTACCTGTCATACCTGATATTTTGGGATATAACAAGAATAAGTTCTGATAAGTAATAGTAGCCAGAGTTTGAGTTTCCGGTTGAATTTCAACCCTTTCTTTGGCTTCAATAGCTTGGTGTAGCCCATCGCTCCACCGTCGTCCGGTCAACACTCTACCAGTAAATTCATCTACAATTACCACTTCATTATTACGAACAATATAATTCACATCCTTGATGAATAGTTCTTTAGCTTTAATTGCATTGAAAATAAAATGTGCCCAGGGGTTTTCCGGATCAAATAAATCTTTAACTTCTAATAATCTTTCCGCTTCAGCAAATCCCTCATCTGTTAATAAAACATTACGAGCCTTCTCATCAACTTCATAATGATTTTCCTTATTCAAGGCACTAGTAATTTGGGAAGCCTCAATGTATTTTTCAGTTGGTCTTTCAACTTGACCAGAGATAATTAATGGTGTGCGGGCTTCATCAATTAAAATAGAGTCTACTTCATCAATAACACAGTAATTGAATGGTTTTTGTACAACATCTGTCATGGATGTTGCCATATTATCCCGAAGATAGTCGAATCCAACCTCACTATTCGTAACATAAGTAATATCACAGTCATAATTTTTTTTCCGCTCTGCTGAATTCATTGTTGACTGAATTAGCCCTACGCTCAATCCTAAGAAGCGGTGTACTTGTCCCATCCACTCCGCATCACGACGGGCTAAGTAGTCATTGACAGTGATCACATGAACCCCTTTACCTGTGATTGCATTTAAATAACTTGGTAAAGTTGCAACTAGAGTTTTACCTTCACCAGTTTTCATCTCAGCAATTTGTCCGGTGTGTAGAATTGCTCCACCAATTATTTGCACATCAAAATGCCGCAGACCTAAAACACGCTTCCCTGCTTCTCTGACTACGGCGAAAGCCTCCGGTAAAATATCATCCAGAGTTTCTCCTTTATTAAATCTTTCTTTAAACTCCCCTGTTTTTCTCCTCAATTCATCATCTGATAAGTCTAAAATATCTTCTTCCAAAAGGTTAATTTCAGTGACGTAAGGTTTGTATTTTTTTAGCTTACGAGTGTTGGGATCGCCCAGTAAATTTCTTAGCATGGTTAATTATGGCAAAAAATTAAGGGTAATGAAAATTTTGTTTTTTATTGTAAATACTTAATTTTAATCAACACTTCTGCTGGTGAGCGATTGGGAATTAAAATACACATCCAATGCCTATTAGCTAATTAAAATAATTGAATTTAACTTCAGTTTTAGAATTAAGGCTTTAAATAATATTATCATCCTGCAACCCTATTGGGCATTAAACCCCAACCAGATAAAAGTAGTGATCGCCGTAAAATATTTCTTGACTTAAAGGTAAAGAAGTAAACAATCACAAGTGATAGTAATATCAGAGATTGCGGTAATTAGAAACTAAATCCCAATAATCTATGTTACTTTTTATATCTCCTTCCCAAGGTAAGAAAAAGAAAGGTTCCTATCACTAGGATCATAACTCATACAGTCATTAATCCAGATAGACAGAGGAAACTCTACTTAAAACTACAGTGCTTAAAAATGTAACTTATTATACCATTAGGACACATTTTCTCTTGTGAGTAGCGAGGATAATAAGGTTTAGATAGATATCACTATATTTGAAATGTTGTGTTTTTATTTAAAATTAGAATATTGCCCCATAACTACTGGATATGTAATGATGTAAACCTCCAATTTTGGATATGTGAAACCTTAGGATGGTAATTATGATAAATGAAATAGTCCTTAGTTTTGTATGCCATACTTGCATATCAGTTTTCCTAAAGTCATTGATAATTGACTGAGATTAAATCAAATGCCACAATTTGATTCCCCAGTAGGGATGTTAGCCTATACATGAGCAAATAACGAGAGAAAATATCTTACAGCAAAAATCTAAGCTGGGATTATTCACCAATTAATTTAACTGCTTTTTGCATTTATTAATGGTGATGATTCTTCCGAAGTCACCCTATGCTTTTTTGATTATCACCTTTTAGTAAACTTTGACATACACTGAAGATTTTCAATAGGTTTATGATCTTGCTGCCAATCACAAAACAATTGGCGAGGTAAGACTAAAATTTAAATGTAAGCCATAATCCCATAAAACAAAACTTCCATAAAAAAAACGACAAAATTGTACTTGGAATTTCCACCTTATTTCACTAATGTGTTTTTCTACGCAAAGGTACAACTTCTGCCTCACTGCTTTCTCTTGCTACACGAATAAGTAATGCAGCAGATACCAAACTGGAAATCATGGAACTTCCCCCATAACTAAACATTGGTAATGGCAAACCGGTAGTAGGCAAAGCTCCAGAGGCAACTGCAACATGAATTAGTGATTGTCCAACCATTAGAATGGTAATACCAATTGCAACTAATCCATGGGCAGATTTAGTTGCCTTGAGTGCAACCCTTAACCCAAGGGTTGCATAGCAAATAAACATTAACAATAAAACTATGCTACCAGCAAAGCCAAACTCTTCAGCAAATACAGAAAAAATAAAGTCAGTGTCCTGAATCGGTAAATACAATAGTTTTTGTTGGGAAAAGCCAAAACCAGAACCTAAAGTACCCCCTGAACCTACAGCAAGTAAACTTTGAATTAATTGATAACCATTGGTTGTTGGATCAGCCCAAGGATTAATAAATGACATAATTCGTCTACGTTGATACTCTTTCACACTTATACTGAATAATGCCAAAAACATTCCTCCCAAAGCAGTTCCTCCTAAATACTTGTAGGGTAATCCTGCAGCAAGAGCAATAAGCCAAAGGGTCATTCCACACAAGGCTGTAGTACTTAAATTTGGTTGTGCTAGAATTCCCAAGATAATTAGGCAAAAAACAGAAAGCCAGGCGAAAATCAATCTCCAGTTGAGTTTATCCCACTGAGAGAAAAGTCTGGCACTTTGTAGAACCAAGAAAGGTTTAACTAATTCTGATGGTTGAATTGGTATTGGTCCCAGATTTATCCAACGAGATGCCCCTAAAGCTCTTGCACCTAGTCCTGGTATCAAAGTTGCCAAAATCAAACCCAATAATATAAATATAAACCAATGAGAGGAACGTAAAATTAAACGTAGGGATAAGTTAACGATAAGTTGGAAAAATATGATTCCAACAGATGCCCACATTAATTGACGTTTAAAATAGTAAAGCCCATCATGTTGGCGACCATCAGCAACAGCATAAGAAGCAGAAAATAGTACAATTAAACCCACACATAACCAAACAAAGGTTAGCCAGTGTAATAACCTTGCTTCTATTGACCAATTTGATACTGATTTGTCGAAAAATGGGATTAAACGGCGTAGATTCACAATGGATATAAATTAATAAATTAGGTGTTATTTTTTCACGAACCTTGAACATACCAAAGTTAAAAAACCCATTATTCTATGGTAGGAAAAAGGTAATTGTCAATAGTTTAACAGAATAGACTGAGGCGGTTTATTTTTTATTAAGTAATAATATTAGAACCAAGATAGGCAAATACAATCGTCAACACTGGATGTTGGTTAGGAAACACTTAATGTTTCCCAAATTTTTATCTTGGTTAACTTAGGGTTAATTCAGTGGTCATTGAATTAACCCCTAATCGTATCCATATTCTTTCTTTTTAACAAAGTAAATACTTTTGCATCTATCACATGTAATAATGATGGTAAATACCTTTTTTAAAACCAATCCAAGTTATAATATTCCTAAATATGTACTCAACAATTGACAATTTTAAGAATTATCCGCGAAAAAGCACCAAATCTCCCGTGATGAGAATTAATATCTACTCTGTTTAATTGGGAATAATATAAACTTAATTTGGTGCAAATTTAACATTATGAAATTAGGTAAACCTAAAGTAGTGTAACTATTTAAAACCGCTTATAAATCTATCGACATTTTATACTTTGTCCGAGTTAATATCTAAAAATTATGTTGGTTATATTAGCCATAATTTAAATAGTGGAAAATACAAAAAATCTCTTATACTTTTGATGATAACTCACACTTGTAGAATAATTCCTAGTTTCCTATTATAACAACTCAAATTATGCTCCACACCTCAAGACTGCTGTAGTAATATACAGCTATTTTATCTATTCCTAAAAAATATTTGGATAATACAACGAGAATGAATCATCACTAATTTCATGAAAGCCGCTCCCCATGATTACCATCTGCCTAGATTATTTTCAGGAAGGTTTACCAGTATTAATAGTTCTGATAATACTATTTTTATTATCAGAACTATTAATACTGGAATGTAACCTGTCTTAGGCTTTCCATTTAGTTTTATCTTTTTCCTATTATTGAAACCTAAATTATGACTTGCTGATTCTGAACTTTTAATACTTTTAGCATTCAGCCCTAAGTTTAATCATTAAGAATAATAACGAAATCTAAGCAAGGCCACATCTTGAAGTCATTTAGTAAATATCCATATATGATGTGGTACGGGAAAAATCTTCACAAAAAGTTTCCTATCTTAATCCTTTCAGCAACATATAGCTAGTTGAATTGATGACCAAATAGTATATCCATTTCATATATACAATCCTAGCTTTTAGTTTAGGAATCAGATTCTTGGTAAGTTTACATGATAACTAGTCAAATTTCTGATGTGAATCCCAATTATATGAATCATAAGCATATTATTTGATATTTATTTGAAGTATCTATGAATTAACCTATTAGATATTTCATAATATTATTTACTTTATAAACATGTCCTAAATAAAAATATTAAATTAGGTATTTAGATACCAATCAAATAATTAATTAGTTAACAACGAAAAAGACAAAAATGATATTAGTTCAAACTATGAAATTAGTTTCTTCTCCCAAAGAAGCTTGCCAACTACGGGCATCGTAATAAAGGTCTGCCAAAGTAATTTTATACAAAGACTCTTTTAGTTTTTGGTACAATCTTCGCCAAAGGCAATCTGTTACCCAATCTTCCACCTGTAATTGTTCGCCTGTCAAATGAGGAAGGTAAGTAATTGTCTCCCCCACAGCTTCTAAAATTTCTCCAAGAGTAATTTGTTTTGGTTCCCGCGTAAGTTTATATCCACCAAGACTTCCACGAACTGATTTTACTAGTCCAGCCCTACGTATCTCCATTAATATTTTTTCCAAATAGGCTGCAGAAATATCTTGACGTTTAGCAATTTCTCTGACGGATGCAGGACCATATTTTGGTTGCAAACTTAGATCTAGCAAAGCCTTTACACCGTAATGTCCTTTTGCTGTTAGTTTCATAGTTGATCTAAATTTCCCTTATTTACATAGTTAGCAGTTAACAGCAAAAAAATAGAAAAGTTTTGATTTTAGTTTTCCTTTTTCTACTTTATATTCTATTATCCATTCATATTCCTGTAAGTAAATTTTTGGCAATTTAATAAATATAATGCTTCAACCATGATTGACTACTACCATAGCTACATCATAAGTGCTTCTAGCAAATATATATAGTCCTCACTATCTCAGTTTTACTATCTGGAACATTGTGTAAATTCAGTTGATATTTATCAAAAATTCATCTGATTGTAATATACTTAAGCAGTAGCTTTGATAAAGACGAAAGGACTAATGCTCCTCCCAAGAATTTATCAGCTAAAACAAAAACAATTCCAACACTTCAACCATTCATCTTCTATCTATATTGATGGCTAAACAGAAAAAATTTAAACCTCTAATCGGTGAAGAACTACTCACAAAAGTCAAAGAGTTAGAGAACCTAAGCAAAGAAGAAAAAGCAAAAGAGTGCGGCTACTCTACCGTCACAAAAAACGGAATAGAACGAGTCAATATGATGAAGTTCTTAAATGCTCTCATTGATGCAGAAGGTATTCAGTTAGATAGTAGTCCTAGCCTGAATGGTCATGGTGGGCGTAGTGCCAGTTACAGGATAAGTGTACAATCAAATGGCAACCTGCTGATTGGTTCTGCCTACACAAAACAAATGAATCTTCAACCAGGAGATGAGTTTGTTATCACTCTGGGGAAAAAACATATTCGCTTAAAACAAGTAGATACGGAAGATGAAAGCGTAGAAGCTACAGCTTAAATATAAACTATTATTGGTACATAATTATCTGCCATTACCTTACTCATAAATAAAATTGTGGGACTGAAATCCCCACAATTTTATTTGTGATGAGTAACAAGCTAATCTTATCAATTAAGTATTCAAGGCCTGTCAGTATTAATATCCTTACATTTAGTTGGTTCAAATAGAAACCATAGGCAAAAATTGATATTTTGTGTTTTATCTAGTGCTCATAAGTTATTTTGTAATAAATGTAATAATTACAAGCCTTGGCTTCTTGATACAACCAAAATTTCTAGATTATCTCGTTGAAGATATTTCAAGAAGAGTGTGCATATCTAAATCAAATAACTAGATAGCAAAATATTGAGGCCTTTAAAGGCTATAACATATAAGATAATAACTCTAATTATTAATAAATTTACAATAACTGTAACAGCCCAAAAACAAAATAATAAAACTATAAGAAAATTAAATAGACTCAAGATAATTAGGAATTTATACAGAAAATAATAACTTTTGGCATAGTTAAATAGTTACCGACATTTATTATAATGAAGAAAGAGAAATAGTTTTTATTAGAAAATAACTAATAATTAAAGTTGAGGCTTTATAGCTTATATTTATTTACTGAAGTCTAAATAGAAAAGTTAAAAAAA
>NZ_CAIY01000055.1 GCF_000350105.1 Richelia intracellularis HH01
CAACTAATTGTTGCAATTAATACTGACTTATTATCGTCAATAAATTAAATATAATTACTTTTCAATTAAACTATCAAAGAGATTATTTAATCCTAGTAAAGTTATTTTTATCCCTTTAATATCTTAAAATTTAGAATAGAATATTTGCTAAAATCATAATAAGACTAAAGAATAATGTTATTAAAATAAAGTTTATTTACAAATAAAAGTTTAGCAATAATGCTATAGGTAATAAGAACGAGTGCTATGAGCTATAAACCAATTAGATAGGAAAGCTTTTAAATCTCTATTAATAATCTTAATTATTATCTATGAGTAATTAGTATATTTGTATATAATTCCAAAAAATTCTGGGTTTATATACAAATATATATTGGGCAATCTGCGAACAAATGCTTTTTATTCTGCTTAATTCTATATTTTATATAAAAATTGAATTGGTTAGGGCTTATATTTCAAATAGACAATGCTTAATCTGCCAATTACTGAGTGTATTTATCCTAGTATTTCTAATCATTAAAGATACCATCCGCAGAGGAAAAATTAGATAATTATAGGAGACTAATGACTATGTCTCTATAAAGATTATAAAGGTGATCACTTGACCTATAATCAAAATAATTGAAACTGAGTATCATAACTAGTATTTTATTTTTGTTCCTACTAGTTAATTAGAGAAATTTTGTTTGATATCAAATTGCAATAAACCTAATCAAAGAATTTGTCTAAAAAATTAGACTAAGTCATAATTAATTGGGGAATTAATCTAAATTTGCTTATTCTAAATAATAGATAACTAGTCTTCAGATAATATTTTGAACATATCTTCTAATAAAGCATCATATTCTTTAGCATTTTCTAGCTCAGGAATAAATACAATATCTACTTTATTTGTGTGGGGTTGGAGATGTGATACAAATACCTTAATATTAATTTTTCCCTTCTGCCAGCCAGAGTTATTAATCTTTAATATTTGGCATTGATTAGTATATAAATAATTCATTTCGGCCAAACTTATTTGATTACTATTTAGTGTTAAGTTACTTAAGGTTTGTAAAATAGAAGCACCAGATTCTAAACTATTTTCATTATATGTTCGTCTATTTAATTGCCCTTGTAATTGTTGCTCTATTAACATTTTCAGCTTGCTGACCTTAAAAGCATTATCATCTATCAAAATGACATCATCACTATCTAAAGATATAAAATTATTCTGCATCTTTGGTTATTGTCAGTTAATTAAAAATGAGGGGAGTAACACTTGTAAAGTGTATCAGTTTATTTTACTATGTTGTTATACTTATGACATCTAAAAAAATAATAAGTATTGGTAGTTTATTATGAAAAATTTGGTGATGTTACTAACTTGTTTTATTATTTCATAATACTAGAAAGTTTTCAATTAATACAATTATCGAACAGATTTACTTAAATATAAGAGTTGAGGTAAATCCATAATCGTTTATTTATAAAGTTGAAAATTGTCATAAATACTCCATTCTCTCTCAAAATATTAGGGCTATGAGTAGATGTAATAATAATGAGAATACCCACACTTATGGCTGAACAAATTCCTGAAGGGGAATGTTATAAAGTAATACAGTTAGATGCCATTTTTTCATTTCCATGTATTTGCTGTAGTGCTTTCTTGCAAGGAATAGGAGATGATTTTCCCGCAATGCAATCATCAGCTAAAATGACTGTATCGAATATATTTTTTATTTCTAGTAACTCCATGATGTAATCAACATTTAACTTGGTTATATTAGTCACTAATGCATATTTTAAATGATGTTTCTTTATCCAGGTAACTAATTATTAAAATTCTCCCTCTGTAAGATTTTTTAACTTTTTGACGAAATAATTCGTCTTTATAGTTTGCTAACTTCTTACTTACTTCCAATGATAATTGTGGTACGAGCTTTTTGATTATTTATGGGTTAGTACATCCACTAATATGATTTCGATAAAAGTACTCATCAATGTCTAGACCATCGATTAGCAGAACTTTTTGCTAAACCTGAAAGTGAATAGGGTCAGTATTCATAATTATCTCATCTAAGTCAAATAAAATAGCAGATAGCATATAATCTAAGGGTTATGTATCAAGTCTATGTTAACTATACTTGTATAGTCTACATTATTTTATTTTCCTAATAATTACCTCCCCAGCAATAGGGTAACTGAACTTTACATGCACAAATACTTATTCTAAATAGCACTAGTTTATTTTATAAAAATCAATAGTGAGAAATCAACATATTTATCCTTAACTATCCTACTGAATATCCAAATTGATCCTGAATTATTACTCCCAAGTTCTTACTAATTAATTATTTCAAGATATTATTAGAGATCAAAATATATAGCTGATAACTCCATATAATTTTTGCTTTATAATTACGCTCACCACCATAACTTAAGAAATTTATCTATAGCTATCCACAGTTAATAAATATAAAATACTAAAGAATTTCATGCTTATTAACTGGCAGTTTAAGTTTTTAATATGTTAAAAGTTTACAGTTCAAAAGTAGAATTGCACTAGTAGATTTTAGTAATTATTCAACGAACTTTAAGAGAAATGAATGTTATATAAATCATTGTATCTTACCTGAAGGGTAGTAATACTTGAGGTTAATTTTAATAAGACTCAATTATTTCAAGCTTTAATTTATTTAGGTATTGATTTATAAAAAGTTCAGTATCCCTATACTAAATAGATAGTTGGGGATTACAGCAAATTATTTTGCTGGCTTTAACTACTTTATTCCAGAATAATGAATGAAATAATATATTGGCCTCTTAATAAATCATTAGGGTCAAGGCAATAATATGTAGAATTAAGTGTAATTGTATCTCTATATTAATACTATTAAAATAGTAACATGTAAGATTATGCTTTTTTAAAATTGGTAATTTATTTATAGATATATTCCTCATAATAATCTTGATGTTATTTTTTTGATTTTCATATTGTGATGCTGATACACTTAAATCTATTTAAGTAGCCAGAAATAAAAAATAGCTATTATCACAATTTATTTAGGAACAATTAACTATAATAGCAACGGATAAAAATTAGTATAAATAACTCAACCAAATATTTATGTATGGATTGGAATATCAAAAATTAATTAGATATGAGGAATACCTAAATGTCAATTAAATTAATCTCTGTATTATCACTTAAAATTGTTGTAAATTAAGTTATTTTGGTTACTAATTTATTAGTATCTGTATCTTCATGAAAATTCTCAATATACTTCCAGCATTACTGGAATATTTTAAAGTTATGTTAATTAGTTTTAGCTAGAGTGGTAAAAACTTTGTTTTAGCTATTTTGTACATTAATTATTAAATCTCAGCACACAAAAATATTATAAAAAAACTAATTTGCCATTCAGATTTTCACTAAAAAAGTGGGCATAAGGAATAATACTTGTTTGTTTTAAATGTTTTTTAATTTCACAAAAATTATGAATATTTTCCTAAAATACTTAAACTACTATATATGTTTTTACAAGTATAATTATGCTATATTTCCTAGATCCATAAACATTCATATTATACAGTATTATTAATTGATAGCAAAATGAATAAATAAAAGTCCTCACAGAGGAATATAGTTTGAATACTAGTATTTGGCTTACTAAATTAGTACATATATTTCAATTAGTCCTAGGAGTATCAATCATCTAAAGATAATATATATTTTTACGAAAATATTAGAATGGGAACAAAACTAATAATCCATACATAATTTATTTATATCAAGTTTTACAAAAATTTTGTAAATTGCAAATATAGTAATTTTTTGAAGCTAGAACACTAGGGTGATAATGTCTATGATCTCAAATATTATTGTGGTAAATGATGAACTAGGAACTCATTTTTGTAATTGTAATTATCTTGGTTTTTTCTGTTTGTAAAGTTCTTGATACTAATGGTGGCTCATAGATATTAGCTATAGTGGAATAAAACCATATATATTGGCTTACAACTGATATTGTTATCTCTGAAACCAATGTTTATGAACTAATACACCAATCATGAAAACAGCTAATATTACGTTTATTACTAATAATTTTGTTGAATCAGTGTGCTAAAACTGGGAAAAAAAATTTCCGGTTATCAATCTATTTACTATCTATACTTGCCCAAGCCATTTGAGTTAGAGGAATTAGGTGCAGCAATCCAAAATTTTTTAGTAGGATTAAAGATAATTAAATTATAATATAGCTCTACTGTAAGGAGCAAAATACTATTGTAAAGTATTATTTAAATCTTGGCTTCATGACTTATTAAATAACCTCTGAGTTAACCACTAAAGAGCAAGAAGTCCTACACATGTTAAGCTATAGTCTTTCTAATGCAGAAATAGGAAATAAGTTACACTTTAGGCCACACATAACAGAAAAATATTTGAGTAGTCTATTACTCAAAACAATGACTAGTAATAGAGCTGAGTTTGTGCATTTTGTAATTAGGTATAGATTAGTAGAGCAAAATAGTGGTTTTTGTTTAAGTCAAATTGATTTTAGGAAGTATTCACTAAAAATCACAAGTTAAAAGTCCACGAATTACATAATAAATTGAGGAGATACATACCTAACAGTAGGAAGTATACAAATTAATGAATTTTTGAATCCCAACATCAATCAGTATATTAGGCTGAAAATCAGCACCTCTAACTATATCACTAACATCAGCACAAGTTATAGAAACATCTCCAGGGTACATTGAGAGTAGGTTTTTTCTGATTTTCTTTCTAGATAAGTCCTACCTGAATAATATCTACCGATCTTACTGGCTTATTATTGCCAATATTATAAATTTTTTAGGGAGTTTTGCTTATATCATTCATTAGAATGGGGTATTTTATCAATGAGACAAACGATTACTTCTACAACAGCATCAATATCAGTAAAGTCCTAATACATTTTTCCATAATTAAATACATCTATAGCTTTCCCTACCAAAATTTCCTGGGTGAACTTGAAATACACCATATCTGGACAACCCCAAACACCATAAACTGTAAATAATCGTAGTTCGTTAGTAGGTAATCTATACAAATATTTGTAAGTATGAGCCATTAACTCATTAGATTTTTTGCTATCAGCATATAAACTAATTGGGTAATCTACATTATCACCAATAGACAAAGGAATTTTGGTATTGTCACCATAACCTCAACTAGGAGATACGAATACTAGATGTTTAACTTATGAATCACGATATCCCTCCAAAATATTGACAAAAACCACTAAATTGCTATCGATATAGGAATGGAGGTTTTGCATAGAAGAACTTACACTTGCCTAAGCTACAAGCTTAACAATTACGTTAAATTTTTCATCTTCAAATAGCTGTGCTATGGCTTAGCGATTTGCCAAATCTAATTTTTGGAAGCTAAACCCCGGCTTACATTCCAATGGGATAAGCCAATCTCTTTTCAGGGAAATATTATAGTAGTTATTGAGGTTATCTAAACTGGTTACACAATGACTATTTTCAAGCAAATCATAACTGAGGTGAAAACTAATAAATCCAGCTACACCGGTAACTAAAACTTTTTTCAGATGACAAGTCTTACAATTCTCATTTATATATTCTGTATATTAATATATGAATAATTAAAGTAGTTTGGAAATAAATCAGCATTAAAGTTGAAATTCTGTCATCTCATTTGTTTATAAAGCTTATTATGGACTGTCCTATAATCTGGTAAAAGTTATAGAGTTCATTACCAATAAATATTAAATATGTATCAAAATTGCCTTATTTAACTGTACATGTTCTACTACAAGAATCCAATACTAACAAAATAGTTTTCACAGACTACAGGCTATTAACTCCACTTTTAACTTTCATTATCTTGCTCTCTGATTAATTTATAATTTTAGAGCTTTTCATTAAAAGTTGGACCACAATTATAATATTATATTATTTTTATAATTAAAAATATCCAAAATCTATTTAAGTTTAAATATTACTAAATATGCTTTCTTTTATAAGATATTTTCAAGTTGATCTTACTTGAAATTCATAGACTTGTGCTTTTTTAAGAATTGATAGCATTGAGTAGGAATTGAAATTCCATTTGTTGTAACTACCTCAAATTTGTCAATATGATTCATGAACTGTGCTAAAAAATTAAGTTTATCTTCTGGTGATGCAGTATCCTCAGCCTGATTATACTTTGAAATAAATTATGATTTATACATATAGTAATGGTATTTAACGTAGTTAATCTCAGATAAAAATCATACTAAATCGAATGTCAGATTAACATTCGATTTAAAAGTAAATATAAATTTACTTGCTCTAAAAGATTAAGCAAATTAGCTATTTATTACCTATCAAATACATATTTGAATATAATAAAACATACTAATTTATCTTTTAAGTTGTTGATTTTTGTTAATAGTAATTCAAGCCTTAGTGAATCGGTTTAGCATTGTCTATATATGTTTCTCTCATTTAAATACCTGTTCAATGTTTAGTATTTTCTCTGTCTAGCCACTAGCTTCCTATTTTCTCCTTTCCCTAAAAACTTTGATTGGCAATAATTTATTTTTCTATTCAGGACATTAACATTCATAATGGCATGGAGAATAAATAGCCTTGCTCTTTTAAAATAAAAATTAGGGAGCAGAGAATTAGAGAGTAGAGAATGGGGAAACTATGACTTTATGCCTGTTAGTATACAATTCCACTTTGATGAGATTCCGAGTCCCTGCTTTTTTCAGCTAGCAACAAGCAATACCTTCTTCACGGGCAACTTTTTGCACAGCATCTGAAACAGCAGTAACTACACGTTTGTCAAAAACAGAAACTATAATATTTTCTTTGTTTAAATCAGATGGTCCTATTAAGGAAGCGATTGCATTTGCTGCCTCTAAATACATATTACTGTTAATGGTCGCAGCCCGACAATCTAATACACCACGAAATACTCCAGGAAATGCTATAACATTATTAATTTGATTGGGGTAGTCGCTACGACCTGTAGCAATTACAGCAACATCATCATAAATTAATTCTGGTTGAATTTCAGGAATAGGGTTTGCCATGGCAAAAATAATGGGATCTTTTGCCATAGATCTTACCATGTCTGGATTTAGAACTCCTGGAGCACTCAAGCCAATGAATACATCAGCTCCTTCTACTGCTTCAGCTAAAACTCCACAAGCTTTTATGGCAAATTCCTGTTTTTCTGGAGTTAAATTGGTGCGATTGATAGAAATAATACCTTGAGAATCACATATGCAAATGTTTTTGGAACCAGCTTTGCGTAATAGCCTTGCCACCGCAATCCCAGCGGATCCTGCACCATTAATTACAATCCTAACTTTTTCGATGGATTTACGAACCAATTTTAATGCATTAAGTAAAGCTGCTAAAGTGACAATTGCTGTACCATGCTGATCATCATGAAACACGGGAATATCCAATTCTTGCTGTAATTTGGCTTCAATTTCAAAACACCTTGGAGCAGCAATATCCTCTAGATTCACCCCTCCAAATACGGTGGCAATATTTTTGATAGTATTAACTATTTCATCTGTATCTTGGCTTTCTATGCATATGGGAAAAGCATTAATGCCAGCAAATTCTTTAAAGAGCATGGCTTTACCTTCCATAACGGGTAAAGCAGCAGCTGGACCTAAATTGCCTAAACCTAATACTGCACTACCATCAGTAATAATGGCGACCATATTTTGCTTAATGGTGAATTCATATACTTTTTCTGGTTGTTTGGCAATTGCGCTACAAATTCTTCCTACCCCTGGGGTATAAGCCATTGCAAGTTCAGAAACATTGTTTAGAGGCATGCAATTAGCAATGCTGATTTTACCCCCCTGGTGTAAATTGAAGGTACGATCATAAACATTTAATACCTTAATATCAGGTAAAGCCCTGAGGCCCTGAACAATTGTCTCAGCATGTTCCGTACTGGAAGCATTGACAATAATATCACGTATGGAAGTTTCTCTAGTTTGCTCAATTAAATCAATTGGCCCCAAGTTACCACCACTAGATGCAATCGAGCTAGTAACAGTAGCCAATATTCCTATATAGTTAGGCAACTCTATGCGAATAGATAGACTAAAGCTGGGGTTTGGTGTAAGGTTTGCCATGCTCATTTATTTTCCTTGCTGATGATATGGAGTAGCTATATTTGGAGATGTAGTGAACTAGTAATGAACACTAATTAACTCTTTTTAGTTGAGAGGTCATCTTACATAATAAATTGTCCCTAGTTGAAAATATTGCCATCACTTTTACTGTTTTCATTATGGTTACTATAGCAATAAGCTCTCCAAAGTTATTCTTAATATGTAAAAGCCCCCTACCACCATAACCTCAAAAACCAAACTGTTCACTAAATTGATCCATGGAAAATTATTACCTATACTCATGAGATAATATTTTTCCTTTGCATTACTTATTTGTAATAATATAAATACATCTTTAGGCTACTTCTAGATAATATTAGATGTTGCTAAAATTATGTAATTTGTATTTATACTGAAAGTATTATTAGACACAATTGTATTGCTATAACCAAAATTATAAATATCTTATTACAAATAGATGAAATTTGACTAAATTTTATCTATTTGTAAATTTTAACATATACTTTTATTTAAAAAATCAATTAGGATTAGGAATGACTAGTATCTAGTTTCAAGTAATTTATTATGATTTAAGTAAATTAAATATTATTCTCCAATACCATAAGGCTATGGATATAAGTTCCATCTATATTAAGGTATTACTTCTGGAAATCGCTAATAAAAAAGTCAAAGAAAACGATTTATTCCTTATTAATTTTAAGCTGTTAAATAACATATCTATTATACCTTAAGTCATAATATTATATTTACTTCATAAAATGCTTATCAATCCATAATTATAATTATATATGAGTAAAACTATAGAAAGCAATATGAAATTATTGGATATTCATCTATAGTAAAAAATCGAATTTACAGATTTGAAATAAATTAGCAGAACAAATAGTGCTGATAAAAGATTGAGCACTGAATAGTATCCCTAGTTAACAAGTCATATACAATGATGTTTTATATACTGCTATTCAATTAAAATTTGCTAAGTAATTGGCGATTTTTAGAAAATAGTTAACAGTATTACTTCAAGAAATATTGATAATATTTACTATAGCCATTATTGAGAAAATTAATATTAATTATCAATGCAAAATAAGTTATCCATAAAATTATAAAAGTTTTATATTTCCTTATACAAAACTTTCTATGGCAGCCAACTATTATTAGTTATAATGCTTTTATATTAGCATTAATTTTCAAGTCTTACTTATAAATATTTAACCAGGATATATTTTTACTTGGATGTAAGTAATTGAATCAGTTGATTGTCAACCTATCTCATTTAGAGTCTTTTACTATTCCTTATACCTCAACTAAAATGAAGCGAGAAGTTTAAATTTATAAATTTTGGCTTCTTGCTTATTTTGTCTCTGCTACTATTGTAGCTAAGTTTCTTGCTACGAGAATAAACTTAGCTACAAAATTTTAGTTCTATTAGCTTCCAGATTATCGTTTCTATACTGTTATTTAATTTAAAAATAGGATAATTGCTACAGAGTATTAAGTTACAATCTCTAATTTCGTTCTGATTTCTACCCAAAAAATCAGTTAAAATATAGCTATCTGAAAGCCGAATTTTACTTTTTTATTTTCAGTAGATAACAACTATAAAACATACTCTAGTATATTTATACTATACCTCAAGGAAAAACCCTAGATACTAAATCTAGTACTTTCATAGGTAAGTTAATTTATTCTAAGAAAGTTTTAAATAAAATGTAATTATGTATACATATAGAGATTGAAAAATACTCAATTCTAATATTTTTGAGGCCTTACTACCTCTTTTAAACCATATTTATAATAAATACATTAGCTTCTAGGTATTCCCTGACCATTCCAAGCATAACCTACGGAATTCATCGCCGCGCGCTTCAAAGTTGGGATATTGGTCAAAGCTAGCACAAGCAGGGGATAATAGCACTGCAGAAGCTTGATATTGCTGAGCCAACTCAGCCGAACGTGGGATAGCATTTTCTAGCGTTAATACAATCTCATAATTTTTATACCCCACCTCTTGTAAATATTGTGCAAATTTGGTTGCTGCGTTACCAATCAATAATACTGCCAACGCTCGAACTTTTATTGTATTTATCCAGGAGGTATAATCACCATACTTTTCTTCCCCACCTGCAATCAAAATTGCTTTATTAACCGATGCCAAACCCATTTGTGCTGCATCATAGTTGGTAGCTTTACTATCATTAATAAAATCAATATGATTCCAAGTGCAAATATGTTCTAAGCGATGGGGCAGACCGGGAAATTCAGCTATGGCCTTATAAATAGTTTCCTTATCAATTCCTGCTAACCTAGCTGCGGATACGGACATGAGAAGATTCTGTTGATTGTGTTTCCCTGCCATCCGTAATGTACAAGTGGGTATTATTTTTACATCTGTCTCCACAGCAAGGATATTTGCAGTTTCCATTACCCAACCATCAACTATGTAAAAGCCCTTGTTACCAATTAAATAGTCTTTTCCCTTAATACTTGTCCAATAAGCATTACCCCAATGACTTAAACCTACTCTCATTAAATGGAGGTCGTCACCGTTCACTACTTGCAATTTGGATTGTTGTAACAACTGGGCTTTAATATTAAAATAATTCTCTAAAGTTCTGTGACGACTAAGATGATCAGGGGTAAATGTTGTCCACACGCCGATATAAGGAGATAGAGAAGTAGACGATTCTATCTGATAGCTGCTAACTTCTCCAATTATCCAATCTGGTTTGGTTGTTTGTAATGCAATCTCACAAGCGGCAATACCAATATTGCCGCAAGCTGGCGCATTGAATCCAGCTGTTTGAAAAATGGCAGCAATTAAAGCTGTAGTAGTGGTCTTGCCATTTGTGCCAGTAATCATAACCCAAGGGATCGATTGCAAATATCTCCAAGCCAATTCCATCTCGCCAATAGTTTCTATACCCATTTTGCGGGATTGTATTAGTATTGGTGAATCCCAGGGTACGCCGGGACTAACAACTATCAAATCCGGTAAGTCTGAGCCACACAGATCCAGAGAAGACCCCAGTTTAACTTGAATATGCTCGGAATTCAGCATTAATTGTTTTTCTAAGAAGTTATTGGATGTCTTTCTATCGCTAATTTCTACCTCCCATCCTTCCCGTCTTAATAATCTTGCTGCAGAAATACCGGACCTACCTAATCCAATTATGTGGGCTTTGGACATAGAATATAGTAGAAATTCCCTGGTTAAGCACTATGTTATGGTAGCGTGTTTTGGCATTGTGTAAGACTATTTATTATCGATTTTGGTTAAAAATTTTTGACTATCATGCGAAAATCACCTATTAGGAGAGAGTAGTTGCGCAATATACCCAGCAAATTTAGACGATTTTGTTTAATTACCGGGTCTGGATCTAATACTAGGACACTTTCTGGTCCATCAAGAAAATTGTTAACGGTGGGGGCAATTTTTGTTAAGGCAATAACTAACTGTTGGTAATTATGAGACTCTAAAACAGCTTGCACTTGGGGTCTCATCCTTAATATATCTTCATAAAAGGCAACCTCCGAGGGCTTTTGGAATAATTCTGTGTCAATTACATCTTCTGGATCTAAGTGATTAACCTCTAATTCTCCTTGGGCTGCTAATTTGACTGAACGGTTTATTATTTCGTAGATTTGATCTAGAGTGCCCTTCTGCCTCATTTCTTGTAGGAAAATAGCACGGTAACGTATATCCAATAAGTCTTGTAATGCCCGTGCTGTATACTCTGGATTATTTTCTCCTAAAATAGTATTCACCAAGTCATAATCAATTTGTTTTTCATCTTGTAGTAGCGTCCGGATACGTTGTAGGAAGAAATCTTCTAATGACTTAATTAATTTGTACTTGTCAATATCATGAACCTCTACAAAATCGGTGGATATCTGTAACAATAGCTGGTGTAAATTGACTGCCAAGTTACCAGCCCAACTAATATTTATTACTGCATTTGCAGCTCTTCTCAAAGCAAAAGGGTCAGAAGAACCTGTAGGAATTATTCCCAAACTGAAAATACTCACCAGGTTATCCAGGCGATCAGCTAAACCTACCACTTGTCCAGTTAGAGTTTGGGGCAGTACATCATCTGCACTTCTAGGTAAATAATGTTCAAATATTGCCTTGGCAACTAATTCTGGTTCTCTACTGGCCAGAGCATATTTTTCTCCCATTATTCCCTGTAACTCAGGAAACTCATTGACCATCTGAGATACCAAATCTGCCTTACATAACAAAGCAGCTCGGCAGATATTATAGCTGTCATCTTTACCTAGATGTAAGTGTTTGCTTATCAGGGCTGCGATTTTACTGATACGTCTAGATTTATCCAATACGGAGCCTAAATCTTTCTGAAATGTTACATTGGCTAGCTTCGGTAAAAAGCTATCTAAGGAATTTCTCAAATCAGTTTCATAGAAGAATCTTCCATCTGCTAATCTTGCACGTATAATTCTTTCATTACCAGTAGCAATGATATCTGACTTGTTAGGATCACCATTAGATATAGTGATAAAGTTGGGTAGTAATTCAAGATCGTTATATCCCCTAAAAACAGGGAAATAACGCTGGTGACTCACCATTATCTTGGTAATTACATCCACAGGTAGCTGGAGAAAATCTTTTTCAAAGTTACCTATTACTGTAGAAGGATACTCTACTAAATTAGTTACTTCTGCTAATAAGTCAGCATAAATCTCTGTATGACCATTGATCTTAGCAACTGCTGTTTGGATTTGCTTTGTAATTAGTGCTTTTCGTTCTTCTATATCTACAATTACATGTGCATGACGCAGAGCTTCAACGTAATCACTAGCCTTAATAATAGTAATAGACTTAGGATGTAATACCCTATGTCCATGTGAAATACGATCACTATTTACTATCTTAGAACCGTTTACCAGCGCCATTGGTAGTACCTGGTCGTCAACCAAAGCTAACAGCCAGCGGATTGGGCGAGAAAAGCGTAAATCCCCATCACCCCAACGCATAAACCGTTCGCCCTCCAAATTAAAAATCCACCGGGGAACTAGTTCTACCAAAACATCAGCCACCATACGACCAATAATTACCTTATCAACAAAAACAAACTCGCCCTTACCTGTGGTACGTATAACTAAATCATCTAATTCTACTCCCTGCTTTTTTGCAAATCCCTCGGCAGCCTTGGTAGGCTGGCCATCCTTAAATGCAACTTTTACATTAGGCCCCTTGACTTCCTCTTGGCAGTCCTCCTGCTGTAATGGTAATCCGGTAATAAGCACTGCCAAACGCCGGGGAGTCCCATAGATATTTACCGTATCGCAACTTAGATTATTCTCCACCAAACTTGCAGGGATAAAAGATTTCCATTCGGCAATTGCATCGCTCAAAAAGCCTGCAGGTAACTCTTCTGTACCAACTTCTAATAAAAAATCAGTCATAGGATTATTGTATGTTTTCAGTCAATTTCGCCATTTTACCCTGCTTGCTAATAATGTTACGGAAGGGATTATTTACATTCTTTAAAAATTATCTATACTTATTCCCTACTGGGGAAGTTACAATAGTATTTTCTTCCAGCTGTCTTACCTACCATCTTGTTATAATCCCATAGCAATGTTATGTGGTTGTAAAACATCTTCAGTTCAATTAATATAACCTTTCGGGTGTAAAATTATTCCCCAGAAAATGGGTAGAATTAACTTCTAATTTTTTCTTGCTATTATTGTTAACATATTTTATTACTTTCATATTCAACTATAATTTACTCAAGCTTAATTGATTTCTTGTATGGAATATATACTACATATACTATTGTGATTTTGGTAATTATTTATTGTCTACAAATAGTACCTAATATTGCTGGTAGAGAAACAATAACTTCCTTGTTCACTCTCGTTATTGTTTAAAATAGTTACTCTTACCTATATGCCAACTGAGAACTTATGATTTTCATTTATTAATAAATGAAAATCATAAGTTCTCAGTTGGCATATAGAAAATGCTTTATCAGTTTTGAACTGTGGGTTTCAATAAAATTCTCAGTAATAGAATATATGAAAATTTAAACTCAAAACAAGTTAGAATAATATGACCCAGGCGAAAGTGAGAAGTGTATTTCTAGGATAATACTCCGCAAGTAAGATCGCCCTTTGCTATTTTTGACTAAGTATTTTTAGTATGGACTTTAGACTCTAAAATTTGCTTTAATACCAATGTAATAATAGCTAATAATGCAAGTAATACCGCTGCTGAATAAGCTGCTTCTGCATCATAATTCTTATAGGCATCTTCAATATATAATGTTATAGTTTGAGTTTTCCCAATAATGTTACCGGAAACCACAGCCACAGCACCAAGTTCTCCAAGAGCTCTTGCGCTGGTTAATATCAAACCGTAAAGGAGTCCCCAGCGAATATTAGGCAGGGTAATGCGCCAAAATATTTGCCAATTATTAGCTCCCAATGTACCAGCAGCCTGTTCTTGATCATCTCCTATTTCTTCTAATACTGGAATAACTTCCCTAGCAATAAAAGGCATACTAACAAATGCCGTGACTATTACCATTCCAGGGAAGGCAAAAATAATACTCAAATCATGATTGTGTAACCAATGTCCAAACCAACCCTGTCTACCATAAACCAGTACCATCATTAACCCTACAACTATAGGAGAAATAGAAAAAGGTAAATCAATAATACTTAATAACAAAGAACGCCCTGTGAATGTATTGCGAGCAATTGAACAAGCAGCACACAATCCAAAGACAGTATTTAATGGTACAGCAATTAATGCTAATTTTAGTGTCATTCCAACTGCATGAAGAAAGTGGGACTGGCATATATTGGCAAAAAAATGGCTCTAATCCTTGATTAAATGCTTGGAAGAAAATGTTGAATGCAGGTATGTATATTATAAATGCTAAATAGGTGATCGAAATCCCAACCAAAATCATTGAAGGTATATTTTTTTGATGTTTTGGTTGGAATCTGTTTATATTTTCATGCTTTGTCATATTTTCTCCCCCAAGCTTGTAATAAATTAATTCCCAATAAAATTACCAGAGAAATAATTAATAGTACTGTACCAATAACCGTTGCACCAACAAAGTCATACTGTTCTAAACGCTGGAAAATTAATACAGGTGCAATCAAGTCCTTAAAAGGAGTATTAGAAGCAATAATCACTGTTGACCCATATTCACCCACTGCACGAGAAAAACCAAGAGCAACACCGGTTAAAATTGCTGGCATTAGGGATGGCAATATAACTCGCCAGAATGTTTGTAATTGAGATGCTCCCAAACTCCATGCAGCTTCTTCTATATTCCTGTCCATTTCCTGAAGTACTGGTTGTACCGTCCGAACAACAAAAGGTAAGGAAATAAATATCATCACAACAGATATACCCAAACGGGTAAAAGAAACTTTAATACCCATTGGTTCTAGCAAAGAACCTATCCAACCATTTTCACTGTAAACTGTAGCTAATGTTAAACCTGCTACTGTTGTGGGTAAGGCAAACGGTAAATCTATAGTCGCATCAATTATCCGTTTTCCTGGAAAATCATAACGTACAAATACCCAGGCGATCAATGTACCAAAAAAACCATTCATCAGAGCAGTCAGCATGGCAGTAAGAAAAGTTACGTCATATGTTGTTAATGCTATGGGACTTGTAGCAATGGCCAAAAATTCTGTTGGTGTAGTACTGGTTGCCTTCTGAAACATTGCCAATATGGGCAACAGCAGCATTACCGCCAAGTATCCCAGGGTAACCTGCCATGTCAACGACAGCCCGAATAAGCGATTGAGGATATTTTCGGGCTGGTTTATTTTGTAGGGTATAAATCGGGGAGGTAAAGTCATATAATTTCGTATTTTGGATTATTTCTAGGTGGCTTACTTTTCTTTGTTAGTTAATTAATGTGTGTCTTGTACAAAAAAGTAATAATACTAAAAATTAATGATTTATTTGATTTTGAATCTGATCAAACATTGCACCATTAGCAAAGAATTTTGTCTGGACCTTATTCCAACCACCAAAATCACTAACTTGATTAAGATTTTTCACTGGGGGATATTTAACAATTGATTTTTTGAATCCTTTGATATCAACCACTGGACGAAATCCTACCTTGGCAAATTCCGCTTGTGCTTCTGGTGTAAATAGTTGTTGTATAAAAGCTTCTACTACTTCTCTATTACCATGTCTATCAACATTCTTATCAACAATAGTAATGGGATTATCAATGGACACATTGATATCTGGAATTACATAGTTCAAGTGTAAACCTTTCTGTTGTGCTAGGATGACTTCATGCTCATAGTTAATTAATGCATCTCCTTGGCCTTGTTTTAAGAATGTTTCGGTCGCATCCCGTGCATCTCGACTAAGAATAGGAGCATTGCTATAAACTTTCGCAATATAATCGGTAATCTTAGCTTCATTTTTTTCACTTTTCATTCCTGCATTCCACAAAGCGAGAAAACTCCATCGGGCAACACCTGATGTTTTTGGATGAGCAGTAATTATCTGTACATCATGATTTGCTAAATCCGGCCAATCATTTATTTTTCGGGGATTATCTTTACGAGTAACTAATGCCACCACGGATTTGGAAACAATACTGTTGTTAGGAAGTCTGCTTTCCCATCCAGAGGCAATTAAACCATTCTGTTCGATTTTTTTTGTGTCTAGTGCCATTGCTAAATGGACAATGTCTGCAGGCAAGCCATCAATTACAGCTCGGGTTTGCGCTCCAGAAGAACTATAACTTTGATTGATATGAACTATTTGGTTATGTTCTTTGTACCACTTTTGAGTAAATTTAGGAATAATCGCTTTATAAGCATTTCTGGTTACAACAAATGAGGCAAGAGTTAGTTCAACATTTTTTGGTGGTTTGGCAACAATCCCGGTTTCAAAATTATGGGCAGTAACCACTATGATCAAACTCATTCCTACTAAAATTAGATATATAAAACGTTTTAGCATACTTAATATTTCTATAGTTAAATTCTAAGGAATAATATTGTTTCTTCACCAGACAGAAATCCGCATTAAATTAATCGGAATACAGTGTTTTTGTTAGTAACATTGATATTACATAACATACAAAAAAAAGCAATAAACTATGGCTATATAATGAATAAAGATTTTCAAGTCTAGATACCATAATTGATATGGTTTAGGGTATATTTACCAACCTAATTTTTTCACTAACTACACTAACTAACTCAACTATATTAGTTAACAATGCTACGTACAAGTAAGGAGATAGCTATTATTGCTATAAGTCTATAAAAACAAATATTAAACTAACATTTAAGCTCATATATGTAGGATTGATAAAGATTTTTACTTAATATATTAGTTTAGATATTAAGCAAATTAATTATATTTTATACAGCCACAAAAATGGAAAAATAAATTAAAAATTAACCATTGGTGAAATCATTATATAATGATCTCTTTTTAGAAAAACATGAAAAGCAAAATTTTGTAATTCACAGAATATTATTGTTTTTAGCCT
>NZ_CAIY01000054.1 GCF_000350105.1 Richelia intracellularis HH01
AATATCCTTTTATCTAATATACATTAATAATATTTCTTGAATTATACCAGCTCAAAATTAAAAATTAGAGTGCTATACTGGAGAAAGCAATTATAAAATTTTTCATGGTACGCAAAAAAAAATCATATGATAAATACAAAAAACTACTATTTTTAAAGTCATTATAAATAATCATAAATAATAATTGCTTTTAATAATATTATTATAAATAATTATGTTATTAACTTAAAATATTTATAGACTCAACAATTTCTTAATGTTAAAGTCTCTGTAATTAACTGTAATTTTATGGGAATCAATAAATATTAGGGTATTAGAAATCAACGCCAAAAATACTAATTTAATTTCAGTCTATTGCTATACTAATTATCATAAGAAGATAATTAGTATAGTTTTTTATCTTTTGAGAATTTTGGAAAAATCTTCTGAAGTCAACTGTAATTTATAAGCTAAAACTATAAAAATAATCCCCCATACTAAATACATTAATGATCGGGGAATGTTGTCTGACTGCCAAATTAATAATGGCTGAGGTTAATACCAGCCTCTTTAGCCATTTTTTGCAAGCCTTTTTTTTCCAGAGTTTTGATAGCCTTTGTTGATAATTTCAATTTCACCCAACGATTTCCTTCTGGCCACCAAACCCTTTTATTTTGTAAATTAGCTAGTTGAAGGCGTTTTGTACGTCGATGGGAGTGAGACACATCAAAGCTGTTGTTTGCTTTTTTTCCGGTTAGTTGACAGCGACGGGACATAGTCATAATCTCCATTAATTTAGAACGTAATTTCTTATTGTATCGAAAGCTTGGGAATTAATCATGGAGATGCTGGTCATTGTATCTCTTTAAATAGCTAGTAAAATCAAATTCACTGCAATTAGCTATACCTGTATTCATCTAAATTAATAATACTGAAACCAACAAACTTACTACAATTATTCCTGGTAGCGCTGTATGTTAGTGATGCAAAAATAAATATATTTATTTTTGCTGGTTTTCATCGTTCTGATAGACTCTTTAACTAAACCTATCAAAATCAACATAACTACTATGTACTAACTAACGCAACCTCATAGTGTTTTACTTCTGGTTACGTATCTGTTCTAGTTTAGCACTTACTGCTTGAATATCTTGCCACATAAACCATTTAGGACTACCCTTTTCACGTGATGGGTTACGTAATAAGTAAGAAGGATGAAAAATAGGCATACATAAACGTCCTTGCCATTCAATCCAATTGCCACGAATTTTGGTAATTCTCTGCTTGTCGCCAATTACACTTTTGACAGCGGTTGCACCTGTTAATAAAATTATTCTGGGGTTAACTAAGCGAATTTGTTCTAATAAATAAGGTTTACAAGCAGCAATTTCCTCAGATGTTGGGGTTCTATTGCCAGGAGGACGACAATTATTAACATTACAAATATACACATCTTTATTTGGATCTAACTTTACTGACATCAATATTTTATCTAGTAGCTGTCCTGCGCGACCTACAAATGGTATTCCTGTTTCATCCTCATATTGTCCTGGTGCTTCACCTATTACCATAATCATTGCCTGGGGATTACCACGGGAAACAACAACATTACCCCGGGTATTTCCCAGTTCGCATCGATGACATTGTTGACAATCTTGTTTTAATTCAGCCAGACTTTCATATGTTCCTTGAGGAATTGGAATTTTAAAACTTATGGGTATTAATTCTTTTTGTGTTCTCTCTGAATAGTCAAATAAACTGGTTTGATGCTCGTTATTCATGAGTAATTAAGATAACCACAAAATTATATAGTGTTTGATAGTATGTCAATTACACTAAGATTTTTTCATGTAAATGCTAGGTTTATGGGTTGTCAGTTAACTAATCTTAATATAAGAATTACTGATTTCTTATATGCCATGACTATGGGTTTTATATATTAACTTATTGTATAATAATACTATTAGGGCAAACAGGAAGTTGATCGTACTTTACTTGATGGAAGTACAAGAACTTAATTCATCATAAATATTAACATATTAGTAGATATATCAAACAAAAAAATATATAAGATATCAATCTCTATGTTTATTATCTCAGTATGCAAACTAATTTAGTCTAAAAAGTTAGGATAATAAATAATATTGGCTAAAATAATTTGCATTTTTAAATAAAAAGATAATAAGAAAAATACAAGTGCAAAATAATCATTAGTTTTCAAAAAGACTATGATTAGACAATAGTGAATCATGATCAATTGTACAATCTCATCCCTACATAATTATGCAGAACTAAAGCTTACGATTAATAACCTATACGAAGGTACCCTTATATAAGGAAAGTATAATTAATACTCTTAGACTAGAGAAAATTATCGTTGAATCTTGGTATTTAAAAATCCAGAGCATTATAAAGCATGGGAAAGGTAAAGTTGAATCTTTATGGTTACCCTAATAATATATACAGAACATATTCTAGATACACATTAGGTTTAGCATGATAAATAACACTTGGGATAATAACAGATACTTATACTACAAGATGACTAGTATCCAATGTAATATGATACTCTTAAGTTATCATCCTAAGAGTATTATATTACACTGGTAGTAGATAGTTGAGAAAAAAATAACTATGAGTTCCGGATAGACTAACCTAGCTTTAATGCCAGAATCAAAAGAAAGTTTACCTAGGCTAGAAAATAAAGGTGATATCTATCATTGGATAATAAATATAGACTTATGGTAATTTCAAAAAAAAATCTAATACTTCAGGAATAAAGTAGCTTCTTATTTGGATGGCTGCGATATTGTAGATATATGTGGGTCTATATTATCATTAAAACTAATTTACATTATTATTTTGATGTATAGAAAATAATAATGTAAGAAAATGAATAATAAGAATAGTTAAGAATTTCCTTATAGGATTAATAACACTTGGAATATCATCTGTCAAACTAATATCCTTTTTGTTTTTCTAATAACCTTTTTTTAGATACTCCGCAATTCTAAACAATTATTCCTAATACCTGTAATAATGTCGCACGGAACCGCATGTTACTATCGATTTGCCAACCTATTTGTCAAGTTTGTCTATTCTCGTTAATACTCTAACTTGCAAACTCCAAACTTTTATTTAAAGCAACCTACCAAACTTTTTAAGTAGTAAAACGCCATCATATTGACAATAACTGAGATGATAAAGCGAATGAGCCCATATGTAGTTAGGATATAGGAACCCAATAAAATTAAATATCAATAAAATTTAGACTTATTAAAATTGTGGCAAAACCATACAGAACAATAAAATATGGTCATTGAATACAATAACTAAGATTAACGCATAGTATTATTCAATTCCTTACAAGAACAGACTTAGCTATCTTTATGAAAAGCGGGTAACGCGATTCGAACGCGCGACATCAACCTTGGCAAGGTTGCGCTCTACCACTGAGCTATACCCGCGACTAAAACAACTATATTATATTCATAATAACAATTTTTTTTCATATTTGTCAATAAATTAGGTAGTTGTTTCATTTATCTGCTCTTTTAAGGAAGAAATGCATCTTATTTTTTTATCTTTATATAAAAAAATAAGATGCAGAAATTTAGCGGGTTTGCAGATTTTCAAATATACAATTAAAACTTAACCTTTCGATTCTGAGTCCACTTGCCTTAAAGTTTGACTAGGTATAAAATCGCATAATCAAGTAGATTCTGCTGAATATAACGGAGTCAGATGAGAGTGGATATTTTGCATCAAACTAGCCATTTCTATCGCATTCATTGCATATTCCCAGCCTAAATTACTTTTAATACCAGCCCTTTCTAGTGCTTGCTGCATAGTGTCTGTGGTGAGTATACCAAATATAATTGGCACACCTGTTTGAAAAGATGCATTTGCCACACCCTTGGCAACTTCTGATGAGACATAGTCAAAATGAGGAGTTTGTCCACGAATAATTGCACCTAGGCAAATAATAGCATGATAACGCTGGGAAAGTGCTAATCTTCGGGCAATTAAAGGCACTTCAAAACAGCCGGGAACCCATACATAATCAACCTGAGAGCCTTGAGTATTGGTGTCTACTCCATGGCGTTTTAAACAATCTTGACACCCTTCTAATAATTTGTTAGTCACTAAATCATTGAATCGAGCAACAACTATTGAAAATATTAACGGTTCTGTTAGGGTAAAATTACCTTCAAAAACTGCCATGACCGCCTCTAAGTATACTATTGCTTGCAAATAAACATTCAAATTCTGAGTAACAGGAGTGGTTGAGTCCTAATATCTGGAGATATCGATATCATCAAGATGATTACTTTTTCATACTTGATTGTCAGTTTTTTACCAGATTGCTCTCCCACCCCTATATTTTCTATGCTATTTGCTGCATGAGAGTCATAGCAGTGACTTAAACTACGAAAAAGTTTAAGATGCCAACTACAATTACTAAAGTACCCCAGGCAATGGAGCCGATCCAAAGTAATTTTTTCGATTCAACCCAATTTTGAGGAGAGGCATAGGCGACAGGTACACCAATTACCATTACAAAAGATAAAAGCACAAGCCCTAATAAGGCTATTTGGAATATGACATTCATTTTACCTTCTCCCAAAACAACTATGATTTCTAATCAGCTAGAACACCCGCAACTTGAAGGCCAATGGTCTTCGTATATTTGTTAAGTTATCAGAAAAACCACCATCTTAGTAAGACTTAGTACAATTCAAGTACACAAGTGTGGAAATACATAATTGTTCAAGATATATACTTCCTGTTTTTCACTACTCTTTTACTTCTCTGAAGAATGGAACGAATCTTATGCCATAGCAAAACAGATTTTGATATATAGGGAAACTCACTAACATATTTTGCTCCTTATGGAACTATGCAAGATTATTTAGTCTGATATAGAGGTTAATGCTCTTTAAGTGAAAGATACTCAGTAAATTTTCATATAAATCTCACTATGGATATACCAGATACTCAATATCGAGGTTATCTGGTTCAAGCATCATCATTGTTGAATTTGCCTCAGTTAAAGTCAATTATTATCTATGCTTATCATCATGAATTATAAAAACAGGATATTTAACTGATAACCGCAATTGCTTTGGGTATCCATACTAATACTGGCTTTTTGCGATATGATGAGCACGTATGAAAAGATACCTTGACTATAATGTTAGAAAAAGCTAGCTTATCGTTAGTAGCCAAGTATGTGGAAGTAAATGCATCTCTGCAACTGCAAAATGTATTGAGACTTATCACTTAGAAAATAGGGAATTTCTGGGGAAAAAATCATACTTTTTCTAGTTTTTTGAGTGCATATATACTTTTAACTGAATTATTATGTTTGGTATCGGAATTCTTGAAATTGATGAGAGTTGGCACTTTACTACAAGTAAACAAATACACTACTCAAGATTAGGAACCTGAGTATTTAGCTATAATTGGAGATTCAAATAGATATCAAAAAGCTTAAACTCGTGTCTATGGATGTCCGCAATCGGCATATTTAAATATTCTCAATGTTGTAAATGACAACTCAATTTTGGGTAGCTTGAAATGGCAAACTTATCATATTCCTAAGTCTCAAGATTTTATGTCTATACTCATGCATATCGTTGACTCTGAGAGAGCTATTGCTTAGGTAAATTTGTAACGCCATAATCATTCTGGAGGGATCATAGTAGATAATAGTGGTAAGTTAACAGGGCTTATTTCCAGACGGGATTTAGTTATTACTCTCTACGAGAGCTTAAGTCATACTCCCGTAAAAATTTACATGAATTAAAACTCGAAAATAACTATACTTGAAACTACTCTACTCCAAATAAATTCGCTGATGTTAAGACATGAAACTGATGATTTATCAGCGCTAGAGGATGGCAGATTGATAATTATTGTTACTCAGAAAAACGTGTTAAGAGAATTATATAAGTACTTACAAAAATTGTGTTCTAGAAAAGAAAGAATACAAGGGAAATTAAATGTACCCACTCATTCATTAAGCAAAGCTGAAGTTATGAGAAAATTGAGAGAACATCTAACTCCTGCTGTCTGGGAGTTTCTTGCTCAGGCTTCTTTACAAGCAAAAAAAATGGATGGCATCTTTACCTGGTAGGTGGTGCCATACGGGATTTGTTATTAGCTGATAAGTGTAATGATGACTTATTTATTCAGGACATTGATTTGGTGGTAGATGGACCCAATCAATATGCTGATGTGGGAGCTGGGATAGAATTAGCAAAAAAACTACAAGCAGTGTATTCAGAAGCGAGGCTGGAAATCCATGGGAATTTTCAAACGGCAGCCCTATTATGGCATAACGATTCCACACTAGACTCCTTACATGTAGATATTGCCACTGCTAGAACAGAATTTTACCCCTATCCTGCTTCTAATCCGGAAGTAAAAGCCAGTTCTATTTGGCAAGACTTATATCGAAGGGACTTTACTATTAATGCTTTGGCTTTACAACTTACACCCCCCTCTTCAGGGGAAATATTGGATTTTTTTGGTGGTTTATTAGATTTAGAGGCAAAACAAATTAGAGTATTACATGCCAATAGTTTTATTGAAGATCCTACAAGAATATTCCGTGGTGTAAGATTTGCTGTGCGTTTTGGTTTTGAAATTGAAACTCAAACCCAAGAATATATTCGCTACGCTACTAGTAGCGGTATTTATGAGCATACTACGAAGGTAAACAAACATGTACCGGCACTACAAACCAGACTTAAAAACGAATTGAAGCATATTTTAGAAAATTCCCACTGGCGATTAGTTCTGCAATTATTGGGTAGTTTGGGTGCATTAAAATGTATCCATCCAACTTTAGAATTAGATAGACAAATTTTGTTAAAATTGCGATTATTAGATTATTGTTTTCACAAGCTTAGCTATCAAGTTGGGTTAGTCTTATGGCAGATGCGTTTAGAAGTCTTGATAGCACATATAAAACCCCAATATCGTTCAGTCGTAATACAGAACCTGCAACTATATGAAAATGAGATTAAAAGATTACAGGGTTTAGATACTGTACGGGCTGAGATACAAGTATGCCTAACAAATTGTAAACAGCCCAGTCAGATGGTACAGTTATTACGCCAGTATGAATTGCCATTATTAGTATTAGTTTTACTCCATAGTCCAAAAATCTTAAGGAAGCAAATTTGGCATTATTTAAATAAACTAATGTATGTACAACCAATTATAAATGGTAATGACTTGAAGAAACTAGGTTATAAACCAGGACCATTATATCGAACAATGTTAGATGATTTACTTTTTGCTACCCTAGATGGGAAAATTACTAATTATAACCAAGCAAAAGAGTTTCTGACTCAACTTTATCCTAAGTATTAGAAAGTATGGGAAAAGAAATAAAAACTCAAAATAAAATATTTACTGCCCAGTATATAATTATGTTGTTACTAACAAAAATTAGACTAATTATTCAAGTCAATTTACCTATTAGTGGCCAGTCCTAAATTACCAAATTAAGCGAATAGTATCCTTGGTAATTTAGGACTGTTTATAATCTCATAAAATACTAATTGAGCAAGAGAATGAGGTATCTGCTGTGGAATTGCTTGTTGAATTATTAGCAGTTACCCTAGCTGACTACCCCCACATAGTCTAAGCTTGCTAGCCTATATCTGACAATTATTATATATGCAATGTTATTGTTGGCAGAAAATATATTTGGAATGGAAATAATATCCAGTAACTAGTCTATTCATAGAAGTCTTATCTCAACATTAGTAATAATCCTCAAGTTTATAAAAATTTGAGCATATTAATAAAGATATAAATTTCTAATTAGATAAATTATGATCATAATTTATCTGTATAATCTCTCCAAATAGTACTTATTTATCAAGTTTAATGAAGTTGATAAATAATATTTTAATAACATTACTATTATTGGGATTTTAAATCCCTAATTGACTTTTCAGTAGTAACCACGTAACATTTACTGATTAATAATCATATTTTTTATTTAGGAAAAAGCTATAATTTAATTGGCATTTTTACTCTTAATGTTTTGAAACTGCGAGTTCTTTAGTGAGAAAAAAAGAGTAAGAATATTTTACATTAACTAATTATATGAGGGGATATATTCTAAAATCTTAGTAAATTATCTTTAAAGAAAAAGAATAACCACAACTACAAGTTGCTCCTGCCTGAGGATTATAAAAACGGAAAGTACCTCCCATTAAATCCTCAGAATAATCTAACTTTAGCCCATTGATAAAATTTAAACTTTCAGAGCTAATAATCACTTCAATCCCATTACAATTAAATATGTGATTTTTGTTAAAAGGCTCCGTCTGCTCAACATTAAACGAGAGATTGTAAACAAAATCATTGCAACCACCAGGCCTGACTGATAAATGAAAACGATTGTTTAATACTTGCTGCTTTATTATTAATCGTCGAATTTCTTTTGCAGCATTTGGACTAATCTCAATCATAAAAATTTTTATTCCAATTATAAACCCCATCTTTAATCTTACTGATGGGGTGTAAATTGTCCATACCAACAAAATCAGAAATTTAGTTTTGTATAAATAAATATTCAATCATTATGGTGTTCTGGTCTTAGAAATAATGAAATCAAAACAGCTATATCTGAATTACCGCTTTTATGATGCTCAGTTATTGACAGGCATACGGGAATAATCATCTTGATAACGGACAATATCATCTTCTCCTAAGTATTCCCCATTTTGGACTTCAATTAAAACAAGATCAATTGAACCGGGATTTTCCAAGCGATGAGGAGTACACTGAGGTACATAAGTAGAAAGATTATTACTTAATAAAATTTCTTGGTCGCCACAAATAACTTTAGCTGTACCAGATACAACAATCCAGTGTTCGCTACGATGATAGTGCATTTGCAGGCTTAGACGATGACCAGGTTTAACTTCAATACGTTTTATTTTATATCCCCGTCCTTCTTCTAAAATAGTAAAGGAACCCCAAGGACGTAATTCTGTTGCAGCAATCCCTTTAGGAGTTGCATTAGGAGGAACAGGCAATGGTGCAATATAAGTAGATTTCTGAGATTGGGCCATATTTAACTCCTTAACAGATACAAGAGATTTTCTTGGTATTACTAAATTTTTGCAACATCATGAATTATGATGTTGTGTTGATAAAATCAAACACTGGTTATTTAACCCTTTCCCGCTAAGGATAGCAAAATAAATATTAATGATGTTCTTAAAAACTGTCGAAATCACCAACTTTATATAAATTTATTATTCGATAAATATCTACTTTTTCCTAGCTTTAAAAAGAGAAGTAAAATCGAATTTCTTTGAATATAATTGACACTGCAGATTGCAAAATCCATGATTTATATTTCCTTCATATCTTATTTCCAAGATCCAATAATTTTGTCTAAGTTATTTAAAGATAAATATTTTAAGTTCAAGTTATGTAATTCTATTTGTTAGGGAAGCTTGTTATATACTGCCATATAGTATAAAGCTAAGATGCACTAATTCAACCGCAAATGTTATTGGTTATACCATATTTATCACATCTAAGAGATACTTTATGTAAGTTGTATATAAGTTTTAATAAACTCTCAATTTTAATTTTTCTGATACTAAGATAGTTTAAAACATCTATTTCTTGTGCTTGGATAGACCCTATCACACTATGATTCTTTATAAAGCCATGTCATTCATTTAAATCAGAATATTATATGAATACTCTTGCAAACAGATATTCTGTATCTTCAGAATCCTGTAATTTTTCATCAAAAATTTCTTCTAAATTTACCTTGCTTAAAACTAATATTTTATTGGTTTTACCTAATAATTCTAAGTTATTATGAATATGTCTTTACTTTTAAATATAACAATTATATTCCTCTTCTTATAGGTTATAACTGGCAAAATTAAATCTATTAATTTTGCCAGTTATAACCTCATAAACTTCACAAAAAAGATCTCAGCAAATTCTCTATATTATTTTGTCTAAATTAAAGTCAGTAAAAATTAAATATTGGGAAATCCTGGAATTATAATAGAATGTAAAATTATATGTTCCGAGGTTAATATAAACGAAGTTTATATCCTGATCCAATATTATAGGGTGGAATATAAAGTACTGAAATTTGCTAATACAGGATGAAATATTTTTCTATTAAATTGGATTACTTACTCTCAAGAGTTGCTCTTTATTTTATATGCTTTCTAAAAAATATAAATTGTAGGCAAATTACAAATGCCACTGTAAACTGACTTTAATAAATTATTGAGTAAATGTCATGCTCTGAGGTTATTATCCATAAAAACTATACAAAATCTAAAAGAAAAAGTAGAAACCTGAGATTTTCAATCGCCATATGTTGTATATGATAACATTTTGAATTTACCTGAACTTTCAATATAGATAATTTACCAGTTGAGTTTTTCACAGATTGTTATGGAAAAATAATATTAACTTTTTTACAATCCTTAAATAACTACTTAGCTCTATACAAAAGCTATGAAAAATTTTAACATATTAGAAATACCCTAATTGATATATTCCACTCACTAAACTTTTCATATATATCAAATATAATAAAGTCCAAGCCCAAAAGTCCTACAATAAATTTGTATTTTATAAGAGAGGTAAATTCTACTATTAATATTTATTGTTTTGCTAGAATAACATTCTAGAGTACAAACATTACCTAATATTCAAAAGAAAGAAGTATGAATTCTTGATAAGAACTTAGGAAAGTATTTACCAGAATAGAAGTACTACTATTACTCCAAATATTTAATACTACTAAAGTCCATTATCAGGTAGGGTTCTATTAAAATTTTAGGACTATAAATAATCTTATTTTGACTTACATTTATTATTATAAATCGCGGTGTGTAAAAGATTTAGCATTATCACCAGTGTAATTCAATGCAATATGAGCATTACCAACCATTGTATACTTGTATGTTACCAAACCTTCTAATCCTACAGGACCACGAGGAAGTGTTTTCTGGGTGCTAATTCCCACCTCTGCACCAAACCCGTAACGAAAACCATCTGCAAACCTAGTAGAGCAATTGTGGTATACCCCAGCAGAATCTACCATTGCCAGAAAAATTTCAGCTGCTTTACTGTCTTCTGTAATAATTGTGTCAGTGTGTTTAGAGCCATAATGGTTAATGTGAGTTATCGCATCTTCTAAACTATCAACTATTTTGATTGCTAATATTAAATCGCTATATTCTGTTTCCCAATCATAATCCGTTGCAACTGCAATATTTGGTAGTATATCGCGAGTAGTTTTATCTCCCCTTAACTCTATATTCAATGATTGTAAGGCAGCTGCAATCGGTGGTAAAAACCCATATGCGATACTTGAATGTATTAATAGGGTTTCAATAGCATTACAAGCAGCAGGGTATTGAGCTTTTGCATCTACAGTAATTGCCACTGACTTTTCCATATCTGCAGCTTTGTCTATATATAAGTGACAAATACCATCTGCGTGTCCAAGTACAGGGATATTGGTATTTTCTTGGACAAACCGCACAAATGATTTAGAACCACGAGGGATAATTAAATCTAGAAATCTGTCCATTTTTAATAGCTTTAATGTTTCTTCTCTAGTTTTTACCAATTGCACTATATCAGGACTGACTATTGTATTTGATAAACCTTGTTTAATAACTTTGACTATAACCTCACAGGAATGCTTAGCTTCCTTCCCACTCTTAAGGATAACCCCGTTTCCTGATTTAATTGCCAATGGAGCAATTTGAATAGCAGCTTCCGGACGAGCTTCAAAAATCACCCCTAAAACTCCTAAGGGGCAAGTTATCCTCTTCATAATTAACCCGGCATCAATTTCCCTGTGAATCTGCACTACACCTACAGGGTCAGCAAGGTTATGTAAATCCCTAATACCAGTGATTGCATCACGTAACTTATACTCGTCTAGTCGCAATCTTTTATATAATTGTCTGCTCATTCCATCAGCCTCGGCAGATTGACAATCAGCAATATTTGCTTCTAGAATATCGGTCTTGGCAGATTCCAAAGCACTTGCAACTTCTTCAATCGCTTGATTCTTTACTTCTGTGGGCAGAATTGCCAGCTTCAATGCTGCTAGTTTAGTTTTCCTAGCAGTTTCAATTAGAGTAGATGCATTATCAACATCAATGGTCATAACACCAGGTCAAACTTATTACCTATTTTTTCTATATATAATAGCACTTATTTAACGTTTCAGTACTTTATCTCAGGCTTAAAATTATAACTAATTATCTTTACTATCTTAATTTTGAGTATACGAAGAAATACAATTATTTTATTAATATTAGTTAGAGGATATTTGAAAATTTATTATTTAGAAGTGCAAAAATTACGCAACTTGCTTACTTATGATTCAGTATCATGGAAGTTACCTTATTTTTCAGGGTATGAATTATAGCCCTTGGGTAATTTATAAACCTTTATAAACCCATGAACATGACTCTCTACTAATCCAAATTATAAATACGACAAAGCTCTTAGTTTATTCTAGCTTGAAAACCACTTGGTCAACCCCCTGATATAAATCACTTTTGGTAATTATGGAGATTATGGAAATAGTATTTATGCTTTCCATAAGAATGAATACTCCCTAGTTAAACTATAGTATCTTAAGCCTTATAACAAAATATAGAAGACGACTTTTATCACCCAAAGCATCTGGGCTTCATAATTATGTTTAACTGGTTGAAGTGTATTGTAAAAAAAAACAACTCTTCAGATATGATCCAATCAATAACATCAAATTTGAAAGTAGGTAAGAGGTAAACTTAAAGGGTAAATTAATATATTGGGTTATGGGATTTTCCTAACATGAGCAAGTTTATAATTTAACACAAAAAGATTAGAGAAAAAGAAAATTTTCATACTATTAATCAAACGTTCATATAAATTTTTAATGTATGCAAAATCTATATTTCAGTCTGATTTAGCTTACAAATATACTGGGAAATATTTAACACCCCCTAAAAATGGGTAGATAGCAATCAAATTTAAGAGAAAAACCTTACCCTATAATCAAATCAAAGAGTAAGGGATAGTGTTTTGGTTATTTTGATTAAGCGAAGAAAAGTATAACTGATATAGCTTAATATACATTCAAATCTGTCAACTTTTATAAAAGCAAACATTGCATTTTCTGCTAAATAATAAATACATACTTATAATAATTTCCTGGAAATGGACTATAACAAGGGATATGATTGTTAATCAAGGTAAATTTAGTAAAAGTTCATGATGAGAAGTTCCATACTTATGGCATAGGTGGTATAAAATAAGGTATAATGGTAAGAATTTCAAGTAAAATAACTTTGGAGTTTATTTAGGCCAGAAATACATTGGAATAATCATTATTATATCTCTAATAAAAATATCAAATATAGATAATGATACCAATAACAGAAGAGTAAAAATCAAGATTTGAGTCAATCACATATATTTTTTGCATGAAACTAACATAGCCGAAACACCGTGGCTTACTATAGTCATTGTTAATGAGTGTGATGCTTTTGAATACTCACTGCTCTACACTATTAAACTTTTGTTTAATGGAATGTAAGGATAAAATAATATCTCGCAGATAAATATGGTCACAGAATTTCAAATTGAGCCCGATTTATTCGACATTTTTGATTATTGCAGTTTCAAAAAATCTTTTAGTGCTACTATTAGACTGGGGGGCCAACAGCGTACATTTTCAACCCAATAAATATCCTTATAACGGCTATCCAGCCCATAAGCTGATATCCAATGGCTTTTTGCTTCTCCTAACTGACCATTTGCCCAGTATGCAGCAGTTAGGGCAGCACGCATATCTGCAAACCGTGGGTATTTGCGAACAATATTTTTCATCATTGTTATCGCACTTTCTTTCTCTCCAGTTTCATATAATTCTAAGGCTTGATTAGCCATTACCCATAAGAATTCAGGATTGATTTCTGTTAACTTTTGATAATCTGCACTTGCTCTATTTCTATTTACCCAATCAACTTTAGCATCGTTCTGTTCCTTATACGCAATTACATTCTTAAAGTCTGACTCCGGATTATAATCTACGATTGCTTTATTCCATCTTGTAGATTTTCTCCAAGCATTATCTCCATTCAAATAAAAATTATCTTCATTTGGGGACACTCCAACAGACTTGTTGTAATTTCCAATAGCCACTTTCAACTTGTTTTGATTTTTTACCTTTACATTATGCTGATTACTATATTGTGTCTTGTTAAAGGAAAATTCACTAATGATTTCTGCATTTAAGGGATGATGACTTAGATATCCCGACTTATTAAATTTTTCCTGTACTATTTGAAAATTTTCGGCTGCAATAGCCTTGTTTACCCAGCCAAATATCAAAATTGAACCTAGAAAAATCATAATAAAAACTTTAACTGCAAATCTTTTGAAAATCAAGTATATGTAATTTGACTTCCAATACAAACCTAATCCCCTTGTAAATTGGTGGAGAGTTAGTGGGGATGTTGATGATAACATCAGATCTAATTCCTCTTAAACTTGGTATTCTTGCGCTAGTTCTATGTTAGGTAACTTAACAATAGGATAGACTTCTAGAAGTTTAAAGTAAAATGACACTGATGAACCCAAATATATTAAGCTAGTATCCCTTCTAAATCGTCATTTGTCAAGTCATATAGGTCTTGTAGCTTTTGTAATTTATCTTCACTTGCTTGCCAAAACCCACGTCTATGGGCTTCTAACATCTTGCCCAAAATATTCTGAAATGCCTCCGGATTTGCCTTACGCAATTTCTCTGCCATTTCTGTATCTAAAGCATAAGTATCTGCTGCTTGATCATATACCCAATTATCAGTGAAATCTGCTGTACCGCCCCAGCCAATTATCGCCGTCATACGTTGGGAAATCTCATAAACGCCTCCTGAGCCTTCATTAACCATTGCATCAGCCCATTTAGGATTTAAAAACTTAGTACGATATTCCATCCGCAACAAATCGTCTAAGGTATGAGATTTTGTATCTTTTGAGAAACTTTCCACTAAACTGGTAGCAACCTTTTTTCCCCCTTGTTTTTCTGCAGCTTTCTTTAACCCTCCCATATTTGCATAATATTCTTGTATATCTGTTAAACCATACTCTACTGAATCAATTTCCTGAACAATCCGATCACTTGTTTGTAATAATTGTTTTAATATTTCTGGGCGTGCTTGACCTTTATCTTGCTTACCATAACTAAATACATTACGACTTTCCCAAATATTTGCCAACTCTTCCCCCGATTCCCAGTTCCCATCTACAATTTTTTCATTTACTAGAGAACCAAAATCACCAACAGGATTAGAAAATAGTCTTGCTGAAACGTTTTCTATACCCTGGCTTTTTAATGCCAAGGCGTGTTTCCTGATGAAATTTTTTTCTTCTGATTCATCAACATTGGCAGCTCGTTGAAATAAATCATCCAATAACTCAATAATATTCATAAAAGTATCCCGGAAAATTCCCGATAAATTTCCCAACACATCAATGCGAGGATGTCTCAGCTTACTCAAAGATTTTAGTTCATAACGTACAATTCTTCCTGTTCCTTCTTTAATAGGTTCTGCACCTACTAATTCCAAAATAATTCCCAAAGACTCTCCCTTAGTTTTGATTGCATCCAAACCCCATAGTAAAACTGCCACAGTTTCTGGGTATTTCCCATATTCATCTAGGTGTTTTTGAAGAATATTTATTGCTATACTCTGTCCTCTCTCATAAGCGGCCTGAGAAGGCATTCTATAGGGATCTAAAGCATGTATATTTCTTCCTGTTGGTAGGACTCCTGCACCATCTCGCAATAAATCACCACCTGGGGCAGATGGAATATACTCTCCATTCAAGCCTCGTAATAGATTATTCAACTCGTCCGTACTCTGCATTAATAAATCTCTAATAACTTTCTCTGTTTTTGGTTCTGCATCCCCCCCAAAATACGCTTGCAGATATGATTGCATTTCATTTTGGTTAGGTGCTTCTCCTAAAACATGTAACCCTGAAGAAAATAGGCGGTTTTCCAACACCTGTAAATACTCATATAAATCTAATAAATAATGATCAAAAGCATGACTATTAAACAATTGAACATTTTCTGGATTAAAAGCAATCCCTAACTGATTGGCCTCATCAAATGGATAATCAATATCCAAACCAGTATCCACGATCTTTTTGCAAATACCCTCCTTCAAAACATAATTTTTCTGCGGGTCTTCCCGATACTCAACAATTAAATCTCGTAATGTAACTAACTCCCTATACAATCCTGCACGTCCATAGGGAGGTACATTGTGAGAAATCAATACCCCATAACCACGACGCTTAGCCAAAATAGACTCAGAAGGATTATTCGCTGCATATATGTACAGATTAGGTAAATCTCCCAGCAGAATATCTGACCAAGAATAACCAGTATTTCCCAATGGCGAACCCGGTAACCATTCCACTGTCCCATGCATACCAAAATGAACTACTGCATCCGCTTGTAAATCATTTTGTAACCATTTATAAAAAGCAGCATATTGAGGATGTGGAGTCATATCCCGCTCAAACATTAATCGCATTGGATCACCTTGAATACCTAGAGGGGGTTGTACACCAATCCAGACATTTCCCAGATGTATTCCCCCTATATGTAAACTATCCCCAAAAGTCTTAATTCCACTGTCCTTTAATGACTTCCACTGCCTCTGAATTTGGGAAGTACCTAGATACCCCAACCATTTCTCTAACTTTCTTACATTAACTGTGTTGGGAATAAGTGTTGTTGCAGATTCATCAACTGTAATATTAAATTGATCTGCATCCTTCACCTGACGAATTAAATCTTCTCCGTTCTTTGGTAACTCACCAACTGTATAACCTTGTTCCTTCAAACCTTCCAAAAACTTGATTAAACTCCGAGGAACATTTAATAGTGCTGCTGTTCCTACGGCTCCATAACCAGGAGGGAATCCGTACAAAATCACGGCGATTTTTCTTTCAGGAATCGGTTTACGTCGTAAATTAATCCAATTTTTAACTCTGCCAATTAACCTTTGTAATCTCTCTGGAATCAAATAGATATTCTCCCCCACCAAACCACCAAGAGGAACTGTATCAATTGCACCATCCAATTCTGGTAGTGCATATAATACAATGCTTTGCAATCCCCCAATACCTTGCCTTGTCCAAGAGTAAACATCTTGGATTAATAAGGGTGCAGCAACAATATAAGGCACATTCTTTGCTGCCAAAATCCATTTAGCTACTTCAACTTGTCTTCCTGCTTTCATTGACCCTGCAGGACCTCCTACTAATGGGAACCCAATCGTTGAAACAATAATATTCACTTCTACTGCATCTGGAGAGAGAGAGAGAATTTCTGTATGACCATTTTTACGTTGTTGAATTTCATGCTCAGTAGTCATCCAATCTCTTACAGCAACATGTCCTTCTACACCATTAATAAATATGGGTAGGGGGATTAAACCATCCGTTTCAAATTGACGAATTAATTGGGATATGTATGGCTGCTTAGTAATTACATGTTTTCTGTAGATAAGGATGCCAACAACTGGTATATGAGCGGAAAGGCTAACGTTAACAGAATTAACCTTATACCATTCTAAGTAATCCCGTGGAGATGTAAAATACCCCTGGTAATCAGGGTGAATTAATCCCATATTTGGGGTTTCTAGTGGTGGGGGAATATCACCAACTTCTAAACCCAGGTATTTCTCAGCTAACACCCAAAATAATGCTGCAACATTGTCAATACCACCAGCATTCCAATAGCCATAAATAATCAACCAATTACGTAAGTTCTGAACTCTATCAATGGGTATAAATTTTAATAATTTTGGCCCAATTTTTAAAAAGCTAATATAACTAGCTAGTTTGTCTTCTTCTCTACCATTATTAAATTTGTCTAGTATAAATTTTACCGGCTTAGGTATACCTTTATTTGTTTCCCCAATAATAAACGTCCCCAATTTAGTACAAGCCATTAATTCTAAGGCTGACTCGAATACTAGACGAATAGGAATCTGGGCAATGCGTTCGCGCAACCATACGACCTGATTATAATCAAATAACAAACTACTAAAAAACACATCTGCACCGTCCAGGGCAATTTCTACCTCAGTTTTTTGGCTATTTATATCCCGATCACTAAAAATTCGCACATCTAGGTCTTGACACTGGGAGGTTGCCAAAACAGCAGCTTTCCTGTATAAATCAGCGTTGAAGGATTCAAATCCAGCAATTAAGACAATACGTTTCATATCCTTACGTTAAAAGGTATTTCTTTACTTTTATTTTAAGAGGGATCTTGGAAACAGTTATTCTGGTTATTATCCATGTAGAAACACATTCCTCAATTTATGGTTGGTGCCAAAACTGCATGGGATTCTACAGCCATATTAAATTAATGTTTATCCAGAAACTTGCAAAATTGAGGAAAAATGAAAAAGAAATCTATGAAATTTGGAATTGATATCGGGCATAATTCGCCTCCAGACACAGGAGCAAGAGGTATAAAATTTGAAGATCAGTTAACATCTGATTTGGGAAATAGAATTATAATTAAACTTAGAGATTTAAATCATCAAGTTATAGAATGCAAACCACAAAAATCTAGATCCATTACTGATTCTCTGCAGACCAGGTGTAATATTGCTAATGCTAACAAGGTAGATTTATATGTTTCTATCCACTTTAATGCTTTTAACAGCTTGGCAAATGGTACAGAAGTCTTTGCCATAAGTAGCACTGGGAGACAATTTGGTCAGACGGTACTTGATGAAATTACCAAATTAGGTTTTTTCAGACGCGGTTTAAAGAATGGTTCACACTTATATGTTCTCAAAAAAACTATTATGCCAGCACTTCTCGTAGAATGCTGTTTTTGCGATGCACGTAAGGATATGAGAATTTATGACCCAGAAGCTATGGCAAATGCAATTGTCAAAGGATTAACTGGCAAACTACCAGGGGAAAATGAACCTGTGATTTATATTCCAGATGAAGAAGATAATCCTAATAAGAATGTGCTTAGGTTACAGCGGGCTTTAAATAGAATGAAATTTACTGGGCAAGATGGCAAATTATTAGTGGAAGATGGTATTATAGACACACAAACAAAAATAGCAGTAGAAAACTTTCAGAAAGTAACAGCGATCCAACAAACTGGGATTGTAACTAATATAACTTGGGCTGCAATTAACCAAATACTATCAAAACGAATCCTCAGAAGGAATCATGCTGGAGGTGTTGCTGTAAGATATGTACAATATCGTTTGGGTGCAGATAATGATGGTATATATGGCCCACAAACAGAAGAACTAGTGAAAGGATTTCAGCAACAAAATAGTTTAGCTGTTGATGGTATTGTTGGTTCAATTACTTGGACTCAGTTGATTGGTTAAGAATTATTAGGGATTTTCAATTAGAATTTATAGAATGATGGTAAACTAATAACTGTACATACTCAACATTTATAAGACTACCCTCAATTCATAATAGGTGATTAAAATCATTCAATCTAGCTGTTGATTGTAATGCCTTGAAAAGGACTCTTTTTAAAGTATTGGTATGAGGTATACTACCTAGTATTTCCCAATGCTAATAGTAATAATTTGATGGACCACCATTAAATTATTTTTTTAAACTACACCGAAATATTTTATGCACCACTATCAGTATTTAGAAATCTACTACAGACAATAAGGATTTTTTATTTTGTATTGGAATCTTTTTTGGAAGAGCCAAAATGTCCATTACTGAATTACCAAGATATATCATTGAAAACCTTACATTTGATTTACTAAAACTATCACATCGAAAATTAAGATGGTTATTTAGTGAAATTTGATAATAATTGGCTTGTATAGCTTTTAGTAGGTAGTAGTGTTTCAACTTCAAATCATGATTTACTTACCATCTGTACATTGATAGTAAGTAAAAGTATTACTGTTAGTTTTGTACCTGCTCCCAAAATTCCAATTTTTCCCCTCTACTCATAGAGTAATTTTGTCACTCATATGAAGCATGTTGCTGCTTCAACTATGTCAGAAAACAATTTGTAAAAGTATTGATAATATTATTAGCCAAATGTGTTTTGTCATCTTTGTAACTAGACAGTAACTAGTATTAATTAACTATACTGAACAGTTGTACATCTCGAACTAAAAACACAAACCAAGCATAATAAAATATTGATGAGTAAAGCAAGAGAATACTCATCTTGTATTTCTATAGGATTGATATTTAACAGTGCAATTGGGTAAAGCTAGACAGCTAATTTTATGACTACAAGCAAAAGTCAATCATCCCCAGATAGAGCAGATATTTTTGGAATTGGAAAATAACATTGGTGATAATTTCGAGAAAAAAATATATGTTTATTGCCACTGTGCCATCCGTGTCATTATCATAGTAAACAGATAGCTCTGCTGAAGAGTTTTATATTTGTTCTTTTTTTAGTCGTATAATTATCTAAAAGTACATAAAAACTTTACATTTGATTGGATTTGCAGTATATCTTTAGTACCAATACAATCCCCAAATCGTCTCTAGCTCAAACAATGCATTTATTAGGACATACTGGGGAAATTAGTAATCTAATGAGTAATATTAATTAGATAATCGCACGGGAGAAATATTAACCATTCGATCTGGTAACACAGGCTCAAAGAATTCAAACCCTTTGTCAATGTTAGTGATATTGGCTTAGCAAATTTAAACAATGTAATGGAAGTAATCGTGTTTTCTGAGCATAGCCATCCAGAAGGGTTTATGATAATCGTAATGCTTTACTACCAGCTTACTGCTGCATAACTAAGGATGCTTATGATTCTATTGTTGTTGCTTACGAAGCTAGTATAGTTAGTTTCTATAAAACCTATATTATGGAACAGGGTAAACATGTTCTAGGATAAATGATTGCAGTAGACTTGTAATCTCATATTTTATTTTAATTGTTTAACCTCATTTCAAGTAATCTCTGCCTGAACCATACTCCCAAGCATCTACCCAGCGATGCCAATAATATAAGTAGCTACTAGGCAAACCTTTCAATAATAATTCTAAGGTCGGGCTAATAGAAAATAGTACAGCATAAGCCCCTAAATTAAAATAATGCACTATCCAATCAAGTAAACTAAATAAACCTAATTGGGGAATCAATTGAATTACTAAAAGTGGATGACTAAAGCTTGTTTGTAGAAGGGTTTTTGTTAATCCAGAAAACTGTACCACATCTTTCAAAAATGGCTTAATTACTAACTCCCCTAAATTCTGCATTGTTTCAAATAACACAGATAATAAGTTATTAATCCGATCATCAGGTATTTCTTGTTCAATTCCCACACTCATTGCCTTTTGGAATAGCCAGTTAACGCTTAGATTAGGCTGATATGGCTGAAGTAAGTTCAGTGCTTTAACTGATAATTGGTCTGTATCTAATGCTTCTTGTATCCCTAAAGTTAAACGCTTAAGGTGGCGTAACATGTTACCAAAACCACCAAAGCTCAGGGGTGACTGACTGCCACTACTATCGCCAAATGGTAAAATACGTTGCCAAGGAGTTTGCAGAGGACTTTTCCGATAGCCGGGAAAAAAGCCAAATAATGCCCTTTGAAAGCTCAACTGCATCAATTCTACCCCCTGATATTCTGGTAACAGACGAAAATAATTATCAAATAAAGCTGTTAATCCTATATGTTTAGGATTTGTATCCATATATGTAAATAAGTAAGTGGTTCTACCATGTTTTGCAGGAAAAGCTTCCCAGAAATATTGACATTGGTTTTCCAGGGCTGTAAAAGATAAAAGCAAATCCCCAGTGTTATTTTCCGGAAAACCTTGAGCACAAGTTCCTACTACAAGACACAAAGTATCTGCTTTAATACCTTGTTTAGCTTGCTTAGCTATAGGGGAAAAATGCCCCATGGCATCAACTAGCAACCTAGTGGAAAATTCCTTGTTTACCACTACACCATCTGGGTGTACTACCGCCCCTATAAATGGGGTGCTTTCTAACAAATTGCCCCCAATGGCCACAAATTTTTGTTTGATATTTTCAAGCAAATATATTGGACATATACCAACATTTAGTACATCTTTAATCCAAATATCTTTACCCCCGGCAAAATTTATCCTAGATGGATTATACACAGTTGCGATCGCTTTGTTTAATTCCTCTGGTGAAATTAACTTTAATTCCAGCAATACATCTAATTCTTTGCGGGAAATATTCCATTCTTGCTCTCTTCCCTTTAACAATCCCTTTTCCATCACTGCTACCTTAAAACCCCTTAAGGCCAAAGCAAGACCTATAAAAATTCCTAAGTTACCACCACTAATTAAGACATCCCATTGTACTATACCCAAGGATTGTGAATTTTCTTTTATTATTTTAGGGATGGTAATCTTATCTGCTCTTAATGATGCCAAACTATAATCTGCTGCTTCTAGTTTTAATAAAATATCTCCGGGTAGTTTAGAAAGAATCTCTGTTGTGATAGTCATTTCTTCTTACCATAAAAAATTTAATATTTCCAGATTTCTATTGTGATGTAAATTAGGTAATATCCCTACAATAACCCTAAATTAATATATTTAAGCGGTAACCATATATTAACTCAGTATTGATCTCCAAGTTGTGTCCTTGTAAGTTAGTTTTAGAACGTCTTCAATAGATCCCGTTTGTTTAAATTGTTGGATCATTCTATCAGCTTGGGTTTCTTTTGTTTGTAAGATCCTCTTTAATGGTTCTAAATATCTACAATCTAAGTCTTCCCCTAATGCATTTTCTGCAGCTTGTAGAATCTCTTGACTCTTATTAAAAATATCCTCGCAGTGTAAACCATATTTTGCTGAGAATCGATGCAATTCTGCATCTGGAACTGTTGCTTTACCCAACAATGATGTGTCCAAAATTAAACCCTTTAATAAAGCAAAAAATCCTGCATACAAAGAGAAGTCATCACAACTATCAAATGCCTTAAATTCAATTCTTCCTATTTCTGCAGGAATCCGTGCTAATTTTGTCAGTTTAGGATTACTCGAAATTAATTGTTCTTGATTTTCTACAAATACTAATGCTGAAGGCCTCTTGCCTGTACGGTAAAAAGTTCTGACTGATAACCCTGCCCATAAATTACCCTCAGTAAAGGGAGAACTATAACTAAAAGGAACTATATAAGGGCTGTAATAGGTTAATTTTCGACCGATATTAATTATCTCATCTGGTGACATTCCAGAGATGGATATATTTATATCTGGTCCATATGTTACCATGTAGATGCTTGCATTTTGTTCTTCTGGATGGGATTGTAAATATCTTACTTCATAGTCATTGAGGGAAACTTTTGGGCTGAAAACAGGGCTATAGGGATTAAAACTAATTAGAACAGGTTCATAGTCAAATTTAAGTGCTAAGTTTCTGAGTAAATTAAAGCTTTTTGTTATTTCTGCAATAGTATTTTCAATATTATTATGTATGGTTGTCCTTATTTCAATTCCTTTAGGAATGCAATCAACTAGCCTCTTGTGCTCAAAATTAGCAAATCTTTCAAAGCCCTCTATATACCATCTTTTCTTTCTTATGCCGGAATCGCCTATTCTTAGTTGTAAATTATCATTGGGGTATACTGGTAATTGGTCTATAATCTGCTGAAAATCCGAAAATTTTGTCCGGTTAAAATCAGCTAGTTTTCCCGAACTGTTGAAAAAAGCAACTTCATGCTCAATACCAAAAGAGAACATTCTGACCACTTTTTCGATAGATAAAACAATAATTAATATTGCAGACCCCATTATAGCATTACTAACCCTGAAGTTGGCTTAACATGGGCGAAGTAATTGGTGCAATTTACGATTTATTAGATATAACCTACACAATAATTCCATAAGAGTGTTGCATAAGTATTTATAGGAAAATTAATATTAATAAATGTCTCAAAGTGTTAATTATCTCGGTACTATGATATAATTATCTGCTACCATAATCGTAATAAGTTTGTTAAATTAAAACTTAGTTGAATAGAGAAAAACACTTTTCTAAACTCTAATATTAACTGAATATTCGCACTTGCTCTATTTGAATAGCTTTAACATATGGTAGATATTTTGGCTAAAATATGTTATTATTGCTATAATAAATTTCTACAGTAAAAATTAAATATAGTCAGTATAGTGTAAATATTTTGCAAGTCTGATTTACGAAAATTAGGTATCAGCATTTATACTACTAATAGGTTTGGCAAAAAGCACCACAATCTTGAATGATAACCCAAGCTAATATGGACTCAGAGAAGCTAGAAACGTGAGTTTATGATAAGTGCTGTTCAATATACTTACAGCAGGGAACAAGTTGCCGCCTGGTTGCGTGGACTGCTGACTATTGCTTGGGCTGATGGTGATTTTGATCCTCAAGAAAGGGAATTAATTACTAATATTACCCATCATGAATTAGCCCAAAGGGTAAATTTAGAAGCCTTTGATTTGATCGAGCCAGAGGAATTAGCCACTGTTCTGGGCGAAGGTACACCTATTGCAGAAAATTTTCTTCGGACAGCAGTAATGGTTGCAATTGCAGATGGGACTTATTCTAAAAGTGAGGATTATCTCCTACACCAATTATGTAAAGCGCTTGGTAAACCAGAGAACATTTTAGAAGCTTTACGCCAAAACCTAGAAAATAGGGGGCAAGTAGTAGTAAGTATATCTGCTCAAGAAGCAGCTAAAAAGAACTTAGCACCCCTATACTTACTACGAGATTGGTTAGATAGATTGAGTATAGGAGATCCTAGAGTAGCCAGATTCTTATGCAAAATGATACCTTCCTATTGTCCATTTGAAAGGGACATAACGCTCTTTGGCAAGAAGATAGTTCATATTCCTCCCTTATGTAAACTTAATCCTTTATATGAGCAGTTAGTTGGCTTGCGCTTTCGTGCCCTATCTTATTTGGCAAATGATTGTGGTGAAGATGTTTCACCCTATATTTAAGTGAGTAGTAATTAGTTTACTCCATTAGTTCTGATGACTAAGGAAATAAAGCCTCTGATTTCTTCAAGCTTGCGTCATTAATTCAATAAAACATTAGGTAGCTCATATGAACTATATTTTTTTTGAGTGTGAATGATAATTTATATACTCTCCCTGAGTTTTTTGCCTAGTGAGTAAGTAGTTACTACTGCTCACTACTCATTTATTTTATATAAAATCATATTGACTAGCAAATAAATCAGGGTTTAAAACTTTAAACTAGTAAAATTATTTTTACAAGTTATATGTAACTGAATTTTGGTCTCGATTATCCCTATTCTATTTTTATTTTGGATAGATTTACTATATTTTTTTATTATTGCTGATAAGTCCTCTTTTGCTAGATTTTTGTAGGTTTATAATTTGCCGTTTTAGGATTTTTAAAGTTGCAATCATCTCAATCATACCAACAAGTTTTTCTGAGTATTTATTAGCTATTTACTTATAGAAAATTTGTTTTTACTTTCCTTTGTTTCAAGGCAATTATAAAGAGGTATTTGACTACACTAATTATAAGTCATTTAAAAATATTATTGTAGTTAATAAATTGTTATATATTGTGTAAATTGCCTTATATTAATATCACATTCTAACCTTAAGATAATTCTTAACTTCTACAGTAATTCTTTATAGTTAAAATATTGACTTCATGAGCTTATGTATAGTATGTAATTCAAATAAAATAATAATATTTCCAGATCAAAGTATTCGCAAGTATTTTTCTCTTGATAACTATATATATCCAGGATATTACTATCCTCAGCATAATATTCCTACTACTTGTAAATGTAGCTAAAAATTGATAATAAAATATTAATAATATTCTTATTAGAGAAGGATCTTTTCTATACAAGTTATTCTTTATTTACTGTTCACTCAATTTTTGGTATTATCCTCACCTAATTAATATAATAATTTGCTTTACTTAAGTATTCTCTACATCTCCACTGTATAATTCCACTTAAAGGTAAAATTAATCATGTGTACTAAAACGTTAGGAATAAATTGAAAATAGCTATATACGGAAATCACAAATTAATTAATAATTATGCAATTTATTGATCGTGCAGAAATTGAAGTTGAAGCTGGTAAGGGAGGTGACGGAATTGTTGCTTTCCGCAGAGAAAAGTACGAGCCAGCGGGTGGCCCTTCGGGAGGTAATGGTGGAAGAGGAGGTTCCGTAATTATTAAGTCTGTGGAGAATTTACAAACTCTACTTGATTTTCATTACAACCGCAAATTTAAGGCCGAAAATGGACGCCGTGGTGGTCCCAAAAATTGCACAGGGGCATCCGGAAGAGATTTAGTTATTGAAGTTCCTTGTGGCACAATGGTTTTTGACCAAGAAATAGGAGAAATAATAGGAGATCTAGTTACTGAAAACCAAAATTTATTGGTAGCAAAGGGTGGGAAAGGAGGACTAGGAAATAAACACTTCTTAAGTAACTGTAATCGTGCCCCCGAAAAAGCTCTGCCAGGATTGGCAGGGGAAAATAGAAAATTACGACTAGAGTTGAAGCTATTGGCAGAGGTGGGAATTATTGGTTTGCCTAATGCAGGAAAATCGACTCTGATATCTACTATCTCATCTGCACGCCCCAAAATTGCCGAATATCCTTTCACTACATTAATCCCAAACTTAGGAGTAGTATGTAAACCAACAGGAGATGGTATTGTATTTGCAGATATTCCTGGATTGATTGCCGGAGCATCTCAAGGTACTGGGTTAGGACATGACTTTTTACGACACATTGAACGAACTCAGGTATTATTACATCTAATTGATGCGACTAGTGAAAATGTTGTAAAGGATTATCAAACTATTCAGCAAGAGCTTATGGCTTATGGACATGGTCTAGAAAATCGCCCACAAATATTAGCACTCAGTAAAATTGATGCAGTAGACATGCAGAGTAAGTATTTGGATGATTTGGCTACTCAATTAAATCTTCTTACCCCAGTTCCAGTATACCCAATTTCTGCAGTTACTGGTAATGGTTTAGAATCAATGCTGCAAAAAATTTGGGACTTACACGAACATTTAAATCAAGTGTAAACGGACATAGATTTTTTTGGCTAATAACTGATGAAAAGATTAGAGTGAATAACTCTAATCTTTTCATCACTGAAGCAAAGAAGTTATTGATAATTTTAATATATTTGATATGGTTATAATTGATTTATTTAAATATTTTTAATATTCTCAAAATGAAAAATTAATTCTTATAGTGAATACTTCAAATATCCCCATCATAAATTTATATAAATATGAAAATATACCGTTCATTAAATATACCAGAGCTAATAAATATAGTGGTACTACAATTAAAATATATTTGGATGCTTCGTATATATAATAAAATTCAAATAAAATAACTTTGCAGCGTTAAACTTATTAGATTATGGCATATAAAAGACTTATTGAAAAAGTAAAAATATAGCGGATCTAGTGAATTTTACAGGAGTCATTTTTGTAGTTTTTAATAAACAGTTAAAATTTTATCATTATAGAATTGATAATGGCAAAACTTTACCTTGATAGCAATATAGAATAAGTCTTACAAAAATGATTCATAAAATTTTAAGTTATCTCAAGAATTTCTAACAGATTTATTTGATAGAAAGACTTTAAATATATTTCTATAATTAATCTATATATTACTAATTGCTAAAAATTAGAGATTCATTTTAACTTAGATTGGCTCTGCACATTTATTAAATCTTGGTTTATAGCTACAAATATTATATTTCCTATTCACTATCATAACTTTATATTTGTGGTTAAACTTCGCAAGTAATTATTGTTTAATTACTTGCGAAGTTTCTCTATTATAAGAGATGATAATTGCTGTCCTATGGGAATGTTTAGCAGGGAATTTTATACAAGATATTTTGATATTTATTAGTCTTTTATTGAGTTTTGATATTAGTTATTTATCTTGGATAACCGTAACCATTTTACTATTTAAGCAAATAACCTAGGATTTTATGTATAAATACCAATTCTTTGCATTAATTAGCCTGCTCATTATTATCTAGCTTTATTTATTTTATTAATATTTGTCATGGTCTTAACAAGCTTTTTTTGCAAGTATTTATGATTCTTATTTTAATATTTTAACAGACTATATTTTTTATTATTTAGCGCAATTAAATGCTCACTAATAATATTTTATTAATAATAAAATATTATTTTCTGCTAGTAGCAATACCATCTTATTTTTAATAAAATACTATTGATTTTTAGATAAAAAAGCTGATATTATATATGCAGAAAGCAAAAAGCAATTATGATATAATCCAAAATTAGGGTTGTTTTACCTAAGTAATAATCCAGGGTTAGCAAAAATTAGGTTTATTCCTGAGAAGTTTCTTGGATTCTTATTGATGATCATTAAGTTACTCTTATCATATTTGATTAACAAAAGCAAGCTACAAAATTAGCATCAATAGTAATCTTGAAAAAGATAAACTATAGTTGCCTAACCCAGGGAATATATGCTACAAGTATTTAAGATTATTTCTTCATTGTAACCGCTATTTTAAAAATAATCTTGCGGGTAATAATCTAAATTTTTATTTATAATCTTAATACATTCTGTCGTTTACAAAATTAAGGTTTATGCCAAAAATATATTGATTAGTGATAAAAAAATAAACTAGTCTTGCACAAGATAAAAGTCTAATTATTAAGGATTTACTATTTGGGCTGCTAAAATAGCTATTACTATTGATAGTAAAGTCTTAAGCTATTTCTACCGGGCCATTTTAGCCTATTTATTACCCTAAATATTACAACTGAAGATTATATTTATTAGGTATCCGTATACTTAATTATTTATAAAAAAGAATCAGTATCCTATTTATTTGTATATAGCTATATAAAAGACAATTAAAAAATTATTTTTCTAAATACTAAGTAAATCATGATTTATAAAATAATAGTTGTTAATAGATAAAACATTTACCGGAGGTGTTGTTTGGTTATTAGGATGTACAAAAAACTGATGCCTTAATCCATTCCTATGGGTTGTAGGAATAGATTAAGCAGAATTTACCAACCTACTTTCCCCATTTAGTTTTTATTGGATGACAACTGGTTGACAAAAGTTCCATCTGCTTCAGATAATTATCCTCATAGGAAACTTCAGCTATTTTAATAAACACTTGGCTAACGTTGTTGTTATAGGTGCCCAGTGGGGCGATGAAGGAAAAGGAAAAATTACTGACCTGCTCAGCCACTCCGCAGATGTTGTTGTGCGTTACCAAGGGGGTGTCAATGCTGGACACACTATTGTAGTACAAGGTAACACCCTTAAGCTGCACTTGATTCCCTCTGGTATTTTGTACCCAGACACTGAATGTATTATCGGTTCTGGAGCAGTAATCGACCCAAAGCTTCTAATTCAAGAATTAGAACAGGTAGAAAAACTTAGTATTTCAACTAAAAATCTGTTCATTTCGGAAACGGCCCATGTGACAATGCCTTATCATAGGTTATTTGACAAGGCAGCAGAAGAACGCAGGGGAAATTACAAAATAGGTACAACTGGTCGTGGAATAGGTCCAACCTATGCTGATAAGTCGGAGCGTATAGGAATTAGAATCCTAGATTTGATGGATTCTGAGAGTTTACATGAACATTTGGAATGGACAATTAACTATAAAAACGACATTCTTAAAAAGCTCCACAATCTATCACCTTTAGACCCCCAAGTAGTTATCCAAGAATATATTGGTTATGCAGAATATTTAAAACCTTACGTGGTTGATACTTCCTTAAGAATATATAATGCAATTAGACAAAAACAGAATATTTTATTTGAGGGGGCTCAAGGCACTTTATTAGACCTAGACCATGGTACTTACCCCTACGTCACTTCCTCTAATCCCATAGCGGGCGGTGCTTGCATAGGTACGGGGCTGGGTCCAACAGCCATAGATAGGGTGATTGGTGTTGCTAAAGCTTACACTACTAGGGTCGGTGAAGGACCTTTTCCAACAGAGTTGGAAGGATACTTGGGAGATTTTCTTTGTTCCCGTGGAGCAGAATTTGGTACAACTACAGGGAGAAAACGCCGTTGCGGTTGGTTCGACGCAGTAATTGGTCGTTATGCAGTCCGGATTAATGGTATGGATTGTTTGGCAATTACCAAACTAGATGTATTAGATAATGTAGATGAAATTAAGATTTGCATTGCCTATGAAATTGATGGGGAACGCTGCCATGATTTTCCCAAAAGTAATCGTAAACTTGTTCGTTGTCGACCCATTTATGAAACCATACGAGGGTGGAAACAGAGCACAAGCAATTGTCGTAAGTTAGAAGAACTACCCAGACAAGCTTTGGATTACTTGAAGTTGCTAGCTGATGTGATGGAGGTTCCTATTGCAATTGTCTCTTTGGGGGCTAATCGTGACCAGACTATTATTATAGAAGATCCCATGCATGGTCCAAAGAGGGCTTTATTATAAAATACCAATGCTACACAATTTCCTTTAGCTAGTGCCTTGTAGTTTCAAATATCTAGGGGTAGAAAACTATTAGATTGTGAATTAGTTGCTAGTTCCCTGGCAAATGTAAGATAGTATTCTTATCAGTCTTGTTATAGAAGATTATCAAATTTAGTTGGGTTAGTACTTCACCATGAGTGTTAGATTTAACTCATGCTCCCATTAAGACACAGGTGAAAAAGACAAAGAAATGCCATCATTCCTATGCTAAGGAAAATTAATAGAGGGAAGCCTTCTATTCTGAACTTTCTGTATTTCTTAATCTAGACTCACCAAAAGTGTTCCTGATGTCAAGCCAGTAAACGCTTTGTAGGATTTATATGAGTATTACAGTCGAATGTACAACTAGACCAGAGGGTAGCAAACCTAGAGCTTTGCGCCGTTCCGGGATGATACCAGCTAACTTGTATGGGCATAAGGGTGTGGAATCCATTTCTTTAGTGTTAAATGCCAAGAGCGTTGATCTGATTTTGAAACAAGCTATTATTAACAAAACAGAATTGGAACTTAAAATTACTGATATTTCTTGGAATGTAACTGCCATAATTAAGGAAGTTCAGACTCACCCTTGTAAGGAACAACCTTACCACCTCAGCTTTTTTGCTTATACAAAATGCTAAGTAGTTGGGTCAAATTAAATTAAATGTAAAGCCCTGGGTTACTTAAGTGACTCAGGGCTTTGATGCCTGGTATACCATACTGGGGTTTTGATTATAAAACAACTTTTGTTTACTTAAAACTAACTCGAAGTTAGTCAGGTTTTGAAAACCAAAGAAAGTTCATCTATAATTTGGGATATTTAAGTAAATTATGCTTGTTTAGTTATTTTCTGTTGAGTTTCAGTGAATCAGTAATAAACTTTTCAAGAACTTGTATAAATACACAACTAACTATTATGAATATCTGGAAGTAGTTTTAACCAATTAGGCTAATATAATAATTCTCACTAGATAAATTTCTGGCAATTTTTAAATAATACAAATTCTAGTTTAGATATGTAGGAAATTCATGTGCACTATACTGTCAGTAATTTATCAATAATCTTCTATCAAGTTACAAAAACTAAAATTTAGAATTGAACATGACAGAAATTGACGTTACTGCTTTAATCCAACAAATGTTACAACCTGGTTTTTATCCTCATGAAGTAATAGAACCAGTTCAATTAATTCAAACCCATATTTCTTATATTTTATTAACTGGTAAATATGTTTATAAGTTGAAAAAGCCTATGAACTTTGGCTTTTTAGACTTTTCAACCCTAGAAAAACGACAGTACTTTTGCCGGGAAGAATTACGTCTTAATTATCGGGGAGCAGCTGAATTGTATATAGGAGTTTTACCCATAACTCAAGTAGGAAGTAATTATCAATTATATGGGACTGGTAAAGTAATAGAGTATGTTTTGAAAATGTACCAGTTTCCCCAAGAGAATCTACTAAGTTCGATGTTTGATACAAAAACCTTAGAGGAAAAACATTTAGTAGAATTAGGGGAAATGTTAGCCTTGTACCATAAGCTGGCAGAGATGAATGATTACATTCGTTCTTTTGGGAAGGTAACTCAGTTACGCAAGGCAATCGATGAAAACTATGAACAAACAGAAAAATATATTGGTAGTCTACAAACCAAGGTAAAATTTGATGAAACTAAAGCCTATAGTGATCGCTTTTTTGCAGAACGACAGGAGTTGCTTGATCAACGTGTACAAGGAAATTTTATTCGGGAATGTCATGGAGATTTACACCTAAGAAATATTGCCTTGTGGCATGATAAAATATTGATGTTTGACTGTATTGAGTTTAATGAATCATTCCGTTTCGTTGATGTGATGTATGATGTCGCATTCATAGTCATGGATTTAGAGGCAAGACATCGTCAAGACTTAGGCAATTTATTTTTAAATACCTATTTGGAAAAAACTGGAGATTGGGAGGGTTTACAAGTTCTACCCTTATACTTAAGTCGTCAGGCATATGTGAGAGCAAAGGTAACTTCATTTTTGCTTGATGACTCACAGATTTCCGCAGAAGCAAAAGAGGAAGCCTCTAAAATAGCTTCCAACTACTATACCCAAGCATGGGAATATACCAAACCCCATCAGGGAAAACTGATGATTATGTCTGGTTTATCCGGCTCAGGTAAAAGTACTACTGCACATTACCTATCTCGCAAACTGGGGGCAATTCAAATTCGCTCTGATGCAGTCCGGAAACATCTTGCGGGTATTCCATTAAAGTCAAAAGGGGCAGATGAAATTTATACTTCTGCAATGACTCAAAAAACCTATAGACGCTTACTAGATTTGGGGATTATACTTGCCAGACAAGGTTTTTCCGTAATTTTGGATGCTAAATATGATCTACAAGTCCTGAGAAAAAAAGTAACTCAAGAGGCTGAAGAGAATAATATACCTCTGCAAATTATTCAGTGCGAAGCACCTATAGAAGTCATCAAGCAAAGGTTGAAAAATCGTAATGGTGATATTGCTGATGCGACGGTAGGTTTGTTAAATTCTCAAATAGAGAATTCCGAACCCTTAACGAAGAGGGAGAAAGAATTCTTGATAACAGTTAATACAACTCAGCCCCTGGAAAACCAGTTAACAATGTTGTAATATGCCCATAATTTTCACACTATGACAGGAAAAAAGAATAATAGTAAAATCATCCCCAAAAATTTTCTTACCCAGCTCATATTTGGATTATTTTTGTCAATTTTTTTGTTGTCTCTAGGTTTACAGGAAGCTTGGAGCTTTTTTCTAGGAATTACATCCGGTTTTATTTTTGGCTGGTTTACCAATGTCTCCCAAAATAACCCTAGAAACCGAAATATACCTTCATCTGAGGGCATAGAGGCTGGGTTGAGGTACTGGCTATTCTTCATGCTGGGATTTCTCTTGATTGGATATCAAGCACCAGCAGGTATTGTAATTGGTGGTATTGCTGGTGTTGCTGGTGGATGGATGACTACTTGGTGGAAAAGTAAAGGGGAAGCTAAAAGTGAACTATCCCCAAAGATTTCAGAAGTGGGAATAGAAGAAGCAATATCACCACATACACGCATGAATAGCAAAAAAATGCGAAAGGTTACTCGGCGTTATCGTCTTACTCCAGGTTCAATCAATTGGAAGTTTTGGGAACGTTAAGGACATAGAGGGGATTGATAGAAATGTATATGGTAGGAAAAATTAATTTAAACATAATGATCTAACAGAAATGAGTGTTTGAAACACAAATATAAAAATTTGTAGAGTATTTGTAATATTTGAGGGATATTTTCTTGTTTGTGTTTTGTGTGTAGTTTGAGTGATTTAGTACTAAACTAAAGACTTCAGAAAATCTTATGATTCAATAGATTTACTTAGTAGCAGTGACTCAAGAAAATTTTCTTGTATGTTGTCATAGTAATAAGGTAAAAATCATTTCAGATAATTGAATTAGTGGAAGAGTTATCATCCAGTAGTTTTTAGTAATATTTAACTAGTCCAAATTAAAGTTTTAGAATACTCAAAGTTAGTATATAAATTAACCATAACTTTCGAGAAATAAATTGATCTGGTTAGGATGACCATTCTTTTAGAAAAATTGAGTTAGGTACTGCAGAAAGAAAAATTAAGCATAAAACAAATTATATGAAAAATATCAGCTAGTATTGATAATTTGTAATTGATAATTAAGTCATTAATTTAATAGACTGATGTGATTAGTATATAGTTCTAAATCGTAGCTATAGAGCTGAAGCTAGAGGTAGTAAGTGCAAATAATTGTGATTCATAAGGTTCTCCCAACATGACAATAGAACAAGTGAGTTGACTTGTTACTTGGTAAGTAACATCACTCACTGTTAAACCACTATTACTACTAGAATTATGGATAAATGGCAAAATAACAAGGTCGTATAACCTGGCTGCTTGTAAAATTGCCTGAATTACATTTTCGTAAACAATAATTTGAATATCTGGTAAATTGGTATTAGCCAATTTGGATACAAGTGAGGAAAGCTGTGATCGCCTTAAAGAAATTGTGTCAGAACTGGTATGGCGTTTGCAAATATTAAGTACAGTTACTTGAGCTTGGTTTGTTTCTGCCAAAACTTGGGCAAATTTAACTGGGTATAAAGAATATGCTGGCAAGTTGCCCAATGGAACTAAGATACGTTGGATTTTCTGGGGAGATTCTACTAGACGTGTAACTGCCACAGGACAATGAGATGACCAGACGACACTGTCAACCACATTGCCAAATAAACGCGCTCGTAGACTAGTACGTTTACCCCAACCCATAAGTATTAAATTTGCTTTTCGTTCCTTGGCTGTACGACTAATCCCCTGAGCAAATGTATTGTCAATCCGCAGTAATGGCTCGGCTTTTACATCCAAAACCCTACTAAGGGCAATTGCCCTGCCTAAAATTTGTTCATTACGGCGTATAGAATTATCTAATCTCTGGGCATCCATATGTGCAGTTGCAGCGGTAACAGCTAAGGGTGCAATTTGGCCGTTAGTTTGTCTGGCTAATAAGGCAGCCATTTCTATTAAATATTGTTGGGTTTGAGGATTATGTATGGGAACAACAATTGTAAGAGAATTTATATTTGTCTTTGGAACTGTATAATCAGAAGCTATTAATCCGGAATCTGCAATCAGGGCAGGGTTCCATCCAATTGGTACTTGATTAGCAATCATTGGCCCAATTATACAAGTAAAAACTACTAAAATAATTAAACTATTAAATACATTAATATCTAACAAACCAGACCGATATCCAACTAAAGTTGCTGATAATGTTACTCCTACTTTAGGTATACTCAGAGACCATATAATTAACATTTCTTGCCATTTGTACCGATAGAGTAATTTTGCTACTAATGCAGCAATTAATTTACCGATAATTAAGCCCAAAATCACAGATATGGTAAACCATAAAATACTTAAACTTTCAGTGAAGCTGGCAACATTAATTAGCATACCTAGCTTAATGAAAAAAATAGGTATAAACAGAGCACTTCCTATAAAAGTAATCTTATTTTTAACTGGTCCGCTACCAATGACATTATGTACAGTTAAACCAGCCAAAAATACTCCTACAATAATTTCTATACCTATAATTTGAGCTCCAACCCCAGCCAGAAATACTGTCCAAAGTATAAATAAGAAATGATTGACTTCATCTTCTCCAAAACGACGGAAAAATTCTTTACCTAAACGCTCTAATCCAAAAAAGATTACTAGACAGTAAATCAATAAATTATTAATTAGAATTATAAATTGCCAAAATTGTAATTCTTTCTCATGCGTAGCAACACAAAATGCTAATAACAGAACTGCACCAATGTTAGTAAAAACGGTAGCTCCCGCGGTTACATAAACAAATTCGTTTCGAGAAATACCCCAATAGTTGATAATTGGATACGCCAAAAATGTATGAGAAGAAAGCAAAGAACCAATTAATACTGCTTGGTTCCAATTTAAGCCGAAAGGCAATGCAATTATTACCCCTAATATTAATGGGACTGAAAAAGTCAAACTCCCAAATCCCAACAGCTGATTTCTATAATTACGAAATAGTTTTATTTCAGTTTCTAATCCGGCAACAAACATCAGATAAAATAACCCTATCTCGGAAAGTAGATCCACCACTGATGATTGTATAGGCAATAGTTTACTGCTAAACTGCCCCAAAAAGACTCCTACCAAAACTAAACCTACTAAACCGGGAAGTTTTAATTTTTTAAGTAAAATAGGTATAACTAAAATTATAAGCAATACAATCACAAGAGGGAAAAATGGTTCGTTCCCAGACCTGGAGAAATTAGACTGCGGAGTCGGAACTTGCAACTTCAAATCCATTGCATTGTTTGGATGAATAGAAGCAATGGTATGTTTGGCTGAATTAAATGCCCATGTAGCAAAATTACCATGTGATGTTATTTTATGCAAGCAAGAGCAAGCCATTCTAAGGTAGGTATTAGAATCTTCCGTGTCTATGAAGTCGATGAAAAGGCAATTCACCCATTATATATAGCAAGCAGATTGCACCCCTTAAACATTACAGATAAAAGGTTAAAGATGAAAAGCTTAAGCCTCCAAGGTCAATGATAAAGTTTGACTGGAATAGAACAGATTGATTTGCTTTAAGAAAAGCCGAGAGGAATTGAGAGTAACTTAAAGTTTGCTATTGGCCATTTTGTAAATATTGTTACTATATGACCATATAGTAACAATATTTCTTATGATCCAATCCTATATGACCATAATAATCATTCAAACTCATTCGGAAACTACAACACCTTCGGCTATACTATCCAAATTGTTTACCTATACTGTAATGGTTTTTCATAGCCAGTAAATAAAGAGTTTATGGGTGGATTTGACTTAAGATGAATCGCAAGCGATCATAATCGTCCTTGAGTAGTACACTTAAAGCTCTTCCAGCCTGAACCAACCATTCTTGTTCCGCCTTACGTAATTGATAAATATTACGAACTACTGCTGCGGTTAGAGATTCCACAGGAGCCCCAACTACAGCAAGTAGCGTACATAAAAAATCTAACTCTTCCGTAAACCGGATAATTTCTTCTGGCCTGCATTTATAAACTGCTTGGTGAATTTGTGGTGGTCGCGGCGGCAAATACTGATATATATTACTACCAGATGATACGCCAGTTGCTGATATTCGTTCAAAACCAACTATAGCTGCTCTAAATTCGGTTTTGAGCATGGCAAATATTTGAGGTTGTTCTTCCCGCAATTCCTGCAAAGACAATCCCAAAGCAACCGGTCGATGTACGTTATCTATAGGCATAGTAGTTACACTGTAAACTACTGCATAGACCAAATTGCCTGATTCCTCATCCACAGAGCACACCCAGCTCCCAAAAGGGGGCATATTTGGAAAGTTCAAATCATTTGGTTCTAAACACTGAGCAAGAAATACCGTACTTGTGGTCTCAATAACTTCCGCAAAATGATTTGGATTGCGATTGTTCTTAGTAAATTGTGGTAAAGGAAAACGCATGAGCAAACAGATAGGGAAGACTTATTCCAAAACCTAAAATCAGATGAGTTAATTTACTACTTCTAGCTCAGACAGTCTGAATGTAATTAATTTATCCCAGTTACCACTTTCAAATAATACTGCTATTTTTCCATCACTTATCCTCTGTACAATTCCTTGATAACGATAGTAAGTATCAGCAGGATTTTTGACGCGAACAGTTGTTCCAGGCAAAATCATGATGTGTGTCACCTAATTATATTGTCTGTCTATAGCTTAATACTTGCATTGAATAATTTGTGATTGACTACAAAATAGTCTAGATATTCTGACATATATCCTTAAGAAAAATAAGTTTAAATTATGATGTTCCTATAAGGGTATGCCCTAAGACACAGGGCTATCACCAAGTAAGTCTCTACAAAAATTTATCCTCGGCCATAATGTAAGCAGTTTTATATATTCCATTGCAAAATGGAGTTAAGGTTTCAAACCTAGACATCAAAATTCATATGGTATTTAGCATGTTTAAGAGCTGCTTGACTGCTTCTATATTTCTGCTTAGTTCAAATGAGCACAATCAATTTGTAGTAATTACTCAAAATAATTTTTCTGTAGTGTATATTCGTATGATATTTATACTTAATATTTTTTTGTATAATTGATTCGATGTGATGATTAATTATCAATTGATTTTTGGTTGTGTTCAACTATCTAAAGATTAGTTAAGTTTTAGGAAATACCCTAAGACTTATTAAGGAATGATGTCTTTTTTAGTTAGGTTATAGTAGTAAGGTATTTAGTTATTAGGATATCCATCAGGAAAAAGACTATTAGCTAATCCAAAATTAATAATACTTGCATTGGTTACGGAAATTAGCTACTGATTCCACTAAGCCAATACCGATGAAATTAGTCAGCATAGCAGAGCGCCCATAAGTCATCCAAGGTAGGGGAATACCTGCTACAGGGACTAGGCCAATGGTCATACCAATATTCACCACTGTTTGAAACAATATCATAGACAATACACCTGCAGCCAACAAAGAACCACAATTATCGCTAGCTGTCTGGGCAATATGTAATATTCGCAAACAAATTAGACAAAAAATAGATATAGTAATTACACAACCAATAAAACCTAATTGTTCTCCTACCGCTGAAAAGATAAAATCCGTATGCTGCTCTGGAACAAAACCAAGCTGGGTCATTGGCCCTTGATTTAAACCCCAACCCCATAACTGACCTGAGCCTATAGCAATTTTTGATTGAACCTGGTGGTAACCAGATGCCAAAGTATCTTGTTCTGGATTCAGAAATACTGTTAATCGGGTTTTCTGATAAGGTTTTAATATATTATTCCAGGCAAATGCTCCCAATTCTCCTCCAAAGAGATTTAGGGATATTCCTCCCAATGCACTAATACCAAATCGTTGCCAGGGGAGGTAAAGCCATGCTAACACCCCCATGAATATAGACCAAATAATCCATCCTGGCTTAAATAAGTTATCCAAAATAGCAGCTATTATAGGGGAAATTAATAATAACAGCCAACATGGGTTAGCATTTGCCCAATACAACATTCCCAATACAATAGCCCCAAAGACTAAAGAAGTTGCCAAATCTGGTTGACGAAATACCAACAACCAAGGTAATCCAGTGAAAGCTAAAACTTTAAATACATGTTTGAGCTTGTTAGCTGTATGTTTTTGCAGCAATGCGGCAATGGTAAGAATTATTCCTATTTTGGCAAATTCAGAAGGCTGAAAATAAAAGCCAAAGATGTTTATCCACCGTTGTGCTCCCTTAACACTCATACCAGTCACAAGTACAGCAATCAAACTAAGATTAGTAATTGTGTAAATTAACCAATGGAATTTAAACCAATTTTGATAGGGGACACGGGCAAGTATTACTGCGAAAAATATTCCAACACCACCTGTAATCCAGTGCCACAAACAATCATCCACGACTTTATTGGGTTGAGTGCTCCGGATCATAATCCCCCCAAAAATAGTCACAGCAACTGTCAGAAAAAGCAAAGGCAAGTCCATCTGTTGCCATGGTTTAAAAATATACTGCAGTATAAAATTTGGAGGGGAAGAGCGAGATTTTTTTTGCAACATGGTAACTTATGGGCTTGAGTGGGGATTACTGCTTTACTCTTGCCATCTATTCATCACCCCTGAAAGAGACATGGATTATTTTATGATCAAGCAGCAACAGATACCTTACCTGCAATAATTAGGGCAATATCTTTTAACGCTTTAGCACTAGGGGAATCAGGCTCACCGACTACAATTGGTACACCATTGTCACTACCCAATCGGGTAGATATTTCTAGGGGTATGCATCCCAATAATGGTACCCCCAATTCTGTAGCCGTCCTTTCTCCACCCCCAGAACCAAAGATGTCATAATGTTTCTCTGGCATATCAGGGGGAATAAAGTAACTCATATTTTCCACAATTCCCAGCACATTGATGTTCATCTGCTTGAACATATGCAGGCCCCTACGGGAGTCCAGTAATGCTACAGGTTGAGGCGTAGTTACAATCACTGCTCCTGCAATAGGTACAGCCTGGCTTAATGTTAACTGGGTATCCCCAGTACCAGGAGGCATATCCACAATTAAATAATCTAATTCACCCCAAAGTACTTGGTATAGGAATTGACGAACTATACCATTTAACATTGGACCACGCCAGATAACTGGCTGATCGCGATCAATTAAAAATCCCATGGATACTAATTTTACTCCATGGTTAAAGGCTGGTTCTAGGGCATCTCCTTTATCTGTATTATCTACGTAAATTTGAGTATCTGCCAAACCTAACATTGTGGGGTCATTAGGACCATAAATGTCCGCATCTAATAAGCCAACCTTCGCTCCAGTTTGTGCTAGGGCAACTGCTACATTTACTGCCACTGTGCTTTTCCCAACCCCACCCTTACCACTAGAAATAGCAATAATATTCTTGATACCTTTAATCCCAGTTCTATCTGGTAGACTTTTCCGCTGGGGAGTTTCTGAAGTTACTTCTACTACAACATCAGTGACTCCTGGTAACGTTTCCACTATTTTTTGGCAATCCTCAATAATCAATTCCCTTAATGGGTAAGCATTTGTTGTCAGTAACAAGGTAAAGCTGACTAGCCCATCACAAATTTTTATGTTGCGAACCATGTTCATATCCACCAGATTTTTTTCGAGTTCTGGATATTTGAGAGTTCGCAATACTTCCAATACTGATTGGGAATTCAAGGCATTATACATAATCTTTTATCTTTACTGGCGTGGTAAATTTTAACAGGTAACATTTGGCATTCATAAATCTTAACTATTTTGTTGATCAAATATAAAAAATGTTCAGTAGACAAATACTTTTGGATTAAACTACTACCTAATTATTAAAAATAAAAATAACCACCACCGATAGGTTCTTCCTTCCCAGCTAAGGTTTTGAGGGTTGTTGTTTCAAGCCTTTTTTATTAAGACCGAGCTTCCCCATCTGTATAGGGGTGGGAAAATGACCAAATCAATGGAGATAACCAGCCTTTGAGGATTATCGAATAGGACAAATAAGTCCCACAAAGATTTGACTCCGATTGGTATATTACTCTTTCCTCCATACCAGAAATTGCTAGTACTCGTATGCTTAGATAATTTCTTGTGATTTACTCTTTCCATAAAAAATGAATGGGATGAGGAGACAGTCTTGTCACAGCTTGAAAAATTAGTCCCGCCTTAAGTACTAACTTACACATAACATTAGTACTTTTAAGTAATTAATGCCAAGAGACATGAGCAATATCAATAAATTTTTGCCAAACTTCATCTGATAATGCAGAACTAGTTCTCCTATAGTATCGCACTAAAGAAGTACAAAACCGATATAGTATCGCAGGGGTTGGTGGTGGATGAATTTGGATAACCAAGCTTACACTTTTTTCATCCTCCTAGCTAGATAATAAATTACAGGGAAAAGGATAAAGATATCTGTGGAATAAGGATTTTTCTGTTTGGTTATAGACAAAACTTTGTCTGTGTAGATGTATTTTACATAGCTTCTTCCCAAATGACTAACTATAAAGCGTTTATAACCTTAGAACTATTCCCCATCAATGACAAAAATCTAGTTAATGATAATCATCATATATTTTTCTACTATCAGCACTTGCTGTGAAGAAAAATAAATTTGTGGCTTTACTTTCTACCTGAACATAGTAGAAATGATATTACGGCAGTATACAGACATTAATCACACTCTATCGGGTGAGAATATGGATATATTTTTATTATTTTTTCACTTGTTAGGCAAGAATTCTATTATTATGTCACAATCTCTTGAATGATGATATCGGGGCTATTTTATACCCGAGTTCTTCACGCCTAAAAACTTGAAAAAGCCTAACAACTATACAATGCTATAGGTATTCAGGGAAAATAAATCTGTTCATGAAAATTAGTTTTATGAATGTTTTATTTTTTATCAGGGAAGTCTGCTGAGGTAATGTAAGTCTATTATCTAGTATTATTTACCCCCAATTTAAAATTAATTACTTTCTGAAAAGCTCTATTTGTTTTCTTGAAGTTATGTTGAAAAATCCTCAAACCCAAAATTATCCGGCAGAGCTATCTATAGAACACTTGGCACCGGTTAGTGCCAAAAACAGGGTTAGTAAGTTTATGCAAAGCCTACAAGATGAAATTACTAATGGCTTGAAAACATTAGATGGAGTGGGTCAGTTTCAGGAAGATAGTTGGAAGCGCCCAGAAGGTGGCGGTGGAAAATCCCGTGTGATGAGGGAAGGTGCATTATTTGAGCAGGCTGGTGTTAACTTTTCTGAAGTTTGGGGTTCTCATTTACCACCCTCAATTTTAACCCAGCGTCCAGAAGCTACAGGTGAAGGATTTTATGCCACAGGGATTTCTATGGTTATACATCCCCATAACCCTTATGTACCAACAGTACATCTAAACTATAGGTACTTTGAGGCTGGTTCTGTATGGTGGTTTGGAGGTGGTGCGGATTTGACTCCCTATTACCCATTTGCAGAAGACGCAATTCATTTTCATAAAACTTTTAAACATGCTTGTGATAAACACCATCCTTATTACTATCCAGTATTCAAACGTTGGTGTGATGAGTATTTTTACTTGAGACATCGTCAGGAAACTAGGGGTATTGGCGGGTTATTTTTTGACTATCAAGATGGCCGTCAACTGCCATTGTACCGCGGACCCCATTTAGAAGGGGAAGCAGCCAAATATAGCAATCAATTAGAGATATTAGAACCCCGTACATGGGAGCAAATGTTTGCATTTATTAAAGATTGTGGCGGTTCTTTTTTACCAGCATATACTCCCATTGTCGAAAACCGATGCAAGAGTGAATATGGTGACCAACAGCGGAATTTTCAGCTTTATCGTCGAGGAAGATATGTGGAATTTAATTTGGTATATGACAGGGGAACTATTTTCGGTCTACAAACCAATGGACGCACTGAATCCATTCTTATGTCTTTGCCTCCATTAGTACGTTGGGAATACTGCTATCAACCAGAACCAAATACTCACGAAGCAAAACTATACGAGACTTTCCTCAAACCGCAGGATTGGGTAAACTGGTAAGAGTTATGCTATGCCGATAATGTAGGTAATGCACAGCATACTAAATCATTGGTAATTATTGTTAGGGATCAAGCTTGGAACTACAGCTCTCCCTACCTGGGTCACATTGTGAATCATTGCCTTGTAGCATGATTCTATGAGTTATAGGGGCATGCCATAGTGTTAATTTATTAGTTAGCGTATATTATTGTGGACTATGTGGTCTTAGTCAGAATTTAAGGTTTCAATCAGACTGAATGTTATTTTTCTTTTCTAAATTGCAATTAGTCATGTTTCTTAGAATGCTACAGGTGGTATTTTCTATATTTGTGTGTTTACTCTTCTCATGATTTCTGAATTTTTTGGAAATGGCTTTCAAATAAATATGTGCTTGGAATGGGGTAAATCTGAGTATATGAGATTATTAATACCATGAGCAAAGGAATAAGAGTGACTTAATAGTTGTCAGGTTCCAAATATTTCTAGGTTACATTTAGAATGAGGCAGTAAATTTAATTATTTAGTTACCAAATTATCAAATAGGATTAGTAGAATTAAGATATAAGAATAATGTCCACTATATTATTTTTTGAGGTGTTATACCATATAAAATGTGGTTATTAGATTTTCTTAACTGTAGCCCTAAGGTATATTATCCAAGGTTGTTAATTTTACAAATAACTTGAAACTATTTTAATAGTGTCTGCTTGCTGGTTAATTAGTTAATCTCAACTTTATGTAATTTACAATTTACAATTTACTATTTTGTTTATATTGTGTGATATTCGTTTTAAAAGTATTTTAGTTAAAAATGCTCGACAGGTACCAAGTATATGCTTGTAATTTATTCTCCTTTGGGGGTGGTAATTTTATTTCTACCATCCTACATTCAAAGGCTAGAATATTCTAAATTATGGCATTATCATTTTCATTTTCTCCAAATACAATAAAAACACAAAATTTCTAAGTCTTACATTTTTTATTATTTTGTATTTTATTTATCAGAAGTGGTCTTAAGACTCTTACAATATAATTATTTCAAAACTAACTAGCTGACTTGAATCAATTAGTGTGATGATATGTTGGCATCCTCTGTTTTTTGGTATTATTAACTAGGTAATTATTCAAGCCAATGTCTAATGACTGAATCATTATTCATAACAGTGCTGAACAAATATACATCCCAAATCTATAAAACTTCAATGGAATGGATTTTTACTCGAGTTAAGTTATTGTAAATATGTAAGGATGAATATCACTTAGTTAATTTATTAGCAAAGTTAGCTGTAATCAAGAAAAAACCACATCGCCTAAGAAAATTTGTGAATAAAGTCCGTACTGTCTCTGATACAAAAAGAGCCTTCTACAGCCTTCATACTCGTCCAATTAAAACTATTTATCGCCGGGTAGTGGAAGAGTTAATGGTAGAAATCCATCTACTTTCAGTGAATATAGATTTCCATTACAACCCGATTTATGCTTTGGGTATTGTGACGACTTTTGAACGTTTCATGATGGGCTATAAGCCACAGCATGAAAAAGAATCTATTTTCCATGCCTTAATTCAATCTGTAGGAGCAGACCCTAATATTTATAGACAAGATACTCAACGTTTGCGATCCTTAGCAATTGATTTGCCTGTATCTGATTTAATTGGATGGTTGAATCAAACAAGTCCTCTCGATAAGGATGAGAAAATACAAGAAACTCTTCAGGCATTTGCCAATAATCAGGGTTTTAAATACAGTCGTTTATTTGGAATTGGTTTATATACATTATTAGAGTTATCTGATTCTGAGTTAGTTAAAGATGAAAAACTTTGTAATGATGCACTCAAGACTATCAGCAACGGTTTAAAGATATCGGAAGAGAAACTTATTAGGGATTTGGAATTATACCGCTCAAATCTTGAAAAAATGTCTCAAGCAATAACTGTTATGGCAGATATGGTGGCTGCAGAGCGCAGGAAAAGAGAACAGCCCACTCAAGTATTAGATGAAAGTATAACTTCTCCAGAAGAAAAAGAATAAAGGGATTAAGGAGTTAAGAAATTAATTTCATAACTCCCATCTCCAAATATTTTATACACCTAGCATCTTGTATATTAAGCTACTAATTATAGATAAGGTAAAAGACCCCAAAATAGCACTCCAAATTCCAAAGCGAAGGTAAAAACCTTCCACTAACCATGCTGAAAGACTAAAACAGATTACAGTGATAATAAATGTGAATAAGCTGGATAACAGGTCAAAAGTTAAGAAGTTCGGGACTGCAAGAATTAATCGCAAAATAGGTCTGACAAATGCGTTAACAAGTCCTAAGACTAACGCAGATATGAATGCTTTTCCTGGAGAGTCAATCTCTACCCCTAAAGGTAACTTACTAATAATATATAGGCTGAAGGCTGTTACAATCCATGTGATTAATAAGGATACGACATTCATTGTTACAATTCCTAAAATATAAATAGCACTTTGTAAGTTGTCACTTTATTTTTGGCTAATGCCAATCAGTAATCTATACTTAATAGTTAAGTTGTTTGTAATCTGATTGTATACTGTTAAAACAATTTTTCCCCTTAGACTACAAAATTTATAATAATTACTTCTAGTGAAGATAAGATGGATTATACAAATAATATTTCAAATTATGCCAGTAAGGACTAATGCAAATTGTAATGTACGTTAATAATTATTAAGCTATCAGAGATTTTATTTATCAAAGAGATTTTTTTATATATTTTAAGTTCATAATATCAGGTAGTATCAGGAACATTCTCAAACCATAATATGACTGACCGTGCCCCCCATATTTTCCGAAATTAGGATAATCCTATAATGAGAACTAGTATAACTAATTTTCAAGCCTAATCATGAGAACTTTTCAGTTATGACTCACAATATTTTCATATTTCTTATAAAGAATTAGTTTATTCTTTTACACCTAAATATACTCTTATTGTAAAGAGATATAAGGTGTTCGTATTATTTTAATTTAAATGCTATCTAACATTTATTACAGTATGAATCTGACTTGGTTATAGATTTTGCTCAAATATATTGCTGTAGAAACAAACTAAAATCTAGTTTGGAATATATTTTGGATGAGATATTAAATGAGTAATAAAGTAAAATTACAAATATATAAATAACAGGATATAAGCTGGATCTTAGATATTTCTATATGGAATAGATTTGGGGTTTATTTAGAACTAAAAATTAGAGTCATAAAAAAATTATTAAACATAAAAAACTCTCATGGCGAATGACATCAATGAGTGCTGTTACTCATAATCAAGTTGAATATTTTATTACGACTTAATAATGCCTACTGATAGTACTCAGGAATATCATCCACTTTCATACTTATCCTTAATAAGAGATTATTGAAACTTTTCGGGTGAACCTGGAATAACCCCCAACGCAACATGATCACCTCCTGCTTGTCTTAGTATATCTAATGTTGCAATTACATCATTGTATGTAGATGAACGAGAAGCATGTAAGATAATTAAACCTTGGGGATTTTTTGTTAGGTAGTGTTTTAACCTCTCTCCTAATATTTTTTTTGTTACAGACTCTCTTTCTATAAAAACCTGACCAATTGCATTGATGGTAATAGGTAGGACATTACGTTTATCTGGTTTCAGGTTCACTTCAGGAGAATTTCCTGTAAAAGCTTGGGGCAGATCTATTTCAATAACCTGCTGACGAGTGAATTGCAAGGCTGCTAGTAGAAAAAATGTTAGAATACAAAAAACTACATCAATTAAAGGTACAATCTGGATATCTATATTTTCAATGGGGTTACACTTATTTATTTTCATGAACTTACCCCTACTCAATAATACAATTGTTATTCAAAGTTTTTTCCGAACAGATTACCCAATTCCAGTTTGTTGGAATTTTTCCATTATACCTATCCTAGGTGGGCAATCTGAATTATGCACCCCATAATTAATCAGACGGAGTTTTTTTAAATAAAATCCTATACTAGATAAGGTTTGAAGTATACATATTCCTAAGTATAAATTTTTAACTACCAACCTCACAATTACTTGCACCCTCAAATTCTTGATGTTTGAGGGTATACTGCCTATACGTTAACTCTAGCTCATTACCTACTTTGTGGAAAAGCTTAACCTGGTTAAATACAAAACTTTGAAATAGTCGGCAAAATGCCAAACTAGTGATGGCAATTATTAGGCCTGCAGCAGTGCTAATCAAAGATTCACCAATTCCAGTATTAACACCTGCAACTGCTTCAGTTCCTAAATCTCCAATTCGAATAGAGCGTAACGAGGTAATTAGCCCTAAAACTGTACCCAATAGCCCTAGAAGCGGAGATAAGGCAATGACTGCCTCTAGTAGTTTTTCTCCCTTTCTCATTCCTGCCAACTCCTCCTCAGCTGAGGATTCTAACGCTAATCGAAAAGTTTCCGGATCTGAGGGGCTTAAATTTAAGGGTGCATAGAGAAACCTACCAATAGGTTTATCTTTTGCCAAATTGGCAATATCCCGGGCAATATCCCAATGATCTCGAGCTGCTTCCAATACGCTATCAACTATAGCCCTTTCTTGATTTAAAATATGCAACCAGAACCATAGTCTCTCAAAGATAACGCTCAATGATAAAATTGATAAAGTCAGCAAAGGCCACATTGCTGGCCCGCCTTTTTTAAGTAGTTCCAAGATATCCACTATTTTGCTTATCCTCCATATTTACGAATTATCTACAAAATTCTTTAGAGAAGTAATTATTCGTAAATTAATATACTATTCTTGGTATTATGGCACTGCTTATACTTGAGTAGTATTATTAGTGGTTTTATTTAAAAATAATTTCATTTAGTTATTCATATAAAAGTCTTATAACATAGTTTATCTCCACTAAGGATAGTTAAAGTCTAGTCCCATTAAATTTTTTAGATAATTATTGTATAGGATAATTTGAAATTACTTGTTAAGTACAGTTATAAGTATTAAGTAGTTTATGCTCACATAGCTTATCCATAATATTTTTTGATGATTCTAATACTAAGTATTTGCTTTAATTCTTGGTGGTTTTGACTCATATATCTCATATGTTGGGCTTTATTTTAAAATAATCAAAAAAAATATAAGCTTTCTACCAGCTTTATCAAGCTATTAAATCATGTAGAAGACAAGACTTAATTTGAGTGCTAACTATGATATTTGCGAGTAAAATTACTCGACATTTTGAGTTTATTGAAAGAGAGTATGTTTTAAATAAAATATTGAAAAAATAAAAATTTTGATCTAATCTTTTATTTATTTTTGAGTTAAGATCGATCATTATTATCATTGAAATGATAACCTAAATTTGCCTAGAATTTAAGTTATCATTTCAATGATTTAACATGTATTAAGAGTCTGAAATAAGAATATATTCAGACTCTTAATACATGTTAAATCATACAGTAATCTTTAAGAGATAATTATAAATGAATTGATATAAGAGTAACATTCGTATCTGGCTATTACCTGTATGACTATGTATTGGCTAATTAGTAGAGATTTATTTAATTATCAATTAGTCATTTATATCGTTTATATTTATTATGTTGTTACCTCTATAATATTACAATTGGACAATTTTATATCCCCAGTTTACTGCTATTTGACAAAAACTCCAATACCAAATTATGTAAAGACTTATATTTTATAGTTTTACCTCTTTTGGAAAAACTTTGCCTTATAATCCTAAAAACCTATTATTCTTTATAAGATATTAACTATGAGAGATATTTTTACTCAGAGATATCTCCGTTATGAGGTTTATATTTTACTTATAATGTTACAATTTATCTCAAATAATTTTAGTGTGTGTTTAAGCTTGCATTTCTATGGATAGACTTGAAAGTCTACCATCTTCCATATAGATGATACGATCAGGGATGTCTGGAATAGAGATGTGCTTAATCATGGAATAAAATCTCCTATTACTAATATCAAAGCCTCTTTATATATTAGGGGTAATATTCTTCTATACAGGTATTCAAATATGCAGAGAGGACTGACTTAGTGGAAAATAATTCTCCCCACAATAGATCACATTGCTGTATCTAGGCTAAATCCAAAAATAATAGGGTATATATCAACTAATATGTTTTTTCAAAATCAGTAACCTATAAAATAATCATAATATTAGTATTTATAATAAAAATATCATTTTGGGATAGATAAAATTTAAGAGCATTTCCTACTCTAATTAAACCTATGCTTACACTGCCAGCAGAATGTTTAGGAGATACCCTCAAAAAATTCTGCCCGCTAGTTATTAAATGACCTCAGCATTAAAAGAAGAGCCAAGAGTAAATAATCCCCCAATATTAATAGTGCGTTTTCTGACTTCCCTAGTAGTTTCAATAACCTGTTCAATTTGTTCAACAACTTGTTGACATTTACCGATGATTTTCCAGCCTAAAAGTATAGTATCTGGGAGTTTATTTTTTGTAATTGGCTATTAACTTCAGGTAAATTAAATGCTGGTTTATCTATATTTAAATCAAAAATTAGTAAGGTACTACGATTCGTAGTAAGAGGACTTTTCTACTGAATAGTATAGTATATAGCCTCTGCAGACTTAACCCCTAAAATACCAATTGCTTGATATAAATCTTTTGCATGGGGAAAGACGTGTCGATTCAACAGAAGACCTGGGTACTAATGATAACGGCATCAGCTTTTAATAAATTATGTAATCCAGTAGCAATTTTAAATAGAGCATCTCGGAAATACAACTGTATGAATATTAATAAGTCAGCAAAATGCTATCAGGAATTGAAAATAAAAAATATTCTTTATGGTAACTCAGTTGCAGGGGTATGTTATTGAATTTTCCTAATATATATTATCATAATTGAATTACTCCCGTAACTTGCAAGTTTGTCAATTGCTATGCTTTTTGACTAGATTCAGTCATCAAGTTTTATGTGAACTTTTATACCCTGGCATCAATGTTAATGGAAGGATCACTATTGATTATATTCTGTTGTTGTACTTGCCAACTAACTCTTTCTACAATCCCATATGATCTTAATAGTATTGATCCACTCATGAGTAGTACTTTTTCTCCAACTTTAATTTTTTTGTATGTCACTTTGATCTATCCCTACCACTGCATACATTTGATTTACTTGACTAATCTCAATAATATTCTCACTAGAAATCACTGTTTCTGGAAAGGTATGGTTTTTGAATACCCTTCTTCCTTGAGCAGATCGTACAAAAGCTTGGTTTCAATTAGTTTGGGCTTTTTTTTTACTGTTGTCATAGTCCTTTGCACTTCTACTTCAGCTGCTATGATATCCAAAGGACAGATTTTGACTATTTGATTTAAAGTTGCTTTACCTTAATTAATTTGTTGCTGTTTTGATATTTGAATGTGTTGTAACTTTGCCAATTCTTCTTTAACTCGCTGCTGCGAGGTCTGCCAAGCCAAACATTTATTGCTCTGCAGTGAGGCAGAAATTACCCCTTGTTAATTATATTATAGTTGCTGTTGACGTTGGTATTCTTTATGCCTGCAAACATGTAATGATGGCTTGCTGGGTATTTATTTTCCCTTGTTTTGCTCCTGACTTCACTTTTGCGAAATTTGCCTTCCCCTGTACTTCTTCCAAAGCTGCTTATAGCTCTTCCCAATTATCTAAAATTGCTACTATTTGCCCTATTTTATATGATCCCCTTCTTGATACTAATAACTTCTCTAATTTACTTCCTTGAATAATAAATAGAGTGTGCCGATGACTTAACTATCTTTCCCCTTGCTTATAATCTGGCCAAGACTGTAATTGTTTGAATTTTAGATATCAAAGTGAGGCTTTTCTATACCTGTTTTAATTTATTTTTTTGAGATTGACTTAATACTTAAGTACTAATTGCAACCATAAATAAGGCCATAAGTGTGAAAATCGCTAATAATGGGAAAAATTGTGATAATGAGAATAAAGATTTTTTAAATTTCAGTTTTTGTGACATCATATTAAATTTGTTACGCAAAGATTAATCTGTTTAGTTCTAAAATACATATAAAGTCAACAGATTACTTTTATTCTTTCCTACAGTAATTACTAGTAGGTATCATGGCATATTAGAATTTACATTCTAAATTTTGTCTCTACTTTCCACTAATACGAATCAAGTTTTCCTCTGATTCATATGTACACATTTATTTTATTTGTCCAAGGTTTAAAAATTATCATTGTGATAAATCAGAGTTTAAAGGTCATAATTTTTTGAATAGATTTTATTAGAATTACATACTAATTTTAGACATATAATCAAAACTCATATATTTGGTGAAGTCTATTTTTCAGCAAATTGTTATGCTTGCTATGCTTATGACTCTTTCAATCTATCAATTTATTAAGATTATTGGAGACTAAATCTTGGAATTTAAAGCGTCGTATTCAATCAAAAACTATTACGGCTTGAAACACTGATACCGGAATTCATAGATAATATTAGATCTTTCAGGAATGCTTGATTGTTTTTTTCAGAGGTTCTATGCAGTAGTTATGGAAAAATGGTTAGACTGGCACTAGTGTTGGTAAGTTTGCATTGTTTGTATAGGTTAAAAATAAGTGTATATGGATATATTAAGGGTTGAGAAACTTTACTTAAAAATATAATTATTCAGAAAGAGTTAGCCAAAAAGTCAAAATCCCATCATATAATAACATTTGCAAATAAAGTAAAAAATAATACCATATTACATATAAAGCTATAAAAACTAGTGCAGATGGTCATATATACAAATTATCAAGCTTGAATAAAGGCAATTATTGTTATTTCTGGATAATTTACAGAGCAATTTCAATTCTATGTAAAGATATATGCATAAATATATATTTAATACTTTAAGCTTTTAACTAATCAACTATTCTCAGTTGAATTTATCTCATCTACAAGCAAAGGTTTAATTATTTAAAGAGACTAATAAGTTCTCATTTTATTCAGTAGATTTTATATATGTTAGGGTACTTTACCCGTAAAAGGCAAGTATGTTATTGACAGTCTGACGTTTAGTAATCGAGACTAAGGAGAGATATTTTCCCACCTCTAAGTATTAGAACTTAACAATAAATTTTATACAATGCCTTTGATATAAATTCCTCAATTCCGATTTCTACAAAGATATACAAGCATTTACTAAAGGTAATAGAGGACCTATTTGCTCTTGTCCATTAATTGCTAATTTACTATGACATAGATACACTCTGCTAGATACACGTGCAAGTAAATCTGATAAAATTCTTCTTAATCTTTGATTTTCCGCCAATTTCTCATCCTCTGCTGTCCATGGTTTTCCTAATCTATTGTGTAGGAAGTAGTTAGCACCAAATAATGTAGCAGCTCCTCCCTTCGCCCACAGTTGAGAACCAGTATCTAACCAAAAATGCCACGGATGAGATCTTCGACTAGAACGATACTGGAAAATAGTTGCGAGGATAACAGCATTGCTTAGATGCCCGAGAGTACTAACTGGGCTGGGATTGGCGGTTATACACCCCTGGCGTAAGAGTTGAATAAACTCAGCAATAATGTTAGCCACCTGATGGTTATCATTTAAGGTTTGGGCTTTTCCTAATTTGATGTCAATATCCCAATAGTGTTGAGCAGTTTCTATTAATTCTCTCAATGCAGCTATTTGATGGTACTGCAAACTACCATCATTACCAAAAAAATGTTGGATTGCCTTATCTAAGAAGAATACGGGATTGGGAATCAAGGATAATTCTTGTTGTGAACGCTGCTCTTTTAACCACGCTAATATCTCACTATAAGCTTTGGTGGCAGTATATCCTAACCGATCCCAACGCTTGAAAGTTCTGGCTGGTAATAAGTCTGGCCTTTCTATGTGAGGAACAAAGCAGTAATCAGCGATTAATCCTGCTCTAACAAGATCGATTTTGGGCAATTGTGACGAAACAGTATTTTTCTCATCCTTTGTTCTTTTTTCCTCATTACCACTAAGTAATACCAACATTTCTGCTACCTTATCTCTATCTACCAATCTCCCTAGACCTGGATAAACAAAACTTATAATAGTTAATAAGGCCCGAACCAATGGAGAACTAATCAATGGGCGTTTATCATGTAGGGTTTCTACCGTAATCCCCTGTTTGTTAAGAATTTCTATTAACGTATAACGAGCAATTGCATCTAAACCAGGAGCAATAATAGCAATCTCTTTTGGTTGGACCTTTCTTGTTTTAATAGCTTCTGCAATTGTTTCTGCTGTCTGGCGTAGTAATTGAGCACGAGAGGTGGTTTGGATTGTCTGAATAATAGGTGGTAACTGTGATAATGTCATTGGTTCAGTAACTAATTTCATCATCGGTGCAGCTAAAATATTTGCCATATTATTCTTAGAAGATTCTATTAATATTTCCTGCTGACAACGACTTGCAAGACCTTGCATATAACAAGGATCTGCCCCTAATCCCAAACGAACAATACTATCTGCATTATACGTAAATACACTCGCTATATTATTATCTAGCAAGAATTCAAATAAGTGGCGGGTAATTGCCGGATAGTCCTGAACATCATCTGCGAGTAACCCTTGATAACGTTTGTGGAGTTGTTGCTGATACTGAGAGTCTTGAAGTAAATGCTGGCCGTACAGTTCTGTGACAATACCATAAGTGAGAAATCCTCTTTCCAAACACCAATCACGCCAATCCAATAACAGAAAAGCTATAAATTCTGGTTCTAAATTAAGATTATTTCCTTCTACTATTAAAGCAGAGGTTAAAATAGTGGTAATATCTTCACAAGCAACAGCTGCATAAGCTGCCAATTGTAAACAGTCTAGAAGCCGACGTACCAAGCGATACTCACTCATTCCCTTATATCCTTGGGTTTCTGTATCTAAACTCTTATGCCAAAGTTTAGCTGCTAGTTTTTGTTCTGTTTCTGGACGCAATAGTACTGGGAATTGTGCTTTCAAATCCAGTGATTTTACAAGCAGAGGCCAGAATAAAATCACCTCATCTTGTATAAATCCCAAGGGAGTTTGACAACGCACAGGGTATTTTCCATATGTATCATTGATAACTTTGTCTGATAGTCGGCGGCGATTTTCATTATTGGCAGCTAACACTAAAAACTTTGCTGATGTTTGTTTGATATCTAAACAATGATTTATATGGTTTTTACTATTATGTTTATTTTCTCCTGTATACAAATTTTCTAAAGCATAATATTCATTCTGTATCCAAACATAAAACTGCTTTATCAAACGAGTTGTTTTGCCACTGTGGCTAGGACCAACAATCCAAATTGATTCAGAAATCATTGAAACTCCTGTAAATGCTTTTAATTTTTATTAATCATTCAAAAGAAGGGATATGTATTATATAAATGGTAACTCTTGTATTTCTATATACTTAATTTTTACAGTCTATAAATCTTTGTAAACTCATAAGCTATGTAATATGAATTAACAGCCAATAACTTGGTAACCATATCAATATTATCTGGTATTTTATGAGTCAATCCACATCGGTATTTTAATATATACAGCTCAGTATATAAATTTAATTATTTATACAATCAAAAATTCAAATTTTGAAACTAGCATTTTTTTATTTTGTCAATGTTAACAGTAGAAAATAAAAGCAGGTAATATAAGAATTTAATAATTAGCCCATAGTGGTGCTATATCTATCTAAAGTCTTCTATTTTCTTATGTAATATAACTACCCTCGATGAATAATTCTTGGTTTAGTAACAAAATTTATTCTCTATTACAGTCAGTTTATGACTGGTACTTAACAACCCCTGATCGTTTTCTTGAAATAGCTTATAGAGCTGCTTTAGAAATTAAATCGATAGAGGATAATCATTTTTATGGGAATAAGATAGATTTTACTGTTGTAAGTTATAGCAATAGTGTGATGGATTATTTTCAGGCTGACTTAACAAAACAGTTAAAAATTATTCGCACTCAACTAAAAAAATTTAACACTAGTCGTAGCTTATTATGGATATCTACCAAAAATTTTGTGGAACAGGATGTTGAATTAAACAATAAAAGTAATTTCATTGTGGATAAACTAAAATTTATTGATGAAATTACAAGTAAATATACTCTAATAGAAATAGATACTCGGCAATTAGTTACTCGGAACTTATCTAAACCTCTAGATACTTCGAAAAAGGTTCCAAGACAATTAAAAAATAAGAAATCCCAAGGACAAGAATGGAGCAAAGCAAATACTATAGGGGTACTACCCCGCTCTATCTTTAATACTATTAATCGTTTACAATTGGAGTTAGATCCTAATGCAGAGCAGGATGTAGTAAAAAAATTCCGCAAATCTCAACAAAGAACCATTATTTCTGTCAGGTTTATATTACTATTGATAATAGTACCAATTCTAACTCATCAGATTGTTAAAGCTTTTCTTGTAGGTCCTATTTTGGATAAATCCAAAATATTAGAAAATTTACAGCATACAAATGAGATAGGGTTATTCCTTAACTATGAAATGGAAGAAGAAGCTATTGCTGAATTAAATCAATTTGAAGAGAAACTAAAGTTTCAAAATTTAATTAATGATAAGAATCCTTTGTCTAAAGAACAAATGGATAATAAAATAAAAGAAAAAGCCCAAAATATTGCTCAAAATTATCAGCGTTTGAGTCTTAATGCCATAAGGAACGTCTTTGCAGACATACTATCAGTTTTTACTTTTGTTTGTTTATTAATAATTAGTCAAAAAGATATAGCCATACTAAAAAAATTCTTCGATAATATTGTCTATGGTTTAAGTGATAGTGCTAAAGCTTTTATAATCATATTGTTTACAGATATTTTTGTTGGATTTCACTCGCCTCATGGCTGGGAAGTTATTTTAGAAGGAATATCACATCATTGGGGTTTGCCGGCAAATCATGAGTTTATTTTCTTATTTATTGCAACATTTCCTGTAGTTTTAGATACTGTATTTAAATACTGGATTTTCCGTTATTTAAATAGAATTTCACCTTCTGCAGTGGCAACTTATCATAATATGAATGAATAGGATTTGACATAATGATGATCATTAATTATGAATATAATAAACTGAAACATTAAAATTTTACTGATTCTTACCTCTAAACATAATCCTAAACAAAGAGATGTAAAAATGAAGAGGAATAGAATGAATCCATAATATCTTTAATTTACTGCTTGTAGCATATGTATTTATACGTTATTTACTGGCTTATAATTTGGTAAATAAGTATTTACTCTCGCCCAATTTTACTTCCTCATAAGACTAATAGTGGATATACTTATTTATTAGGATATTTTTATTATTTCTTTATTGTTAAATATTGCTATCTTAGAATGTAAAAAATATCAGTAAAAATGAAATTATAATTTCATTTTTACTGATATTTTATCTCGTAACACGGTATTAAAATCTTGAAGTCAACCTATATTCGGTTATTTATAATACTTAACTTAACCACCTAGCCGCATCTTTGGCATGGTAAGTCAAAATTAAATCTGCACCAGCACGTTTAAACCCAGTTAAAGTTTCTAGTACAACCTTTTGCTCATCAATCCACCCATTTAAGGCAGCAGCTTTAAACATGGAATATTCACCAGAAACACTATAAGCAGCAACAGGTAAATAAGAAGCTTCTTTTACTTGCCAAATAATATCCATATAGGATAAAGCTGGCTTAACCATTAGAATATCTGCCCCTTCAGCTATATCCAACTCAATTTCTTTAATTGCCTCCCGAGAATTTGCAGGATCCATTTGATAGGTTCTTCGATCCCCAAACTGGGGTATCGAATCTGCAGCATCTCGAAAGGGACCATAATATGCAGATGCATACTTGGCAGCATAGGAAAGAATAGGTAAATCTTGAAAACCTTCTTCATCCAGAGCTGTACGGATTGCTTGCACAAATCCATCCATCATTCCAGAAGGTGCAATGATATCTACCCCAGCTTTAGCTTGCGAAACAGCTGTCTTTTTCAAAAGTTCTAAAGTAGGATCGTTTAGTACTCTTCCTGTTAAATCATTTACATCTAAATAACCGCAATGGCCATGACTAGTATATTCACATAGACAAGTATCAGCAATTATAAGTAGTTCTGGTACTGCTTCCTTTATAGCAGTAGCTGTCTTTTGCACAATGCCACAATCATGCCAAGCACCTGTAGCATCAAAATCTTTATTTTCAGGAATCCCAAATAAAATAATTGACGGAATCCCTAAGTCATAAATTTCCCTTGCCTCTTCAACAATTTTATCAGTGGATAATTGATAGACTCCAGGCATGGACTTAACCTCATTAGCAATCCCTTCACCTGGAACAGCAAATAATGGGTATATTAAGTCGCTTTTATTTAAAACAGTTTCTCTAACCATATTACGTAATTGGGCATGCTTACGGAGGCGACGTGGACGATGAGTAGGAAACATAAATTTTTATAACCTGAGCAACTAGAATTAATGCAATACAAATAAAAAATAACTTAGAGGTCAACTAGAATTTATATGTTACTAAATTCTTATCCTCCTGAACTATATTAACTTCTAAACTTTAATATAAACAGGTTATTTTTTCATTTTACCAGGCTGCCTGAAGTATTTTGTTTATATCCCAAACAAATAATTCTTAATATTAATAGAGTAAACCATAGAATTCCCAGTCTATGAATTATTAATTATAGTTGTTTAATAGCATTACTTTATGCTATTAGCATATATATTTTCATGTATTTATTATTAGTTAGATTATGTTATATAAGTATTTTTAGCCAAAATATCAATACCTAAATTTTTATCCTTTTATTATAGACACAGGTAAAACTTGTTAGATGGGGAAGCTAGTATATCCCAAAACGACAAAAATACAATCCTAATCCGGAGATTGGAGTTATCGTCGACTAACTAGGAAGAAATATCTACTTTTACTCTATTAGCTAAAATTATTCATTAAATAAGTATAAGATACAACTAAAAACCGAAAGATAAAAAACAATTATCTATTAATATTTCTAAATATTAAGATATCTTTTTAATAGAGTAATCAAAGGAGATATACCTATAAATTAGTTATGAATGAAAAATATTTATAATCCGTATAGCTGTTTGCAGAATTCTGAAGATAAATGGATAAATAAAGGATTTTATATTTATTTTAGACAACTTAATAATACATAGTTAACCCCTAGTTTACCAAAATATTAATTCCTACTAAGATCAGTAAAAAGCTCAAGTTAACTCAAATCAGACAAATCATACTGGTAACAGTTTCCCCATATAACCAAAATATTCAAGTGAAACAATTAATGGCTTCTTTGGCATTAGATTTACCTCTTAGGCTTAATATTCCTAAAATTTTCTTGCTATCACTCATCATCAATTTAATAATTATATTATGAAGTAATCATGAGCATAATTGTTTTAAGATTAGAAGACTACCCGATATAGGAAGAATATAGTTAATCTAATTAGTTAATAACCAAATAAAACTTATCATGTCAACTGAACTTCATACAGAAATCAGTCAAGCAGTTGTACAAAGACGTAATTTTGCTATTATTTCTCATCCAGATGCTGGTAAAACAACGCTTACAGAAAAATTATTATTATATGGTGGTGCAATTCATGAAGCTGGGTCAGTAAAGGCAAGAAGGGCGCAAAAAAAGGCAACTTCTGACTGGATGGAAATGGAACAGCAACGGGGTATTTCCATTACTTCCACGGTGTTGCAATTTGTCTATCAAGGTTTTCATATCAACTTATTAGATACTCCCGGACACCAAGATTTTAGCGAAGATACTTATCGAACTTTAACAGCTGCAGATAATGCGGTAATGTTGATTGATGTAGCCAAGGGTTTAGAACCTCAAACCAAGAAATTATTTGAGGTTTGTAAAATGAGGGGTATACCTATTTTTACCTTTGTCAATAAACTTGATAGACCTGGTAGGGAACCTCTAAATTTATTGGATGAGATTGAACAAGAATTAGGTTTGCAAACCTATGCGGCAAATTGGCCTATTGGTATGGGTGATCGTTTTAAAGGTATTTATGATCGTCATCAGGAGAAAATTCATCTATTTGAGCGCAGTGCTCATGGTAGCCGAGAAGCTTCTGATACAATTATAGATATAGGGGATATCAGACTTGAAGAGTTGTTATTAGATAAAGATCTTTATTATGAGCTCAAAAATGATATTGAGCTTTTAGATGGGGTGGGTGAAGAGATGGACTTAGCAGCTATTCACAATGGTCAGATGACCCCTGTGTTTTTTGGTAGTGCTATGACCAACTTTGGTGTTGAACTGTTCCTCAAGTACTTCTTGGATTATGCTCTTAAGCCTGGATCTTACAGTAGTACAGAGGGTGATATTCCTCCAACTTATCCAGAATTTTCTGGATTTGTATTTAAACTTCAGGCAAACATGGATCCCAAACATCGTGATCGTGTAGCTTTTATTCGTGTTTGTACAGGTAAGTTTGAAAAAGATATGACAGTAGTTCATGCACGTACTGGTAGAAATATTCGCCTCTCCCGCCCCCAAAAACTGTTTGCTCAAGAAAGAGTATCAATTAATAATGCCTATCCTGGAGATGTGATTGGCTTAAATAACCCTGGTATGTTTGCTATCGGTGATACTATTTATACTGGTAAAAAACTAGAATATGAGGGTATTCCCTACTTCTCTCCTGAGTTATTTGCTTCCCTAAGAAATCCTAACCCTTCTAAGTTTAAACAGTTCCAAAAAGGGGTATCAGAATTACGGGAAGAAGGGGCTGTGCAAATCATGTATTCACTAGATGAAGCCAAGCGGGATCCGATTTTAGCTTCTGTCGGACAATTGCAATTGGAGGTGGTACAATTCCGCTTACAAAATGAGTATGGAGTAGAAACAATTCTCGAGGTTTTGCCTTACAGCATTGCCCGTTGGGTTGATGGGGGTTGGGAAGCTTTAGAAAAAGTGGGACGGATCTTCAATACTACTACCGTCAAAGACATTGAGGAACGGCCTGTATTACTATTCCGCAATGAATGGAATTGTCAACAATTAGGAACAGACCATCCAGGTTTAAAATTGAGTTCCATTGCACCTGTAGTGATTGGGAAGCAACCAATACCATAAATAAAGTCAAGGGTGAAAAGATAATTGGTAGGTAAGAATACACCTGAATTATAAATTTGAGCACAAGTATAATTAATATTATCTTTGCCCTTTACCTACTTTTCGCATAACCTTTAAAAGTATTTTATTTGACAAATTTTTAACTCAAATTAGGTAATTTAAAAGAAGATAGAAGTATAAGAAGCGATATGTATTCAAATTACCGATCCTCTTTGGAGGCTGGACTAGTTTCTCTAAATCAAGGAAATTTTCAAGAAGCTATCTCTATTTTAAGAGTAGTTATTACTGAAACAGAAGTTATCTCAGTACGTTTAAAAGCTTGCATAGTATTAATAATTGCTTATGTCCATACTGGCAATGTCTTTATGTGAAGACTTAAAAGGGAGTAGAAATCTACGGATTCAATGGCGGGCAGAAACAACTTTACGAGAATTGAAAATTTGCATTTCCCAAGGCATTTATTCTTTCGATAACAAAATAGAATTTATACTACTTGAATCGAATTTTATACCAAGAAACCTGTGTAATAAAGTTGCAATTACTCTTGAGGAATATACACAAAATAGTAGAGTATTAGGCCAATTTGATAATTTATCATTCACAAATAAAATATAATACCCAAACTACTATTACCTTCTCAGGATTATAATACTGAAGATAGTAATACGAACAAATTACTATCTAAATATCCATTTAGTAAATCTTTAGTTGTTAACCATCAAAATACAAGAACAAATATACTCAAGCGGTAAAATACTCAGAGATTAAAGTTTTGGCAACCCCTAATTCCAATTAATTTGACTCTATTAAGACTACTTACTGTTGCAACATTTGGGTCTATTTTTTGGCTGTTACGAGAACTAATAAAGTGTGTAATGGTAACTGCCAATTATATTTTAATTAAGCTACCTTTTGTATAACCATTCAACTACTTGTACAATGACTCCGGTAATTTGCTATTGTTAATACTTATTATTACAACAAGTATTTCGCCCTGGGTATTAGATTGATTATTTAAAAGCTGGTATAGTCAAAAACCTTTAAATAAAAATACTCTCAACCAATACAGTGGAGGCAGTCAAAGTATTACGCTGCTATTGCAAAAAACAAGGGTATGGTTTCCCGCAGTTGGCAATTTTGCCTGTGACTGCTCTTATTGCTTTTACTTATGGAAATTCACCCGGTACTGCTCGCATTGTTGTTAGTCAAAGCTTATTAGAACAGCTGGAAGTCGATGAGATCACTGCAATATATGCCAGTCATTTAGCACATATTCGGTGTTGGGATATGGCAGTAATGTCCCTAGTATTATTGCTTACTATTCCAATTAGCAAGTTGTATCAACAGATATCAGCTTGGGGGAATAGTATTTCCCTATCTTGGTTACGTAACATAGTCAGTATCATTGGTAGCTTTGTTTATGCAGTCTGGTTTACATTAAATGCTACTACTTTCCCATTATCTCGGTTGAGAATTTATTATAGTGATCGTTTTGCTTATAAAATTACACGTAATCCTAATGGTTTAATTAGAGGAATACTGAAAATCGCCATTGGTATAGCTAATGATGTTAAAAAACAAAGGCATACTAGTTAGCAATTAGAAAGTCTAGATATAATTATCCCTGTAGGTCATCATCAAAGTATTACTTTGGGTAGTATTTTTCCCCAAGTGACCTTTAAGTCATTCCTGATGTGGGATTATCTAAACCCCTATAGTCGTTGTTTTCTTCTCAATCATAGCCATCCCTTGCTTGGTATTCGGATCAATAGACTTGGTAAAATTGCCCACTATTGGCGTATCTCCAAGGAAATAAATATTGAATACCAGAAATCTTTGCAAATAAAACCCCCATTTTTCCTAATTAACATTGCTCCTTGGCTAGGTATACTCACGGGTATAAGTCTTGCCTATTCAATTTGGTTGCTTTGGCAAATTGCTTATGCCATGAAGTGGTTAAATCTTAAGTGGATATACTATGATGATTTGGGTTATATCTGGGGTTGCATATTGATAGGGTTTAGCATTGGTATTTTGGTAAGAATTAATTTTCTCTTCCCCAGTACTGAATCTGATACATTAAAAAATGAAGAAAAACTACTTAAGTATCTTATTAATCCCACATTATTACCAGCTGATAGTGCAAGGATCAACTTAGTTGGTACACTCCTATGACATCAGGGTCTTGGTAACTTAATTGGACAAGATCTAATTCTACATACAAATTTATGCTTGATAAAATTGCAATATATTCCTTGGTTTAGTGGGAGTAATTACCCCCAGAATTTAATTGGCAGACAGGTTGTTGTTAAAGGTTGGGTAAGACGAGGTGCAATTCCCTGGATTGAAATTTGCTCTTTGGAAACCCAAACCGGTAGAATTATGAAAATCCCCCATGTGTTTATTCACTTCGTTATAGCAGTAATTTCAACAGCTTGGGGAGCACACTTACTACTTGCTAGTTAAGTGTAAGTTAATCGTGCCGGATATTTTATATATATGCAATCTACACTAGCTTTTTATATAAACTAGAACTTATTCTCTTATATTTTGTGTTCTATATTTCTAATTATCCCTTAAAGCCCCTCTAAAGGTACTTCTAAGAATTTAGCTAATTCAGCTGCTGATGTCTCTAAATCCCTTAAGGTAATGGGTTGACCGACCCTGGTTAAGGGTATATCTCGTCTATTTTTAACCCTTAAGTATAAAGCCCGTTGAGGGTTAATTCCTTCTTTAATTTTAATCCGAATTGACTGTATGTCATGCTCACAGAGATTAATCTCAATTCTGCGATTTTTACCAGGAAAACCCCATCTGAATATTATCACAACCCCTGTTTCACGGTTGAACTCATTATATCCTCCGCCTAAATCCCAAATAATAGTCAGCCATAAATAAATGGATAATAATAAACCTGCTAAACCATACAAACCCATGACTAGTCCTTGGGGAAGAAATTGTAATTGTGTAGGGTCTGTTATGAGAAGCAGATTAGTATGTATATAGCTAGATAAACCCGCTAGGAAAAAACTTAAGCTGCCTAATGATAAGGTTGTTGCCCACCAGTAATTGCTCAACCTTCGTGCACCAAGTACCTTCTGGAATAGAAATTTCTCACCTGTACTATGGCTTGTTAATACTGTCATTGGACTATCCTGAGTTTGACATACTCTTTATACAAGTCTCCCATGTTTAGAACAACTGTTGCAAGCGTATATTTGAAGAGTGTTTTGTAGATTATGAGAGAATTTGTGTTAGGTAGTTAAAATTCTGAACTTTAATGCGAATGCGGATAGTACTTTTGGAGAAAATACTGGTTTTCTATCGACAAATTTGTCACGAAGTTTAAATAAATATGATAAGTTAAGAAACATTAAGATGCCAATAGCTATAAATAACGTATTAGCAGTATCTTAATCCTTGGCATATTAGATAAGAAAAATAGATCCTAAAAGGTATTATTTTCTTACACTTTTAACTGCCTGATAAAGTAGTTAAATAAATCTGTCAAAGGTGTTTTTATAACGTTGCAATTTTAGTTTATAGAGTAAAGGGGATTTTATTCCGATGACCATCGCAATTGGACGTACTACCAATACCAGAGGGTGGTTTGACGTTCTGGACGACTGGTTAAAGCGTGATCGCTTTGTATTCGTAGGTTGGTCAGGATTATTACTGTTTCCCTGCGCATATCTAGCATTAGGCGGTTGGCTAACCGGAACTACGTTTGTTACATCCTGGTATACCCACGGCTTAGCATCCTCCTACCTAGAAGGTTGTAATTTTCTTACGGTAGCTGTGTCTACACCAGCTGATGCCATGGGTCATTCCCTACTGCTTTTGTGGGGACCAGAGGCTCAAGGAGATTTTACACGTTGGTGCCAGCTAGGTGGTTTATGGGCATTTGTTGCCTTACATGGAGCTTTTGGTTTGATTGGCTTCATGCTCAGGCAATTTGAGATTGCACGCTTAATAGGAATTAGACCTTATAACGCGATTGCATTCTCTGCACCCATTGCAGTATTTGTCAGTGTATTTTTAATGTACCCACTGGGCCAATCTTCCTGGTTCTTTGCTCCCAGTTTTGGAGTGGCAGCAATATTCCGCTTTTTGCTATTCTTGCAAGGGTTTCATAACTGGACACTCAATCCATTCCATATGATGGGGGTAGCAGGAGTATTAGGTGGAGCCTTATTGTGTGCAATTCATGGGGCAACAGTAGAGAATACATTGTTTGAAGATGGGGATGGTTCTAATACATTCCGAGCATTTGAACCCACTCAAGCAGAAGAAACCTATTCTATGGTAACTGCAAACCGTTTCTGGTCACAGATTTTCGGCATTGCATTCTCTAATAAGCGTTGGTTACACTTTTTCATGCTATTCGTTCCTGTAACTGGGCTGTGGATGAGTGCAGTGGGGATTGTTGGTTTGGCATTGAACCTGCGTGCTTATGATTTTGTTTCTCAAGAATTGCGCGCAGCAGAAGACCCAGAGTTTGAAACATTCTATACCAAAAATATTTTGTTGAATGAGGGTATCCGGGCATGGATGGCTCCTCAAGATCAACCACACGAAAACTTCATATTCCCTGAGGAGGTATTACCCCGTGGTAACGCTCTCTAATAGTTTTACAATGGTAGGGGGACGTGACCAGGAATCCACAGGCTTTGCTTGGTGGGCTGGTAATGCTCGCCTAATTAACTTATCTGGCAAATTGCTAGGTGCTCATGTCGCACATGCTGGTTTGATAGTATTTTGGGCAGGGGCAATGACTTTATTTGAAGTTGCCCATTTTGTTCCAGAAAAACCCTTGTTTGAACAAGGTTTCATTCTAATTCCTCATCTGGCCACAATTGGATGGGGTGTAGGGCCTGGCGGTGAAATAATTGACATATTCCCCTACTTTGTAGTAGGTGTGCTGCACCTGATTTCCTCTGCAGTCTTAGGATTAGGTGGACTTTATCATGTCTTACGGGGTCCTGAAACCTTAGAAGAGTATTCCTCATTTTTCGGTTATGACTGGAAAGACAAGAATAAAATGACCAACATCATTGGTTTCCACTTAATTATGTTAGGATGTGGCGCCTTCCTACTGGTACTTAAAGCTATGTTCTTTGGCGGTGTGTATGACACCTGGGCACCAGGGGGTGGTGATGTACGCGTTATCACTAACCCCACATTAAACCCTGCTGTAATCTTCGGTTACTTACTGAAATCTCCTTTGGGGGGAAGCGGTTGGTTAATTGGCGTAGATAATATGGAAGATGTTATCGGTGGTCATATTTGGGTGGGTTTGTTGTGTATTGGTGGTGGTATTTGGCACATTTTGACCAAACCTTTTGCCTGGGCACGCCGTGCTTTAGTATGGTCTGGCGAAGCTTATTTATCCTACAGCTTGGCAGCTTTGTCTCTGATGGGCTTTACTGCTGCTTGTTTTGTCTGGTTCAATAATACTGTTTACCCAAGTGAGTTTTATGGGCCAACCAATGCTGAAGCTTCTCAGTCTCAGTCTTTTATTTTCCTAGTCCGTGATCAAAAGTTAGGAGCTAATATTGCTTCTGCTCAAGGCCCTACTGGTTTAGGCAAATACTTGATGCGTTCACCCTCCGGTGAGATAATCTTTGGCGGTGAAACCATGCGTTTCTGGGACTTTCGTGGTCCTTGGTTAGAACCATTACGTGGTCCTAATGGTCTAGACTTAGATAAGATACGTAATGATGTACAGCCATGGCAGATACGACGTGCGTCTGAATACATGACCCATGCACCCAATGCTTCCATAAACTCTGTGGGTGGTGTTATTACTGAGCCAAACTCTTTTAACTTTGTCAACTTACGCCAGTGGCTAGCTGGCTCCCATTTTATATTAGCCTTTTTCTTTCTAGTAGGCCACTGGTGGCATGCCGGTCGTGCAAGAGCAGCAGTCGCTGGTTTTGAGAAGGGTATTAGCCGTGAGAGTGAGCCAGTAATGACTATGCCCGATCTGGACTAATATTTGATTTTGATTTTGATTTTGATTTAATTTTCACAACTGAGGTTGAAAGGCCCCGCATTGTAAATGTGGGGCTTTTACATAATAGAATAAATATAAACTCATTACATAACGGTTATTATTTACAAATTTAACTGTTTTATAAAGATGGTAATAATGTTATAATATAGCAAGATAAATAGCAATCCTTGGTAAATATTTGATGGAAATTTATAACCAAAGGAAATAACTACAATTATCCAAATTAATTTATAGTTATTATTCTATCCGGAGTTACAAAAGCAATCACTTTACTATATATAAAATTAGGCTATTTTAATTTATAAACTTCCCCAAGGCTATTGAGCTATGCTGGGAGTACAGGGTTTTCCCTGACTTATATGCCTATGTAGCTGCTAATGTTGTTGATAATACTGTGTATTTATAATGACTGAATAGGAAGACTTTAAATTTTAAAAGTCTTTGATGCGTCTATAGCTTCGAAGGTGAATTTCTTGGGTTTATATTCTCAGAAATATATTTAGTAGTGTTATCTATTATAATAGTCTAGAGATATGAATTATCTTGAGAATGTAAACTTTATTCGTAAGATCTGGGAATCAATTGTTTGTGAGTAAACTCGAACTCACCTGTTTTTTAAATTTTCACCATAGTAAATACTTTGGTATTTCTTTTGCTACCCTATGACTGGTGTTTAGATATTGAGAGTCAGTAATTTTTCTTACTCTGTTAAGAGTATAGATTTTATTGCCCACTACTATCCTGTCTAAAATTATCGTTATTTTTCCATAATAGTTTGGGAGTAATGAGTAGCACTATTAAAAGCAGAAGGAGCTGAATTTCCCATGGTGCCAAGACCAAGCTAATAATTAGGCTAATGGCTGCTATAACTCCTGCAAGCTGTCCAACTTCATCATTACACCGCCTGTAAATATAGCTACTTAACAGACCTGTGCAAAGGGATAACAGAAAAAACAAAGGCATATTCCTTCAACCTAGCAAGTAGTCTTCCATATATGAGTTTGCGAATATAGAAACTTCAACTTTAGCACAAGAAGTATGTAGTGGGTCTTATATAATGCTTTATACAAAGCCAGTTTTCTTTTTAAATATCTATTCATATGAACATCTATTTTTAGATAGTTAGTTTTCTAATAGACAAAGAACTTGCACAACATTTTGTTAAGTAATTACACTTATAAAGTTGGCTGGTCTAACTGAACAAAAATTGCAGATTTTATTTTGTAATTTTGTAAAGTTTTTTATCTTAATATATATATATCTTACCACTATCTGTTGACATTACCAAAATAATATGAGGATCTTTATAGGCTTTTACCAGTCTGAAATATATATAAACATGGTTATTAATGACAAAATAGCTCAATATTTTACTAATTTGATCTATATATAATTATCAATATAACTTAATCTAAAGCATTTTTAAGTTAACAGTTTCGTGAAATTATTCTTATGGAGTATTATTTGCTTTGCAGCAAATAGCTTACTGATGGTATAAATCAATTAATTTAAACTATTGGTAACCTTTAATTTATACAAACTTGAATTTCCAATTTTCCTTGGTTTAATTTCAGCTAGATTTAGCTCTGTAAGTAAAATGAATTAGTACAGCTCATAAAGTATAAAGTTTATAATCTGGAACAGATATTATGCAAGAGTATTCTGGTTTGCTATATTTGCAGGATTTTACCAACTTCATTGGGCCTCATTTTATAATAACCCAATAAAAAAATAATCTTAATAAAGATAGCTAACCTATTTTTATTATCAGAAAGAATATTAATTAAAATATGACTGTTTTTATATCCTAATGAACTACAGGTAGTTATTTTTATATAGACTACCTATTATTTCTGAATAATTCACGGCCCAGTTTTTAACTTAAACTTAATCTTAAATCATATTACTACTTACATTAATACTCTGAAGACTTCATTTTTATATGAGTTGATATATATATAAATTTTTCTTTGGCGAAAGAAAGTTTAATGTAGTCTAAATTATTTGCAAATGGAAATATTTTTTAGTGGGTTTACAATTAGAGCATAAAATTTAAATATATTTAAATTTTACTTTTCAGAAGAATTATTCTAATGTGTAGTAGCTTCACTATTACCTAATGTTATATACTTAAGTTTCAGGCCCAATATATCAAAATAATTCAAAATTATTAATACGTTTAGTATATTACAGTACAAATTGTATTGTTCCTACTAGTTATTTTTGTTCTCCTTGAAGAATCACTAAAGATTAATAAGCTAACAGATTCTTCTGGATGCGTATAGCTTTAAATAACAACTACAGTATACAATGGTTTTTTACCAACTATTTTGATTATATACCTAAATAAAATTTACTAGATAAAAATAATTATTAAGCACAATAACAGTATTAGGTTTCATATGATTTTCAATCACTGAGGCTTATCAGTATACTTAATTTACTGAAAAAGAAATATAATCTATTTTTTATATATATTTTCTGGAGTATTTGCTATTGACATAACTCTAAAATAGAGGATATCTTTTATAGCTTATATCTAATTTAGAGTGATTACTATAAATTCTCAGTTGTAGTTATTTAGTTTAGTACCGTAATTATTTCTAAGTTATCAAATAGTAAGCTTTCTCCTAATTAAGGAGGCTAGTAAATATGGCTGAATAAAAGTATCGAAAAGACCATGTAAACTTATACTACTATATTTTTATAGCTTTTTAATTATCTGTTCATATTACATTAGTCTTTATGGAAGATAAAACTATAAATTGGCAAATAAAAATCAAAAATATTACATTTTTTGTGGTTTTCCCTGATCATAAATTTATGAGAAAAATTGTATATTTAATGGTGGTGAAATCCTAAAAATTCCTGTAAATTGTTTGTTATTCTGTTATCAGATATATGATGGGAGAACATGAATAATTTATTGCCACTATCACATCTAATTTGTTAATTTCAATATCAATAATTACAATATTACCAATTTACTTATTAATTTTTTGTTAATTTATCTACAACCTATGAAGACTTGTGAGTCTGAAACTAATTTTGAACAAAATATTCCTGAAACATATATTGAATCATCTTATGGACAGGGAGGATGGCTATGTTTATTTTTCATAATTCTGATACTAATGAGTGGAGGTGCAGCATTAGGCCTACTAATGAGTCCAGAACATCAAATATCATCAGATGATGGTAATCATACAAAAGCTAAACGAATAAAAATATCAACAGTTGATGTGGGTATGATTGAGGAAAGTAATGATTTTATTGCCAGTTTAGAGCCCCTAAATTCAGTAATACTACAAACAAAAGTGCAGGGTAAAGTTACCCATGTTTTTGTGAAATTAGGTAATAAGATTCAAGAAGGAAATGCAATTATTCAGATCAATTCTCAAGGTAAATATTCAGCTTCAAGTAGTTATAGCTACAACCAAGCAAGACAAAAACTAGCTATTGCTCAAGAAAAACTTAATTATCTAGAAAAAGTCAAAAATTCTCAGATAGTAAATGCCCAACAGAATGAACAAAAATATCAAAAATATTCTCTATTAGTTACACAAGGTGCTCTATTACAACAAGATAAGGATGAATACGCCAATAATTTACTGGCACTCAAAAATAATATAGTGGCAATCAAGGCTAAAATCCAAGCACAAAAAGTTATAATTTATAAGGCAAAGCAAGCTCTGCAAAAACAAAAAGCTTATATCCTTACTCAAACACCGAAGAATATTCAGCGATATAAAATTACAGCTCCTTTAACTGGTACTATTACCAGTCTCCCTGTTAAAGTTGGAGATATAATTAATACTTCAACTAGAATAGCTACAATTACTCAAAATCATCCCCTAGAGGTAACAATCAAGGTACCTGAAAAATTTAGTGATAAGTTGCGTAAAGGAATACCTGTAAAAGTAATGGATGAGCAAGGAAAACAATTGGGTAAGACCGAAGTATATTCTATTATTAAAAAGGATAAAAATCATAAGGTTATAGTAGTTAAAGCTCTATTAAAAAATACTCAATATAAAACATACGTAGATCAGTTAGTTCGTACCAGGTTAATTTTTAAGGAAAGACCAGGAGTTCTAGTTCCAGCTGCTGCAATATTCCGTGTAGCAGAAGATAATTTTGTATATGTTGTGGAAACCAAAAGAAACACATCACAAGAGTATCAATTAGTTGCAAAACAAAGAAGAGTTCAGTTAGGTAATATTAGAGGTAAATTGTATCAGGTATTAGGTGGTTTACAAGCAGGAGAACAAATAGCGACATCTGGATTGCTAAATCTCAGAGATGGTGATCGTATTATCCCTTCATCTTGATTTAAGTTATAACTGTAGATGTTCCATTGTAAGTCTGATATGATTATGGTTAATCACCGAACTAAATGAAAATGCTTTTGAAGTTATATTAACGATATTTACGCAAGTAAATCAAGTATTAATAATTACGTTTGTGTGGAATTTGAAGATTACTTTACATTGAAATATATTAAAGCTTGATTTAGCGAAGAGCTGGGAAAAATTACCTTAGATTATTATGTATTTTTACTTAAAAAATACTGGATATTTTATTAAATAAAAATTCCACTTTGAATAGTTAATATTCAAGTTTATCAATGTATATATCTATTATTAAGGAAATGTGAAATTCACTTTTAATATGAAATAGTTAGAGGAATTTTAATAAAACATTTTAGCAAGTCTTTAAAAATATTTTTATCCGGCTGAATAACTATTCAATACTCAGAATAAACAAGATTATTTTTTTGTAAAAGTTAAATAATAGTTATAAGTGGATAAGAAGTTAAGCGAGTGCCAATGTAAAACAAAGCAAAATAAAATCAGAAAAAATTCATGATAGAAGTCTAATACATACTGAAGATAGTAGCTGTTAGCTAATCTGATATTCTTCTGATAAGATACCTCCCAGATATTATTGGTCTGCAGTAGGTAATTACAGCATTATGATTGCAGCAGTTTATTGAAATTTAGTCAGACTTGTGAAAATTGTTTGGTGTTTACTATTTACCACAAACCTAAACTGTAAACTACTAACTTAATAGGATTGAATTACCTTCATAAGCAAATGAAGTTGCATGAATTTAAATAATTTCATTGCTTTGTTATATACTAAGGTTGCACAATCAATTACCAATAATACTTACTTAATTATTTAATGAACCATTTTTGCATTACCATATTGCTGCCTTGTAAATCAATTTATCGACTCTGAGTCTAAGTGATGAGGATAAAACTTACTATGAACTATAGTAAGTTTTATAGCAATAATCAAGTTAAAGCCTAATAAAAATATTAGGCATATTTTATAGAAAGATACCAAATAAAGTATACTTAGTTTAAGAATTTTCTATTTTATAATCATAAATCCAAGCAGTTCTTTTATTAAGCAAACTAGGCATAATTGCAGATACTAAACCCAAAATCAGGTTTCTTGTCAATGCTTTTATTCCTGAAGCATGAAATATATCAGCATTCCTTCTGGATAATCTTTGTACTGCACCCGTACGTTTCATTCGGGCTTGTTCATACTTAATAAAAGATTCTTCTACCATCTCTTTCTCATTAGATAAGTATTGGGCTAATACATAAGCATCCTCTATTGCCATAGCTGCTCCCTGGGCTTGAAACGGCAGCATTGGATGAGCTGCATCCCCCAACAAGGTTACCTTGCTCTGCGACCAATAAGGTAATGGTTCATGAATAAACAAACCCCATTTGAAACAAGGTTCTGGGCTTTCTATCATATCTTCTAAAATTAAATTGAGTTCATTAGAATGATTAGCAAAATCCTGAGCCAAGGCAGTTTTATCTGCTGGAACAGACCAACTTTGGTCATTGGATTTTCTCTCTTTGATTACTAATACCAAGTTAAGCCAAGATTCTGGGCTTTGTTCATTCCCATTGGGGTATACTACGACATGGTGATTTTTACCCATCCAAACTGTTGCCTTACCCCACAAAAAGTGGTATTTTCTATGAAATGGTAATATCACTCTATATGCAGAATAACCAGAATATCTTACTTGATATTGAGGGAAGAGTGACTGCCTTATGACAGAATTTATACCATCTGCCGCTACCATTGCTTGTGCTGTTATTGATCCTTGATTTTTCAGGTGAAGATATAAGTGATTATCTTTTTGCTCATAAGACTCTAAACATTGTGAGAAGTAAATTCTACCTTTGTTTTGAATCATATCAAATAATAACTGGTGTAAATCTGCCCGCCGACATTGGTAATAAGGTGTTTTGTTATCAAGTTTCCACTCCGCTAGGATTTTATTTGTGTTAAAAGAACGTAGCTGGAAACCTAGACAGATATGGGATAATCTCTCCAATTGCTTTTTAAGGCCCAGTTTTTCTAGTATATGAACGACATTGGGACTTATTTGAATACCATATCCCAAGGCTTCAAAAGAATTTGCCTGCTCATATAGGCGAAAATTAATGCCTTTTTGTTCCAAGGCAAGGGCCAGGCTTAAACCACCTATACCAGCACCAACTATAGTAATTTCACTTTTCATGATATCTTTTCATTTAGATTAAGTTTGTATAAAATAACAACTGATATTCTTCAGTTAATTTCATTTATTTGTTTATTCTATTATTTTGATTCAAAGTTAAGTATTAATTTTGGGTAAAAGATAGTAAAAATATAAAAAGATTAAGTCTAAAAACTAAATGGAAATAAGAATTTTTCATTTTTTATGCAGAGAAAATCACCTTTAAATTAAAAATATGAAAGTTTGGTCAATACTAATACTGAAAAGATTTGGCCAAAATCTACAATAAATATCCTTTAACATAATTACCGCATCTTATTTTGATATGTAGTACCCTAAGTGATATTAATTTAATTTCCTGTTTATAGAAATTTAAAAGAGTTTTGAAATTAATCCTACTTTAAAATAATTCAAAAATATGTAATCAACTGTCCCATATGTGACAAAATGATATGGGTATATAGCCCTGCAAAAGGGTCTTAGCTAATTAAAAAAAACTGGGAATTATCTGACTCACCCCAGTTATTTTTATAAGTATATTTCTTGGTATGAATTTATTAACAAATCTTTGGTCTTCTAGATATTAAGATTGCAGCTATCAAAATTTAGATTCATTTATTCACAGGTTAAGACTTAACAGCACGAAACATTCCAAATCGACAAAGACCACTGCCAAATCCAATTCGCATGAGTAATATGGTAGGTACTTCTCTTAAAGATTTAATAAATCCTGTAAAACCAAACTTTATTAAGCCTTCTGGTCTGATAAACCCTTGCCAAATTGATTGCAACCAAGAAGGGAGAGTTTCTTGAGTCCAGTCGGCAGTGATTACTTCTCCTTCAACTAACCCAGTTCCTGCTATTTGTTTAGAAAATCCTTCAATGCTGGAAAAAGCTGGATGAGACCACTGGTCTAACAATTGACGCATTATTAGTTTCTCCCAAAAATTCAGTGGGGTTTGACTATCATCTCGCTTATTCCAGTCGGCCACCACTAATATACCTCCGGGTTTTAAAACCCTCATCATTTCTTGAGCATACTTAGCCTTATCCGGCATATGAGGACCAGCTTCAACTGACCAAACTACATCAAAACAGTTATCAGGAAAAGATAGTGCCAAGGCATCACCAAGCTGGAATTCGGCAGTAATATTCTTAGGAGTTAATTCTGTTGCTCGTTGTACTTGCCTTGGACTAATTGTGATTCCTTTAACATTAAACCCATAGTCTTTTGCTAGGATACGACTGCTACCACCAATTCCACAACCCACATCCAACACAGTGGTACCACTAGGTAATTTATATAAGCCTCCCCATGCAACCATTTCGTGAACAAAGTCAGCTTTGGCTTGCAAAAAATTCTTATGTCTTACAGGTACACCATAGTGACCCAAGTGAATATGTTCACCCCAATAAAATTCCAGAATACCGTCTTGAGTCCATGCATTGTAGGAATTTGCTACTGTCTCAGACGATTTATAGCTGCGGGGAGTAATTAAATAAATAATAGTACCAACAACTAATATTAGAACTGTCAATAAAAGAGCGTAGTGGAGATTCATCAAAAAATATAATATTTATTTACAAAAAATTCTACCTATTATAATAATAGCAATTTTTGCCAGCATAGAGCTTATTGCATCGAAATCATCATTTTTATGGTGATAATATTTGCTATTTACCAGTTATAAGTGCAATTGTATGGTAATTATTATTGGGGCTAAGGGAACACTATGGTGTTGATTATTTATTTTATCCCATCATTCAAATTTTAAACTATATTTATTTAATAATCTTTATTGCTCATTTTTTCCTGTAATATGAATATATACTTAACATTTTCATTTCATACCACCTGGAGTAACTAGGATACTCGTAATAGCGATTATGAAAGTTTAAGTATTTGAGAAATCCTTGCTGCTATTTATAGCATGAAGCAAAGAGATTTATAGCTTAGTTTTAAAGGTATATCACAGGGTAGAAAAAACTTTCTACTTAGTCTTAATTAGTACGTTAACTTTTGAGGTATGGATGATAAAAGTAATGTCTTCAAATATCAATCTATACTTCATATTTTTTAGTATTTATGGAAAAGCTATAAGCTATAAATAGTTAGTATTTAATACTAATCATCCTACTCATAATAATGTAATTAAGTTAACTTAGCTCAATACAAAAAAAATCCATAATAATTCTCCTATGTAATGGTAGATTAATAAAAATATCTCCACTTCGTTTTCTGCTCTAGTCTAGATACTAGGATAATGGCATAATAGTCTATGGATATTACATGACTTCTGAATTAAAAATACTTGCAAATAATAGGTGAGAAGACGCTCATTATAATTCCATTATGTTTATATAAGCTGGGGTATTTTCTAATTCTAAAAATATCTATGTTCACTCACGAACTAGTCTGATAAAAAAATTAACAAAATGGTAAAAGTATAAATTTTATAGTTTTGCATTATCTATTCCGCCATTCAAATATGTAAAATATCGATAAATAAATAACTAGCAAAAACTGACAATACGCCACTAACTAGCATAAAGGTGAGCTTGAGTAAGTCTTGAAAAATTATTTTTATGCTAATGGAAAACCTTCATAAATTAGATATCATATTCTTATAAAAATGGTATCAATTATTCCTGATAGGTTCTATTTTTGCTACACTAATAGCATTGATAAACATTAAACATCTTAAAAAGTCCTGTTCAATTTTCAAGATAGAGATTATCGATGCAATTATAAAAATGAAAAAAGCAAAAACATAGTTGAATTTAGCACCAGTAAACTCCTGAATCGAATTACCAGATATAATTATTTTCAGTAGTAATTAATCATTAGGTTACCGATCTATTTTTATTTTAGGATACTCCTCTTAATAGAGACTATAAAATAACAACAGCGAATAATCAATAAATTCACAAAAATCAACTCGATATTAATAAAAATTGTATTTTGGAAAAATTATTTAACTGAATAATTATAAATATGAGAATCAAAAATATTATCCAAAAAAATAACTACAATAGAATCAAAAATTACAGAATAATAAAGTAAATATTTGATTTTACTTTGCAACTTCACTATATATTCTTTTAAGTAATTTTGCCATAGAATTTAATATTTTGCCCAATACAATAATGATTTTCCTAATCTTAATTATTTTATATAT